>JAJFLQ010000111.1 GCA_021772615.1 Verrucomicrobiota bacterium | reverse complement strand
AACCGAATGGTGCCGAAAATTCCCGACTCTCCCGCGTTTTGCAAGATCACCATGCCCTCCCAGTCTCAACAACGTGCCTTGGATCTACTAAAGGTTCGACTATAAATGTAGGCAGTACGGGAACGGCATGTATTCTTTAATGTGTTGGAATATGGAAAGATATAAAACTTTAAGCGAAGAAGTTTAGTTTAGCACAACAAGATCCTAAAACAAAGGAGCCATCCGTGAACAAGCCTAAATCACTTCTCTGGAGCCATCCCCAGCAAATCCTAAGGGTTACATATGCACTTGGACAAGCAATATCGTCATAGCAATCGTAGGGGTTCAAGGTGATCACGTTGTCATCTCTGATCTTAACCTTAGAACCTACCAGTTGTCCCGAGATCACATTTCGTTTGCCTACGTGGATGCGATTCGTCGAGATGATATTCGCCACAACAGTATTATCACTATCAATGTGTACGTGTCCGCGTACATAGATGATCGGGGTACAATGAGGAAGATTCCAATCCGGAAACGGCATCCAGGATCGAGCCGCAGGCTCCGATTTTATCTGGCCCCTTTCCTTCGAAACGGCCCTCCAAAATGCAATTTCAAGGTTTATGACCCAGCGGACCGCTGCTGGACAACCCTGATCCGGCAGGATCTCGGTTCGAGGAGATTCTAAGAAGACCTGGCGGTGGACCAGAGCTCACCAGTCTGAGGTAAAAGCCCTGTAAAGTGGAATGCCCATTTTTTTGAGCATCAAATCGACGGTACGAGCGACCACTGTATCGTTCCTGTCATGATCCATTCTCAAGCCGGCGGCTATCAGTAAAGTGATCGCCCGCATTGGTCGCCATAATAGCACGGAAGAAACAGGGCGTTCAAATAAACAGCATTACCGAGCTCTGGTGGACAAGTTCCACGCTTCCAATGACCAGGTTTTCAAGAACCGCGCAACACAAGACATATCCGATTGTCCAGGATACCTTTTTTTCGCAGAAAAATCGTAGCCTGAGCTTTACAGCAATTAACCGGAGAAATATGGTTTGCGATTGTTCTCCGAATAGGTTTTTGAGTATGAAGTTATTTCGCTTTACTTAAATTTTTCTGATCGCCGGATCGCCGGATTGCCGATGCGTGGGATGGCGGAATTTAGCTATTGGTTCGGTGTAATCACAAATAATATTCATATTTGAACGCCAAGGAGGACGCCTGCGTTACCGGTTCGAACGCCGGGGGACGCAGCCTAACAGAACGCGGGGCTTATAACCAGGAGAATAAACCATAGGAGACGAAACAATGTCGACTGAATCCCTTTCCACATTTCGCCAAGCGATGAATGACGACGAAAAACTGCAGCAAGCCGTTCATCAAGAGATAAAAAAACGCGGTATTACCGACTTGTCGGAACTTGCCGACTCCATAATGAGACTTGCTGCCGAACGTGGATTGCAAATCACGTTAGCTGATTTAGACCACGTGATGGAAGACGGTGAACTCACCGATTTTGAATTGGAAATGGTGGCAGGCGGAGGTGGTTGTTGCTGTGGTACCAAAGATTGATTCTGCTGCCCCCTAATTTGGCGCAGTTGGCGACACAGTAGCCGGCCTGTGAGAGCAAAGCGCGACAAGTTAGTACGTTCCGGCCACGCACTGGCCAACCAGTGCGATACCCGCGGGCTTTGAGCATTGTGTTTGCGGTGCGCTCTCCGGCAAGCAGCTACGCCCCGGGAAAATCTACATTAATGTAGAGGAGTACTCGAAACGCCTTGTCTTACCACTGCGGAGGAACGTCAGGACAATTGGTCGTCGCCCAACTTATCTTGTTAAATTTTTTTCTGGAAGGATGTAAGTTACAAAGGCACACACCACACCTATCATATCCTGAGATCGCTCCGCCGCCTTTCTCGAAAGCGGGACAAACCCGGCAAATATCATATATTCTTTTCATATCAATATCATCTCGACTAGGCTTTCCCGCAGCTTTCCATTTCTTCTTTTCTTCTCTGTAATTCTTGATCAGTTCTATTCTCTTACTTAAATCCATTGTACGCTCCCTGCATGCAGACGTGGCAGTATTGCTTCCGAATTCAGTACAATTTCCAGAATTCTCTTGGCCACATACAAGTCTATGACAATTCGAACGCCCGCCTGCAGACGTGGTTCATGCAGCAGTCCTTAGCTGCGAGGCTGATTTGTATTCGCCGCGCTTCCGCTTGATTGAGACCACATTTATTTTTGAGACGCGATCATCTCGCAAATTACCCTCAACTATCTAATAATTCCAATCCGGAAACGGCATCCAGAATCGAGCCGAACGCTCCGATATTATCCGGCCCCTTTCCTTCGAAACGGCCCTCCAAAATACAATTTCGAGGTCTTGTACCCCGCGGTCCTTCAGGAAGTTTTTCAGTATCTCAACCAAATACCTCTTTCGGCGGTCTCAACACCGCATCCATGTCATCACGCCGCGCAGCTTAGCTCAGCCTAAACACCATTCCCAAGGCTTTGATTGGCGTCCATGAGCGTCGCGACACAAAGCGTTTGCCTTCGCAGAAAACAAAAATATCTCTGAGCTTTTTGCAATAGGTCCGAGATCGACGGACTTTGTTGCATCGCCCGGTTACGACCTGTCGTCTCGCTTGCGCAGGCGGCACCCATCACAGTAGAGTCCATGGAGACCAACGGGAATGCCAGACAGAAAAAAATCGATCAGACGTACGTTAAGGCATTTTTTCAACCTGCCTGAACAACGCCGTCTACTGGGGCAAAGAGGCAGTATGCCGGCCGTCCTGGTCGCCGGATGCATCATGATCGTCGGATGGCAACTTCTGTTTTTTCGGAATCCTGCGGCTCTCGATAAGTCCTATTTTCTCAGGGCCTCCTCGGGCATGCACCAACAGCAGCGTTTCCTGTACTTTTATTACTACCTTGGTCTTTATCCGGTGGCGACCGAGCGCAATAACAATCTGTTGGACTACAGCGTCGCCGGCGCCGAACATGAGCTTGCGGAATTCGGCAATTACCTGCGCACCGAAGTGGGACATACGACACGATTCGGAGAATTAGGGAAGATATTTCTTTTCTTACCAAGCGTGTATGCCCGTGGATCGCCCCGGAAATCATCGATGGCCCCGTGTCATGTCATGATTTTTGCGATGACGTTGGTCCTACTTTTTGCAGCATTCTGGCAAATTCGACAACCTGCACTGGGATTTTTCACCGTTCTGCTAATGGGGTCCAATCCATTTCAACTGTTCGAGCTATATGTCCGACAGAACAATGTCTTTGCCTGGCCGATCATAACGTCCCTGTTGATTCTTGCGATACATCTCCCGCTCCTTACGCGCCGCAAACCGTCGCGACGGCGCCTCTGGGCGGCGCCGCTGATGACCGGCCTGCTGCTGTCGTCGATCCGTCAAATCCGAACGGAACCCGTGGCGATTATCATGTCCGCAGCACTCACCTATTTTGCTCTCGATAGAAAACCCTGGAAGATCAAAATCGCATTGGCGAGCACATTGGTGTTCGCGTTCGCTGGGGGTTCGGCATTCTGGACGTCCTGGTTCACACAGAAAATCCGGTTGGCCGATACCGTGGTCAAGGAAGCGGGCGGACGCGTCTATCCGGGGCCTCGTGTTCATCACCATCATGTTTGGCATTCGATATGGTGTGGTCTGGGTGATTTTGACACAACATACGGCTACGAATGGAATGACGCCGCGGCGTTCCAATACGCTGCACCGATTCTGAGATTAAAACACGGGCCGACCAGTATGCACTGGGACGAGGCCGCAACGTATTACAAGAGAATGGAGGAACTCCCCGGCTATTATGCCGTCGTTCGGGATCACGTTCTCGATACGGTCCGGAATGATCCGCTCTGGTACATGGAGATCATCAGCAGAAGAGTGTGGAGAATCCTCACGGAAACAACGCCCATATCCGTTGCCGTTCTGAAATGGCGATGCTCGGTTCCGGTGTCCGGCCTGATCGTTCTCCCGGTGTTGTGCCTCCTGCTATGGACACGAAACTGGTTGTCGCTTAAGTTAGTGGTCTTTCTTTTGCCGGCGTCCGCAACAGCATTGCTTATTTATTCGGGCAGAGGTACGTGCCTGTATTCCATTTTCCATATCATGACGTCCGCACTCATTCTGACCTGGATACTCGAAGGCTTGCTTTGGTCGCTGAAAATTCCAAACAGGAACATGTGAGCATAATCGCACCGGTTTTTAATGAACAGGCGGTAATCGAAACGTACCTCGAACGCGTCGTCAAGACTATAAAACCGCTCGAAGATCGCTACAATTTCGAGATCATCCTGGTGGACGACGGCAGCACGGACGACAGTCTCGCGATCATGAAGCGCCTGATCAGGAACGAAGCCCGCCTCCGCATCATTGAATTACGGCGTCACTTCGGGCAAACTCAGGCATTGCAGGCCGGACTGGATGCCGCGCACGGAACGATACTGGTGACCATGGATTCGGATCTGCAACATTTTCCGGAAGAAATCCCACAATTTTTGGATAAACTGAAAGAAGGCTATGATATGGTGTGCGGCTGGCGGCGCGAGCGTGCCGAGGGGGTATTACGGCGTTGGCCTTCGTATGTCGCCAATCTCCTGATAAAACGGATCGCAGGATTGCCCGTTCACGACTGCGGTACCACCTACCGTGCCTATCGGGCCGAATTGGTAAAAGACCTACGTTTATTCGGTGAATTTCATCGCTTTGTTCCGGCATTGGGCCGGGAAGTTGGCGGGAAGATTACCGAAATTCCCATTCGCAATATCAAGCGTCCCGCCGGGAAGAATTCATACGGCATCGGCCGGTCATTCGGTGTTTTTCTGGATTTATTCGTGCTTTTTTTCTTCGTCCGCTATATGGACCGACCAATGAGAGCGTTCGGAAAATTGGCGATTCTCTGGTGCGCCGCCGGCGTCGTCATCATGACGTATATGGTCCTCGCCGCCGGCTATTACGACGTCCCCATGTTCAGAGAACATCCCGGCTGGTTCCTCCTGTCGGCCAATTTAATTCTGGCATCGGTACATATCATGCTGGCAGGCATACTCGCTGAAATTCTGGTTCGCATTCACTACGGACAGGGCAATCGCCGAGTCTATAAAACCCGCCACGAGTGGAAACTCGACAACGTGGAAGGTCGGTAATGTGTGGTATCGTCGGGATGTTTTCATTTTGCGGCCCGCCACCTCACCGGCAGTTATGGCCGACACTGGTCAATCACCTGCACCATCGCGGCCCCGACCAAGGCGCCTGGTGGGCCGACGGTCCGTTTTACCTCGGACACCGCCGGTTGTCGATTATTGGCTTGGATTCGGGCGCACAACCGATGGCTACTGCTGATGGCGGCCTTGTCGTCACCTTTAACGGTGAAATCTATAACTACCCGACGCTTCGCCGGCAGCTGGAACAATTGGGATGCAGGTTCGAGACCGACTCGGATACCGAGGTGTTGCTGCACGGTTACCGTATCTGGAAGGAAGAACTCCCACGCCATTTAACCGGGATGTTTGCATTTGCAATAGCCGACCGGCGAAATCATGAATTGTTTATTGCTCGCGACCGTTTCGGCGAGAAACCGTTATTTTACTGGCGGCATAGTCGTTATCTAGCCTTCGCGTCCGAGTTGCGCCCGCTGGCCGCAATTCCCGATATCGAGCGGAAATTGGACATCACTGGGTTGGGTGGTTATCTGTCGCTGAATTACGTTCCCGGGACACGCACCCTGATGCACGGAATCCATCGTCTGCCTCCAGCGAACTGGACGATCATTTCCGCGAACGGCGGCGAACGAGGCGCAACTTACTGGACGCCGCCGGATGCGCCCGATGAAGCCCGGCAGAGCGCCGAAGACGCCGTAGAGGAGTGGCGCGAGAAATTCGACCGGGCCGTACGTCTCGCGCTACTGAGTGATGTCCCGGTTGGCGTCCTGTTGTCCGGCGGTGTCGATTCGGCCTTGGTCGCCGAATCGGCGGCGCGTCAGGGGAAGTTGAGCACGGCGTATTTTCTCGACTTCGCCGAAGACTCGTACAGCGAATACGACGCTGCATCAAACGTAGCCGACCGGCTCGGGCTACGGCTGCAACGCGCCGTTCTCACACCCGAGTCATTGAAGAACTTCCTGGCCATTGTCGAGCATGCCGACGATCCTTTGGCCGACTCTTCCTCACTCCCGGTGTGGACCATCGCACAGTTGGCCGCCAAAGGCAATAAAGTCGTGCTGGGCGGCGATGGCGGTGACGAGCTGTTCGGAGGATATCTCACCTACAAAGCGACGCAGGCGCACCGCAAGGTGATCGCACGACTGCCCACCTACGCCCGCAGATTTCTGGCAAGATTGGGCAACCGTCTGCCGACTTCGGAGAAGAAAGTGACCCGGTCATACAAGCTTTGGAGATTCCTGCGGGCAGCGGACTTGCCTGTGGGCGTCGCCCATTTTTCGTGGAACGGAACCTGGCTGCCAAACGAAGTCGACGCCTTGCTCCGTACTGAGTACGGCGGGAAGCGGATGCACACAGCGTTATCGGATCTGGCAATACGCCACAATCTGAGCGAACATTGTACGCTGCTGGCGTTACAGCGAGCGGATATCACCGATTATTTGCCCAACGACATTCTGACCAAGACCGATCGTATGAGTATGGCCCACGGTCTGGAGGTGCGGTCGCCGTTCCTGGAGCACCGTTTCGCCGAATGGGCCCTGCGCCGGCCGGACCATTTCAAGATAAGTCGGGGCGGCGAATCAAAATCGCTGCTTCGCAAATCGGCTCGACGGGTCTTCGGTCCGTCGATTGCCGATCGCCCCAAATACGGATTCAGTGTGCCCTTGCACGCCTGGGTCCGCGGCCCCCTTGCAGAGCAGGTGCGCGACCTCTTGTCACCTGCGTCAATAAGGGAATTGCACGTGTTGGATCCGATGCGTGTCGATGAGATATTGCGATTGCATTTTTCCGGCAGGAAATCCTATGGCTTTGAGATCTGGGGCCTGGCCGTACTGGTGGCCTGGCATCGTATCCGGGTTCAAAATCCGCCGACACCGCCCGCACATGCCGATTTAGTGGAACGAACATTCAACGTTCCCGATCAAAACCGCCAGCCTTAATCTGCCCGCATGCATTCGCCATCGGATACATGCAGCATCGTTAAGTCTTCGATCGAAAAACGCATTATGAATGGATTCTCCGTGTTCGAGAAGAATGAGCCTGAGGAATCTATCGTCCTCATGATCTCGAATATCACACTCAGCTCTATCAATTCCAATATGGAAACAGAATCCGGATGTATCCAATAGGGCCCGATTAAAACAACAATCTTTACATACCAAATCAATAGCGGAGGGAACCAATGCGCAGGTTCTTAATCACTATATGGTCGTTCGTGCTGGTGTCGACAACACAATTATTTGGTCAAGCGCCGGAAACCGGTATGTGGGTTTGGTCTACCGACATACTGGGCGATAGTGTCAAAGAAGAGGACCTCAAACAATTCTACCTTGAGTACGGAATTACCTCTATAGCATTCTCCATCAATTGGAGCGACGACTTTGACACGGCAGAGAATAAAACGCGGGTGCAAGCCTTTCTCGAAAGAATGCACAGCGCGGGAATTGGGGTCGAGATCCTATTTGGGAGCCATTACTATGTTGCGGACGATAGATTGCAGATCGTTCTTTCCGAGAACGTGACGGATTGGTGTGGATATCCGGTCGTTGGTGGTCACGACCAGGAATCGGGTGGCCCTTTCCGATATGACTTTAACGTACTAATTGGTGATATCGACCAATCTGGAACTACTGACATAGTTGATGCACTCAAAATTCGGCAGGTCCTGTTTTCTGCAGCTGGACATGAAAATTATTCCGTTGTAGCTGACTTGGACGGCAGCAGCAGCATTGACATTTTAGACGCTCTGGCAGTAAGAAATCACCTATTCAATACCCTACCAGACGGAGAATCGGGGCAGTAGACAGATAAATTCTATCTTTCCCAATGTCACTACCATAAGGACAGCGCGCTCAGGTTGTGCGGCCACGGCTCTCTGAGCCGTGCCGTATTTTCTCTGCAATTGAGGCGCACGGCTCAGAAAACCGTGGCTGCATTTCATGAACTTGGTGCCATTGGTGTCTGGCGCCTCCGCTAAGATTCGCGTTCATTCGTGTTCATTCGCGGTTCCCCAAGCGCCAACGGCAAGGCTACAGCGAAGATCGCTGTGCCACTCAGTGGCATGGCCTTCCAGGGCTGTGAACATGCTCACGACAAAGGGCAATTATACCATAGGTACCGTCATGGTGTGCCTCCTGCGTAGTCGCGGGAAGCGCTTCGTATGCCGTCACGATGCCATCGAGCGTAGTCGCGGCAACATTGAGTGATTTGCGAACGTGGAATCAAGGAGTAAGGTCGTAAACCAACAAAGGCCGATAGTCGACATGCACCTTTCACCACCATTTCGCGATGTATTCAGCACCGCCGGCCACGGCAACCACACCGTCATCGCACCAAACCTGATTTCCTGCCTTCCAGACGCGATGGTTTCGTCTCAGGAGCAGACAGCACAGGCGTTTACCGATAAATGGGGCCAGTTCGAGTATGGTTCAACGGCATTTGAGAACATGGTCCGCGACCAGAAGCGCTGGTATCTCGAGTTGTATGGTTTCGCAGATGAAGCGACACTGGCAGCATACCTGCAATCGTGCCCGGTTATCCTGGATGCCGGCGCAGGAATGGGCTATAAATCGGCGTGGTTTGCGGAGCTGAGCCCGTCGTCATTGATCATGGCAGCAGATATCTGCGACATGCTGCCGCGAACAGCGCGGCATTACGCGCATTTCGAAAACATTTGCTTTGTGCATTGTGATATCGGCGACATGCCGTTTTTCGATTTGGGATGCTTCGATTACATCTCCTGCGACCAGGTCATCCATCATACCCGGGCTCCAGCCGCTACATTTTCAGAATTGGTACGATGCACGGGCGCGGGCCGGGACGTGTCGGTGTACGTGTACCGCAAGAAGGCACTGCCGCGTGAGCTGCTCGATGACCACTTCCGGCATTACAGCAAGAGCCTGGACCACGAACAGCTCATGGCGCTTTCCCGGCAGGTAACTGAATTGGGGCGCCTATTGAGCACCGTCGACGAGGAATTAGACTTTCCGGATGTCCCGGCACTGGACATTCAGGGTGGCAAGATGACGGTGCAACGCTTCGTTTACTGGAATTTCCTCAAGTGTTTCTGGAACAAGGAGCTGGGAGAGCAGGCATCGGTGATGACAAACTACGACTGGTACGCGCCATCACAGGCGTTACGGTTCAGTGAGCAGGAATTCATGGACATGATCGCCGCGGCCGGTCTTGAAACGATTCATTTCCACAAAGAATTCGCCTGCTACAGCGGCCGGTTCCGAAAACCGGCAGAGGATTGATAGCGCTAATATCAAAAAACGCCAGGGAAACCTGCGTGGACGCTACCGGCCAGCTCTCTAGCAGGCCCCTGTTCGAAAAGGCTACGGAAAACCTGGAATCACGACAGTAAGGTAGCTTAGACATTCCTGTCTGAGTAATAGCCGTTCCGGATGCACAGACTGGAATGCCTACGTTACAGACCTTTTCGAACGGGGGCTAGCAGGGAATTTACATCAGGGCAGTGCTAGCCCGCTATGCCGTGTTGACGAATAGAGCGGATTCCTCCGGCCATGATCAACACGCCCATAACGATCATTCCCCATTCGCTGAGCGTCGGCACAGCCTTCAGCTCGGCAGTCATCAAGCCGAAGGCAACGGTGTTCAACGTATCCTCGGTGCCGCTAAAGCCCTCATTCGGAACAAAACTATCTTTGCCAAAGTCGACGTCGCGATCATCGATCGTGCCGAATTCCTCATCCGGCCCTAACCCCAGAGTATTCGCCAGATTACCGCCTTGATCCATGATGTTTTCCTGGGCGTTAAACTGGTCCGTATGCCAATCTCCGAAAAAGTGGCCGGCTTCGTGAGCCGCGATGTTGCCGACGCCAATACCGATAAGATCGATGATCGTGGCGCCCGGGTCGAGCGTAATCCCGTTCAAAGAATTCGGATTTCCGGAATCCGCGCTGAGCAAGTCCAGGAGGACGATCGCTGTCTCATTCGCCTCGAAATTGCCGACATCTATGCTGTCGGCAATGCCAATCGTACCGATACCCAACTCTGCAATCGTGCCGCCGATAATGATGCGGCTGACGTTTCTTTGGCCGAACGGATCGGCATGGTCGCGGCTGTTCAAAATTTGAATACCGAAATTTGAATTGTTTCCTGTATTTAAAAGATCGCTTTCGAGGCTCTCGCTTATGGCCGCCAGTATGGCATCTATAACGGCATCCTCATCCCCAGGCGTCAATCCCCAATCGCCCAAGAACGCGGAAAGCGGCGACATGTGCCTCGGACCCGCAGGACCACCGAATATCGAGGGATCAATGGTGGCGCCGTCGAAGTCGATGAACAGCGTCTGTACGCTCCCACCGAATACATCGCTTTCGAGAACGGGACGAAAAACGCGCAACGCGATATTGTACGATCCAGAGCCGTTCGACACGCCGAGATAATACAAACCTGCGACTTCGGCAACATGAGATACCACTGCGTTGCCCCCCCCCGGCAGCGGCGATGCATTGGGATGAATAGACGTAGCGTCGCCGTTTGAGCCGTGGCGCAGCACACCCGACGGATCGAATAGCTCCAATCGCGTTCCTCCGCCCGCGACACTTGCACCGACGATATCGCCGGCTTTCAGCTCAAAGCTATAGACGTCGACATCCCGCTCAATCAATGCCAGCGTCAGATCGTAGTCTCCTTCGCTGCCGACGCCGATTCCCGAAGAGGAGTCAAATGGATCGGCAGGCAACTGCCCGTCGTCGTTGTAGCCTTCGACCGACACGAAATAATCACCGTCCGACGGTACAGCAAATTCCAGATAACTATCGAAGGTGAACTCGTCATCATCGTTGGCTGCCAACAGGTTCCCAGCGCTATTCCAGACGGCAACGAACGGGTCAAGGGTGGCCGGGACGGTATCTATATCCACGATGATCACCTGGCCGGCCAAAACACCGGAAATTTCAAAAAAATCGAAATCGCCGTTTCCGGTCCCGGCACTACCGTGCGGTCCGTCGCCGATTGTACCGTTGAGTTTCACGGCTGCGCCCGAAATGAGGCCTGTCACGTTAGCAATCGGTATGGCGCCGTCGTCTTCGGCAAAAGGTCCGATTGTTGCCGGTACTGGGAACTGGGGCAAGCTGCCTGAGATATCCGCGGCAGGGTCTTCGTCCAAACGTGTGCCGAAATTTGTGATATGTTCTGCGGTCGCTATGCTGTCGTTTTGACCGACGGCGCCGACGCCCTCCGCCTCATTCGCCGTAATCAGTTGCAACGGCGACGGCGACGGCGTCTTGTTCTTGCTGTCCGATCTCATGGCAGCCTGCCAGAATTGAAAATCGGGTTCAGCTTCAGCCGGCAGGAACGCGAGATACGGGTTCGGTCCTTTCTCCGCCTTCATCGCGTTCAACTCTGCAGCGCTTAAGGCAAAGTACGGATTTGCTGCAGGCACGATCTTAAGTTTGAGCTGGGCAATCTGCTCCTTGCTATATGCTTTTCCACCCTCGTTCCCCTGCCCGTTCGCTGCTGTCGCAACCAGCAGTGCCAGTGAAATAATCCCCACTTTACGTGCCATTGTTTGCGTGTTCATGTCCACTCCTATCAATTCGATTGTTGGAACGTGAAGGTTGCAGCGGCACTGCGCCCACTGCATAACGAAAATCGACTGAGACTTACTGTAGCCTGCGGCTACAGAGCGGGCCATACAAATCGAACGATTTTTTATGCTGCGCGTTAAAAAACTGTACGCCAAACGTTGGTGGAAGCGGCAGCGTGTAGCCACGTCTCTGTGAGACGCGCCGTACTTTAATGTTGCTTCGCGTTGCGTGGCACGGCTCACAGAGCCGTGGCTACAGCAGTAACGAAATGGATCTCGCGCAGTGACGCAAAGCCGCAAAGAAAGCAAAAAGGCATAATCCCCCGGCAAACGATAACCAGAGTTCGACAGCGCTGTAACGTTGAACGTCCATTTTATCAACACGCCGCGTCCACGGTGTAGGCGACACCCCTGCTAAACGATGCAAGAATGATGGCATCCAACTTTATAGACATTTGAGCTCAACATAAACCGAGCTCTGGGGTTTACGCAATTCGCGCCCTCACAACGTTGCAATCCGAACCGATTCGGTCCGAAAATTCGAGCACGCGGATATCAGTCAGCGGCCATTCTGCAGACTCCCGTCGGCCTATTCGCCTTGAAATTGAATCGACCTGCGGGTAGGATGACTCAACTTTTCTGAGCTTGGCGGAGAACCTGTGCAAGCCAACATGTGCAGAGGGTACCGCGACAGATTTTCGGATCAATTTTGATCACCAAATACTTCACAAGGGAGTTGTGACGATGAGTGAGGGTACTAAAGATTTCGTTCGGATTATTCTGGCCATAATATTACCGCCTCTCGGTGTTTTCCTGCAGGTAGGATTTGCCGCTGCCTTCTGGATCAATATCCTGTTGACGTTTCTGGGTTATATCCCGGGAATTATTCACGCAGTCTGGATCATCGCGAAAGTCGGCAAGTCCTGATCGGCAGCCACGGACCTTCACACAACCGATATCACCCAATATCGGTCATCGCATGACCTCACCTGAGGCGGGGGAAACGGCATCTTCCCTCCATTGCGGCCACGCCGATATATAGTAGCGCACCGACGCGCATATATCTTTGAGAACCGTGCCGTGTATGTCGACATGCGACTCCAAATCTCCGGGTGATTGACATGAAACCCGCCCTGCGCTCCATATTCAGAATATTGATCGTTGCCGGCGGGCTCGCAGGCGTGATTATCGCCGACTCGATCGTTCGTCCGAGTAACAACGCCGTGCACTTCAAGAATTGGGAGATGTACCGCACCTACCCGGATTCCAGCCGATATGTAAAGCCATTTGCGAGAGACTCGGTGACGCCGCCGATTTACCATCTATTTATCAGCGCGCTTGTTTCGTCAAATGCGTTGCCAATACGACTATCAAGATGGCCGGCGACTCATAGTCTTCAGGGTCAGCCCTTTATGGACCGGCTGGACGATTCATTGTACCGCGTCGTGTGGACGCAGAAAGCGATATTGCTGATATGTTTGATTTTTCTGGGGTTTTCGCTGTCATTACATGTTCCCGTCTGGTACAGCGCAGGGGTCGTGATCGGCATCTACGCGTGCGGCCTGCTGACGAGCTTTTCGAATAGTGTGTTGGCTGAAACGTTGACACAGGCACAGTTTTTTCTGATTGCGGGTATTTCAGTGTGTTACATCACGTGCAAGCGGCCCCCGTGGTTGACGGTAGCGATCGGACTCGCCTGTGCAAGCGCACCTGACCCGGCCTGCCGCCGCCTGCGTCTGTATTCTCTTTGTGTTTGCGGTAGCCGACGTTGCAATCACGCATCGTCGCCGTGCGGTCACGTGGATACTGATTGCAGGTTCTCCGATATTGGCAGCCCTGTGCTTCGAATTTTTCCGATATCCGAGCGACATCCGCGAGCAGAATCGATTGAACCTAACGCCGCATTTCGTCAAGATGGTGTATGCCGCGAAACTGATCGAATCAGACGATCTCGACCTCGTTAACAATCCGGTTGCAAGGTCAGTTGTACGTGAACTGCTAAGTATCAGTCCAAAACAACGAAGCAATAGCGAAGTTTGCCGTGCGATGGGGCATGCATTACGTGGGCATGGAGTGAGCGAGTTTTCAACGGCGGCTATTGAAATCTATTCTTCTGTTCATGAGCCGATTCTAGCGAAATATCGCATCGGTTATGCTCGGCTTATTCTGATACATCTGTCGTCGACATTCACCATTGGTACGATATCTGGAGATGAGTGAAGCGCTCGTCTACATCGGTGTGTGCATTGCCATATGGGAAGCAGTGCAACACGCTAAATGTCGTCTGACCAAGCCGAGTCAGTGCCTTGTCTGCGACACGGTTCGAACGTAAGAACGGACCGATGCCCCGTCAATCTCACTAAACCATTGATTATTCCCCCGACGCCGGAACGTCAACCGATACGCCAGGTTGCCATAGTCTTAACCGCTGCAGCAGAAATTTTTCATAATTCATCATTTTCCGAATGTTCCGCGGCGCAATACAGGGTTATACTGTTTGTACGGTTGACGCCCGGACGTCGGCGTCAGCCCATGCCTGCGAGTGACGTTCCTACAGAAGCTCCTTCGCAAGATGCGACTCGCGGCAAGTCCATGCAGCAGTTCGCAACCGTACCCCGGCCGCATCATGATATCAGAACTCGCATACCGCACTCGCGTCGAGGAAATCGTCGGTGATATCATCCGGGTTCGATCCTTGGATTGTGCTCTCGGCGACCTTGCCTATGTCGAGAACGTGGACGGCGAGATTTCGCTCGCCAAGGTGGTCGAACTCGACCGCGATACGGCCAGCCTCCAGGTGTTCGCCGGAGCAAAAGGTCTGTCAACCAACGCTCGCGTGCGGTTCACCGGCCATCCTATCGAGGTCACGTACTCCGACAATATCCTCGGACGCGTATTCAACGGTTCCGGCATCCCTATCGATGGGGGTCCCGATCTGTCGATGGACCGAAAGATCGAAGCAGGCGGGCCGACCGTCAATCCAATGATGCGCGTGGTGCCGCATAAGATGATCCACACCCATGTCCCGATGATCGACCTGTTCAACTGCCTGGTCGAGAGCCAGAAGATCCCGATATTCTCCATTGCCGGGGAACCGTACAACGAACTTCTGGCAAGGATCGGGTTTCAGGCGGACGCGGAGATTGTCGTGTTTGCGGGTCTCGGCCTGATTTTCGATGACTACCATTTTTTTCGGACATCCTTCGAGAACCACGGCGTATTTCACCGCACCGTGATGTACGTGAATCAGGCATCCGATCCGATCATAGAAAGGTTGCTGATCCCAGACCTGGCACTTGCGGTGGCGGAACGCTTTGCCGTCGAGGAGAAAAAGCGGGTCCTGGTATTGATGACGGACATGACGGCCTACGCGGACGCCATGAAAGAGATTGGTATATCCTTGGAGCGGATCCCCGCGACTCGGGGATATATGGGGGACCTGTACACGCAGTTGGCTCGGCGTTACGAAAAGGCATGTGACTTCAAAGGGGCGGGGTCGGTGACGATCCTCACTGTCACGACGATGCCCGGAAATGATGTGACCCATCCAGTGCCGGACAACACGGGGTACATTACCGAAGGACAGCTCTACCTTCATGACGGCATGATCGATCCATTCGGATCATTGTCCCGGCTGAAGCAGCATGTAATCGGAAAGGCGACCCGGGAGGATCACTCACAGATCATGAATACGATGATCCGATTCTACGCGGGTGCGAAGGAAACGGAAAAGAAGCAGGCCATGGCCTTCGAATTGTCTCCGTTCGATCACCAGCTGCTGAAATTCTCGGAATTGTTCAAGAAACGGATCCTGAGCATGTCCGTATCCACGTCTCTGAACGATGCGCTCGACTGCTGCTGGGCAATACTGGCGGAGTGTTTCGAACCCGAAGAGCTGTTGATGAAGGAAGCGCTCATCAGGAAATATTTTCCAGCCCGTAATGCTCCGGCGGATGTATGAGTCGTCTGACGCTAAACAAATCCGCACTCCACCGGGAACGGGAGCAACTGAAGCTCTACCGACATGTGCTCCCGTCGCTGGAACTAAAACGGCAGCAGCTGAATATCGAGCTGCAGAAGACAAAGAAAGCGCTAGACGAGCGAAAACAGCAGGCCGGTGAACTGGAAGTCATGATCGCGGACCAAACACCGATGTTAGCGAACCGGGAAATCAGCTTGAGCGGGTTCGTCAATGTCACAGATGTGATTACCGGTGAAGATAATATTGCCGGCGTGAAACTGCCTAACCTCGCCGAAATGAAATTTCATCTCCAGGATTACAGCATGCTCGGGAAACCGCATTGGTTCGATTTGATCTTCGTCAAGCTCCAGGAATTGTCCCGCGCCGAGATCATCGTCACTATATTCGAAGAGCGGGTTCGACGACTGGAACGAGCGCGGCTGAAAGTGATGCAGCGGATCAATCTTTTCGAAAAGATTTTGATACCGGAAACGCTCCAGAATATTAAACGGATTCAGATCGTTATGGCGGATGCGGAGCGGGCAGCGGTCGTGCGATCGAAACTCGCAAAAGCGCGGCACTGATAAAGAAGGTCCTCTGACATGAGCATCGTTCCGCTGGTAAAGATGACGGCATGTGGTCACATTTCCGATAAACAGGCAATCCTGTCGGATTTTCAGGAAATGGGCTGTCTTCACATCATTCCGCTCTCCAGCGGACCCGGTAACGAAGAGGGCAGCGACGCCCTATCCCGGCTCAGCGCGGCGCTGAAGTTTCTGGTCGACTGTCCGAACCGCCGCCGACAGGTACGTACATCGGCCCGATTCGATGCGGAAAAACTCGAATCCACGTGCCTGCACCTGCAGGAGCGCAACCTGAAGCTTGCGGACGAACGGGACTTTCTTTGCCGGCGCATCCGCGACCTGGAGCCTTGGGGTGATTTTGCGCTATTCGACCTGAACGATCTCAAGGGTGAGCGGCTGTGGTTTTACCGCGTTCCTCACTATCACATGAAGAAGGTTCGGGCGACCGAACTGAGGTGGCATGTGGCCGGCCGTGACAATCGGTTTTCCTATGTCGTCGTGATCCGCAAGACCGAGCCCGAGGGGATGCCGGTGACGCGCACCCATACGGGTAAACGGTCGCTGACGGAGCTGCAGAACCGGCTCGAGGCGGTCGAGGTCGAGATCGAGGATATCCAGGCGGAACGATGGAGTTTGACCCGCTGGTGTGAGTTGTTCACCAGCCGGGCGCATCGTTTGGCGGATGCTATTGCGTTAAGTCAGGCCGCAAACCAGACATTGACGCATGCACCGCTGTTTGGCGTACAGGGGTGGATGCCGCGAGATGCGGAAGAAAGGATACTGGCGTACTGCAAGCGTAGCCGCATCGCCATGGTGATTACCGAACCAGAGGCCGATGACCCCATCCCCACACTTCTTCAGAATTCCGACCTGACGGCAGGTGGGCAGGACCTGTTGACCTTTTACACGACGCCGGCGTATCGGGATTGGGATCCGTCACCGACCGTCTTCGTGTCATTTGTGGTGTTCTTTGCCATGATCCTCTCGGATGCCGGGTACGCCGCAATCCTGGGATTGATTCTGTGTATCGTTTGGGGACGGCTCGGACGAAACGATCTGGGAAAGCGGCTGCGCACACTCTTTGCCGCACAGCTCGTGGCGGCATTCGGATGGGGCGTCCTTATCGGCAGTTACTTCGGAATACCCGCGCCGAGCGCTTCGCTTTTCGGGTCCGCACAGGTACTGGACCTCAACAACAGCAGTCAGATGATCAAACTGTCCATCACGCTCGGTGCGCTGCATATCGTGGTCGCCAACATTGCCCAGGCTGTCCGCAACGGCATTTCCTGCCGTGCACTGGCGCCCATTGGGTGGATTCTTCTGATCATCGGGTCGCTCGTGCTTTGGTTGGACACCCAGTCCGGCAACCATTCCGTTTCCGAGGCCTTGCGGGCGCCGTTGACACTGGCGACCATCGGTAGCGGGGCACTGCTAATCCTGCTGTTTTCCGAAAGCTCGGGTTCGCCGGCGCATCGGCTGCTGTCCGGGATGCAGGCAATGTACAAGATAACCACGGCCTTTGGCGATGTCCTGAGCTACCTGCGACTCTTCGCATTGGGACTGGCAAGTGCGTCACTGGCGTTGGCATTCAATGGGCTGGCATCGCGAATGTTTTCGGAGTTTCCCGCCTTCGGAATTTTGTTCGCATTGATTATTCTCGGAATCGGCCATAGTCTCAACCTGTTGCTTTGCATTATGAGCGGCTTCGTCCACGGTCTGCGACTTATTTTTATCGAATTCTTCAGATGGGGGCTGACCGACGAGGGTTTCCCCTTTCGACCATTCGCCAAAAAGGAAAAAATCGTATGGAACTGATGCTCACATTAGGATGGATGGGAATTTTTTCACCAATGATACTGGGTGCCATCGGCAGCATAATCGGTTGTTCCCGTGCCGGTCAGGCCGCCTGCGGCGCACTGCTCGAAACAGAGACGGGACACGGCCGCTATATCGGCGTTTCGGCGATGCCTTCGTCGCAGTCGATCTATGGCATCGTCCTGATGCTAAGCCTGAACCGGGCCGTCTCCATCGAGAATGCGCCGGGTCTGTTCGCGATCGGCGTTCTCGTGGGCACTGCGTTGCTCTTCAGTGCGGTTCAGCAGGGTAACTGTTGCGCATCGTCGATCAACGTATCAAAACACAAGCCCGAGATTTTCGGGCTGTCCATCGCCCCGGCCGCTGTCGTCGAAGGTTTTGCCGTATTCGCTTTTGTCTTCGCGCTGCTGCTGGTGGGGTCGCTTCCGGGGCAATAACAAAAACGACTAGCATGGTTTCGTGACGATCCGAAATGCATCGGATTCGCAGAGGCAAATAGAATTATGGACAAGGCAGGAACAATATCCACCGGGGTGCAGGAACTCATCGATCGGCTCCGCGACGACGGCGTCCACGCCGGACAATCGAGAGCGGAAGAGATCATCCAGGACGCAGAATCGAAAGCGGCGCAAATCCTTTCCAACGCCGAGAAGCAGGTGCGGGAGATGCGCGAAAAGGCCATGGAGGAAATTCAATCCGAGCGCGACGGCGGTCGGAACGCACTGCAATTGGCCGCCCGTGACACCATCCTTCAGGTTAGAGCTGCCATGCACGACTATTTCTCGGCACATGTCAGAAAATTGACCCGGCTGGAGATGCAGGACAAGACAGTGCTCCGCCAGATGATCCTGGCAGTCGCGGGGGCGGCGACGACCCGGTCGGCGGCAGCAGAAAACGTTGAAATAATCATTTCCGGATCAACCGATACGGATCGGAACGTACAGGACGGAAAAACGGAACCCGCCGATGATAAAGACATGGATCGCCTCGCGTCCATGATCACGGGGGAAATACTGCGGGCCGGTTTCGTTGTGAAAACCGGAACCGGAAGCTCTGAGGGGCTGCGCGTACGCCTGCATGACGAGGATCTCGAGATCGACTTGACCGATCAGGGGGTAGCAGAGTTTCTGGTTCGCCGATTGAGTCCGCGATTTCGAAAAATCACCGAAACTCTCGAAATCTGAACGGCAGATGGGCACTAGCAAATATTATTATACGTTGATTGCCAGCCTGCCCTATATGCCCGTCTTCTACCGGGCCAAACGCCTACCGATCAATCGTCAACGGCTTGATGAACGTCTGTCGATGCTGGAATCCGACGATCGTTCCGTTATTTCGCTCGCAGAGGAGTTTATCGAGTGGCAGCGTCAACCAGTAGATCAGACGAACGTGGAACTCGCAAGATTCTACCGCAGGCTGATGACGGAAGTGACGCAGCCGAATCTGCGGGAGATGATCGAGTACCGCATGGATCAACGAACGATCATGGTGGGTCTCCGGTATCGACAGCGGGGACTGCCGCTGCCCCGGGGGAGCGACTGGGGCGTCGGCCGTTGGGTGCAGCATATCGAATTCCACTGGGAGCATCCGGATTTCAGACTCGGCAGTGCCTATCCGTGGATTGCTGATGCGCGCAGACTCCTGGAGTCAGGAAAGGCCCTGGAACTGGAGAAGCTGCTGATGAACCGGGTCTGGAACTATCTTGCCCGAATCTCCGAGAGCAAGACGTTTCAATTCGAGTCGGTGCTGGCATATCTGTTCCGCTGGGATATCACACAGCGATGGCTACTGTATTCGCGGCAGCGCGCCCGAGAACGGCTAAGCGAAATCAAGCTCGAAACGCTGGGCAACTTCCAACAACTTTTCTAAAGACAACGGGGACATGTGAACGCACAACCTTCCATTACTGCAAAGATCGTCACCGTCAAGGACAGCCTGGTCACGATTGAGCTGGACAAGATTCCCCTGATGAAGAACGAATTGGGTTTTATTGTCAAAGGCGGGGAACGGCTCAAATCCGAAGTATTGCGGATCCACCGAAACACTGCGGACCTGCAGGTGTTCGAAGATACCTCGGGCGTAAGCGTCGGTGACATTGTCGAGTTTTCCGGAGAAATGTTGAGTGTGGAACTCGGCCCCGGGTTGCTCGGCAGAGTCTTCGACGGTCTGCAGAGTCCGCTCGATACCCTCGCGCAGGAACATGGCTTTTTTCTACCCCGCGGCGTAGACATTCCGCCCCTGGACCGATCGACGAAATGGGACTTCACACCGACGGTGTCCGCGGGCGACAAGGTAACCGCCGGCAGTCCCGTAGGCACCGTTCAGGAAGGACCGATTCTGCATAAAGTGCTGGTGCCCTTCCAGGAGACTCCGGAGGTTGAAATTACCCAAATTTCTCGTGGGATGCACACGATCGACGCGGTGATCGGACGCTACCGTACCTCCACAGGCGAGGAAAAGGAATTGCGGATGGCCAGGCGCTGGCCGGTCCGCCGGCCCCTCGCCGAAAAACTGCTGCGTACCGGTTTGGCCGAACGTCAATATCCCTCGCAACCGCTGATTACCACCATGCGCATTGTGGACACATTCTTTCCCATTGCCCGAGGCGGTACCGCGTGTATCCCCGGACCCTTCGGCTCCGGAAAGACCGTGTTGCAGACGTTGATTGCGCGCTATGCAGACGTCGATGTCGTGGTCATTGTCGCTTGCGGTGAACGCGCCGGCGAGGTCGTGGAAACCATCACCGAATTTCCCCTGCTTGATGATCCCAGGACCGGGGGCGCCCTGATGGACCGTACGGTGATCATCTGCAACACATCCTCAATGCCGGTCGCTGCACGGGAATCGTCCCTGTATATGGGTATCTCCATCAGTGAGTACTACCGGCAGATGGGATACCATGTTCTGGTCATTGCTGATTCCACATCGCGCTGGGCCCAGGCGTTGCGTGAAACGTCCGGACGCATGGAGGAGATCCCGGGCGAAGAGGCGTTCCCCGCCTATCTCGACTCTTCAATCAAGAGCCTCTACGAGCGGGCGGGAGTGTTGCGATGCCCCGACGGTTCCGTCGGTTCCCTGACCATGATCGGCACCGTGTCGCCTGCGGGCGGCAACTTCGAGGAACCCGTAACGCAGGCCACACTCGGCACAGTCAAGACGTTTCTCGGACTCAGTTCGGCACGCGCGTACAGACGGTTTTTTCCTGCAATCGATCCATTGCAGTCCTGGTCGCGTTATCGTAATCAGCTGAAAGACTGGTATGCGGAGCATATCAATAAAGAATGGACCGGCTGGATCGAGGCGCTGGACGAACTCCTGAATCGCGGCGACGAGATCCACCGCATGATGCAGGTGACCGGTGAGGAGGGCATCAGCATGGAGGATTACGTCACCTGGCAGAAAGCGCTCCTCCTTGATATGGTCTATCTGCAGCAGGATGCATACGACGACGTCGATGTCTCCACGCCCATCGATCGGCAGGTCGAAAGTTTCACGATCGTCAAGGGCATTGTCGACACACGTTACGACTTTACCGAACGAGACGATGTCCGTGAATTCTTTACCCGGCTCACCGGGATCTGCAAGAACATGAACTACTGTCCACTGGACTCGGGAGAGTATAAGGAGTATCGCACCACTCTGGCCGGTTTGCTGGAACAGCATTCCAGGAAGCTCTGAATACATACGGTGCAAACAATGCGCCAGCTCGTGAACGGCGAGCCGTTCAGAGTTAGACATTGTCACCCGCCGAAGTCGCCGGGCAGTGCAGCTTCGACATAGCCCTTCCGGACCTTGCTGCGGACCAGTTTTTCTCCCTCGATCCGGGCCGTCTCACCAGTAGCAAACTGTTTGCCGCGCCGTTGACCGTGTGTGCCAAGTCGGCCGAACTGTACGTCGTAGGCGTTCCCCGTGATACGAATCGCCCAGAACTTCCGCGATTTGCCGCCGATGTATTCGAAGTACCGCCAGGCCGTGGGTGGATTTGCCTCTTGTAGCGGCACGGTCCCGACCGCCTCCGGACTGGTTGCTGGAACCGGCACGGGCGGCTTGTGAGAGGGGCGAATAACCGGTGGAGCGGGGGGCACGGGCAAGCCTTCGTTGAGTTCAGCCAATACCGGGTGATAAGCATCATCCTTGCACGGATCCAGTAGCGCTACACGAACACCACTCATGTTGTTTGGTTTGCGGATGCCTTCGATCCATCGCCGAAGCTGCGCGATGCCTTCCTCCGAGTCTTCTGACGACGGCTTTGCGAATACGGTCGTTATGCCGCTGTAGCGTCGCAGCAGCGGTACCGAAACCGACTCCGCTACGGCAGCATTGACGATGAATGCGCCAGGTCCCGCGGTACCAAGCGTGTCCAGCACAGCCACAGCCGTTCCGTGCTGTTCTCCGCCCTGTTTGAGCTGCATTTCGATCGTCGATGTGCCTGCCCCGTCATCCATTGGAGTAACCACGTGACCCTCTGCAAAGACCAGAGTCCGCTCTATAACCCTATCGATGGCGACAAAATCCGACGGCGGCTCGGCAACGAATCGCGCCGGTCTTGACGACGCTGCCGACGTTAGCTCCGGACGGACGGGTTGTCGTAGATTATGGGCGCGAAAACACGCCGGGCACAAGCCAGATGTTCGTTCACCGGCGACCGGGTGCACTGCGGCGCCGCAATTCCGACACGAAATGTGTGCCGGCGAACGTCGCGCGTTGCCGGCGGGACCACTGCGCAACGCCCGATAGATCCAGTAGATCACGCATAGCCAAAGAATTATCTTGAAGAACATAACCACGGGTCCGTTTCAGCGATTTGTTTGGCCTGATCGGCGTTGATCATGTGAACGAAACGATAATATCCGCGCCCGTAGGCCGTGGCGTCGCGTTTCATCCGTTCACTCATCTGCTCTGGGCCCAGCCGACGATACCCATGGAGAAATGCACGAAAGCGACGCATATCCGGCCGAGAAACGCGCGGCACGCCGTTGACCACCACACCGGTAACAACCTGACGCTGGTGCGATCGCATGATTCGTGTTTTCCCCTCGTTGACACGAAAACCCTCCTTGCGAACGATATGCCGTGTGGATCCAATGATTCGTCCGATCTCGGAAATCTTTTCCTGCGCGCCGGAGAAAACCAGGTCGTCTGCATACCGCGTATAGCGAAAACCATGGACCGTCGCGAGTCCGGTCAACCTGCGGTCCAGGCTGCGGCACAGAATGTTTGTGATCGCCGGCGACGTGCACGCACCTTGCGGCACCTGGCGCTCACCGATACCAACATATCGGGTTTCGCGGTTGAAGGTCATCGTCACTCTCGGCGCCTCTGTACATAGCAGCGCGAGGATTGTGCTCACACCACTGTTGTAGCCCAACTGCCGGAACATGCCCTTGACGCGTGGAAACGTAATGTTCGGGAAGAAATCCGTGAGATCCAACCGGACAACAACATCGCGGGACTGATGCACGACGGCGTTGTCGCGGATCGATCGCCCCGCTCGAAACGCAGTGGCTGCGGCATGCGGCTTGAGCGGACTCAGGACGGACGCCAATACCCAGCGTTGTGCGCGACGCAGCCGGGACTTCGGCGATGAAATCGTTCGTGTGCCACCGGAGCGTTTCGGTATGGTGAAGCGATGATAGTGGTCGACGGCTGCCGCCGCTCGATGATAAGAAAGCCATGCGATCTCGGCCGGCTCAACACCCACGGCCGCAGCCAATTCTGTGGCGTCTGCAATCCGAGGCAACCCATCGCCGGCCAGCTTTGCATCGTCGCCGTCGTCGTAGCGCAGTCCGGCGGACACGTCGTAACCGAGCCACGGCGGCCGCGCCTGCCGCTGCCGGCGTCGTTCCTGTTTGCGTCGTTCCTGCTCTTCCGCTCGTTGACGCCGATGCACCTCGCGTTCGGCCTTCACCCGCGCGATGCGCTCCGCGCGAATGACCTCGATCATACGCTCGATGTCCTGGGCATAGGCGATATCGGCATCGAGTTTACGAAGTGCTTTCGTCTCTTCACCAAGTTCAGCGAGTACGCCCTTGAGCTGCGGGGCATCCCGGACATCCTGTTCGTCGCTCCAGAATCCGAGCCGAATCATTTCGTCGCGAATGAATGTGGATCGTCCTCCGGCCTGACGAATCAGTTGCCGCAGTTGTGCTCGTGCGTCATGGCCCATCGGTACTTGCGCTCCACGTTGCGAGATACAGACAGGCGGCAATGATGTATGGACTCGGTCCCTTACGCAGGCCTTCACGGCGATGCCAGCTGCTGGTGCATGTTGCCTTTGCAACCCGGCCATCCGCGTCCAGAACCAGGGCAACGTCCTGGTTCACTCGCGCGGTGACAGACGCACGACAATGGACGTTTCCGCTGTCGTCGGTACGCGGCGGTTCGATCCATGAAATCCGATTTTCAGCGACGATACGGCGGGCCTGCTCCTGGTGACGAGATGACACGTCATCGGCCAGGTCAAATCGCTTGTCGAAGAGCAGCCGCCAGCGGTAGGCAGCAACGTGCGGGTCGTACATAGCCTGTCCAACCGCGCACAGGTGCTGGAGCGCTGCCTGAGCGATTTCGCGAGACATTCCCGAATGCTGCGCGAGCGTCTCCGCCGTGACGCGCAGCTCACGCTCCAGAACAAGACGCGCCTGATCGATGTCGCCGCTTGCAGCGTGACGTGTGGAGGCCAGACTACTGAAACCGGCAGCCTTCGCCCAGTCGTTTCGGGTCCAACCGGAGAGTACAAGATCAAATCGGTGACCCTGTAATGCGATACTCCAACAACTGGGCAGTCCGGCGCCGAGAAAGGCGACATCGACGGCCTCGCAATGATGCAGCAAGGTCTCCAGGGCAAATAACCGTCGTCGTCCCCACACGCGAATCTCATGCGCTTCACCACCGGCAAACTCGAAGAACGGCTCGACCAGCTTAATATCAAACGGCTCGACAACGACCGAGGGCCTCGTGCCCGGAGTGAGTGTGAACCGCAGCGAACGCGGGCCGGTGTGCTCGCGCCGGCTGCGCAGCAGCGCGACAATCTCAGCGACGAATTCGGAACTCAACCGGACGTGGTGGGACGTGAACGCAAGAGCCGACTGCACCTGCAGGAAACCACGCACCCACGACGGCGGAAGATCGATCTTCTTCTCAAGCTGTGAACCGCTGCTCGTACCGATTTCGACGCCGCCCGCGCCAACACGTAATGATGCCGCCCGGTAACTGCGTACGCGCCGTAGCTCATCCGCAAGCTCTACACTGAAATCTATATTTGTTGTTCCGAAACGCACGTCATCGTGAATTGCCAGATTTTCCATCGGCACGGAAACACGCCCGTAAGACGATTCGTCCTGTGAAAATACCTCAAAAATCACACTGTCCGGATGCACACTGATCACGGGATCCAGGACCCACCACGCGTCACGGTCATGCTTGTACAGCCATTTGAAATACGCTGCCTGTGCGGCCCAAAATTCCTTCGATTGGTTGGCGCGGAGTTCAGCGACCTTTCTTCGGAGTTGCTTGACACGATCGGCTGTGACCGCACGCTGCCGCATGGTTTCATCCAGATTCATCTGACGCGACTGCATCACAGCCGGCAGCGCCTCAAGATACCGCTCACGTACCCACGCCTGATAGTCGCTGTGGTCGCGCGGCGGCGGCCGTAGATCGCCAGTTACGACGTCGAACAGGGCCAACATGCAACGCGCGTAGTCGGTGCTGTGTCGTAGCTCGGCCGACAAGTGAACGGGTGGACGGTGGCATTCCGTTGCGACGTCGAAGACCAGACCGTCGCCTGTTATGCTCGCCTGACTCGATCGCCTATAACTCTGGGTGATTTCCATACGTGATTTCCATACCCTCGATTTCAACACCCGCCGACGCCAGTGCCGCCAGCCGCGCCCACGCCCATTCGCGATCGCGCTGGTTACGGCCGCGCGCCAATTCTTTCAGTACATCGATATCGACCGGGGTCTCGCTTGATGCGGCCTGCCAGCGCGCCTTCACCGACTCTTTTGCCTGGCGGGCGTAACGCCGGCGACGCAACACGGAGCGATCGAATGATGAAACGGCCCAATCCGGCGCCGCCTCAAACTTTCGGGCCACAAAATACTGCATGTCCTGATCCGGGTGCTCGGCAAGACGCTCGAAGACCGCGCCGTCGCCGGTTCGATCCGGAAATAGCCTTTCCAGCAACGCACGCCCATACCGTTGAACGCCGGCAACTGAACTATCGGTCAACGCATAGAACGCATCGCACGCCGCAGCAGTTCCAGGCGGTATGTTATCGAACCAACGCTGCGCGACAGCCGCCGGCTCCGGTAGCTCGGACTCAAGCAGTTTAAGTGCAAACGGTAGATCCAAAGCGTCGTTGTCCAGCCGCGCCAGCGCCCAACGCCGAATGCCCGGCAAACGATGCGTCGATGCAGCCAGCAGCATGACGCTGCCGCGCTCGAATCGTTTGTGGTTTACATCGATCCATCGTAACATGAGCGGTTCCAACAGAACATGCCGTAGCTTGAGCACCTGGTCGGAATCGATCGCGACGAAACGCCGGCTGAAATCAGCATCGTCGACGATCCGAGAATGCAGCGAGCCCTCCGGGTCGTCGCTGAGCACGGCTTCCATATCGCGCCAGAAACCAATCGCGTTCCAGCGCCGGTCCAGGCACTCGAGGTAAACCGGTCGGAGCACCTGCCAGCAGGTGCTGTCGACGTCGCGCGCGGCCGTGACCAGCTCATGCGTGCCCACCGACCCAATGATATCGGCCAAGACATCTTGCGGCAGGACCGACAGCAGATCGCTTCGTTCGCGGAACAGCACGCCGAGAAAATGTCCGTCATTCACAGTGCGCAGCAGCTCCAGCACGATCGGGTCGCGGATGATGTGCCGGTACCGCGTGTCCTTCATATTCTGTCGAAATAAACAGTCGAAAAGCTGAGCAACCACGTCCGGCGCGGTAGCAGAGCCGTGGATAAGCCGCCAACCGGCAACACGCATGAAGGCGTCGGGGTGTTCGACATACTTTCGCCCCTGTCGAAAGGTAAATGCCGTGTCGCGTACCATAACCTTCACGTGTTTCCAGGCATTCTCGGCCTGATCGTCGTTGAGTTGACGGATGATCGCAATCACCCGGTCCAGCGGGTGGAAGGGCCGCAGAGCTGTCTGAATCTGCGCCAGGATCATCATCGCTTCCCGGCATTGTACGGCCTCTATCAATGCCGTCGACATTCGCGCTGAAAACAACAACGGCCGCCACAGAGAGAGGTAAATGTCGTCACCGTGATTTCCCGCCAGTGCCAGGCGCCAACCAGCGTGACGCACGCGCGGGAGGTCTGAGTTGACCAGCTTCTCGTACGCACGAACGGACAATGGAGACGTGGCGACGTGAGCCTGCAGCGCAGCGACGGCGGATCGCCACGACACCTCCGAAAGCTCTGCGGCAGCAGTAAGAAACCCGGGAACATCGACGGCGGCGAGCCGACGAATGGCCGCGTATGCCAATGCCTGAAGCGACGGCAATGGAGACTGCACAAGAAGGGGAATCGTGGATGCAGACATATGTTGAAAAACAGCCGCCGAACAGTGGGAGACAACGAACCGCGCCGCAACTTCCAGACGCCGGCTATTGGTAATGGCGCCGGCCGCACAATGCGCCTGGATGAGGCGAAGTACCGCGACACCGGTTGCATCGATTCGCGACGACGCCTCGCGCAGCAGCCGCTCTTGTACGCCCGACCGAAAACGGCCGGCACTGTAAAAAAACCAGCCAGCAAGTAACGACGGCGGTATCCGGTCCAACGATTCCGGCGGCAACGCGTTCAGCGATCGCTGTGCCTCGGCAATCAGGTACGGCGAGTCGCCCCACAAGAAATCCTGGAGTAGCGCAAACCTGGTGGTGGAAGTCAGAATACCAGGCGAACAGAGCAAATTCCTCGGGTAATAACGGCTCCTGCGATATAAAATCAACAGCATCGCTTGATGCACAACGGTCGGCAGCTGCGGCGTCAGGAACAACCGCGCGACACGATCCGATTGTTCACTCCATTTCGATGTGCCTTTCGCCTCCCCATATCGCATGGGGACATCTGCGGGCTGCAGCCTGCAGGGACCGCGACCGTGACGCGATTGCTTCAGCCTGCCGCCGTCCCCATACAGAAGCCAGGCAGTGATCCATTGGTCCGACAGATTGTAATCGCGACCGGTTGCGTGTCGCAAGGTATGAAACGCGGTTTCCAGGAATGCGGATGGATTTGTGCGGAGCAGGTGGCGCAGGCAACGACGTGCACGCCGTTTCATATACGCCAACGTCTTTGGCGAAGGCCCGGCGCCACACACAATCCTGAGGCCGCTCGAGACTGGCTGATACCGATACATTCCAGTATCCGCTTCCAGCGGCATTGCCGCTGCCGACAACTGTCGATAACGCACAGCCGAATCACAAATTTCGAGGGCGTCGTACCGGTGCGTTCCGCTCGCGATGTTCTCGCTACTGACAATTGTAAGGCAGCTCCCGCTCCAGACACTGCGATGGCAGATCGAGCCGGGTCGGAAACGCGGCACCGGCGTGGTAAACCGAGACGTCGGCTTTTGCGCGTTCGTGGTGTCGTACATCGCCAGCGACATCGTGCCGTTGCCCCACGAATACTGACTTGTTACGACCGCAAGTCGTTCGCCACAGGCGGCAACGCATCGCAAGTGCTTCGCCTTGAATGTACCGGTCCGCGTGAAACCGTCTTCCTTTACATCAAAAAAGACCACGTAATCCTGGAGCCCGACATATAGCGTCGACCGGATCAATGCCGCGGAGGAAATTCCAGTCCACGACGGGTTTAGCATCTCGAAACCGACGATCCGCGGCAGACCTGTGTCGCCGATGTCGACGCAGACGATCGATTTTCGGTCTTGTAAAAATACCAATAACTGCCCGGCAGCACCAACGAATTCAAATGAATTGCAGAGCAACGCCGCACCTGCTATCAAGGTGGGTTCACCGCTTATATCCAGCACCTGCAATTGATCCGGCACGCCGTCGGCGTTGAGCACGATGCCCACGAGGCGATGCTTTTTAATCGTAACAAGCTCGCTGTTGGGGAAGCTCCACGCGCCGCTGAGCGTCGGTCGCAACGGCGAGGAAAGGTCAAAGAGATACAGTGTCCGACGCGTTGATACGGCAAGGACATCGTCGCCCGCGACAGTCGATTGGGGTTCATCAAGTGCGACCTGGAAAGCTCCGACTTGCCCAATACACGTGTCGCCGCCGCCCAACGGCGCCTGGTCGATACGTGCGATGACGGCGCCGAGCACGTCGTAGCTATCGCTGGCTTCAACCTGTTTGTACAGCCACTTGAGGTGCGGCCACTCGTCCGGCGCCAACGGTGTATGGCGAACCCGTTCCAACAACTGATGTCGCGCCGCATTGTCCTGCGGCGGGTACAGATTTCTAATTTCAGCAGCAACGGACATGACGGTTCAGTAGTGAAAAACGTTTCGCCCCACGTTCGGTTATCAGGACCTCTTGGTGTCGCAAAGAAATATGGGAGAACACGATCCCCTACGCTCGGACTGAGAGCGACGAACAACAAGCCGTGCTGAAAGCGACGGTTGGTTCGACCGAATTCGGATCACTATGACCTGCAGGGACCGGGATCGATCACTGTAGGCGCGATGAGCGGAATCGCCATGGTACGTGATTCCGCGGATGTGGGCCACGCCGTCTCAGCGCAGGAGCGGGATCACCGTACCATGGCGATTCCGCTTAGCAGCGCTGAGTCGCATCGGTGGCCGGTGAAGTGAAGGAAGCTTCACTGCAGCCGCGGCGAAACGCCGCGGACGATATGCTGAATCTACCGAATCGGCCGAACCATATCAGCCGGTCGCATTGCTCCCGGCTACCCGTCGCTCGACAAATTAGGCGCAGAAATCACGATGTCAATGCGAAGGCACTGTCGTTGGATGACCTATGAACGCGATTCGTCACTGCATCCCTGGGTAGTGAGGTCACCCTCGTTGATCGTATGAACAACCAAAACGGGCCGCAAACCCAGGATTAGCGTACGGGTCAGGTCACACCCACGCTGCCCATCGCGCAGGCCATTACGTTGAATTCCGCTGCGACATGCCCCATCTTGTCGACAAACGTCTCGCCGTACCGGCCATTGTGGAACCCAGCAGCGCGTTGACGAGCAGATTTCATCACGTCGGAGCTACCCGAACGATAGCGGATGACAGCCGGCATGCACTATCAATCCGCAACGCCACAAGATATAGAAACTGTTGATTCCAAATCAATTATGAAATCCAACGCAACCAGATTCATCAGTTCGTTGACGAATCGGGTAGGTAGAGAATTGCCGCCCAGGCGCAAACGCCAGTTCCTGCTTGTCATATTTTCCGTGTTGAGTGCCATCATCTTCGCGGAGAAATACGTGCCGCAGCTCCAGCCCGAGATTGTCACGGGCACGTATACGTGGTCCGGGCTAAACACGTTGTATTTAAAGTGCCTTTTGAGATTCGGAACGCGGGACGAGGTCAAGCCCGTGCAAGACTTTCGAACCGAACGGATACGTGACGTTCGGCAGCGACTCGAGGAAATCCGATCTGTGGCGCTGGCGCACAATTGCTGCTTTAGGCCGTTTCTGATTCCTTGCCGCCCAAGCCAGCGAAGCAAATTCAACAGCATTCCACTGAATCAGGACGTTTTCGCTGGTTTCGACCCGACTTGGCCCACCAATCTTACCGAAGCCCATTATTACGGTAGAGCAGATAGCCACCTCAATAACAAGGGACAGCGGATTTTCGCTGACTTCGTTCTTCGGGAATTGCGCGACGAGACATTCCCAGGCAAGAATGGCAACGTGAATTGCCATGATCGAGCGACAGCGTTCACTGCGTAGCCGGCAATTCGGTGACGACATGATCGCCACATAGGAAATTAAATCTCACGCTATGTCAAAAGATCCTAACTCGCTGCCCGCGCAAGATCCAAAAACGGCACTGGCCGGCCTTACCAAGTCACCACGGGAGGTCAACGACAAACTGCGTCACGCGGGACTCGACCCAGAGCGACTCTCCGTATATCTTCTTGGCATTCCGCGCGAACTGTTGAAGTACGCCTATCCCCTATGGGCTCGACGAATGCTCGTGGGATACACCCTTTGTGGTTTCGCGTTGGTGCTGGAATTCATGGAACTCCCGATACCTGGCGAATTCACGTCGACGCTGTCGCTGCTGGCTGGGCTCGTGGTCATCCAGACGGCTTGCCAGAGTCTCGTAGACGCTGCGGAAAGCCTGGCCGCCCGATTGCGATGGGACCATTACATCGCCGGTACCGTCTCCGAGATCTTGTCCACACTCCCCGAGGTCGTCGTGATCGGCTTCGTGATCGTTGTCAGTCCTTCGGCTGCATTGTTGCTTGCGATCATAACGATCTACAACAACACCCTGGTATTCAGCCTGTATTCTTATCTCCTGCCCAAAGATCGGTACGGAAAATTTCTAATGCCGAAGCCGATTACCGAGGCCGGTGCGCAGATTCTAATCGCCGGCGGCGCCCTCGGCCTCACGGTCGGCCTGGTGATGTTGATCTTCTCCAGCGGCAACCATCCGAAAACCGGATTTGCTCCGGTCGATCTCATTTTTGTCAGTGTGATCATGCTGACTATTTTTGCGGTCTATGTCTACAAGCTGATTGCAGACTACTCGTCAGAGGAGCAAACTATACGCAATACGCTGAACCTTTCTGTCGGCGAGATAGCTGAACGGCGCACCGCGATATACCGGAACGTGGGGACACGTTCGTACCTGCACGTCGGCACGACGTTTTTGATCGGTGTCCTAGGATCATTCGTCGGCGGCGAAAGGATCGCATATTTTGCGCAGCGATCGCTGGCGGATTTCGGGTTCAACCCTGTGGTGACCGCAATACTCCTGGCATTGTCGGCCGGCATGAGCGAGTACTTCATCCTCTGGACCTCCCACCGAAGGGGCGATTACGGGATCGCATTGGCCAACGCCTTCGGAGGCATTACCCAGGTCACCTTTCTGATCCTGCCGTGCACGTTGCTGGGGATTGCAGGTTATCAGCTTTTTGGGCATCCGATGCATCCCGAATTACCAATCCCTTTCAGCGTTCAGAATATTCTGATGTTCATTTTTCTTTTTCCGACATTTTACACCTTGTCGGCCCTGATCGAAGAGGATCACACACTCGGCATCCTTGACACCACCATCATGACATGCATCATTGTACTGCTGATATTTCTCCTGGCAACCTATGGCGCTGCGCATGTGCCCTTGGCTGAACACGGGTGAACCGGGCCTGAATACGGTACAATCGCCCGGCTATTCGCATTTTCGGAGAAATGTTGTTGATACGGTAGTAACGGCGTCACGCCGCAAGAAATACCTGAGACCTTGCGACAGCCGGATGCCGTTGACAAATGATGATTTTAGTGTAGATCACCACGCTGTGGACGGGCGGCCAAATATACCTTCATCCCCTCATTGATGTTCAGGCGCGTGCCTTGCAGGTTCCGGCATCGATTGGTCACGCCACGCGGCAATTTTTTCATCATTGCCGTTGTGGGCGGGTCGCCGCGACGAGTCCGAAACAGCGGCCGGTTGTACAGCCGGGTTCGCTGAACCCAGAATCGATGAACAGGAAAGGTGGAGCCGTGCACGATCACCAACTTACTACCGCAGGTCGTTCCTCATGTTTTTTTCTTTCGCAATTCTTATTGTTGCCGCGACCGTACAGGCGGCGCCAGTCAACTCGGATTGGGTCGGCGGTGCTACCGGGAACTGGAATGACGCCGCCAACTGGTCGTCACCCGCGTTTCCGAACAACGGTGCCGACAACTATTCCGTGACCATCGACAACACAGTGACCAATGTGTCCGTCAACCTGAACGTCTCGGCCACGATCGACAATTTGAATGTTACCAGCGGCGACACGCTCAACTTCAACAATGTTTTCGACCTCACAATCGACGGTGGCAACGTGATCAACAACGGCACCGTGAACATGAACGGTGTTACGAGCAACTCCGATTTCAACTTCTTCAACGGCGCCAATATCGCGGGCAACGGCGAGCTGGTATTGCTCGATAATACGCTGAATCGCATACTGTCCGACAGCGGTGTCATCACGCACGGCGCCGGCCACACGATCCGCGGTTCGGGCACGGTACTCGGAAACACCGGCGGCATGATCAACGATGGCATAATTCGCGCAACCGGGTCCGTCTCCCTGACGCTCGACCCGGACGCAAACGGTTTTGTAAACAACGGATTGCTGCGGGGCGAAGGCAGCGGCGGGTTGGTGCTGGCGCCCGGATCATTTACCAATACTTCGGGGACGATCGAAGCATTGACGGGTTCACGCGTCGATCTGGGCACCAATGTGAGCCTCATCGGAGGCACGCTGCAATCAAGCGGCACAGGCGTTATCAGAGTACGCGGATCCGGTTCAAATCTGCAGTTGACTGACATCACCGTGAACGCCACGACATTACAGGATAACGGGTTCGACGCCGTTCTGAACGGCACCTTCAAAAATAACGGCGTCTGGACCATGAACGGCACGACAACGGACACGGACTTGCTGTTTCAAGGGGGAATGACCCTGGACGGCACAGGCGAGATTGTTGTCGTTGACGACACCGTTAATCGCATCACGACGGACGGCTCGACCCTCGTACACGGCGCCAACCATACCATCACGGGTCCGATAAAACTGTTGAACAACACCGGCGGCATGATCAACAACGGCACAATCATCGCCAACGGAACAATAGCAACAATAATCGATCCCGGTGCGGCCGCGAATTTCACGAATCAGGGCACGTTACGCGCGGTGGGAACCGGTGGTTTATCGTTTGCAGCGGGGGATTTCATCAACACGGGACATACGATTGAGGTCGAAGACAACTCGATCCTCGATTTGAATCAAGGTGTTATATTGACCGGAGGCACCCTGCAGACATCGGGTTCGGGCATTGTAGATATCCAGGGTTCCGGCACCAACCTTCGCCTCACCGATGTCACGTTTAATTCGACGACGCGGCAGAACAACGGATTCGACGTGGTGCTCAACGGAGCGTTTGTGAATAACGGCGTCTGGAGTCTGAACGGCTTGACCACGAATACCGATATGCTGTTCGAGAACGGAATGACCGTTGACGGTGTCGGCGAGATCATCATGAGTGACGACAATGTGAGCCGGATCGAAACGAATGCCACCGTGCTCACGCACGGCGTTGGTCACACCATTCGCGGGGCCGGGCAGTTGCTGAACAATACCGGCGGTATGGTCAACAACGGTACGATTATCGCCGACGGTGTATTCGCGTTGAATATCGATCCGAGTGCGGCGTCAAGTTTTGTGAATCAGGGTGTTTTACAGGCGACCGGTACCGGCGGTCTTAATTTCGGCGCCGGCGAATTCGTCAATACCGGTAACACCATCGAGATCGCAGATGCATCCCGACTGAATTTGAATCAGAATGTCACGGTCACCGGCGGTACGATTCAGACAACCGGATCCGGCGTTGTGAATGTATTGGGAAGCGGTACGAACATGCGCCTTTCCAATGTTACCATGAACGCAACAACGGTACAAAACAATGGTTTCGACGTGGTTTTCGACGACACATTCAACAACAACGGCACGTGGAACCTCAATGGTATCACGGCAAATACCGACATGCGTTTCGAGGGCGGCATGACGCTTGACGGCACGGGCGAGATTGTAATGACCGACGACAACGTCAGCCGAATTGTAACTGATGGATCGGTCATGACCCATGGCGCCGGTCACACCATCCGCGGCAGCGGCCTGATCGGTATGGCCTTGATGAGATCGACGCGACGACGACCTTGCATTGTTTCCTCTTGAAACACATGTCCATTTCGACGACGTCGACGTTATTATATAAGAAGCTAATTTTGACGTGCTCTTACAACGGGTCCCCCTGTATGCGCGTTCGCAGTTCTGCGGCGATCTCACGTTTCGCGAGAAGATAAATATAATTCCTTTGGGCGACGAGCTCGAAGGAATCGTCGTTCATGTAGCGGTGAAAAAACTCCTGATTGGTTTCGACACTGCCCCAGGGATAGTAGGTATCGACCAGTATCACTTCCGGTTCGGCAGTAGCGGGGAGTCCGATCAGGTACATATTGGGACGATTGGTGAAGCCGCCGGCCAGTCTGGTACTCGCGAAAAGCACGGCATCCTGCGGTATGATTTCTTTGGCATTCAGGACAAACCGCGCCCGGGGCATGACGACGAAATGATTCAGGCGGAATTGCCGCGTCATCGGCCCGGCGCCGAACAGATAGCCGCAAGAGACTGCGGCGGCCAACAGCGTGACAAGCAATCCCTGTCGGATCCGGGCGGGGTTGGCGGCAGATCGATTTTCCAGGCTGGACTGAATCTTGTTGAATCCCATTACGGCAGCGTAAATCACAAACGGCAGCAGGGTCAGCTTATAGTGGAACTTGATACATCGCATCGACTCCAGGCGTCCGATCGTCAGAAAAAACATGGTGGCGCTGCCGATCAGCAGGATATCCAGGCGGGCCAATGCCATGAGGCAAAACGGCAACAGCAGCAAGATAATGAACTGCCAGGTATGCCCGTCAAGCAAACGATCGACTAAAACCGACGGATGCCTGGCCAGATAAACGAGCACCTCGGGTATCGACCTCCCAAGATGCCCATAAAAGCGTTCGAACTGATAAAAATCGGCGCCGCCTTTCATCGCAGGCAGCAGGATTTCGGTTGTCGTATAGCCCCAGATCAGACCGAGACCGATAATGGGAACCCCCAGTCGGGCCAGACGGGTTTTCCACAGGACATAAACACCAACCATCGTCACCGGTAAAGACACGTTTTCCTTTGCCCATAGCGAAAGCAGCAGGAACACCAGGAGTAATCCGTAGGAGCGTCGATCCATCTCGCGGGATTCGGGCAGAAAAAAGCAGGCCGCGAGCAGGAACGGCAGCGCGAACAGCTCCGCCTGGAATCCGTAGGTAAACGAACTGTTTTCCAACGTGATCGCAGGATTCAGATAGATCGCAACTGCGAACGCGATAGCTACAGCGACGGATCCTGTACGAGATCTCGCCAGAAAGTAAACAATCGGTATGGTCGAACCGAGGAGAATCGCGCTGGCAACGCAAAGTGTCTCGTGGTCGGGATATAGCCAGTAAAAGGGTAACATCAGCAACCAGACCGGAGAAAAATGGTCGGCGAGCAGCATCGGATGATCAAAATTATTCGAATACAGAAAACGTCCGTGGAGGGTGTTCCATAAGGCTTCGGCCACGAATCCGCTGTCCGCGTAGCCCATGTGCCCGGCATGCAACTGCAAGACATTGAGAATCCCAAACGTGATGACAAAGGATAGACAGAGCAGCCACATCACAACCGTCATCAACGCAGATTTCTTCTCAATCCCCGATATTAAATCGGGAAAGCGACAAGATTCCCAACCCGCGAATAATGCCGCGGTAAAGATGAACAGAAACAGCGATGGGATTGTCGGATATTCACCGAATCCCAGGTACCAGGCCACCGTGACAATGTTCGGCAGCAGAATCGACGAGGGCGGCATCAACATTGTTGACCCGTTGCTTGCCGTCATGATACGATTGCGGACGACCGACCACGCCGCGAAGAGCAGGCCGCCGGCGACGATCCACTGTGATAGTGTCCCTGCCGAGACCGATTCGCGGATACCGATACGACGGAAACCGACATACATGATCCCGGGAAATTTCAGCGCGAGCAGTAAACGCAGCGACGCCAGCGCAATCGCCCCGGAAACCACGTCCACGATCAACGTTCGCGGATTGAAAAAGTCGGATTGAGTCTTCTCATCTACCATAACGCGTACCGTAAAGGAATCATCGGAGACATTCAACAGAACGTATTTATTATAAAATCGTTATATTGAAATTATCTAAACCGCCGAGGTCGTCCGACTTTACGATCACGTAACCGGTCATATCGCCAATTGACATTTGCCGGGAATTTGCGCTTATCGTGATCGGATCCCAGGATCCACTTGCGGTCGTTCGCGCGATCAAAGATATGGTAATCTCCGTGTCCGAGTCGCTGGCGGGGAATCCTGGACATACGATATGCAGGGGTTCGATTTAACAGCTTGTTTTTAGTTTGCTACGACATTAACAAGAAACACGATTCAATTGTGATCCATTAATAATCAAATACTTCTGATGGATTAAACCGAGCTTTTTACTTCCCTGTAGCGACAGGAACAAAGGCTGGTATCTCGCGGAGACCAGGAGGATCACTGATAAAACCAGTTTAGGTTAGGTATTCTTTCGTGTCTATTCTCTGCGATTCTCTGCGCCGGTGCGAGAGAACCAAATTTTCTTGCATGGCGTACCGGTAACGAATTGTGAATAATAGAGTAACAACTTTCTAATAAGGTCATGTACCGCGATATTACCAGCCCTCTCCAAACGGGGCTGGGTGAATTCTCACGCAATTAAGTCAAAAAAATCCTTTGTAACGTATTCTTAATAAGATGGATCTGTTGAGTGTCACCGAATTCCTGAACACCTGTCTGACGTAGCCACTTGGCCGAAGACAGGCAACTCCGCGTGAAATTCGTCTCTTCCCAGGAGACCGTCGACTATTCAGGAGGGGCCGTCTCTTGAACCGCCTCATTGGTTGCGCGACCGAGACGATTGATTATCGCGATTGCATCCGTTGGGGTTACCGCACCATTGCCGTCGAGATCCGCCTCGGGTTCAAGGAACGGCGCCGACTGTCCCAGACGATTAATAACGAATATCGCGTCCGTTGGCGTTACCGCACCATCTCGAGGATTCATATCCCAGGGAAAAAATGTGATGTCGTCCTTGTCCGTTCCCTTCCCCAATTCAGAATTGTTCGTCTCATCGAACTCCGAAACGGCGTTGTCCGGATCGATGAGCATGCCAATAAAATCGAGACTTGTCGACACCGTTCCGGGCGTCAGCGCCGGTGGATCATCCGCCAAGGCCCGGCTGAAAAGGGTGGGCACGTCCAGTTCCAGCTCCAGCATTTCGGATATCGACTGGAAACCCGGCGCGCCGCTGATAGAGATCGTCGTGATTGTCACGTCATCGCCGTTACCGATGGTTCCATCGTCGGACCACACGATGTCGACGTCGAATGGACCGGCATCAGCCGCCCCTCGATTCGCAATGGTGAGGTTAATGGTGGTTCGACCAAGACTCACCCGATCGGGAACGGCGTCAAATCTCACGCCTGCCAGATCCGGTAAGGTTCCCGATGCAGAGTCTGAAGTGTGCAGAAACAGCCACTGAATGGTGCTTTTGTCGCCGCCGTCAGGTCCGGCATTCTCGAAAACTACGGCGAGTTGCAGAATCCTGTTTTCGGGTAAACTGTCGGCCGGCACAGTGGCCTGGGTTGAGTCGGCCGGAAGATCATCATCCGTGCTCCACACCTCCCGGGCCGTATCATCCAGGACCAATCGCCCGTTCACCGGGATGGCATCAATTTCTTCGATAAAGACAAAGATCTCAGAACTCTCGCCGGCTGCGGCCAGCCATGGATCCCAGACAACACGCAATTCGGTACCGGGATCGATGGTTGCCAGGTTGGGGGGTGACAAAATCCTGGGAAAGACATCCGGAAAATCTCCCGAAAGTGACTCTGTTGTCACCAAGCTATCTCCATCGATGAATTCCGTGTCGAATCGATATTCCCCGTCGGCGAAACGGGCGAGCGCAGCCGCGACATCATCGATCTCGACGATCACAGTCCATTCATTGTCCATCGGATCGAACGTCGTCGGTATCGTTTCGTTGGCCGGGGTCGTCACCGAAGCCGCCGCAATCCCCAGGCCTTCGAGTCCGGCAATGAACAGCGCACCGATGTCTCCGGCGGGAGATTTAGTCTTCACCAACGACACATATGCATAGTCGATAAAGCCGCGTGTAGAAACATCGATGTGCGAGCTTTTGGCCTTGTCATATCGCGGGAACGCCTCACCGGAATTGGGCACTGCCGCTCGATTGCGGAAACCGACGGTCAGCAAATAGTTGGCATGAGCCGCGAGGCCCAACGCGGCCGGATTGATGATCAGGGAAGTCCGATCGAAGTCGATCGTTTCGTGGTGACTGACATCATCTCCGAACACACCGACACCGACACCGGCGTTCGAACTGTCCGGAGTCTGCCATGGATCCCAAGTCACCGTGAAATTCTCGGATTCATCGACGAGAGCTTGATGTGCCGGCGAGGTAATATTCGGGAACTCAGCAGGATAATCCCCGCCGATTGTCACGCGATCCGTGAACAGGATACCGCCTTCGGTTTCGACTTCATATACGTAGGTCCCGTTGGGAAAACGGGTATCCAGGTCGGCGACCGGAAAGTCATTGATCTGAATGCTCCATTCCTCCGGAATCTCAGCGTTTTGCTCCAGGGATATTCGTTCCGTAGTGGGTGTGCTGACCGATGCGGCAACGATAGCCTGTTCACTAGCCTCTCCATTTATCGCGGTCCAGACAGTGCCACTGATGGTCCCTTCGGGTTCCTTTCCCTGAGTTAACGCGATCCATGGACGCAGATCAGCGGAATTCCGGGTCAAGGTGATAATCCCGTCGTCATTTCCCGTGCACGCGTCGGACCCGGAATACGGCAGTATAATCGTGGCATCGGTTGCCGTTCCATTGGCCTGATATTCACCCAAACACGAAGGACCGATGCTGATTGTCAAGGTGAGGACAGCTCCGTTCACGGTTCCGTCGAGAGTGCCCGACAACCCCGTCGATGTGATGAAACTTCCGGCGATCTGATCTCCGTCCTGGATAAACGTCACATCGGTGGTCTGCGACCCGACAACTGCCGACTGATACGTTCCGTCCCAGGTTCCGGCAATGTCCACGGCGGGAAGTTGCGGAGCCAACAAAGCGATCAGCAGCAGCAGCAAACGGGCAATTCTCCGTGCGTATATATCCATCATCAATTTCTCCTTTTCTTACCTCTGCGATTCTCTGCGTCGCTGCGAGAAGTAATCTTTCGCCCCACGGCACCGAAACCACAAATTTTCTCTCGCTGAGGCGCGGAGGATCGCTGAAAGAACCAGTTTACGTATTCATTCTTGTCTTACCTCTGCGATCCTCTGCGCCGCTGCGAGAGAACCAAGCCTTCCCGCGATTCCACCAAATCGCCCAAAAACTTCAGGCTAAAGACCTGACCCCCAGCCCCGCCTCTGACCCCGAGCCCCGCACTGACCCCAAGCCCCGCACTGACCCCAAGCCCCGCAAAATTTCGCCAGCCCCGACGAGTCGCACATATAGTATAAAATCTGGTATTGACAAACTTTTTAAATAACTTTATATTCATGGTAAATAAAAGGCAATGATCATGAGTATAATAAAAACAGCGATCTCCATTGAGGAGTCAATCTTTAACGACGTTCAGAATCTTGCTAAGGACCGGAAGGTTTCCCGCAGCGAAATTTTTCGAACGGCTGCCGCCGAATACATCGAAAGACAAAAGAATGAGAAAATCTTGCGGCAACTTAACGACGTATATGCAATTCCCCGATCGGATGATGAACGAAAATTTCACGACGTTGCGATCGCAAAGACAGCGCAAGTGATCGATCAATGGTGATCCAACAGGGCGATATTTTCTGGGTCGATTTTGGCGAACCTTCGGGATCCGAGCTGGCTCATTTACGACCGTGTATTGTAATTCAAAACAATGTCTTTAACGCGAGTCGCATTAACACGGTAGTTGTCTGCGCAATCACGTCAAACATACGTCTTGCCGCGGCTCCGGGAAACCAAATTCTGGCACAGAATGAGGCCAACATTCCCAAGCGTAGCGTCGTTAACGTTTCCCAGATCTACACAGTCGATAAATCGGACCTTGACCGTAAAATCGGAACGGTGTCAACGGCAAAGCTGGAGCAGATCCTGGGAGGCGTTCATACCGTTATTGATCCGAAAGAAGCAATTTGAGCAGCGACGTTGTAGCTAGCAGTCTGTCGGACTTTCAGGACCCGAACGACTACCGCCTAAAACCGAGCGCTCCCGAGGATCGTTCATTCCGCTAATGCTAATATAAGACCTGCCCCCGAGCCACTGCGGAGAAAGGCAGGTCTTCGTTATGCTTTTTCTCTGCGATCCGCTGCGGCCCTGCGAGAGATCCATCACTTCTTCCGTACCGAACAGAAAAAAAGCGTTTTCTCTCGCGGCGCCGCAGCGGATCGCAGAGAAAAGCTCAGCCAGTTTTTGAGCCATCATTCCTCCGTGCCTCGGTGTCTCCGTGTGAGAATCTTACTCGCCCTCAATTCCCGACTAAAATCGATTAAACCTAATTTATCGCATCAAAATCAGCCTCTAAAGATCGATTTTCAACTATGAAATGTATGTAATCGGCTGTAAATGATACAGTGACATTTTTGCAAATAGGTCAGCCCATAGACAGATTTCAAGAACAAGAGAAAGCTGCGCTTAAGCCACTACCCCCTGTGCCCCATCCATGCCCGGTCATTCTTCCCGTCGTCGCCAACAGTTGCTGCCGCATCGCTGTTGCCGCGAACCGATACAGTATTCCGCCGCGATTCG
>JAJFLQ010000012.1 GCA_021772615.1 Verrucomicrobiota bacterium | reverse complement strand
ATGTCCGCGAGGAGGTGGCTGCAGATTACGACCGTCTTACCACGGTCCGCCAGGAGCTTGATGAGCGTCTTGATCTCGCCGCAACCGACAGGGTCAAGGTCGGCAGTGGGTTCATCGAGTATCACCAGATCAGGGTCGTTGATCAACGCCTGCGCCAGCCCGACCCGGCGCCGCATACCTTTCGAAAACTCGCCGATCCGCCGATTTCCAGCATGGCCGAGTCCGACCAGTTCGAGCAGCTCCGACGCACGGCGTCGGCGCTCTCGTGACGACAACTCGAAGAGCGCTCCAAGATAATCCAACGTTTCGAATGCCGTAACGTAGTCGTAGAAACACGTTTCTTCGGGAAGATATCCGATACGATGCTTTATCGGCACATTATCGGGAGGCACACCGAAAACACGAATAGTGCCCGCATCCGCGCGCAATAAGCCGACAGCCATCTTGACCGTGGTCGATTTCCCGGACCCGTTGGGCCCGAGCAGGCCGAATATTTCGCCGGTGCCGATGCTCAGATCTATGCCATCGACGGCGATTGCCTTTTCCCTGCCCCAAAAATCCCGGAATACCTTCCTCAGACCTATGGCCTCGACGATTGGTGACGGTTTTTTCAAACGGCGTGGTTCAGGTTATTCCGCGTTTTGACGTACGATCCAAAATTGGAAAAAAGATACCGTGTCAGTACTCACACGCGTGGTTTGGCGACAATCTATTCGTGAAGAAACGGCTTCCGACTTGCCGTCCCAGGAACCGCAAAACAAGTCCCAGCCATCCGGGATCGCCACCGCATCCCACGACACTTCCACTGGCTTTCGGCCGGGCTTGGCATAGAACACCCAGCGAACAGTGTCCGCGTAAGCGCGAATATCCCGGTAAAGGTTGTGCTCGCGATCGGGCGACACCAGAAAAGTATAGCCAATTCCACCCATTCCGGCCGGCGGCGCCATATCATCGATACGCATGTCGTAGCCGTCGGTCGCGGACTCGTGGCAACCTATATATACGTGGCCAATATGTCCATTAGCAATGTCGAGCTTAATCTCAAACTGCCTGGCCACCCCCTTGTCCGCTACCGCGGTAGGCGCCGCCTCTTCGGCCGTTGCCGATATAACACTGAAAAATAATGCGACAATCAACATTGGAATCATTGCGCGTCTCCTTTCACGTAAATCAGGTAAACATACTCACTTTTCGACAGGTTTAAATATTGAATTCGCCTATCAGTCTTCTATCGTTAGTACCAATGAAAGCGCTCATCGATTTTAATTGCATAGAGAATGACTGCGGGACCACCATCCATTTCAATCTTCTGGATCTGATGAAAAACGGCAGCAAAGTTACGTGCGGCCACTGCCATAGGATTTACCAGTTTGACCCTGCGTTTATTCAAAAACTGGAAAAACTCAGGGTATTGATTCTCGCTGTACGCGACGCCGAGGAGATTCTGGGCGATAGTAATATTTCCGTCGTGACCCCGGCGGGAACGGTGACGTTGCCATACAGGTTGCTGCTCACGCGTCTCAACAGCCTCATTTCACTGGATTGCAACGGTACCAAAATGGACTTCAACTTTCGCATCGAACCGCTGAACGACGCAACGTTCAAATAACCGCGGGCGCAGGTTCCGGTTGACATTTTCACGATGGATAATAGTATACCGGACATTTTTATCAGACCAACCTGATGATATTCACCATTCACAACGAATTAGGATTCATCCCATATGAAACGTACTTTTCAACCTTCAAACCGTCGTCGCCGACGTCGGCTGGGATTTCGCGCCAGGATGTCAAATCGGCATGGACGCGCCATCATTAATCGCCGCCGGCGCCGGGGCCGCGCCCGTCTAACGCCGATCTAATCCAACCGGACTGGCTATAACCGGACCGGCTGTTTACGAGATCGCGATTATGGACATACCGGTAATTGGAACACAGACCGTGTCGCACTGCAACAGCGTTCCAAAGTGTGTTTTCCGTAGCAGGTTGCGGTCTTGAATCAAGTCGGCCGCCGGCACGACGGATATTGCCTGGGTCAGGCCGCGCGTCCTTACTGGCCGGCCCGTTCCCAAGGCTGTCTTCCACGCCGTTTCACGTCTCCGTGCAATCATTTCGGACAATCCCCGAAACCGCATTCCACACGTAACCCAAAGCAAAGCCAATGTCGGCAACCAGCGGCCGTCTCAGACAGGTGGAAAGCCTGCGAAAAAGATCCGATTTTGAGTATGTCAGGGAACACGCGCGCAAGGTAGTCGGCAGCCGGATGGTCATCCAGATCGCTGCCGCGCCGGATGATTCGATCAAAATGGGCGTTATCGCAAGCCGGCGGTACAACACTCGCGCTGTGGCGCGGAATCGTGCCAAGAGACTGGTACGGGAGGCATTCCGATTGATACAATCGAGGATCAAGCCGTCGACGTGGTTCGTCGTTATCGTCCGCAGAAGAATAAGCGAAGCAAAATGTCAGGACGTAAGGCGGGAATTGCTAACTATATTGGGCAAAGCCAATGCCGTCACCAAACAGCAATGAATAAACTGAAGAAACTGAGTGCTGCCGCAACCGTATCTTGTATTCGAGCATACCAGCTGGCGATATCCCCATTCTTTCCGCCCTCCTGCCGCTTCTACCCCACATGCTCGGAATATGCAATCCAATCGATCCGGCGATTCGGCGCCATAAAGGGCACGTCAATGTCTTGTATGCGATTATGTAAATGTCGCCCGTTTCACCCCGGTGGGTACGACCCGGTGCCTCCAGGCTGAACGCAATGCAAAAACAGGATATACTTATCGTCTCGGCCTGCCTGGTGCTTTTGTTCTTGTGGTTCGTCAATCAGCCCGCGCCGCCCCCGCGCATCACGCCGCCGGAGACCACCCAGGCGCCCGCCGAAGGCCAACCGGCACAGCACGACAGTGAAACCGACAATGTCGCCACGATCGCGACAACTCCCAATACGCCGGTAGCGGATGCCCCCACACTCGCGGTCGCCACGGTGCTGGAGGAATTCCAGGACTTGCCGGTTGCAGATCCGGTCGTATTATCGGCTGATGCCGGCAGTGAAATCACCATCGACCCGAATGTCGGCGGCATCGTCAACATAACGCTCAAGGAATTCAAGGAAAAAGACGCACTTTCCGTGATGACCGTCGGACATGTCGCGCATCCGATCACCGAATTAAATAACGCGTACCGTTCCTGGCGCTTCAGCGGCCCGAAAATTGAGTCATCCGGAGAGGACCATCTCCGTATCTCGCGTGCGCTGCTCGGCACGAGTTTGGTCCTCACCCAATCGTGGACGGTCCGCCCCGACCGGCACTACGAGATCGACTACGCCGTGACGATCTCAAACCGCGGATCTACGACGGAGGTGCTCACCGATCTTCGCATCAACAGCGGCGTGATGAAGCCGCTCGAAACCGCCAAAGGGTTCATGAAAGCCGGCGGTATCGATCAACGCATCGACCTGCTGCCGTCCGGAAAAACTAGCCCGAAGACCGTCAACATCGAAAAGATCGCTGAATATGATGATGACGATATCGACGACGCGGCAGCGTGGAGGCACGACTGGTTGGCGGTACAGAATAAATACTTTGTATCATTCATATCGGGGGAAAAGCCGTTTGTCGGTTGTGATTTGCGTGTGCATGACGTGCAGCTCAATGAAGCCGATCAGCACAAAAAAAGTCTGTTAGTCGGCTACTCGCTGCTG
>JAJFLQ010000110.1 GCA_021772615.1 Verrucomicrobiota bacterium | reverse complement strand
CAACCCGGCCATCCTTCTCCGTATCGAAAATGAATACGATTGGGCGGAACTCGTCGATTACATGCCGATTCCGTTCCAATACTCCAATAACTACTACACGCGACAACCCGATCCGCCGCGGCCGCCAGACCCTGCGGACGTAGCGCTGGATACAGCGGATCCGGCGCGCTTTGGTCGCAACGCCCTGCAATTCCTCGGCAAACAATCGGATTCAGATTTTGACGGCCACGGGATTACCGTTGCCATTCTCGATACCGGTGTATCGACACATCGCACCATGCCCGATACACACATCACACAGATCGACCTCGTTGATCAATCCGCGAATGCGACGGGCGACAACTACGGTCACGGCACTGCCGTGGCGTCTATTATTGCGGGCAGCAGCGAATCTGTGACCGGCGTCGCGCCGAAGGTTGATCTTCTCAGCGTCCGTGTGCTCCAAAATGACGGGACCGGCGACGTGTTTACGTTGGCCGAAGGTATCTTCACTGCTGTGGAACGGGGCGCGGACATCATCAATTTGAGCCTTGGCACCTACGGTGATGTAAGATATCTGCAAGCCGCCGTCGATTATGCCGTTGAAAGCGGCGTGATCATCGTTGCATCAACAGGCAACGACGGGCTGGTCGGCGTGACTTTTCCAGCGCGCTATGCCGGCGTGGTCGCCGTGACTGGTATCGACGCACTCGAACGCAGGCCGACGTACGCGAATACTGGAGATGACGTTGATATCGCTGCTCCCGCAGTGGGCGTGGTTGCAGCGTGGACAGGGAAGGAAGATCCGATTGTCAGCTTTGGCGGCACCTCTGCGGCGGTGCCATTCGTCGTCGGCGCCCTCGCCGGAGTTCTCTCAGACAATCCGAACTTGAGCGGGGAGGAAGCGGTGGAAACTGTCATGACATTTAGCAACGACGCCGGTTCGCCGGACTGGGACGAAGAATACGGCAACGGCATCCTCAACATCGGCCGCATTCAAGATCGTAACGAACGGGGCATTTACGACGCCGCCGTAGCGGGGCACTATGTCGAGCCTGTGTTCAACGAAAACGACAGTGTCGCCCTTATCGTGGCGGTCGAAAACCGCGGTACCGAAACCATTGGCTTTGCCGAGGTAAAAACGGTGATCGACGGCGTTCCTGAATATGTTCCTTTCAGTGATATCGCGCCCGGTGAAACGAAGAGTATACAATTCGCGATCAGTCGGGAACATCTTGAAGAATCACCTGAAATCACAGTGACCTCGACCGTAACAATAACCGATGTGGACGATCAAAATGCACGCAACAATGGCAAGACCTCCGTTATCGTGTACCAGACCCCGCCAGAGATCGAGTAGAGCAATAATCCGATACTGAGGGCCCTATCCGCCCAAACCTTCTGTTTCGCGGCCACCTTTGATTGGAGGGGCGCAGTTCCCTGCGACCGCACGCTGCGACGACTGTCGGACACAGAATATGCCATATTGAATTCTGACGTTTTTCCTTCGAGATTCAGAATTCCTTGTTCGGCATTCTGCGGATTTTTAACTCGCTGACATCGTGGTCCGACAGCTAGTACGTGCGCGCGGCAAGATAGTCGGTCCATGCAATAAGATGTTCGCGATAGCGATTTGCAGGACACATGGCGAGGATGTCTTTCGCTTGTCCAAGCAATTCCATCACTCGCTCGGTTACGGTCCTCACAGCACCGCAGTCGTGGAGCAGCGCGATAATTCGAACGACGTCATCCTGGGATATGGCCGTGTTGCCGTAACACGACAGAAAGAAATCATGATCTGCGCCGGACAGTTTCGATAGCGCGGTGACAAAGAGAGGTGTGTGTTTGCCGCGCCTCAGATCCGACCCAACCGGCTTGCCCAGCTCGCTTTCCGCCCCCAACATACCGAGCAAGTCGTCCTTGAGTTGAAACGACAGCGCTGCGCTTTCCGCGAAATCCCCCACACGCTGCACCAGCTCATGCGTGTGATCGCGTTCGTTCAGTCCGATCATGGCGCCGCTCTCCGCCGCGAACCGAAACAACACCGCCGTCTTAAGGTTCAGCATGTTCTCGATTTCCGGTGCCGATAATGCGCCTACAGCCTCGCGTTCGTAGGCCACATCCAGCGCCTCGCCGCTTATCAACAACGGATTTACATAGCTGTTCAGACGCGATAGTATGCTCAACAGCACGTCCGGCGACACACCGTCCCTACGACTGTCGATAACGAGATTGTTGGCCCAGGCCTGTTGGATATCTCCAGCGAGAATCGCCATGTCCCGGCCAAACCGCACGGCAACATCCTGATCGGTCTTGGCATGCGCATGGCTTCCAGGCGGACAGTACTCGCGGAGCAAGACATGTGCGGACGGCTCGCCGCGGCGCGTGGCGTCGTCGTCGATGATGTCATCGTGGACCAGTGTCCAGTTGTGATAAACTTCCAGTCCGGCAGCGACCTTTACCGCGCCCTCGATCGCCCCGCCGTACAGTCCGCAACACCACAACAACAGCGCCGGCCGCAATGCCTTCCCCTGCCGCGAAGGGTATGCCATTACGCCATCACGCAGGTACGACGGAACGATATTCTCAGCAAAGGTGTCAGACAGAATTACATCACCGACGAGCACTCGGACACGCTCAAGCTCCTCCAGCATGATATCTCGACGCAATGTATCACTCATAAGAAATTGGTCGCATCTGATCCATAACCGCCATATTCAATTACTGCAACCCAGCAGACTGTCGGACGTTGGACACGCCGACTGCGAAAACGACAGAATCGGTTCATTCCCCCCTGAAATCGAGTTACATATGTGCAATATTCGCCCCGAAGTCGTGAAAAAAATGCCCTCGATTTCTCAATTTTCTCGTTGCGGCGCCGAAGTCCGACAGGCTGCCAACCTGACCGTAACGGTTTGTCCGTTCGGACCAGCCAAACGTAACCATGCACGACTCTGTTTACAACGACGGCCAATATATTCATTTTAGCGGCGATACCGCCGAGAAAGAAATAGCGGTTGGATGACAGTCACATTTGCGTGCCGGCGGAAGGATTTCGTGTCGACGGCGTCTTACGGTCACACGACAGCGGCCCCGCCGAGGTCTGAATACGGGTAATGTCCCTCGTTCTTCAGCTATTCAAAAGCGTTGCGCACGCTTGTGGCGTCCGATGGACGAAAAATTCATCGACGTTTTTGCTCTAACCGGTCAAGCTCTGGCTTAACGGAATCGACATAACATGTCGGACAAATTCCATGTGAAAACTGTACGTCGGAATGTTCCTGAATGTATTTCTCGATTGTTTGCCAGTAGTCCTGATCTTTTCGAATCCTCTTGCAATACGAACAGATGGGTATGAGACCTTGTAGCGTCTTGATTGTCCGCAGCGCCACACGCAGCTCGAGCTGAACGACAACCTGTCGGCCCAGGGCTTCCATCATCTTAATTTGAGAGGAGGATAATGCATTCGGTGCTTTGTCGATAACACAAAGGGTCCCGACTTCATGTCCAGTCGGCGTGATCAGGGGAGCCCCGGCATAGAATCGGATATGCGGCTGGCCGGTAACAAGAGTATTGTCGGAGAAACGCGCATCGGTCAGGGTATCATTTACCACCAAAACCTCTTCGTGCAAAATTGCATGCGCACAGAAAGAGACGTCTCGTGGCGTTTCATCCACATCGATGCCAATCTTCGACTTAAACCACTGACGTTCCGAGTCGACAAAAGATATTAGCGCGATAGGCGTATTGCAGACGAAAGACGCCAAGGCGGTGAAGTCGTCAAATGAACTCTCTGCCGACGTACCCAGAATCTCATACCGCCTCAACGCGTCCAACCGTCCTTGTTCATCGTCGCTTTTTGGTGCTTTCATAAGATCGGGCTGCTCCTCAAATTTTAAGGGTGATGTGTCACCGCCTACTTGATAGCAAGTCGCAACAAACGTGCATCACGCAAAGATACATTGTGCCGTATCGTGGCCGTGTCGATCCGAGTCGTCCTAGTACGTTGTGATCCTTGATCGTCTGCTGTCCTCCCGACCGTCCCTCTCAGATTGTGTATCCCTGAAATCGCTCCGGCGCTTTAGTATTTCCAACGGTGTTACTTGTGTATTCACGATAACACTCGTTGCCGATCGTTGCAAGGACATGTTCACAAGCGTCAATCAAAAATGAACGGGACGAACTGCAGCAGCAATATTTCGGAAAATAAATAAAAAACGAGGCGATACCGTATTGGCATCGCCTCGTCGAATGCGTGGTTGCGAGTTGGGCCCGGACGGTCCCAGACATGGTGATTGTTCGCAACTGGCGGAGGGTGTTCGGAAGCCGGCATTCAGCCGCTCAGCTGGCTAGAATGGCCGTCCGATCTACATTGATGAACAATCGAATTATCCCACCTTAACCTCGATACGCTTTGGCTTTGCCGCGGCGTGCTTCGGGAGTTCAAGGGTAAGGATACCGTTCTTCACGGAAGCCTCGATCTGCTCTTCGTCGATAATCTCGGAGATCTGAAACTGACGTTCGTAGTTTCCGACCTCATACTCCGCGTATGCTTTCTCGAATCCATCCTGATTGTCCGGCTGGACGCGACCGAGGATGGTCAACACACCGTCCTCGAGGTTCACGTCAATACCATCTTTGTCGACGCCCGGCATTTCCACTTCAAGGTTGTACCCATTCTCTGTCTCCCTGATGTCGACCCTGGGAGTGAAGGTGTACTGATTAACCGTCGCGGGAGCCGGTTTCGTCGACTCGTTCTTATGTAGTGCTGCTGTGTTCATCTTCTTGTCCTCCTTATGTTGGTTCACCTTGGTGCATGATTTACGATCGTTGTGGAATCGTTCACTGTCAGCACACTCGCGCCGGCAGCCGCCGCGAGTGACTTATGTTGAAACAATGCGGTTACGCCGCCTTCACGGCAATCTTTCGCGGCTTGTCTGCTTCGGCACGTTGCAGCCGAACCTTCAACACGCCGTTCCGGCACTCCGCAGACACCTTCTCCGTATCAATTCGAAAAGGAAGGTCCACCTGACGTTGAAACTTGCCGGATGACCGCTCAAGCCGCTGATACGCTTCTCCTTCGGCACGATTCCGGGAAGGAAGCTCACCGCTGATCCCGATCTTGTCCGACGTGATGTTCAGATCGATGTCGGCCGGATCAACGCCAGGCACCTCTGCTGTCAGGACAACGGCATTGTCGTTTTTCCAGATATTAAGACGGGGAAATTCGTCCCGACGAGAACGCCCTTCGGGCGCCGCAAATGTCGTCCCGCCGGGTAAGCCGTTGATCAACGAATTCAGGCCCGAGAGCTGATTAAACAAATGTCGTTCGAGTGAGTACATGGGATATCCTCCTTTGTGCTTTCGTGGTTATGGTATGTGCTGTTGTGTTTGACTACGATCAATTTCTGATCGCTGGGATGTAATCCAGCCGACGTCGGTCTTGAAACTCCCTTAACAGCAATCATGCCATAATTACCATAACAAAACGTTATATATTGATATAAAACACATTACATCACCAAAAACAGGAGAACAATAAAGGACAATCGCGCCATAATGACACATCTTAAACCCGATGAATTCGGGGTGTTTTGCCAACCTGACACAAAAAAGCCTTCAGACGGTGTGTCGTCTGAAGGCCTTGTGGAACATGCTTTCAAAGGCATCGGGAACGGCCGATTAGCTGAATCGAACTGCGTCTTCCCGGGTTCGGCCCGATGCAGGTGTCGGTCGACTAATCCAAGCTCACATGCTGGCCGCTTATTTATGCGACCCCTCAGGCTTATGCGACCCCTCGGGCATTGCCTTCGCACCAAAATATGAACCGCGAAATGCCGTCAAGCTCTCACGCAGTTTATCAATGAACGCGAGATCCGTGGTTTGTTTTGTTTTCATTGCGTAGACCAGAAGTTGATGCAGTTGCGAGAGTTCCATATGGTATTTTGCAACGGCTACAGCATCGCCTGCTGCCGGCAATTTTATTCGCTGCGTCATGAAGTACTGATGCACAAGCTGCTGAATCTCAGAAGCATGTGTCTCTTTATTGTTGATCCAGCGCACAATTTGATTTTGATTCGTTTCCGCCTCAGCCGACAACGCAACAATCTGTTTCATTGATTTTTCGATTGTTCCAATGTGCTCGGCGATCAAGTTCGCACGGGCCTCGTCGTCATAAATTCCGCACGGCACCTCGCAATGCGCGGAAACGTTGTTGGCGACAGACAATGACAAAATGGCGATAGCGCTGATGGCGAATAGTCGCATGGTATTGGGTCCTCCTGTTTTGTATTGGGATAATGTGGCGAACCGCCGTCACTGGTTATACAGCCAGGATCCGTCGGCGCCCGGTTAACGTCTGACTAAAAAAATTGTTCTGCGGTGGCGGCATCACCTCCTTTTCGCCGCAGCTTGTGTATCTGCTGCCAAGTGGGCATAATAAACTGGCAACGCTAATATTTGGCTTGAACTTGATAATTTCAATTATTGATCCCATTTTCCAGTACACGTAGCTGGCTCGTCCAGTCTGGTTGCGTCAGGCCGCACATTTTTCACGGATTCGAGTTCACAATGAAATCTCCATCAACCGTTACGAATTGATGTTGCTCTTGACCAGACGATCGTTTCTTATTCGGAGTATCGCTCTGGCCGCCGCCGGCGTGCACCTTCCGGGATTTTCTGCCGGTGATCACTATACCGTAAAGAAAGGCGACACGCTGAGCGCAATAGCACGACGCCACGGCGTGAAACTAACTACCCTGAAGCGCGTGAACAAGCTATCGGGTGATTTGATATTGCCCGGCCAGAAGCTCCTGATCCCGACGGTTCCGGGAGATCTGGGTGCGGTCAAATCCTTTACCAATTCGATCAATGTCAGGTATTCGAAGTGGACATACATCGTCGGGCACCACAGTGCCATTGCCTACGGCAACGCCCGGGTATACGATCGCAATCATCGTGAACGCGGTATGCAGAACGGTTTGGCTTATCACTTTGTGATCGGCAACGGAATCGACTCCGGGGACGGTGAAATCGAAATCGGTCCGCGCTGGCGTAAACAGCTGAACGGCGGGCACGTTCGCAAGGCGAATGTGAATGAACATGGCATTGGGATCTGCGTGGTCGGCAATTTCGAAAAAACCCGTCCGACAAGAAAACAAATCGCAGCGTTCACAAGTCTCGTCGGCTACCTGGGCAATGATCTGCTACGCGGACGTTATGATTTCGCGGTCCACAAGGAAGTGGATCTAAACCATACCGTATGCCCGGGCCGTCACTTTCCAACAAAAGCGATGCATCGTAAATTCAACTAACGCCCGCCGATGAGTCATACCATCATCTGTGTAGACCCGGATATCGACTTTCTGGACTTTTGCAAGAACGTCCTCGAAGCGAATGGGTTCCGTGCAAAATGCTGCCAAACCGGGTCTGATCTCTTTATTGCCCTTGAGGCCGTCACGCCCGATGTTATTATCTGCAACAACGCATTGGCGGACATTCCGGGATCGGTAATCTGCAACAACCTGCGTGAACATCCGACTTATGGACTGATTCCAGTATTGATCGTTTCCGCGCGAACCTCGTACGATGTGGTTTTGGAATGTGTTCGTAGTGGTTGCAGCGATTTCATCGCAAGTCCTGCCAATGAGTCCGAAATTCTTCTGCGTGTAACCGTTGCCCTCGCAAAGTGCACGCACGCGATCAAGGGAAAGCAGGAGGACGTGAACGTATCCGATCTTTTTGCCGGAAAATATGCCGTAATTGATGAGCTTGGAATGGGCGGCATGAGCCGGGTTTACCGCGCTGAAGATTGCCTCGCCCCGGACCGCCCAACAGTTGCGTTAAAGATTTTCGAGATGGATGCGTACAGTACCATCAGTACGTCGTTTAACGCGTTATTTCTGCGCGAGGCCTACGGGCTATCCAAACTCCAACATTCGAATATTATTCGATTTCTTGATTTCGGAAAATGGGAAAATTCCTATTACTTGATCATGGAGTTTTTCGACGGCCGCTCACTCGAACAAGCCGTTCGTGATGACGGCCCGTTTACAGAAAATAGATTGGTCACCCTGGGATTTCACCTCTCATGCACCCTTGAATACCTCGCCACCCATAACGTCATCCACCGTGACATAAAGCCGAGCAACATACTGATATCCGACAGCAGCGACATCAAGCTTACGGACTTCGGCCTCGCCAAACAACAGGATGATTCATCACTCACGCAACGCCACGAGCAGTTTATGGGTACGCCTCAATTTGTATCTCCCGAACAGATCAAAGGCGAAACGGATATCGACATTCGCTGCGATGTGTATTCACTCGGCGCCACGTTGTACTATTGCGGCACCGCGGTGTTTCCCTTTGTCGGTGCGACGATGATGGAGATCCTTGACAATAACGTGAAAGAAACGCCCTCACCCGTGCATCAGGTGAACACGTCTCTGAGCTATGAATTGTCCGAAATCCTCGACAAGATGCTCGCCAAGCGACCCGACGACCGCTATCATCCGACCGAGTTGAAAGACATCTTCCTGCGAATGATGTAGTCGAAATTGCGCTCGATAGATCCTCCCGACCGTGCATTGATGACGCCGTTTTCTTTTATCAAAACTGATATCGCATTGTTGATATTGTCTCCCGATTTCGAAAATCCGGCGTTTGGAAGCCCAATTAGCCCGGCTGAATAAATGCTATAACAATCTGCTAAAAAGGCGATTGTGATTCAGCACAACAATTCAGGCCGACAATTTGCTGTCGACCACGCACCATCTGGGGAGATGGGCCGAGTCGTCGGTCTAAATATAAAGCGGGCGTATCGATTGGGATTCATACAGCAATGTCCGAATTCTATCGTCACTACGACTGCCGCTGTCGTCACACGTTGCCACAGGGTATTTGTTGTTCCGTGTCGGCATAGCCATTCAGCATCTGTGATGCGACGGCTCGTATGCGGCAGGTTCAATCGGTCGGGTTACGTATCTTCTAACGCAAGATCATTACACGGGGACAGCATGAAAAAACCACATCATCACAGTAGCTCTACCTTCGCCGGCGACATTGCCCACTCACGAACTGGCCGCAGCCTTGCCTTCAGCCGACGACTGCCGACGGCGCTACCATCAATAGCACTGTCGATGCTGTTGATGGCGGCCACGGCGGCAGCCGTAGTGGAATCGGAAGAATCGCACACGTTAACGCTCCTGTTTCCAGGCTTGTCGGGCGTTCATGTTGACGTCCGGGAGCCGGATGGCCTGCCCGAAAGTGCAAGCGGGAGGCGCGTGATGGTCCGCACTTACCAATCAGGATCGACATCGTTCGAGGTCGCACCGGGAACATACGACGTTCGGGTGATTCAAGGAGCAGCAGAGCACGTGATCGACAATGTCGATTGCGGCGATGGTGATGTCACCTTGGACGAGTTTACGGCCACTCTGGCACTGGATTTCCCGGGGCTCTCCGGTGTTCATTCCTACGTGCACGTCGCCGATGACACAGCCGGAGAAGCAAGCGGAAGCCAGGTGACACGCGCCACATGGCGCCGGGATCGGGCGGAAATGACGGTACTTCGACAGCGCTTCGACGTTCGAGTCGTCAAGGGTGCATCGGTACAGGTACGCGACAACATAGACTGCACATCGGGCGAATGCGCGGTGGACGGACTATCGTCAACGTTGACAGTGAATTTTCCGGGGCTCTCATCTGTGCACACCAAGGTCTGTCTTTCCGACGGCGTGACCGGCACCGCAACGGGCCAGAAGGTAACGCACGCAAACTGGAAGTCGAATCAGGCCGTAATCACCGTGCCCACGGGCGTATATGATCTGGAGATTCGCAAAGGCGGCGCGACCATGGTCGTTGACGATGTGGTGTGTTCGGAGCATGGCTCCTCGGTCGACGATCTGACGGCGCGTCTGTTGGTTCGATTTCCGGGTCTTTCGGGCGTGCATACCGACGTCCGCGTCGTCGATGATGTCGCAGGCACGGCCTCGGGCAACAAGATGACGCACGCGAACTGGAGAAGCGGAGAGGCTGAAATCACGGTACTGCGCCAGCACTACGATCTCCGCATCCGCAAAGGCGCGGCGACATATGTCGTAGACGACCTCGACTGCACCGGCGGCGCCTGCGTCGCCGACGATCTCACCGCGCAAATGACCGTGAATTTCCCCGGCCTCACCAGCGTTCATACCGATGTTCGCGTTCCAGACGGTGTCGCAGGGGCAGCATCAGGCGGCAAAGTAACACACTCCAACTGGAAAACGGACAGCACCACGATCCCTGTTTTGCGCCAATTCTACGATCTCCGTATCCGCAAAGGTTCATCGACTCAGTATATCGACGACGTTGATTGTACCTCCGGCGACTGCGAGGTCGGTGGCGCGTTGGCCACACTCACCGTACGCTTCCCGGGTCTTTCCGGCGTGCACACCAGTGTACGCGCTGCAGACGGCATTCCTGGATCGGCCTCCGGCGATGAGGTAACACACGCAAACTGGAAAACCAACGAGGCAGTTATCACGATACCAAGCGGCGTCTACGATCTGCAGATTCGCAAGGGCGCGTCAACGTTCATCGTAGACGACGTCCGTTGCTCCGGAGGTGAATGCGTGGTCGATAACATCACGGCATCGCTCACGGTGTTATTTCCCGGTCTGTCAGGTGTTCACACAGCCGTGGTTACCCCGGATGGCGTGCCCGGAACCGCGTCGAATCTTGAAGTCACACACGCAAACTGGAAGAATAATCAGGCAGAAATCACCGTCCTCCGCGAATCATACGACCTCAGAATTCGAGTCGGCGGCAATGAGATAATCATTGATGATGTCGACTGTACGTCCGGCACGTGTGTGGTCGACGGGTTGGCCACCACACTGACGGTGAATTTTCCCGGGCTGACGGGTGTACACACGGCGGTGCTCACGCCGGACGCAGTCGACGGCACGGCCACAGGCGCCGAAGTCACACACGCAAACTGGAAGAATGATCGGGCCGAAATCACCGTTCCTCCCGGCGTCTACGACCTGAAGATTCGTAAAGGTTCGGCGACGTTTGTGGTAGACAACATAGACTGCACAAACGGCGTCTGCGTCGTCGACGATATCACGGCAAGGATGGTCGTGAAATTTCCGGGTATGTCCGGCGTTCACACTGCTGTCATGGCGCCGGACAACGTCGCCGGCACAGTTTCGGATAGCGAGATCACCAGTGCAAATTGGCGAAATGAGGAGACGGAGATCGTAGTATTTCGCCAAAGCTATGACCTGAAAATCAGGAAAGGCGGCGCCACACATATCGTGGATGACGTCAACTGCGTCACCGGCGACTGCGTCGTCGAGGGCATCACTGCCAGCGTGAACGTTCAGTTTCCCGGTCTTTCCGGCGTTCATACGGCTCTGCTGATTCCCGATGGCGAGACGGGTAGCGCCGGCGGCAACGAGGTTACGCACGGCAACTGGAAGACGGACGAGGTTGCACTGACAGCCTTCGCACAGTCCTACGATATCAAGATCCGCAAGGGCGACGCCTCACTGATACTGGACGATGTCGATTGCACATCGGGGACGTGCGTTGTCGATGATATCACAGCGACGCTCACCGTTAATTTTGAGGGTATGTCTGGTGTGCACACCGCGGTGATGGTACCAGACGGCGCCGACGGGACAATCTCCGATGACGAGATGACGCATGCAAACTGGAAGACAAACCAAGCAGTTGTCACTGTTTTTCGTCAACCTTATGATCTGCGCATCCGCAAAGGCGGAGCGGAACACATCGTGGACGAGGTTGACTGTACATCAGGCACCTGTGTCGTTGATAATATTACCGCAAACATGACCGTGAATTTCCCGGGTATGAACGGCGTACACACTGCGGTGCACGCGACCGACGACAACGACGGCACGGCGGACGGCGATAAGGTGACCGATTCAAACTGGAAGACCGATCAGACAACGATCACGGTGTTTCCCCAGGTCTTTGATCTCAAGATTCGCAAGGGCGATGCCACGCATATTGTGGACGATGTCGATTGCACAGACGGCGATTGCGTCGTCGACGGTATCGCCGCAACACTTACAGTCAATTTCCCGGGCCTGTCGAGCGTCCACACTGCCGCGTTCGTTCCCGACGGGGTCGACGGAGACATTTCGGAGGAAGACAAAGTGACGCATGCGAATTGGAAGAACGACCAGGCTGTGATGAAGGTCTTTCCACAATCGTACGACCTGCAGCTCCGTAAAGAAGGCGCGTCCCTGATTGTTGACAACGTTGACTGCTCATCGGGCACGTGCACAGTCGAGGACATCACAGCTGTTCTCAGTGTGGCGTTTCCCGGTCTTTCGAGTGTGCATACTACGGTGAAGACCGACGACGAGGTCGTCGGCACAGCGACAGGGGAGAAGGTCACACACGCAAACTGGAAAACGCACGAGGCGGATCTGACGGTATTTCGCCAAACGTACGATGTCGAAGTGCGCCATTCGGAAACGACAGTGATCGACAGTGTTGACTGCTCGTCTGGCACATGCAGCGTCGTCATCCTCGGCAACGCACAAGTGACATTGGTGGATGGTGACAACAACGTTCCGCTGACAAACATCGACGTCAAGGCATACGAGAAGCTGCCCAACGGCACCATTTCCTATGTAACTCGCGGAAAAACCAATCCGGACGGGCTGATTCATTTTACGCTTCCAGACGTGGGCACAGACAAGATCTATGTGCTGAAAGTACACAACCCGTTTGGTAACGGCAAGAGCTACTACAGCCCGCTCCTGACGGCAACCGGTCCCTTTGAGTTTCGCATTACTCGTGAAGGCGAGTATCCGCTCGACCTCGTACCTCCCGCCGTCGAAATCGTCCTGCCGGTCGATGGTCATGGCGTGTCTATCGAAGGGTTCGAGATCAGTGGATTTGCCACCGACAACAATGAAATTGAAAGCGTAACGCTAACCGTCGATGACCCCGCCAAAGGGCGCACAACACTAGAAGCTGAGTACGAAAGCGCCGGCGATTCGTGGACCGCCACGATCACAGCTGCAATGATCTCGGAGAATCCGGGCATCCTGCTCACGGCAACGGCGCGGGACCGGGCGCAGAATGAAGCAGTTGACAGCATCGTGGTGATCGGCATCCTCGATACAACCGGCCCTGAGATTCGCATCAACTCACATGCACCGAACGCCGACGTACCCGTGACCGGTTTTCTCCTTTCGGGTACGGTCAACGACGAAACAACGGTTGACGCCATGACCGTTACATTGCGCGACTCAGCGCTGGGAATCACGATCGACAATCAGCCGCTGGCGTTCGCGGGCGACACCGGCGCGTGGACAGTCGTGGTGTCCAACGGCCTTATCACCGAAGGAGCAGGAATTGTCATCGACCTGACCGCCACCGATGAAGTCGGCAACGCCGGCGCAACATCGATCGTGCTCAATGTGGTGGCCGTCGACAACACCGGCAGACATATGATCAATCGCATCACCTTCGGCGCCACGCCGCAGCTCCTCGATGATGTCGAGTTTTCCGGGGCATTGGCGTTTCTTGACGACCAGATCAACCACGAAACCATCGACGACTCCGAGTTCGAGGCGTTGCTTGGCGACTTTCTGCCCGAAACCAGGGAGGAACTCAAGATCTACGCCATGCTCCACATGATATACAGCAAACGTCAGTTGCGCGAGGTGATGGCGTGGTTTTGGGAAAACCATTTCAACACCACCGTGAACAAACCCGGCAACAAAGTGATTTATGAGTTGGCCGAGCATCAGCAGTTCCGCGGCGAAGCGCTCGGGAATTTCCGCACCCTGCTCGAAACGAGTGCCAAGAGCCCGGCAATGCTCTACTTCCTCGATACCGTTCAGAGTTCCGCCGCCGATGCAAACGAGAATTATGCGCGGGAACTGCTCGAATTGCACACGATGGGCGTCGACGGCGGCTACACCTCGGCTGACATCGAAGCCGCCGCCGAGATTTTCACCGGGTGGACCGTCCAAAACGATATGTTCTTCTTTGATATGACCGATCACAACCCGGATGCGCAAACATTTCTCGGCGAGTTGATTCCGGCGGGCGGCGTCGAGCAGGGCGAGCAACTGCTGGACATCGTCGTCGCGCACCGATCCACCGCTGAATTCGTATGTAAAAAACTGGTTCAGGTCTTTGTCGACGACGTGCCGCCCGAGAGCCTGGTGTCACGTGTCGCGGACACATTTCAGTTGAATCTCAACGCGGACGATCAATTGGCACTCGTCGTCCGGGAGATCCTGACATCGCCCGAATTTTCACAAAGCTACCGTTCCAAGATCAAATCACCGGTCGAACACGTGGCAGCGTTTGCGCGCAACCTCAACGTCGGCGGCGACGGCGACAACCTTCACATTGCCGTCAGCACCCTCGGCATGAATCTCTTCGAGTACCCTGTGCCGACGGGTTTCTCCGAAGTCGGCGAGGACTGGATCAACTCAAATCTAATCCTGGAGCGCATCAAGCTGGTCAACCAGACGGCGATCAACAACGACAGCAATGACGACACCTATATCGAGCCGGTGGCGTTCTTTCAGAACAACGGGTTTGAAACCGCGGAAGGCATCGTCGGTTACCTCTTGAACCTCGCGTTTGGCGATGACTTCACGGAGCTGGACAGCGACACTGCGCTTGATGTCCTGAACACCGGCGAGGAGTTTTCGCTGAATGCGCCGGATGCAGATCAGAAGCTGCGGCAACTTGTCGGCCTGGTACTCAGCTATCCTGGTTATCAGTACCAGTAAACCGTCGTATCGCGATGGTGCGGGACCAGCCGTCCCGCACCACCGCGGTCTGTATCGGCTCCAGAGCAATACCAACGCCAACCTGGTTTCACATAACCTATCAACGAGGGGATCCACAAAATGGAAAGAAGAGATTTCTGCAAGTCAATGATGGGCGCCATCGGCGCATGTTCGTACGTTCTGGCAAACCCGATGCGCCCGCTGTACGCTTTCTCGCCCGAAACGGCGTGCAAAACGTTGCTGGTGATATTCCAGCGTGGCGGCTGTGACGGTCTCAATACTGTCGTACCCTTTGGCGAGGACGAATACTACAATCTACGTCCCACGATCGGCATCCCCGCCCCCGACGGCAGCGCGGACTCCGCCATCAATCTCGACGGCTTCTTCGGGCTGCACCCTGCCCTCGACGCCTTCGCTCCCATATTCAACAGCGGCGATCTTGCCGTACTCCCGTCAGCCCATTACCCCAACGCCAGTCGCTCGCATTTCGATGGTCAGCACTTCATCGAGAGCGCCGCGTCGTTCGCCGACCGAAATAACAAGGACGACCTCGACGGCTGGCTCAATCGGCATATGGCTACCCTGAACCAGGCCGGCCAACTGCGGGCGATAAGTTTCGGCAACTCGGTGTCGCAGTCGCTGCGCGGCGAAATCGATGTATCCACATTCAATAACTTAAACAACTTCAACCTCGGCCTCGACCAAAACGTCGGGAACTCGTTGATATCCAGACTCATCGGCGTCTACGACCAAACGCCGTTACCGGACACAAAGAATCGTCGCGTCACCCATGCCGCCGGCCAGGTCGCGCTCAACAACCTCGACGTCATCAACACGATCAACTCCGAGGTATACATCCCCGCGAACGGTGCAACATACCCGACGAACAGCTACGGCTCGCAGCTCATGCAGACCGCACAGCTGATCAAAGCCAATGCAGGTCTCGAAGTCGTTACCATCAGTCACGGGGGCTACGATACTCACGGAAATCAGGGCGCCGCGAATGGCAGCCAGGCCAATCGGTTGCGCGACTTTTCGCGCGGCATCGGTGCATTCTATCAGGACCTCGGCGACCGCATGTCCGACGTCCTGGTATTGACCATGTCCGAATTCGGGCGTACCGCCCGGGAGAACGGCAGCGCGGGCACCGATCACGGCAACGCCTCCAGCTGGTTTGTCGTTGGCGGCGGCAACGTAAACGGCGGCGTGTTTGGTGACTGGCCCGGGCTTCAGCCGGATCAACTTTACCAGGGACGGTATCTCAATTTCACCGTAGACTATCGCAATGTCTTCGGCGAGATTCTTACCAACTTCCTGGGCAATCCCGACCTGAGCGTAATCTTCACCGGCGACTCCAACGACCCGGCCGATCCGGACAGCCCCGCCGCCTTCGCACCGGTCGGTATTGTAGCGTAGTCCACGCCGCGCACACCCGTGCTAAACGGTACAAGAGTGATGGCATTCAACTCTATAGACGTTTGAGCCTACGCTATCGAGCTTTGGATACACTTTTGCGTCTTAGCGGTTTTGTGCGAGATCAATTTGGCCGTTGAGAAATATCGTTGCACCCCAAAACCAATGTCGCTTGCAGTTACACGTCAAGAGTCTGTACGCCAAACATTGGTGGAAGCGGCAGCGTGTAGCCATGTCTCTGTGAGACGTGTTGTCCCGACGTTGCTTCGTGTTACGCAGCACGGCTCACAGAGCCGTGGCTACAGCCGTTACGAACCGAGTGCCGCGACGTGTAGCCACGTCTCTGTGAGACGTGCCCTTCCGACGTTGCTTCGTGTTACGCAGCACGGCTCACAGAGCCGTGGCTACAGCAATCCGTAACGACATTGAACTCGCGCAGAGACGCAAAGCCGCAAAGAAAGGAAAATGGCAAATGATTTAAATGCCGCTGTGGAAAGGGTATACTAAGAGGAGTACACCAATCAACCACGCGGAGCCACGCGAAATAGACTGAGGGGACACTTGAGCTATGCTGGAACGCCGGCGCTTCACACTAATTGAACTCCTCGTGGTCATCGCGATCATCGCGATCCTGGCAGCTATGCTGCTCCCGGCGATCAGCAAGGCCAAGGACAAGGCAAAATATGCGCGCTGGCAGGGACACATTCGCAATCTCAAGGTCGATACCGATGTGATTGCGCTTTACTCCTTCCTTGACGTCACCACCGATCTGCTGCCAAACGACGCGCCCGGTCCGGAGTACGACGCGGGCTATATTCAGCAGCTGTACGACGGCATCGTTGTTGGACCAGTCCTCGCTGATGGCAGGTGGTCGGCGAAGGACGGTCTGGAATTCGACGGCGTCGACGATTTCGTGAGCGTCGGCAGATGGGATGTGGGCACAGCCGAACATCCTGCGACGGAAATCACGATCACCGCCTGGTTCAAGGCCGACGGCTTTCCCAACGATCCCAGGATTATTTCGAAGGCCACGGGCACCGCGGCGGACGACCACATTTTTGCCCTTGCGATCAGTGCGGGCGCTCCGAACCCGCTGTTTTTTCGCATCAGGCCTAGAGGCAGTCCTACCGTCGATTTGTTCGCGGGCGCGGAAGGCAGCGTACCCATCGATGAATGGGTATTCGCTGCGGCGACCTGGGACGGCGATTCCATGAAGCTTTACAAAAATGGGATCGAAGTCGCGAGCAACGCCGGCGTCAACGGCGAACTTGACAGCGATCCCGACGTCGATGTCTACATCGGCGCCAACCCGATCGGCCCGCGCTGGTTCGACGGCGTCATCGGCGAAGTCGCCGTTTTTCGCCGTGCCCTCAAGGCCCAGCAGATCCTCGACTACTACAACAGCAGCAGACCGTAAAGCCGCCGGGAGCGGTCGCAAGTTTTAAATCTCAACCAAAACCTCAACACCCAAACTGCATACAGCCCAATAACAAATAACACAGAATCGCGATTCACTGCTACCGAACGTTTTGACTGACGTCTTACCACTGAACACTTACTTCTTACTCTTACTCTTAACCGACTCTTCCATGCAACGCGCCTTCATCATCATCGGTATCTTATGCATCATCATCGGCCTCTTCTGGCCGTGGCTGGCAAAACTGCCGATCGGCCGGCTTCCCGGCGATATCGCCATCGAACGTCGGGACATGAAGGTCTTCTTTCCCATCACGACCTGCATCGTCATCAGCGTGGTATTAACCCTCGCGGCCTGGCTGATGCGCAAATAAACCATGGATGAACGGCTGCTGCGGCTGGAAAACAACGCGACCAACGACAGCATTTGCTTCCCTGTATCACCACGCCACCTTCAAGCCCTCGCCGAGATACTCGTTGAATGCACGATCATTTCCGAATTCCGGTTTGAACTGTGACTGAACACGTATTCCATTATCTGTCCAATCGAAAATCATTTTCTGTGATCCAGCCAAGCGTGTCGTCCCGACCAGACGATGTGCCGTAGTACCTCTGCGGAGAGGTGGCTGAGTGGTTTAAAGCAACGGTTTGCTAAACCGTCGTAGGGTTAAGGCTCTACCGGGGGTTCGAATCCCCCCCTCTCCGCCATCATCCCCAGAAACACTCGCCATACGAAACCGCTGCCTTAGCTGCTCACCCGTCCCGGCAATGACGATGCCGCGCCCGGTCTAGTTTGCCCACGAAACACACCAAAAGCACGAAAGGGAATGGAGAAGGGAAAAATTCCCATTGGACTAGGAAATCGCACAATGTTGCAAACCATTGGCCTCAGATCTGGGATTTTTCGAAAACACCCAGTTTGCATTTTTGACACGATGATAGTGAGAAAGCCTAACGGTTGCAAAGCGCTTTCCAAATCGAAATCGCTATCGAAATCGGAATCGGTTCCTTGCATCTTCGGCTGAAACACAACTAGATCAAAAAAAATACAGGACGATTTCGATACCGATTTCGATACCGATTTGGACACCGAGAGGCCATCCCATAATTTCGGCAGTTACGGGACGGCTGTGAAAATTTTCGTGTGTTTCGTGTGTTTCGTGGGCAACTCCGTCAACGTGCAGTTTTTCGAACCATTCGCGCCTGACTCGCCGTAGCCTCGTTACGAAGGGCGATATTTCGTAGGCCTCACCCGTTCGTCCCGCATGCCGGTATTTGGTTACCTTGCCAGTGCGGAGAATTTGCCCACCCAATGCCGAGGCGACCCCTACTAGGCCGAGTAGGTCAGGTCGAATACTGTGTCGGTCATCCAGCGCTTGAAGGTCTGGTTGTCCATGAACTGCTTGAACAATTCCGTGTCATCCCGCATGACGGACATAATCACACGGTCGAGCGCCTTGTCATGCTCGATCCGGGCGTTCTGGCGGTCGGAATTCTTCCGGGCGTTCCGGTAGGCGGTGTCGTTCGCGACCCGGTCGGGAATGGTCTCGGTGATCAGCTGCCGCACGCGGTCGGCGTCGTCCCAGGGAATGCCTCCGAAGTGGTCGTTGAAGACCTTGAGGATGTTCGAGAGCCGGTCCAGCTCCGGCTCCGCGAGATGTCCGCCGCAGCCGGCCGGCGTGGGCGCAATCTCGCCGTCCTCGTCCGGCAGGATGAGCTTCTGCATTGCCCGCTTCTCCACCCGATAACTGTCCATGTCAATGGCGTCGAGGATACCCTTCGAGAGGTCCTCCTCCTGCGGCGACGGCAGCTTGTGCACCAGAAAGTTCAGGAAGATCGAACGCTTCTCCCACGCCGCGTTGCTGTACGGCAGCACCGAGGACAGAAAACCGTAGGTGCGCACAAAGCCCTTGGCCTTGCCCTTGAAATCGACCTGACCGTTTTCGTCGAGGTCGCCCAGATAGACGACGACGCAGGCGTCGAGGATCGGATCGAGCTGATCGCGATCGGCCCCGGCCAGGTAGAGCCGTACAAAGTCGTCGATCTGCGCCGCGGAGTAGACTTGTGCGTCATCCAGGTCCGCCTGCAGATCGTGCAGCCGGTTTGGGTCGGTCTCGTCGGCCAGGATCGTCGCGCGGTAGAAGTCGGCAAAGGCGTCGCGAATGGTGTCGCTGTCGTTGAGGAAGTCGAGCACAAAGACGTCGTGCTTTTTCGGATGCGCCCGGTTGAGGCGCGACAGGGTCTGCACTGCCTTGATCCCGGACAGCGTCTTGTCGACGTACATCGTGTGCAGCAGGGGCTCGTCGTAGCCGGTCTGGAACTTGTCCGCGCAGATCAGAAAACGGAAAGGCTCCTCCTGGATCTTTTCGGCGATCGCGCCGGACGGAAAGCCGTTCAACGATGCCTCGGCCACCTTCGCGCCACCCCAGTCGTGTTCGCCCGAGAAGGCGACGATGGCCTGGTACGGGCTTTTGCGCTGTGTGAGGTAGCCGCGGAACGCGTGGAAATACTGGATCGCCCGCTCGATGCCGTTGGTCACAACCATCGCCCGCGCCTGGCCGCCGATCTTGTTCTGCGCCAGCACCTGATTGTGGAAATGGTCCACCATGATCTCGGCCTTCAGGCGGATCGCGTGGTCATGCCCCTCGACGAAGCGCCGCAGCTTTTTCTGCGCCTTCCGAACATCGAACTCCGGATCGTCCTCGACGATCTTGGCGAGTTTGTAATAACTCTCCACCGGCGTGTAGTTCTCGAGCACGTCGAGGATGAAGCCCTCCTGAATCGCCTGCTTCATGGTGTAACTGTGGAAAGCGCGACGCCTGACGCGGCCGTCCGCCTGCGGATCCGGGTCGCCGAAGATCTCCAGGGTCTTGTTCTTGGGCGTCGCGGTGAAGGCGAAGTAGCTGGCGTTGGGCAGCAGCTTGCGCGACGCCATCAGGCGGTTGATCCGGTCCTCGCAGGTCTCGTCTTCATCCGCCTCGCCGGCCGCGGAAAGCGCCTGCGCCATGGCCGCGCTGGTGCGCCCGCCCTGGCTCGAGTGCGCCTCGTCGATGATGATCGCGAAGCGGCGCCCGCGCTGCTCGTTGCCGATGGCGTCGAGGATGAACGGAAACTTCTGCACCGTCGAGATGATGATCTTCTTGCCGGCCTCGATAAACCGGCGCAGGTCGCCCGAGTCCTCGGCATGCCCAACAATCGCCCCCACCTGCGCGTAGGATTTGATGGTGTCGCGGATCTGGCGGTCGAGGATGCGCCGGTCGGTGACCACGATAATCGAGTCGAAGACGACGGCATCGCCTGCCTGCCGCGGCCCCGGCGCGGACACGTCCCTCGCCAGCCCGATCAGCTGGTGCGCCAGCCAGGCGATGGAGTTGCTCTTGCCGCTGCCGGCCGAGTGCTGGATGAGATAGCGCCGGCCCGCCCCGCGCGCGCCGGCATCGGCGAGCAGCCGGCGGACCACGTCGAGCTGATGATAGCGCGGCCAGATCTGGATCCTCTTCTTCCTGCCCGTCTTCTCGTCCTTCGCCACCACCAGCTGGGCGTAGTTCTCGAGGATGTTCGTGAGGCTCTCGCGGGTGAGCACCTCGCACCAGAGGTAGTCGGTCTTGAGGCCGTACGGGTTCGGCGGGTTGCCGGCGCCGTCGTTCCAGCCGCGGTTGAAGGGCAGGAACCAGGAGGCCTTGCCTTTCAGGTGCGTGCAGAACTTTACTTCGCTCTCGTCGACGGCAAAGTGGGCGATGCAGCGGCCCAGTTCGAAGAGTTTCTCGCGCGGGTTCCGGTCCTTTTTGTATTGCCACACCGCGTCGTCCACGGTCTGTTTGGTGAGGCTGTTCTTCAACTCGAAAGTAAAGACCGGCAGCCCGTTGATGAACAGCCCCAGGTCGAGCGCCAGCTGGGTCTCGTCGCGGCTGTAGCGCAGCTGCCGGGTGACGGTGAAGCGGTTCTGCACGAAACGCTCCTTCGCGGTCGCGTTTCCGGCCGAAGGCGTGCCGTAGAAGAGTTCGAGGTCGTGCGCGCCGTGCCGGATGCCGTGGCGCAGCACATCGATGGCGCCGCGCTTGCTGATCTCGCCCTGCAGCCGGGTCAGGAACTTGCGTCGCGTCGGACCGTCTTCGTCGAGCGCCAGCGACTCGGCGGCCTCCGGCTGGGTCGCGTTCAAAAACGCGGCGAGCTGCACGAGATCGACGCAGTACTCGCGATCGTAATCGGCTGAGTGGCCGGCGCTCCAGCCCACGCCGCCGTAGCCCGCGGCCGCCTCGGCGACGCCGGCCGCCGTGGGCGGGTCGCAGGCGTGCCCGGTCAGCGTGGTGCAAATCCGGCGCTCCAGCCCGCGTTCAGAGGTGTCGGTGCTCATGCCTCGGCCTCCTCGAGGGCGGCGTCGGGATCGTCCAGCGGCGTGTCGGTGACCGGATCGAGGGCGTCGTCCGGGTCGGCTGCGGAGTCGAGCGGATCGACCTCAGGCAGCGCGGTTGCCGCCTCGCGGACATCGAGCTTGCCGGTGACCGCATCAGCGATCAGACGGGTGCGGTATTCGTTGAGAAGGTTGATTTCGCGGTGGGCGCGGGTGATGGCGGCGCCAGCATGGCCGAGCTCCACGTCCAAGCCGGCAGCAATCTGCACAGCCTCGCTTAATGGTGGCACAGCCACCCAAAGCCCTTTGAGCGCAGATACAGGAAGATTATTGGCGAGGCCCTCTGCTCCGCTTAGCGCCAGTTCCACCTGAATCCTGAAGTATCGAGAGTTCATTGCTCGCACAATAAAATCGATCAGCTTGGGATCCTTGAAGACTGGCCGAAATGTCTTATCGGACAGTATAAGCCTGTAATTCAGTGTTTGAATCCGCCCCACCGACCCCACAAACCGAGGTGAGCCGCAAGCACGCGAGATCAAAACGTCACCGACCGAAACAGCTAGGCGTTCATCAACCTCGAAGTCGCTCGGAAGGCGCTTGTGCTCGCGCTCTCGAAATACACCGCCGTTGACACATCCGGACTTCAGTACCCCCCACCAACCGTCATCGGCGAGAATCGCCTCAGCTTGAGGGCTGACACCCTGGTCTACCCGGGTGACCAGACGACGCAAACGCACCACCTCCCAATGTTCCGGCACCTGTCCGAGCCACTCGACGCCGGAGTCCTTCAGGGGGACGTTGGGGTCGAGGCCGCGGGTGACGGCGCGGTGGATGATGGCCTGCTTCTGCTCCGTGAGCAGCGCGATCAGCTTCCGCTTCGCCCGCACCAACCGCCGCACCCGCCGGTCCACATAATCCAGAAAACGCACGATCGCGGACTGTTCGGAGAAAGGGGGAAGGGCGACTACTTCACCAAGATACGCCGCCGAATCAAGATTCTGGATTCCCGTAGTCTGCTTGATCGATTTGGTATTGAGTCCAATCGCATAAAGCGCGGAGTGGAGAAATGTAAGAAATCCAGGTTCGAACCCGTTGCGGACGGGCATCCTCGCAATGAAGTTCGAGCATACAGATGCGACTTGCCGGTCAAACAGAATTACGACACCGACCGGCTGCTGTTCGCCACCCCCAGATTTCTCCAGTAGCAGGTCCCCAGGCTCCAGCATTCGCCGCCGTCGTTCATTAGGCGCAATGGCTCGAATCGTTGGGATCGGATCTCGGACCCGACGGCTTCGCCGATCGAAGTCCGCGACGCGCACGCAAGCCAAGTCATCTACGCCATTCGGATCTCTCCCCCATACTCCATTGATGCAATCATGAACAGAGTCACCGAGCCTCCGCATCTCCCAATGCTCCGGCACGTCGCCCAGCCACTCGACGCCGGAGTCTTTCATCGCCGGATAGGGCTTGAGGTTCGCGATCATGGGCTCTCCTCCGAGTCGGAGCCGTGGAACAGGTCGGTATAGCTCTGGTAGATGAATCGTCGATTGCGCGCCTGCCCGGTAATTTCGCTCAGGATACCGCACGCGACCATGCGCGCCACCAGATCATTGGCCGCCGGCCAGGTCGTTCCGATTACGTTCTGAACGTCATTGACCGAGACGATTGGATGTTCGTAGAGGTGTTCGAGAACGCGTTGACCGTTGCCGGCGGCCCGGCCGAAGTTGGCCGTGATCGCGTGGCGATGCTTTTCGCGGAGGACGAGAATCCGCCGTACGGTTTCCGTTGCCTGCCCGCTTACGTCGACGACGCCGCGGAGGAAAAAACCAAGCCACCGTTCCCATGTACCGGCATCACGCACGGATTGGAGTTCGTCGTAGTATTGCTGTCGGTTGCGTTTGAAGAAGTAGGACAGATAAAGCACCGGCTTGAGGAGCACCTCCTGCTCGCAGAGCAGGAATGTAATAAGCAACCGGCCGACACGCCCGTTACCATCGAGAAACGGGTGAATCGTTTCGAACTGGGCATGGGCCAAGCCGATTTTGATGAGCAGCGGCAAGTCCGTATCGGCATGGAGAAATTTCTCGAGATCGGCGAGGTGCTGCGCCACTTCATGATGCGGCGGAGGAACGTAGGTGGCCTCGCTGAGGGTACAATCACCCGGACCGATCCAGTTCTGGCTGGAGCGCAGTTCTCCAGGCGTCAGATGCGCGCCCCGAACCCCTTTCAGGAGTTCCGCGTGGATTTCGCGGATCAGCCGAATCGAAACCGGGAGTTCCTTGAGACGATTCAGACCATGATTCATTGCCCGGACGTAATTCACCACCTCGCCGACGTCCCTGGGACGATCGGGCGCCAGGATCTTCGCTTCGGCTTCCAGTACGTCCTGCAACGAGCTTTGGGTCCCCTCGATCTGGCTCGATAGAACCGCCTCCTTGCGGACGTACAGATATACGAAAAGGTCGGGATTGGGCAGCGTGTGAATCGATCCATCCAGACGTCCCAATGCGCGATCGGCCTGAGAGAGCAATACCTGCAACTCCCCCTTGAGCTGTATTGGCGGATCGGGTGGTAGCGTCGCCGGGGAAAAGGCGCGGTAACCGGTATGCTGGGTGACGTATCGACCCGCCCGGGTAGAATGTGAAGAGCGTAGATCAGTAGAATTCATAGGTTACTTTAAGCCCGCTGCCAATGCCATAGTAAAGGCTGCCTTTAATATAAGCTCGTCGCCAATGCCATAATAAAGGCTGCCTTTACTATAGCGCGTCGATCCCGCCTTATTAATGGCACCGTTGCATTCTTAAACGATACAGGCCGGCTAATTGACTCATGTTGTCCCAAACGCATTGCGTATCTCGGTATGCCGAAAACAGGTTTTTATCCAAATCGCTATCGAAATCGGGATCGAAATCGTCTTTGTCGGTCACGTAACGAGCAGACACATAACGAGCAGCAGCTTTCCTCGACGCTGTAGTTCCCGTTCCTCCCGATGGACTGAGCATTGCAGCCACGCGGGGTCCAAGTCGATCGTCTACGATTTCGATCCCGATTTCGATTTCGATCCCGATCCCGATCCCGATTTCGATTTGGATTTCGATTCGTTGCGGAACAAACCGCGACATGACGCGGCAACTTGAGTCGATCAGCCACCCAGTTACTTGATTGACAATCCAGCCCCTCCGCTCCCCTTCCTAATTTACATTCCGATAATTTCTTCCAGCAGCCCCTCCGTCTCCTGTTCCAGCGCGAGGATATCGGCGCGGATCTCCTCCAGCGTCCGCATGGGCTTGGGCTTGTAAAAGTAACGGGTGAAGCTGACCTCGTAGCCGACCTTGACGCTGTCCGGCCGGTACCAGGCATCGGCGGCGTGCGGCAGGACCTCGCGCCGGAGGAAGGCCTCGATACCGCCCTCCTCCTGCAGCGGAATCTGCTCGGTGTCGCGCAGGTCGCTGTCCGGCTCGTACTCGACCACGACCGGCTTGCCGGCGATGGTCGCGGCGAAACGCCCGCGCAGCGGATCGGCTTCGACGCCCTTCCGGTGGATCTTTCTGATCACGGGCGGGCCGTTTTCACTGCGCTCACTTTTTTCCTTCAACTTCTTGATCTCGACGGCCTTGTAGGCGCGGGTCGGGTCGGCGCCGTCGAGGCGCAACGGCCGCTCGACCGTGACCTTCCAGTAGCCGAACGCGGCGTTGTCGAAGATCCGGCTCTGCTCGGTCTCTTTGAAGTCGAGGAAGGTCGTGCAGATGCGGGCGATGTCGTCCTCGCCCAGCTCGCAGTTCTTCTTGCCCAGGTTCTTGCGCAGCGGTTGATACCACCCCGTGGCGTCGATCAATTGCACCTTGCCGCGGCGATGGGGCGGCTTGCGGTTGGTGAGCACCCAGATGTAGGTGGCGATGCCGGTATTGTAAAACATGTTCAGCGGCAGGGCGACAATGGCCTCGAGCCAGTCGTTCTCGATAATCCAGCGGCGGATATTGCTCTCGCCCTGGCCGGCGTCGCCGGTAAAGAGCGAGCTGCCGTTATGGACCTCGGCGATGCGACTGCCAAGTGTGGTGTCCTGCTTCATCTTCGACAGCTTGTTCGCGAGGAAGAGCATCTGCCCGTCACTCGAGCGGGTGACCAGGGAGTATTCCGAATCGCCCGCATGCTCGATCATGAAGCGCGGATCGCGCATGTCCTTTTTGCCGCCCATGCGCTCGAGGTCAGTCTTCCAGCTTTTGCCGTACGGCGGATTGGAGAGCATGAAGTCGAACTCTCGCGACGGGAACGCGTCGTTGGCGAGCGTGGAATGCTCGGGGCCGCCGACGATGTTGTCCGCGGCGTCGCCCTCGCCCTTGAGCAGCAGATCGGCCTTGCAGATGGCGTAGGTCTCGGCGTTGATCTCCTGGCCGTACAGGTGGGTGGCCACTTCCCTGCCCTGCGCGGCCGCCAGCTGCTCCAGGGTCTCCTCGGCGACCGTGAGCATGCCGCCGGTCCCGCAGGCCCCGTCGTACAGCAGGTACGTGCCGGACTCGATCTGATCGGCGATCGGCAGAAAGATGAGCTTCGCCATCAGCTTGACGGCGTCGCGCGGGGTCCAGTGCTCGCCGGCCTCCTCGTTGTTCTCCTCGTTGAACTTGCGCACCAGCTCTTCGAAGATCGAGCCCATGCCGTGGTTGTCGAGGCCGGGGTGCTTGATCGAGCCGTCGGCGTGCCTCACCGGTTCGGGGCTCAGATTGATGTCCGGGGTGGTGAGTTTCTCAATGAGCGTACCGAGGGCATCGGCCCTGGAGAGCCGCGGGATCTGGTTGCGAAACTCGAAGCTCTCGAGGATATCCTGAACATTCGGCGAGAAGCCGTCCAGGTACGCTTCGAAATCGGCCTTGAGCTGCTGCCGGTTGGCGCGGGACTTCAGACTGCGCATGGTGAATTTCGAGGTGTTGTAGAAGGCCTGTTTCGCCGCCTGCCGCAGCGCCGGGTCCTGCCCGACCACGCCGGCCTTATCGAGGGACGCCTTCATCTCGAGAACCGCTTGCTTGGTGTCCTCGAGCACGGCGTCCAGCCGCCGCAGCACCGTCATCGGCAGGATAACGTCACGATACTTGCCGCGAACATAGATATCGCGCAGGACGTCGTCGGCAATACCCCAGATATAGTTGGTGATCCAGTTGAGTTGGGATTGTTCCATGGTCTTCTTCGTGGTAGCCACTGCAGGTTATTCCTGCCGCTGACCGGCGGGAATCATTGTCTCGATTACGTGGATGCGTTGAGCTGCGCCGCAGGCTCACCGCCTACTCAATAGAATGAGGGTACTGTATTGGGTAAAGTCAGATACTTCCATGATCACGGCGAGATTTAGCGGGCAATTGACGTTAGAGTAAGCGGGATCCTGTTGGATTCCGGGCGACGTCCGACAGGGCTGCCGGCTACACCATTGAGCTATTCGATTTATCACTGCGACTCTCACACGAACAGCCCGCGAAACGGGGGTTACCGGTGAACCTTCAACGTGCCGTATCGTTCCGAATACATTTCCTCCTCATCGCCCTGCTCTGCGTCAATACTACTGCTGCCGGCGTCCCAAATACCGTCAATTTCCAGGCAACGTTGAGTGATCTCGACGGCAACCCGATATCCGGCGAGAAATCCATTGTTTTTTCGTTTTACAACACTCAGGACGGCCTCACACCGGTATGGCAGGAAACCCAGAGCGTTCAGGTCGTTGACGGGTTGTACGTCGTCCAACTGGGATCGGTGACGCCATTTCAGGAAGGCCTGTTCGCTGAAGCCGAATTGTGGCTGGGCGTCAAAGTCGGTGATGAGGTGCTACGCGAATTTACCAATCCGAATCGTCCGACGCCACAGTTGGACCCCGGTTGGAACTTGACCGCAACATCGTGGACACCGCCTGAAGGGGTGATGCTGGGTGCCCAGCTGGATAACGCTGTACGAGGTGACGTCTGGCGCTTTGACGCCGGGCACATCATTGCCTTGGACAAGAATACCGACGTGTTGACGCCCGCAATCGGTTACTGGCTGTTCTGCGCGCAACGGTCGGTTTTCGACTTTCCCGGCGATGAAGTCGGCAGCGGCAGCGTTGTTCTCCATAACGGTTGGAATTTGGTGGCTGCAATCGAAGGCGGTGATATTCCCGCAGAGATTACGCAGCCGGTGTGGCATTGGGAAGGCGGCATATTCCGGACGACGACGACACTCGAGCCGCTGATGGGATACTGGGTATTCTCACCGGAACCAAGCGATGTTTCGGTCGAGCTGCCGTGAGCTGATCACACGTCGCAAATTAGAAATCGTTCCGTTCCATCATAACCGGAATATGATCGCTGTGCTGGATCCAGTCTCCATAATCACCGACCTCGATAGCGTACGCTCAACCGTCTGTAAAGTTGAATGCCATCATCCTTGCACCGTTTAGCAGGGACGCGGCGTGTTGATAAAGGACGTTCAACTATACAGCTCTGTCCAACTCTGGTTAACGTTTGCCGGGGGATTATGC
>JAJFLQ010000109.1 GCA_021772615.1 Verrucomicrobiota bacterium | reverse complement strand
AGAGGCGCCGGAGCAGGCGGCCAAATCAGTATCACAGCTGGATCATTAGCGGTCAGAAATCTTTCAACGCGAATTAGCACAGACGCATTCGGAAACGGTAGCGGAGGCGACATTACCATCGTCGCTGATGCCGTGAATATCCTTGGCTATGCGCAGCTTGCCGTCAATACATCGGGCGTGGGAAACGGTGGCAGACTCTCGCTACATGCGGAGGGAACAATCGTGATCGACGGTCAAGGCACCAATACTACAGGCATCGTTGCCGAGACGCGATCCCAAACAAATGATGCCGGCTCGGGCGGCGACGTTTCTATTCGGGCAGGAACGCTCATGTTTCTTAACGGCGGGATCATCAGCGCCACCACAATTGGTCCGGGCGACGGCGGCAGCGTCGACATCGTTGCGGATACAATTTTCATGGATGACGTTGCTGCGTCGGATAACAAACAAACCGGTATTGTCGCCGGCACGACGGCGGAAATGAACGGAGGTCGCGGCGGTGATGTGGCGATTGAGTCCGGTAGTTTGACGATTGTAAACGGCGCCCGAATCAATGTCACAACCGATTCCGGACCGAGCGGCACTGTGACGATCGTCAATTCCGGACGGATCCTGCTGGACGGGGTGCTCGACAGCGCGTTGCCGACACGTGTACAGACCGGCATTGCCGCACAGTCGACTGGCAGCGCGCAAAGCGCCGACGTTACGATTCAGACAAAGGTGTTGGATATCTTCGACGGCGCCATAATCAATACAGCATCCCGTAGTTCGGGGAGTGTCGGCAATATGTCGTTAACGGCAGAATCCATATCGATAGTGTCCGGTGATGCGGGCCTGCGGACCGGTGTTGTCGCGGATATACAGGGGGCGATGTCGATGCCTCCCGGCCCTGGGGGCATGATGCCGCAGGCTGCAATGGTGGATGAGAACGCTTCCATGGACGTCGCCAAAATTTCGATCGACACGGGATCGCTCGAGTTGCTCGGTGGGAACGCACAGATAAGCGCCGCGACGGCAGCCGCGTCGGACGGCAGCACGATCACCGTAACCGCAGACACCGTGTTTATTGACGCCTTCGGCATGTTTGACGCAACGGCGATGCCGCCGGTACAGACCGGTATACTGGCAGTGGCGCGAGGCCAGGGAACTGGTGCGGCAGGCGATATCGTGGTAGGCGCGAGGACGGTGTTGTTGCGCCAGGGCGCCCAGATTGTGGCCACCACGCGCAGTCTTGGCGAAGGCGGTCTGGTAATGGTCACTGCCGTGGAACAGATTTCGATTGAAAGCACCGAATTGTCCAGCAATATCGTCACAGGGATCTTCGCGGAGTCAATGGGCACGAATAGTGGAGACGGCGACGGCGTCATGGTCATGACGGATCGACTAGACATTGCGGGACCGGGATCGCTGGTCAGCGCCACGACATTTGGGCAAGGCAATGGAGGCAACGTAGATGTGACAGCCGACAGCATTCTTATCGATGGCCAGGGTGCACTGCGGTCACTGGGAATCGTGGCGGAGTCGATCGGGTTGGGCGCCATAGCGAATGCCGGCAGGGGTGGATCAATCACAATCAGAGCGACGGATATTGAGATCGTTGATCACGGGGCAATACAGACCAGCACCCAGGGAACCGGCAAAGGGGGAACGGTAGAGATCACGGCGGAATCCATCTTCATCGATGGGCGGAATTCCCAATCTTTCACGGGTATCGCCGCCGAGTCAAGAAGCCAGGCGGCGGACGGCGGCACCGGCGGCAACATCATGATTGGCGGGATCGGCGCCGCATCATTGACCCTGGTAGACAATGGCGCGATAAGTACCAATACCCTTGGCAACGGCGAAGGCGGCACAATCGCCATCAATATCCCAACGATTGAGGTAACAAGTGGGGGCTTGATAACCGCCAATACCCGAGGCAGCGGACAAGGCGGGACGATCCAAATTCAATCCGACAGCCTACACGTTGCCGGACCGGCCAGCGGTACCCTTGGCGGCACAGGGATTATTGCGGAATCGCTCGACGGCGCTACCGGCAAAGGGGGAAACATCGTGATCGCTACGGGTTCGCTGGAACTCGCCAACCAGGCACGCGTAAGCACGACGACGCATACGACCGGAATAGGTGGAAATATCATGATCGCAGCGGATACAATACGGATTGAAGGCGCCGGAGAATTCCGGGACAACGACTCACCGCCGCAAACCGGGATCACCGCGCAGACCGTAGCGTCAATCGGCGGCCGAGGAGGTAATATCGATATTGACGTCGATGACCTGCAGATTCTCGACGGCCTCGCGGTCATCGCCGCGACAACGCACGGCAGCGGCCAGGGCGGTGAGATTGAAATTCGCGCGGACACTATCCTGCTGGACCGCCGCAACAGCTTAACGCCGATTAGCGGCATTTTTGCCGAGTCCACGGCTGAGACGAATGGCGGCGATGGCGGAATGGTCACAATTTCGGCGCGATCGACAACCATCACCAACGGCGCCTCGGTAAATACCAGTACGCAAGGCAACGGTGAAGGCGGCCCAATCCAAATACATACAGATACCTTGTCACTGCTCAACAATTCACGTATTTCGTCGGAAAGCCGAGCCAATCCCCTGGATCCTGACTCACAGACGGTTACTGCCGGCGACGCCGGTTCAATAGCTATCGAAGCCGGTGACTCGGTGCGGATTCTCAACGGCAGCGCGATCACGACCGCCTCTGCGGCTGCCGGCGGCGGTGCGATTACCATTAATGCACCGGTCCTCGTATACTTGCTGAACAGCGAGATTACCACCAGCGCGCAGGGCAGCGAAAATGACGATGACGGCGGCGACATATCGATCGACCCGCTTAACGTCGTACTCAATAACAGCAGTATCATCGCCAATGCATTCGGTGGGAACGGCGGCAATATCACGATCGTTGCGAATCACTTCTTCACATCGAACACCAGCGTGGTCCAGGCGTCATCGAGACTTGGGATCAGCGGCACAATTGAGATCACGTCGCCCGATACCGATCTGACCGCCGGGTTGATCCCGTTGAACGCGGACTTCCTCGATGCAGCCACGTGGGTAGTCGCCCGATGCACGGCGGAGATGCAGGAATCGTCAGGCAGCTTCGTAATATCCGGCCATGGCGGCGTACCGGCGATCGCGGACGATTTGCTGCCGTACTACGGATCATTCGGTTCGGCAGAATTCGGGATCACGGGATCTGGTGCCGGAGAGATTATTGACATTCCCGAATTGCCGTGCCGCAACTGTGATTGAGAAACGGGGTGGCGGTCTCGGCAGCCGCATCGGCAGGTGCGGGGTGGCGGGGTGGCGGGGTGGCGGGGTGAGTGGGTGGCCGGGGTGACTGGGTGGCCGGGCGCAGGAGCCGGCGCGGGCGATGATGCGTGCCGGGTAATCTGGGGATGCAGGGCGGACGACACGATTTGTGTGCGGTCGGCGAGGCCGCCGACCCTCCACGGACATCGTGCAAACCGGGGAGCGCGGTCGTCGGGGTCGCCGACCCTCCAAAACACCTGTCAGCGCATGATGACCATGTCGCCGACCGTGATTGACTCGGCTGCCTCAGGCGGGAGAATCTCGATGAGGCTTTCCGACGCCGTCAGCGACTTCACGACACCCTGGACCCACTTTCCCTCCCACGCAACGGGATCGGCGAAACTGCTGTCCTTGTCCTCGGCGGCAATGAAGAAGACACGAAGATTTTGCCGCAGGCTGTCTGCTTTTCCCACCGGAAGGATCACCGATTTCTTTCGGTGCCGCGCCTTGACGGGTGCTGCGTGCAACGGCAGCTGCTGCGTGAGCTTGTCGATCAATCCGTGAAGCTGGAACTCGACATGATCGAGTTCGAAGCCCTCAAATTGTATATCGTCCGATACTATCTGCACGCCGGTTGATACATCGACAATGGTGCAATCCAGCACCCAGTTGTCCTCCCCACCCCAGAACGAAATCGACCCCTTGAGCAACCACTCCGACATACGGAGTTTGCCGCCGGTAACCGCCGTTCTATAGTCCGCCAGAGAACTGTGGATGAGTTCGTGTTCCAACAACAGCCGCTGCATGGTCTCCGGATCGCGCTCGACGAGATTAAAGCGGGGATACTCTGAATCCAGAAAAACATTGTCCAGAAACGAGCCGATATCGGTGTCCATCAGTTGATCGCGTCGGTTGTCGACGAACGTGTTCATAAAACTCATAAGCTGCCGGGTTGCGCGGTCATCGGCTTCGGCTTTCTCCGGCATCTTAATCTGGCTCTGCAAGGTCATTCGCAAGTCCTGCCTCTGATTGTTCGGCAGCTTGCGATGAATGGTGAATGTCTCCTCCTTGCGATTGCCGGCCCAATCCCGCGCGATGACCCGTAGCGTGTTGGCGCCCGGCTCAAGGTCGATGGTATGGGTGAAGCGGTGTTTGATCGACTTCTGTTCTCTCAAACCACGTGACTCGCGCATGTCGTTCAAAAAGAACGTAACGGAATCCATGAATCCGCTGTCTTCCACAGAGAGATCGAGGATGTAATACTCCGTCGTGACCGCAACGGAATCGCGAATATTCGGATGCAACCGCAGCCGAGGCGGTGTGGTATCGGATTTTCCAGACGCGATACCGGGGCCGAGTGCGAGACGCACATCGGAGGCCTGGCGTCGAACGATGTTGCCGGAACCAGAGGAAGCGGTATTTGTGCGCCCCGGCTGCAGGCTACGGGGAAGGTCGGCCAGGCGATTATCCGGATAGTGTGTCCGCGAATCAATCGAAGCTTTGAGCATGTCGCCGGTGTGGGCCTCGAAGCTCGTGCGGTTTCCGGCGCGATCCGACGCCTCGATTTTTACTGGCCGCGGCGGCGCAATCGGAATCGACTGCCGGTATTGACGCTTGTCCGTACCGGGCATGACCGGCTCGCCATCGATCGTCACGTGAGACAACGATTCGTTGTCGCCGACATTCACGACCACGACCGTGTCGTCGCCATTGGGAGACGGTGATACCGATATCGATGGGCCTTCAACGTCGACAATAATGGATCGCCGCCATTCTGCACGTTTCCCGGCGAGGTCTTCGGCAGAGACAACAATATCCTGCGGCCCCGGGCGTAGACGAATATCTCGGTCGAATGCGACGGTTTCCTGTGCAGCTTCGATAAACTGCCGATCATCTCCGAGTGTCAGCCCCGCGATATAGTAGCGGCTCGACACCTGCCCGTGCAACCGCAGTCGCGACTGGTTTACATATTCGACTGTTGCCGGGGACGCAATCGCAAATCGAATCGGATCGGACTCGAGATTGGCTTGTTCCGAAAGCCGGGCTTTGCGTACTTTATCGAGAAAGCTTTTTGCGCGCGAGGACGGCAGCATCTGCAGCGACTCGTTCAGTTCCCGCTCCGCATCCGCCATGCGCTGCGTGTAATAATAGCAGATTCCCAGTTCACGATGGGGAAAATAGTTGTCGAGGAAATGCAGGCCGTACGTCTTGGTTCGCTTCTTCTCCCGAGACTCGCCGTACAACGCGCCCTTTCGCCGACCGATCGCGGTTTCGAAGTCTGCGACGGCTCTTTCCCACTCGCCGACCAGCGTATAGGCGATTCCGCGAAGATAATAATTCCAATAGTAATTCGGTACATATACGGGGATGCCGTGACTGTCGCGAGTGGTCTGGCATGACGATATGACAAGAAGACCCAAGGCCAAAAAAATCGGTTGCAGACGAAGAAATCGGCGGTATAGAGACATGGTATTTCGGTCTATGGTTTGCAACATGCGATGCGCGAACAGTTGCGGCCACATGGTTTACGGTTTGTACGCGGCATCCAGGACCAACATATCCGGTGCAATTTCAGCGGTTCCACCTTCAAATCGGATCACGGAGGTAAATGGTTCAACAACCTCTACAATCGCGGTTGCAGCAGGCGTTCGACCGGCAAGAACCGGTGCCGACGGCGGTGAATCCTGCGGGTATACAGCGAAAGTACGGCCGACCGTGACGCCGTGGTAACTACCCACGTTCATCACATACTCGTCGACATTACCCGATACCAGGCGTCCTTTCAATGGAAATTTCTCCGCCAGAATGTGCTGAATTTCCGTCGCAATCTCGGGAATCACATCGAGTGCGTCCGACTTTGCAGGTGTCGTCTTCTTAACTAATCCAACGATCTCGGATGTCTGGACGTTGATGATACGAATAAACAAGACGGTTTCATCCTTGCGAGTTTTCGCGGTTGCCTTCAACAAGATCGATGCAGGCAACAGCTTGCGCAATTTCAACAACGCTGCCTGATCCGATAGATCGGAGTTTTTTAGCTCGAGTTCGAACAGAATGTCCGCGAGCGACTGTCGATCAACGACCGGAAATCCGGTGGCGTTCTGAACCTCGAACAGCAAGTCGTCGCTCCACAGCGCGGCAACGGCGGCATCACTGGATTCCGTCATTGGCGCGAGGGTAAGAATCAATGGTGAACTGGACCAGCTGTCGTTCTCCACGTCCGACCTGCCAACCTTGGCGCTGACTTCATTGAGCATCGTCCGTGTCATTGTGAATGTCTCCCTGACCGTCGATACCTGCGCGGCGGGTGTCGAGCGGCCGCCCAATGCTGGTGTTGAGGTCGACTTTGACGTACGGCCGGGAAGAAAAACAAAGGCAAGGATTGGAACGATGATCAACGCCGCGACCAGCAACGGTGTACCCCGACGCGACACGGCAACCGGCGTAACGGAAAGGGGCGTGGAATCAGGTTCCTCATCGTCGGCAACGGCCGCGACCGTGTCCGCCGGCGGTTCGTTGATCAAAGCCAGCAGTTTCTCGTAGCGTTCGCCTTTCTGTTGTCCTTCTGTCAGGCATTGTTGCGCGGCGATCAGATCCTTCATCAGCGCTGACGAGGTCTGGTACCGGTCGACAGGATCCTTCTGCATCATCCTGGTAATGATACTGCAGACGACCTCCGGCAGGTTACGATTGGATTTGCGCGGGTCTGGTGTGTCTTCATAAATGCGCTTCATCATGATGTCTTTGGCTCTGCGGCCATGAAACGGTAATTTCCCGGTGACCATGTGGTAAAACGTGGCGCCCAGCGCATAGATGTCGGCCCGATGGTCGACACTCTTCGTATCCAACACTTGCTCCGGCGCGATATAGCCGGGCGATCCAAAATAGGAACCCGTCTTCGTCAACAGGATATTGGCCGGGCCGTGGGTGTCAGTTTCGTCATCGGATATGCGTTTTGCAAGGCCGAGATCGACCAGTTTCGGCACGCCCTCTTTGGTCATCATGATGTTGCTGGGCTTGATGTCGCGGTGAATAATCTGTAGCTTCTCCGCCTCGGTCAACGCTTTCACGACATCGATAATAATGCCGATAGCCTGGTTTGCGTCGATTCGTTTTCCGGGTGACTTAGAGATCAGGTTCAACAGATTGTCACCGTCGATGTATTCCTGAACGATATAGTGAATATTCTCGTCACGCCCGGCGTCGTAGACGCGGACCACGTGCGGCGACGCCAGTTTTGTCGCCAGTCTCGCTTCGCGTGTAAAGCGTTCGACATATTCCTCGTCGTCAGCATATGAGCCGATGATAGTCTTGATGGCAACGGGAATATCCAAATCCGGATGATGGCTTTTGTACACGCTGCCCATACCGCCGCGGCCCAGCTCTTCGAGCAGTTCGTACTTACCAAGCTTCATGGGTGGCCGCACATTGGTCGGCGCGTCGGCACGACCGGTCGGCACCTCGACCGTTTCCGCATCGTGATCGACAGCACGTGTGAACGGCGCGCCGCCGTGAGCATCGGTACTTGCCGGAACCGTCCGATTGCAGTCGGAGATTGCGTCATGGTCTTCTTTCAGCGTCGCGTCATCGTCGCTCGCCAGTCTCTGGTGCGGATCCGACGGTAAAGGCGGATGGCGCTCACGGCTTTCCAGCGCAGTCGCATCATTGGAATCGGCAACGTTCATGTGCGGATCCGACGGCAAAGGCGGATGGCGTTCACGGTTTTCCAGCGCAGTCGCGCCATCGCAATCGGCAATGTGCATGTGCGGGTCTGACGCGGACGGAGCCGGTTCTGGGACATACATGTGTGGATCTGATACCGGCGAACGAGGTTCGCTAACTGTCGCGTCCAGATCGTCTTCCTCCGTGTTCATGTCGGACGATGCCGGTGGAATCGCGTCCTGGCCGGACGGATTCCGCACGGCGGTTTGGGCATTATCGATGTTGTCATTTTTATTCATGATTCACCATATGTTTCTGCGCTGACGGTTTCGAGTCTCTGCCATAACATACGAAGGCTTGAGGCAGATTTTAGTCTGTAACGCAAAAAATATGCGGGCAACCGATTACATAGTGGACGTTTAGAGCTAGTTTACCAAGGACCGCACGTCGACCGACACCAGATTGGTATGTCACCGTTTCGGGGTGCAAGACTGGACATGCTATGATGTCATTAAACCCTGTCAGATGCCTGGTAACGGCATTCTTGCTCGCGCTACCGTTCGCCGCCGCGCAACAGCTTGTGCCGACCTCGCTGGAAATCGCCAACCCCAATCCGGTGGGGGCCGGCGCACGCGCGCTGGGGCAGGCGAACGCCTTTATTGCGATAGCCGATGACGCCACTGCCGCGTCCTGGAACCCGGCCGGCCTATATCAACTGCAGCAGCCGGAAATATCCTTCGCGATCGAGGGGATTCAACGTGAGGACACCACACATTTTCAGATTACCGAGACCGAACAGCTCAAGCTCGAGGATGTCAATTTTTTCAGCATCGTGTATCCGTATTTTCACCGCGGCAGAAATTTGGTGTTTTCGCTGAATTACTTTAAGCAGTTCCGATTCGACCGGGAGTACAAGGTCACATTCTCGCAATCCGTGGGCAATTTTCAAGTCGACGGCGATTATCAGTTCGAGCAGACCGGGTCTCTGGCGGTGGTGACGCCGGCGTTCGGGGTGAATGTCACGCCCAAGCTGCATCTCGGCGTCTCCGTGAACTTCTGGCACCATTCGCTTTCCGACTCCAGCGCGTTTGAAAAGCGAGAGTTCCAATCCGAAGCGGATGTGTCCTTCTCCGGATTTCCGGCAGGGACATTGCCGGCCACACTCGAGGTGAACGCATTCGATGTGGAAAGCGGCACGTCCTTTGTGCTCGGCGGCATGTACCGGCTGAACCGCGAATGGACATTCGGCGCGGTGTTTAAACCGGAGTATACGCTCGATCTCAATCACGATCGTGAGGTCGGCGAGATTCGCAACGGCACGTTTGTGCCGATCATCCGCTCCCTGGGCACGTCGGCCGATCTCGAATTTCCCCTGATTGTCGGCATAGGCACGGCATGGCGGCCGTCGGATCCATTGACAGTTTCATCGGACGTCACGTGGACACAATGGTCACGCTACCGATTTCGGGGCGATGGCCAGGATGTCAATCCCATAACCTCTTCGCGCGATCGGCTGGATGACACGTTGACCGTTCGCGTCGGCAGCGAGTATCTCATCATATTGGAGGATATAATCGTGTCGTTGCGCAGTGGTTTCGGATATGATCCCACACCGGCGATCGATGAGGTGGACGAGTATTACACGGTTAGCGCCGGCGCCGGCATCCAACTGTTGCGCCGGTTGAATCTGGACATCGCCTACGAATACCGCTGGGGCCGCGATGTGAACGGCGATGCACTCCAGGGCTTCAACGCCACTCAGGATGTCTCACGACATCGACTCCTCGCATCACTGATCTGCTATTTCTAGCTGACAGGCCGCCAAGGATTGTCTGCTGCTCTTTCTTTGCCTTCGCGGCGTCGTTCATGCTCTCAATGCCGGGCCCGGTGCGTAAAGGATGTAGCCACGGCTCTGTGAGCCGTGTCACGCAACGATAAGAACCGCACGACGTGGATCTGGCACGTCTCACAGAGACGTGGCTGCACGTTACGTTGCGGCAATGCTGTATTCCCCGGATCGCTCACCGCCGCATGACGTGAAACACACCCAACCACATTGAGGCCATAAACACGTAATAGAGCGTCGTTTGCATGCTCGCGACAGCAGCCTCAGAAATCATCGCGCCGGCGGGCGTGACATAATGCAGAAAACAGATTGCTGCGCCTACAAGCAACGCAGCGCCGGCGGCGCCATACAGATACCTTCCCGGCACGTGCCTGTTGGTGAAGCTCATCGAAAACGGAAAGGCGGCGCCGAGGAGAATGTAACCCGGTACGAAAAGGGCCTTGGCATTGACCAGTATGCCCGCCAACATCATCATGAAGCCCGCGGCGACACCGCCGCCGACGAATATGGCACGCAACACCTCTTCACGTTTCAGTGAATAGCGCGCCACCCGATCACAGTATACGAGAAGATCACCGACACCCGATGCCACCCACGACCATAGGACCAGGGCCAGGTAGACAATGGTGATGAGCGTGCCGATGAACGCAAGTTTGCCTGTAAATATAGACAACGCGAGTTGCTGCACGAACAGGAAACCGAAGATAAGGATCAGTTGCCGCGACGCGGTAAATTGCTGCATCATGAAGCTGTATTTCAGGTACATCCGGTAAAACCACGACCGCGCCTTGAAGCTGTCGAGCAAGCCGCGGCGGGCGTACTCGCAGGTTGGGTCAAGCCGCAGCGACTCCATAAAATGCTCCTGCGCCTTCGCGAGATCATCCTTGCGCAGGGCGGTCCAGCCGGCGTTCGCATGCGTGAATGCGTCCTCGGGATTTTCCGCAAGCAAACCGGATATCTGCTGATCGTTTTCCACCAGCTTGTTTTGGCTTCGCAGCGCCAGTGCCAGCAGGTTTGCCGCATGACCATCATCCGGGTTGAGCGCCAGTGCCCGACGGCAGTCATCCTCCGCGTCGGCCCACCGCATCAGTCCCGTGTAAGCAGCTGCCCTCATCCCGTAAGCAACGGCATCGTCCGGATCGATTGCGATCGCTGCGCCGGCTGCCTCGACAGCTTCTTTGTCGCGATCCAACTCGCACAGACACTGCGCCTTGATGACGAAGTGGAACGGCTGGTCCGCGTTGATGCCGATCGCCTGTGATACCGTCGCCAGCGCTTCCTTCGCCCGTCCGGGAATACGCAGCTGACACTGCGCCAGGAAATTCAGAGCGATGTCGTCATTGGGGTCCGCAGCGAGGAGCTGACGAAATTCGTCGGCGGCCTCGTTGTAACGGTTCTGCTGCAGAAGTAATTGACCGCGCTCGTAGCACTTGCGGTGAAGGCTCATTTTTTTATTCCGAGATAGTCGAGTATGTCGTCGTACATCCCATTCTGATTCGAGTACAATGCGTAATTCTTGGCTGTTTCGAACCAGCTTCGGGTCGTCGGCTTGATTGACTTGACGGTGCCCAGCAGCGCCTTGGTCGTTATCGGAACAATTCGATTTTCCTTCATTGCCGCGGCGAGGGAACGCTCGATGGTGATGTCGAACATCGACTTCAGGTCCGCCCCCGAGAAATTATCGGTCTTCGCCGCCAGCTTTTTAGCATCCAGATCTTTAATGGGTTTGCCTTTGGCCAGAATGTCGATGATCGCGGCACGAGCCGTCTGGTCGGGCGGCGGCACAAAAAGTATGCGATCAAAACGTCCCGGCCGCCGAAACGCCGGATCGATATGCCACGGCGCGTTTGTAGCGCCAATGACCAACACCCCGTCGTTCTCGCCGGCGGCGCCGTCCATCTCGGCCAGGAATTGATTAATCAAGGTACGCCCGCTGCTCTGACGCAGATGTTTGCGGTCGGCTGCCAAGGCGTCCACTTCGTCGAAGAAAAGAATCGTCGGCGCCTCCTTGCGCGCCATCTCAAACAGGCCGTGCATATTCTTTTCGCTGTTCCCCAGCCACAGATCCAGGATCTCGTGAATCCCGACAGAGATAAACCGCGCCTTGATTTCTCCGGCAGTCGCGCGACTGAGCAGCGTCTTACCGCACCCGGGAGGACCGTACACAAGGACACCACCGCCGATGCGCTTGCCATAGGCACGGAATAAATCCGGATTTTCCATCGGATAAATGATCTTCATCCGAATCTCTTCCTTGACCTCGTCCATCCCTCCGACATCGGCAAATGCTATCGTGGGCTTCTCCATCTGTCCGATGTTGCCGTCGAGCTTGGCTACTTCCGGCTCATCTCCGGAGAAATCCCCATGCACCGATTGCCGTTGTTTCTTGCTGCTGCCCACGTCGTCCCGGTCAGAATCGGCGCCGTCGCCGCGCGGCTTCATATACAACCGGGTCTCCAGGTCTGCATCGGTGAGAGAGCCATCGCAGCGTATTGCCCGCTCATAGGCAGTCTTGGCAGAGCCGATGTTTTCCTCTTCGACGTGTATCCACGCCAACAAACGCCAGGCCGCGCCGTGGTCGGGCTGATCATTAATCAAGGCTTCGGCTCGTATACATGCCTCTGAATATTTTCCCTGATCGAAAAGTATCCGCGCAATACCCAGCTTCGCGGTGTCATTCTCTGCATCAAGGCCCAGAATCTTGTCGAATGCCTGTCGCGCTTCCGCTTCCAGACCTGCATTCACACATGCCTCGGCGAAGAGTTCCAGCAACGGCACGTTGTCCGGCGAAACACTGAGTGCCTGACGCAATGAGTCTACTTTGGCATCACTCATTCTGTATGAACTCCTTATATGAAGTGTCCTGTTACGGTCGCACCAAGTATAGTGCCGATCGCGTACGAGTCAATATGTCGTATTTGCGCCCCTTGGTAACCTCAAGATTCAATTCGCTAGCAGCCCTGGCGGACTTTGGGGATCGTAGCGAGAAATATGAGAAATCGAGGGCATCTTTTCACGAATTGAGGCGAATAGTGGACATATTCAACGAAAATTCGGGAGAAAATGCGCCGATTTTGTCAATTGCGCAGTAGATTCGGCCGAAGTCCGACAGGCCGCTGGCGCTTCGTATGGGCAACAACGCTCAGCGATACCGTTCGCAGGAACGCCGGCGCCACGCTTCGTATTCGGCGGCCGGCAACGGATTCAGCACGTTCTTTGGCAGGCGTCGCAACGTAGCTGATATGAAGCTCCGTACAAACCGCGCTACGTCAACTTCGGTGGTGTATTGATAACGACCGTATCGTAGAGCATCTGCGAGATCTCCACCATATTGTACGGTTTTGGGATGACACCGCAAAATCCGAATTCTCGATAATTACCCATAACCGGGTGATTGGAGTACCCGCTCGACACGATCGCCTTCAGTCCCGGATCGAACGCTCGCAGGTGCTTTACTGCGACCTCCCCTCCCATGCCTCCGGGTACCGTGAGATCGAGTATGACGGCGTCAAACTGGTGATCGGATCGCTGCGCTTCCTTATATGCTTCGATCGCTGCAACGCCATCCGGAACCGCGACGCAATCGTAGCCAAGCTCCGTCAAGATATGCGTCGCGACCTCACGTATAAATTTTTCGTCATCCATCACCAGAACCCTGCCATGCCCGGTCAACAGGCGATCAGCGCGTTTTGGATTGTCTCGTTTCTCCGGCTCAGCCTTCGACGCCGGGAGATACAACAGGAATGTCGCACCCAATCCCCATTCCGATCTAGCGGTGATGTATCCGTCGTGATTGACCAAGATCGAGTATGACGTCGCAAGTCCCAATCCATTGCCTTTTTCTTTGGTGGTGAAGAACGGATCGAAAATTTCAGATAGATTGTCCGGCGCGATTCCAGGCCCATGATCGGTCACGGAAATCTTGATAAACTTGCCGTCAGGCAAGGGAAGCGTCCTATCACCACTCAATTCAACATTTTCCGCTACAATTCTGATCGTACCGCCGTCCGGCATCGCCTGATCGGCGTTGATTACCAGATTATTGAGAACCTGGCCGATCTGCCCTTCATCGACGTCGACAGGCCATAGGTCTTCCGGAACGGAATAGTCGCACCGCACTTTTGATCCGCTGCAGGAAAAGTCGACCGCATCCCGGACCAATTTTATGCTCGAAACCGTCTTCTTAATCGGTGCTCCGCCGGAAGAGAACGTGAGCAATTGCTGTGTCAGGCCCACGGCACGTTCCGACGTTTCCTGCGCCCGGTTCAGGACCTCCAGCACCCTGTCGGGGTCGTGCAGCACGGCCTTCGCCAGCGAAATGTTGCCAATCACGCCGGTGAGGCAGTTGTTGAAATCGTGCGCGATACCGCCTGCCAGAAGGCCGATGGATTGCAGTTTCTGCGTCTTTTGAAGCTCCTGTTCCATCAATTTCTGCTGCGTAATATCGGCGAACACCAACACAACACCAATGCTTCTGTCATGCGTATCCCGTATCAACGCTCCGCTGCATGAAATCGCAATGTCGGTGCCGTCCCTCCCCTTGAGCACGGAATGAGCCGCCAGATGAAAAATTTCCGGCCCTTGTTTTATCTGTAGTACAGGACTTTCACACGCCTCGCCGGTGTTCTGATCATAAACGGGAAAGATCTCGGTGAGCGGCCGACCCGCGGCATCATCCTGGGACCATCCCGAGAGTGCCTCCGCAACGCGGTTTACAAGCACAACCTTGCCGTTCATGTCAGTCGTGATCACACCGTCACCGATCGATCTGAGGGTAACGGCAAGCCGCTCTTTTTCGTCGAATAACGCACCCTCGATACGGTTGCGTTCAGCAATCTCCTCGGTGAGGTCCTGATTGGTATGCACCAACTCTTTTGTTCTCAAGTCTACCTGAACCTCCAGGTGTTCCTGTGCCTGGCGCAGTGTTTCCTCAATAGCTTGACGGTGCGCGATCTCGGTTTGGAGATCGAGATTCTTCCTTTCGATCACTTTCGAACGACGCACGGCGGTCTGCGCCAGTCGTACCATCAGCATGAGCAGAGCGGTGAACAGCAGTCCGAAAGCAAGCGTCATTTCAGGCAGGTTGGAGTGTAATCGTCTCAATATCGCCGGCGAGGGAACAACCTGCACGCGCCAATTCAGGTTGTGAAGCACTATTTGCGTGCTCTGTTTCCAGTCATCGGCGTACGTCATGGCCGGGTCGAGATGCGTGTAGATCACTTCGTCGTCGATAGATAGGGTAATCGAATAATCGTCGACGGGAATCTCGTCAAGGACAGCGTCAAGCCAGGGCTGGAACCGGAACACGGCGCCAATGAATCCGTCGAATTCAGCGCCTATATAAATGGGAATATACGCATTGAAGCCCTTGCCGCCCTGAACCAGGTCGATCGGAAGCGTGATCATTAAATCCCGCGATACGGCCGCGGACACAAGGGCAATCTTCCGGCGTTCTTCAAATGCCAAATTGAGGTTAACGGCCTTCTCATTGCCCTTGAGCGGGACGATCCAGCGCACATGCAGCGAGGAATCGACCCAGCCGAGCGCCTGGTAGCCGGGCTGGTCGACGATATAGCTCTCGGCGTCCGTAGTCCAGTGATCACGGTGCGTGCCGCCGCTGTAACCCCAACGGTTGGCCATGCGTCGCAACGACTTCACTCGCAGACGCATATCGTCGCGTATCAACGTGGCAACATGTTCGGTCTGGAGACGGATCTGGCGATCGATCTGAATGCGTTCCTGTGCCAGCAGGCGCCGCCACAGCATCAGCGTGAACGATACTGCGATCACACCTGTAACGAGTGGGACGACAAAGCGACGCAGACCACGTGTCGTGGTTTTCCGATCAGCGTTCATTAGGCTCTTGGCAGTGAAATTTAGGCGATATTCTCGCGAGACGCATTCCTGTCACATGATCCCACCCCACCTAATCAATGCCAGCAACAACGACGATTATCAAACTAAACTTTTCCCATTTCTTGAATTGCCACGTCTGGCAAATGTAGTCAACAATCGCACTACACTGGTCTTACCCTGGAGCCCGCCCTGCAATGAGCGTCGGCGCCATCCGAGTGAAACGATCCGATTCGCAATACCGACTTGGCAACAGAAACGGAAGCGTCTCGTCCGGCAAATTCTGCACCTCAACAAAGGGCGCCCCGTAGAAGCATTAGTAAGAACGGAGTCGCAACCGGAATGTTGAATTCAAGCGAACAACAAGCATGTAACCACATTACAATTTCTCCATCATGTTCTACAAAAGCATTCTTGTATTCTATCTTGGCCTCAGATCAATATTGCCGACAGGCAACTGTCCGAAGGGGAGATTCGCGCTTCCATGTCGCGGCGACTACAACCCGCAACACAAATACTGACAACGACTTGCACATCGAGCAATCTGTTTGAGCACCGCCTCTAGGCGGAAGTCTTCGATGAGCTTTAGCTCATTAACGTATCGGCCTGGCTGAAGCCAGGACCAAAACTTCCGCGCCTAAAGGCGGTACTCGGGCAGATCGCAACTCGGCAAACTACCACTTTACAGATAGCAGCCAGCCTGAGCTTGGATCATGCCAGGAATGAAAATCACGGGTGCCAAAACTATCCAAATTCAGCTCGCGCAGCTGATTCGGTTGGCATCCGATGCCCATTTCCCCGGCACCTCCTTTCTGTCAGCAAACAAGATGCAATGAATAGCAACAGCCACTGCAGAATGCCACAACGGATTGATGACTTGGTATTCTTTCCAGCGGAACACGAAAACCAGATTCGACAGCAGCATGAATGAAAGGATCGATAATACAGCGAGCGTCAAGTAGAACAGTGCGGGATCGAGATGTCTATTCTTTCTAAACCGGATTGCGGCAATGCCGAAGCCGGATAATATCAAAAGCCACCGAAGCCATGTCGGAATCCGAATCTTTGACCAATAGGAAAAGAATACCAGGCCCGGCTTCCATACCCTCGGTTCGGAATAAAATAGAGAACACTCCGGACTGTTTTTGAAGGAGACATAACCCCAGTCGAAGTTAGACAGGATGTCATCCGGATCAAACCAGATTGTTTGTAACCCGGACTTCGCTTCGTGAAGTCCCCTAAGGATTGGCAATCGCGGCACGGAAGGTGAGTAAAAGAGGGAGCGCATGAATCCCTGCGCAACATTCATAGCGTAGTGGCCAGGATATCGGACGATCATTTCCCGAAATATCTTGCCGATAAGTGCATCTGTTTCCGGCAGTCCCAGATAAACATAGGTTGTAAGATAGTTGCCAATAAAATCGTCATCCAATTGCCGCTCGGCCAGCCTGGCGTCCATCTCACTTTCACTCAGTCGGGAAATGTCGTCAAAGAGCGCCTGGCCCTGTTCACGTTTACTCTTGTCGATACCGTCGATATGACTAAATGTACGGTATATCGGTATATTTTCGGCCTCAAACATCTCTTTCGGAAAATATGAGTTTAACAACAAGTATCGCTTCATGTTAATACCAACATCGCCATTTATTTTCTCACGTGGCAACACCATTTTTATCTTCTTGAAAAATATCCAACCTTTATCATGAGTGAGTTGCGTGGTGCCGGTACTCGGAAAATGAAAGACGTGGACAAAGATCATGAGATTGACGAAGGCGATTAGTGCGATTCCGGCGACGCAACAGAATTTGATCTTTCGCTCGGCGTGATCGAATAAAAACAAATTGAAGTAGATCGGGATCAGAATGATCGTGAGCAGCTTCACCAACAAACTCCAGGTGAACGTCAGCCCCGATAAAAGATAGAATGTTACTTTACGCCTCAGCGTGCCGGCGGAATACGCCTCGAATGCCAGGACTAATGTGAGCAGGAACAGGTCGCCTTGAAACCATTCTGGACGGGTAACAGACACGCCTGACAGAATACCGACATCCAGGCCGTAGAGACAGCCGAATACAACAGATGTTAGGAGTCCAAAACGACGACGTATCAGGATCATCACGACAAGAAAACAGACCAACGATATCCCGTGCTGGCACAAGAGCAGACTGCGGTTGGTTGGAAACCAGTGCTGGATGTGATGGAAAAGAAAGGGATAGCCGGCCATATGCACCAACGAACTGGTGCCGTTCCGAATCATCTTATGGTACGCGTCGCCATCGCCGCCGGTTTCGAGTGGAAACGTTGCGGCAAATCCGATCCGAAACATCACCAGGAATATAATGACTGCCACGAATATTCCGGTTTTTACAACCGACTCCGGTTCAGAATGATTCGGCACTTCAGTGGTCGCATTGTCGGCACACGGCACGGAAGGCTCACGGTTCTGGGACGACAGGTCATCCTGCGACTCGGCAATCAGACGCGAAGAATCTTTTACGGATCGCTTCGGCGCCTTGTTTTTTCTGCCCATGATTGCCTGCCCCAATGGAAGTTGGCTGTGGTTCTTTGACGGCCACACTATAGTCTGTCACCGCGTCGAATAGCGTGTTTGGCGGATGTCTTGGTGCCAATGTTACTACGCCGATGATTACACGTGAAGTTACAATACCGTTCATATAGCAATAGCCAAAGTCATGAACAACACACCGAAAATACTGATTGCAGAAGACGAACCGGCGATCGTAGACACTATCGTTTACGCCCTCGAACTCGATGGGTTTAAGGCGGATTCCTGCAGCACCGGCGAAGAGGCGCTGGCCTTACTTGAGGCAAACAATGTTGCCCTTCTGATTCTGGATGTCGGATTGCCGGACACCAATGGGTTCGACCTTGCCAGGGATATCCGCGGTCGCCACTCGATTCCGATTATCTTTCTCACAGCCAGGTCGGATGTCATTGACCGCGTCGTCGGCCTCGAATTGGGCACCGATGACTACATGACCAAGCCGTTTAGCCCACGGGAACTGACTGCCCGCGTGAAAGCGGTGTTGCGCCGCACCACGGCTGGAGAAGCCAATTTAGACAAGGACAACGCGTCGCCGCACCCGCATTTCGCGGTGTACAGGGAGCAGCTTCAGATCCGTTATCACGGCAGGCTCCTCACGCTGTCGCGATATGAATACCGCCTGCTGGAGCTGCTGGTGCGATCGCCAAGCCGTGTTTACACGAGGAGCCAACTGATGAATCATGGGTGGGAGGAACCGGATTTCAGTATGGAGCGGACCGTGGATACCCATATCAAGACGATTCGGCGGACAGAGGCGACGTAGGGAGAGATTATTCGAATTGGCGCGACGTTTACCTGACGCTGAAAGGTGAGTACGGCGCCCTCTCGACACGCGACGTACCCGACGATCCGGACGTGAGTGTTATGTACGTCGCCGCCCCCATATTGCAGGATGACACGATCATCGGCGGCCCGTCCGTCGGTAAGCCGACCGGCAATATCAATACATTCGTAAACGCCGCAAAGAAGAAGGTCGTGTTTGCCGGCGCGATGACGGCAGCCGCCGCAATAGTTGTCGGCCTCTTCGTCACCGTCATGGTCACACAACCGATTCATCGCTTGCGTGACTACGCATTGGCCATTCGCGACGGCAAGCGTACCGCCCTGCCCGCTCTGGGCGGCGGTGATCTGGCCGAACTCGGCAATGCGTTTGAGGAAATGCGGGATGCACTGGAGGGAAAGCAGTACGTCGAACATTACGTGCAGGCACTGACACACGAGGTCAAGAGCCCGATTTCCGCGATCCGCGGCGCTGTGGAACTGTTACGTGAGGCCATGCCGGCCGCAGACCGTCGCCGGTTCCTCGATAACATCGACAATGAATCCGGCAGAATTCTGGCGGTTGTCGAGAAATTACTGCTATTGTCGTCACTCTAGAAGTCGCGAACTCGAAGACGTCGAGTCGGTCGATATCGCAACCATGCTTGAAGGTCTGCGAGACAGCTTCGCTCCGGTGCTAATCACAAAGGACCTGACACTGACGATTTCCGCTCCGGAAAACACAGTTGTACCCGGCGAAAGCTTCTTGATTCGTCAGGCATTCGCGAACATGATCCAGAATGCGATCGCGTTCAGTCCTCGGTCAGCGGGAATTGCGGTCACTGCTCGACCCGACTCGGGCGGCATTGCGATCACGGTAACCGATAACGGCGAGGGGATTCCGACGTACGCCGCCGACCGCGTGTTCGAGCGATTCTATTCCCTAAAACGCCCGGACACCTGCAAGAAAAGCACCGGATTGGGATTGAGTCTCGTGAAGGAAGTAGCCAAGCTCCATGACGGGTCCATTACCCTCGAACCCAATCCAGCCGGCGGCGCCATCGCCCGCCTCTGGCTGTCGGGGTAATGCGGGATAGGCGATAACGCCGATCCCGCACCAATAAGCCCCCTGCCATTTGAAACGTGCTTTTTCGCTATCGGGATCGCTATCGGGATCGCTATCGGGATCGGGATCGGGATCGGGATCGGGATCGGGATCGGGATCGGGATCGTCCGGGTCAATATGACGGAATGCGCGGCATCGTCCTCGATACCCCTCCTCCCACAGGTGGTGTGGACAACGCCATCCTCATGAGAAGTCGGCGATCCCCGATAACACCGCACGCCGGCGGACGCTGAGGCCATCGTCCCTCCAGAAAGACGTATTTGTTCAGTTGCCCCTCAGAATGTTGCACGTCACAAATTGACAACATCTTGCGCTTTTCGTTGGAGTTCATCCCGCTCAGCGGGATGGCTCTTTACGAAACGTCGTGCCGCTCGAGAATGTTCATTTCTCAATGAAGTAGTGGCAATAGAAACATCAGCTTCACCAGGATTTCACACAGAGATCATCTTGCCTTCAGCCGATCTTCACCCAGGCGCTCCATACTATCTCCAGAACATTCACCCAACGCGGTGAGCCATTCCGGCCAATCAACACAACCATACAGGAGGTAGCCATGTTAACGCCAACGAACCACACCCGTCGATCAGTCATTGGAGTTTTTGTGTTTGCATCGCTCATCGCGGCACTTACCGCGTCTGCCCAGGACAATGACGACCGGACACTCTCACCATACTTCTTCGTTGTCACCGACGACGACGGCGTGATCGACAACTTTCCCTTGATGGGAACGACGGTCGATGTGAACATCGCCGGCGTGATCGCAGACGTTCGGGTTCGTCAGGTATACGCCAACCGAGGGCTGGTCCCGATTGAAGCCATCTATGCATTCCCCGGTTCGACACGCGCTGCCGTCTATGGCATGACCATGACTGTGGGCGATCGAATCGTTGAGGCGAAGATACGCGAGCGAGAACAAGCCAAAAAGGAATTCAACGAGGCAAAAAGGGAGGGCAAAAGCGCGTCGTTGCTGCAGCAGAACCGGCCGAACGTATTCCAGATGAATGTTGCGAATATCATGCCCGGCGACGAGATCGTGGTCGAGTTGGCATATACCGAACTGCTGGTGCCCGAGGATCGCGTCTACGAATTCGCATACCCGACGGTCATTGGTCCGCGATATTCCGAGATACCGGCTGACGGAGCTGCTCCGACGGACAAATGGATCGCGAATCCCTATCTCGCAGAAGGCGAATCGGCGGGCAACACATTCGAGCTGAACGTAGCTCTTCAAGCGAGCATGCCGATTCAGGAGGTCATGTCGCACACGCACAACGTGCACATAGACTACGTAGACGAAGCGCACGCCACGATCAGGCTGAACGAAAACGAAATCGACGCCGGCAATCGCGATTACATCCTGCGCTACCGCCTGGCCGGCGGACGAATCGACACCGGCCTGCTCCTGCACGAAGGCGCCGACGAGAACGTCTTCCTCCTTATGCTTCAGCCGCCGAAACGGGTGCGACCGGCGGAGATCCCGCCGAGAGAGTACATATTCGTACTGGACATTTCTGGGTCCATGCACGGTTTTCCACTCAATACAGCCAAAACGCTGTTGCGCAACCTGATCTCTGGCCTGCGGCCCGTCGATACATTTAATGTACTTTTCTTTTCCGGTGGGTCGCATGTCATGTCGAGCAAGTCCCTGCCGGCGTCGAATCAAAATATCAACCGTGCAGTCAAGATGATCGAGAGCAGGCGCAGCAGCGGCAGTACGCAGCTGCTGCCGGCGATGAAACACGCGTTCAATCTGCCTGCCGAGGAACACGGTTCCCGGTCGATCGTGATTGTCACGGACGGCTTCGTTGCGGTCGAAACACAAGCCTTTGACTATGTACGCGACAACATCGACAAAGCGAATGTATTCGCGTTCGGAATCGGCTCCAGTGTGAACCGTTTTATTATCGAGGGCCTCGCACGCGTCGGCTATGGCGAGCCCTTTATCGTCACCGATCCCGGTGAAGCCCCAGCCGCCGCCGAACGGTTCCGCACCTACATAGAGACTCCGGTTTTAACCGACGTTACCATCGATTTCGACGGATTCGATGTATACGACCTGGAACCAGAGGTCATGCCGGACGTGCTTGCCGAGCGACCGCTGGTTGTCTGCGGCAAGTGGCGCGGCCGCGCCCATGGTACGATCGACGTGGCCGGCATGCAGGGCGACGGCGAGTATCACGAGACTATCGCACTCGAGCCGAAGTCGGTGAACGATGCCAATTCGGCACTGAAATACCTGTGGGCTCGGCGGCGCATAACAGAACTGGCCGATTACCAGAACATTCGACACGATGACGATCGTGTCGCCGAGATTACCAACCTCGGACTATCCTACAACCTGCTAACCGCGTACACATCGTTTATCGCGATTGACCATGTTGTGCGCAATACAGGGACACTTGCCACGCCGGTAAAACAGCCGTTGCCGTTGCCGAAAGGCGTGACCAATCACGCCGTCGGCAAGGTGCCGACCGTTCCGGAACCAGATATGATCGCGCTACTGGCTATCGTCACGCTTTACCTGCTCTGGCGGCTTATGCGTCAACGCCGGCAGACCGCACCGATCCAGGACGGCTCCTCCGATATCACGGCTATCACGTCGCGGTGAACGTCGAGACCACGAGATGTTCGCTCGAACCACGAACGACTCTTGATCACCAGGAATGCGCCTGTAATCCAAGGCAGACCATGATGTATTCCCCGATATCATCCGTAGTCGCCAGGAACGCCACAACGGTCTATTTGCTTGTCCAGATCGCTACGTTCTGGCCCATCTGGAAATGGTACATTGCGAGAATGACCGACGGCTCAGACGAGCCGTGGGGTGTTCTTGCTTTGGCAACAGCAATTGCTGTCACGATAGGCCAACGGCGGCAGATGACTCTGAGCCAGAATCATCTCGTGGTCTCGACCGGTCTGGTCCTGGTCTACATATGCATCTACCCGTGGAGTCCGACACTGGTCACGGCGCTCGTTGTCAATGCGTCGTTGGCATGTACGCTCAGCGCCATGCTCGGAAATAAGGGCATACATACCGGATTGCTCGGGCTGCTTGTTCTTTCGCTTCCGATCATTGCATCGCTGCAATTTTACCTGGGCTACCCGATTCGCTGGTTCTCCGCTCACTGTTCCTCGCTTCTTCTACAGGCCTTGTCAATTCCGGCTTTGGCTGACGGCGCGACACTGCTATGGCGCGGCGAGTCGGTGATGGTCGATGCGCCCTGCTCCGGCATCAAGATGCTGTGGTCCGGGCTGTTTTTGAGCTTTACGTGTAGCAGCTTAAACCGTCTCAACGCCCTCCAGACCCTGACGGCATACTGGCTGGCCTCCGGCATGATATTTGTGGGCAACGTTTGTCGGGTGTCGGTGCTGTTTTTTTCCGAATCCGGTATCGTCGATACACCGCCATGGTTTCATAAGGGAGTAGGGATCGCCATCTTCCTGGTCGTCGCGGGGACTGTTGTGTGGATCAACAACAGGCTTGCCCGCCGGGACGGCGAGATCATCCGTTGTCCCCTCCCCCATACCGTCTCGCAATACTGATGAATAGGTTGTCAGAAAAACGCCGTTTGGCGCTCGCTTTCGTTGTAGTGGTCATTCATCTCACAGCGATCATCACGCCTGCGCGTCAATCCAGCGGGTCCGGCGTTGCCCGGCACGACACGTTGGCGATCGATTGGCCGCGTCACTTTCGCGGGCGAGCGCTGCACCGCCTGCCGCTCTCCGACCGGGAACAGCGCTTCGCGGAAAACTTCCCCGGCCGTATTGCCCGCTTCAGCGATGGGAGGCGGGAGGTCATCCTACGCTATGTGACGCGTCCGACACGAAAGCTCCACCCCATTTCAGATTGCCTCAAAGGCGCCGGCTATGCGATCGTCGCCGATTCGTTAAAGACCGATTCACAAGGTCGTCATTGGCATCGGGTTGATGCAAGACGGAACGGAAAGACGGAGAGCTTTTCAGAACGGATCTACGACAATGCCGGTAATGAATGGACAGATACATCCGCATGGTTTTGGTCGGCGATGGTCCGACGCACGACAGGGCCATGGTTCGCCATTACGGTATGTGGTGACCCTCGAATAATTCATGCAACACCTGCTGCGGCCACCTATCGCACATCATCTCAGCGGGGGGTATCTTGTAAGCCTACAAGCGTCGTTCATGAACATGGAACCGCTAATGGACGCGAATAAACGCCAATGGATAAAAATCAATTCGTGTCCAACTCTTCAATGTTCAGGTCAGTCCATTTCCTTCCTAGAGCTTGTTAGGATTGTAGAATCTGCCTCAATGTATTGATCTGGCCATGGGCCATAGTCTTCGGTTCATGGCGTGCCTGGCTCACGAACAAAATGGTTCAAATATTGGAGCGTACCGAATGCGTCGCGAAATTCCATCTCTCGGACGAATTCGACAGAGTGACCAAAATCCGTTTTCGCTTCTCTCAATTGATCCGGGTAATTTAGAAGGAAATCTCGATAAGGTGCCGGTAACGAAAAACCGAATTGCGTCTCCAAATTATCGAGATCTTGCGTCG
>JAJFLQ010000108.1 GCA_021772615.1 Verrucomicrobiota bacterium | reverse complement strand
GCGGTGAGTTCGTCACCTACGGATTTCCCGATTCCCAGCCGGTCGATGGCATGATCCAGACCGGTACGGTGGAAAACCATCTCGGCGAGCTAAACGGCGTACATGCGTTTCAACTGTTCAGCAAGCAGGCCGCGGCCGGCGACGGTGCGCCCGTAAAAGGTCTCTCCGGCGCACCAATGCTGGTCGACGACGCCGTGGTAGGGGTGTTGCGATTTGCCCTTATGAAGGATGGTGCTGCCGTAGCCGGCACTCTCTACGCCTGCCCGATCTCCGGCATAGCGGAACGTTGCTCCGACTTTCTGCCGATGCCCGATCCGTGCTGGGGGTTGCCGGGACTGCCGCGCCGGGATCTCCCCATCAAGCCGTTCCGCTACCTACAGTATTTTACCGAGAACGAGGCCGAATTATTCTTTGGTCGAAATCGGGAGATCAAGAGCTTTTACGAAGATATCACAAACGAAGATGCCGCTCCCATTAACCTTCTCTATGGTCAATCCGGTGTGGGAAAGTCATCGTTTCTTGCTTCCGGCCTTCTCCCCCGGTTAAAGTGGAACTACGAGATCCTCTACATTCGCCGCGACGACAAGGAAACGCTCTTACGCACCATCCAAAAGGCCGTGATTCATCTACGAACGTCTCACGCTATTGCCGGGGAGGAAGCGCACGAGACGATCGGTATACCGTTGCGAGTGGAATGGCGTAGGGCGGAAGTTGCGATCGGAAAACCGTTGATTCTCCTGATCGATCAGGTCGAAGAAGTGTTTACCCGACCGAATAGCGATTGTCCGACCGAATTGGCGGAATTCGTTGGGGCGCTCAAAGAGATCTTTTCCGTAGACAATCAGAAACTCAAGGGGCGAGTCGTCCTTGCGTTTCGCAAGGAATGGTATCCGGAAATACAGAAGGCATTCGAATCCAAGAATCTCGGTTTCGACAAAGTATTCCTTGAAGCGCTCGATCGCGAGGCGGTTGTCGAGATTGTCACGGGCCTGCTCAGCTGTGTCCGATTGGAAAAACGGTATGGCCTCCGGATTGATCCCGCGGTTCCAAATCTGATCGCGACCGATCTTCGAAGCGATCCCGGATCGCCGACAGCTCCGGCCCTGCAGATCTTACTGACGAAAATGTGGGAGAAAGCGACCGAGCGAAGTGAATCATCTCCTGTATTCAGTGTAGACCTCTATCGAGAAATGAGAAAGCAGGGACTTCTGCTGGACGATTTTATAGATCGCCAGCTTGAGCAGCTGTCTGCGACGTATCCGAGTCAGGTGGCCTCCGGCTTGATACTCGACATCCTGGTGCATCATACCACGCCGTTGATGACGGCAGCGGAATGTACGGATGCAGCGCTTTCTGAGACCTACCGCAATCATGCCGGTGAGCTGGGCGGGGTGTTGCAGGCATGCAAGAATCTCTATCTTCTTGTGGACTCGGAAAAGGACCGAAAGAGCGAAGCAAAGGTCACCCGCCTGGCACACGACACCCTGGCCCTGCCGATTCGCCACAAGTTCGATGAGTCCGACCTTCCGGGTCCCCGTGCCTGGCGCATTCTCAAGAATCGAGCCGCCGAGTGGCGGGACGAGAATCAGGGTGCGACACTGGACGCTGCGGACTTAGCCATTGTTGAACAGGGAGTGATAGGGCTCGGCTCGTTGCTGCCCCATGAAGAGCGCTTACTGGATGCCAGCATTGAAGAACGACAACGACAAAATCGTGTGCGTCGAATGCTCCACTCGGGGTTGATGGTCGCGGTTGTTGCGCTGATTCTCTCCGTCGTATGGGCGATACTGGAAAAGCGCGAAGCCGATACGCAAAGGAAAGCGGCCGAGACGCAAAGGGAAGAAGCCGAGACACAAAAAGGCATTGCCGTCGAGCAGACAAAAGTTGCGAAGAAACGGGAACAAGAGGCAAGAGATGAAAAGGCTCGGGCTGTCGAAGCTCTTGCTGAGGCTGAGCGTCAAAAGGGCATCGCCGAGGAACAGAAGAAAGTTGCCGAGCAACGCGAAACGGAGGCCAATGACGAAAAGGCGAAGGCTGTCGAAGCTCTTGCTGAAGCGGAACGTCAAAAGGGCATTGCCGAGGAACAGAAGAAAGTTGCCGAGCAACGCGAAAAGGAGGCGAACGACGAACGGGCAAATGCCGTCGAAGCTCTTGCTGAAGCGGAGCGTCAAAAGGGTATTGCCGAGGACCAGAAGAAAGTTGCATTGCAACGCGAGAAAGAGGCAGAAGAGGAAAGGGCAAAGGCAGTGGAGGCCCTTGCCGAAGCGGAGCGCCAAAAGGCTATTGCTGAGGAGCAGAAGAAAGTTGCTGAGCAGCGTGAAAAAGAGGTCAAAATTGCGCTTGCCGAAACCGAAAAAGAAAAAGCCAAGGCCGAACAGGCACTGGCCGCTGCTGAGGAAGCAAACCGGATCGCTGATCGCGAACGAAAAGTTGCGTTGGCGGCAAAGAACGTCGCGGACTCTGAACGGGAAAAAGCTGAACTGGCGAAAAAAGAAGCAGAATTCCAGAATGACAAGGCCACGCTGCGCAAGGACGCTGCCGAAACGGACGTGTTACTTTCTCAGGATCCGGTACAGGGACTCGTGAATGCCATTGGGCTGGTGAACAGGAGTAAAGAACATTTCGGCAACGTTCCAACTGGATTTCAGCGACGCCTTCATAAGGCTGTTGAGACAGCCCGCGAGCAGTCTCGAATCAATACAGGTGTTGGTGCCATACGATCGATATCCATCAGTTCCAAAGGGGACATTGTGGTGTGTGGCGATAAGACAGGGTTTTTTTGCCATATCCGAGGAAACGGAACAAAAACGAAGTATGTGCTGGACGACCCTGAAGCCAACATATTTTCCGTTGCCACCAGCCCGAATGGCGAAGTCGTCGCCAGCAGTACGTCCGCTGGATTCATACTTTGGGATAATTCGGGCACCGAGTTGTGGCGCAAAGAAAATGTATATTTCAGACACTCAAAGAGTGAGAACCCAGAGGGCAGACATAATGAGAATTTTATGGGGATTAGGAGCGTAGGGTTCGGTGATAATGGCAACATCGTGATGGGCGGTGACCTCTACGGAAAGGTCTATCGCTTTAACCTTGATGGGCACCTGATAGGTACAACACCTCCACTCGATCGGGAAGATATGCCTCGCAACTATGATATAAGACGTAAAAGACTATTTTATAGCCCCGATTTCCGCAAGCTTGTCGTAACACATACCGATGGTAAACTGGGTATTCGCGACATCGATAAAGGCTTGAGTACGAATGAAATCAACCATGACACCTCGGTTGAGCACGTGACCATCGATCCAAACGGAAGCCGGTTCGCCAGTGTCGGGTACGATCGCACCATTCGAATCTGGGATTTTGCCGGCAATCCAGTCGTCAAGAAAAAATTTCAATATAATGAAGACGACATTAAGGCCTTGATCTTTAATTCCGGTGGCAACGGAATGATATGCGGGGGCGATGGCCGCGTCCTGGAGTTTATCAATTTTGCCGGCGATAAGATCGCTTCGGACTTCACCGGAACGGATAACGAGGTGACGGCACTGGCGTATGGAGAAGGCGCCGGCATCCTTACAGTCGGGCAATCCGACGGCACTGTGCGGATATTGGATCCACGTGGTCCGTTGGTTTACGATCCCATAGCCACCCATAGTGCTGCGGTGACCGCGCTCGCATACGATTCCGACGGGATGTCGTTCTACAGTACCGGCTTCGACAAGACAGTGCGTAAATGGGATGCCCTTACAGGTGCTCTGGATTGGGAGGCGTCGTGGGCTGATCAGACGGATCCAAATGATCCAAATGCGAAATGGGGCGAGATTTCCACCACGCTCGTCGTCCGTCGCGATCCCGATACCTCCGCACACGTCGTCACTGCTGTTTCGGGAATCGGAAACGTACGATCATATGATTCCAGAACCGGGGTCGCCATCGGTGGTCGGACACAGAAACTTGGAGAATATCCCGAGGGAGGGGTGTCCGGATTCGTTGTGAGTCCCAGTGGTCGAATGGTTGCCGGCGGAAGCACGAAGTCAGGGATCGTATTCGTGTGGAGTTTGCACAATTTGAAATGCCGAAAAGTAACGATTGGTCAGCCTGCGCGCGTGATCGGGTTTCGCGGAGATGAAGATAAGATTGCATTACGCTTAACTGAGGAAAAAGGCGTCACCGGTTTTTGGGACTTCAGTGGAAATCCTATAGGTCAGCAGTTTTCTGTAGGAGACGAGTTTTTGCCGACCGACGGAAAAAAGACGCTGGCCATAAGTCCGGTTGGTAATGTGCTAATTGCGGCGACAGCCCAAGGTTACATCCATTTGTGGGAATCGAAGTCGGGCAAACTATCTGCTGAAAAGACCAAGGCGCATAGTGGGGAGATCCTGAGTGTGGTCTTCAGCCCGAATGGAGAAAAAATATGTAGTGTGTCGAAGGACGGATCCGTACGCCTGTGGGATAGTAAGCTACAGCCAATCGCACTGCCCTTCGACACAGGGGATAATAGTACATTTTTTACGGCAGCCTTCAGCCCGAATAGTCAATCGCTATTGACAGCAGACATTGCTATGAGCGCCGATAAAAAACTTGTTGGCAGGCTTCAGCATTGGCAGGCCGACTGGCGTGCATGGCTGAAGACAGCCTGTGCTCGCGTCAAGGATCATACTGTCTTTAATTCCGACGAGAACAAATTCGCCCGTGAGGTTTGCGAGCAGTGCCTGTGGGATGAGGATCCAGCTGCGGATTCTGGAGCCAATGCCGAGCATCTGCCCCCAAAAACCCCGAAAACAGGGAGTGCTGTCGAGCGCGAGAGCCGAAAATCCGAAAAAGCGGCGAGAATTGCCGCGCGTGAGCGCAAAAAGGCCGAAAAAGCAAAGAAAGCTGCTGAGCGTCGACGCAGAAAAGCCGAAAGAAGCGCGCTGGTTGAACCCCGGCGTTTAAGTCGTGAAAATGCAATCAATCAACATGACACAGCTGCGACTTCGGAGGTTACGAATCATCTTGATATAGGTGATGAAGTCGCTAAGATCCGGGATCGGCTTTATAGCATGAGCAAGGGGGGGGAGGGGAGATGGGCCGCTAAGCTTAGTCCCAGCCTTATTACTGATCTAGAAAACGCCGTCAACAAGGGCGATCCAGTTGCAAGTAGGAAAGTTAAGGCTGAATTTGAAATGGTCAAAGAAATAGCTGACATCGAGCTCCGCCTTGATAAATTGAGCGGAATTGGCGCTGGCGCGACTGCAGTGATGTTTGAATTAAAGATGAACAAAGACAACAAACTCGATAAAGCTACGATTGAGAATTTTAAAAATCTCCTTGATGGCATGGAAAAGAATGCCAAAAAATAAATACAAACCGTCGAGCGCAATAATGCAGAATGGCAGAGCGAGGAAGAATCAATGGACCAGGTAGCATAGACATTCCTGTCTGTGCAGTTCGCGCCCTACGGGTTCCCGGACGCGCAGTCAGTGCACGGCATGATACAATCCGGCACCGTCGAGAATCATCTCGATGAGTATCCCGCACATCAGTTGCACACCGACTCGCGTTTATGGCTGGCGACAGTCTGGGGTCCCTTTTTTCAGAAACAACAGGAGTTTCAAATTCATTTGTATTTTGACACTTGCCTTGGTTGCCTTGCGGTATAAACATCCGCAGGTGACGCAGTACGGAAGAGTGGTCTGCTGGCTTTCTATTTTCTCGCGTGCACAAGCGGCCGTAGTCTCGGAAGTCAATCTCTGCGATTTCGTTAAACCTGAATCGGTTTCATCTTGGACTCGTTGGTCCGAAACGCTATCGCCCGAATCGACGTAATCGACGGCGACGAAAACCTCAGTCGCGGTACCGGTTGCCTGGAAACCGACCGGCTGGTGCTGACGGCGTTGCACGTCGTCGCGAATCGCTTCGAGAATCCCCCTCCCACTTGCAGATCTCGGTAATTCAGGTAGTGAGTTCGTCACCTACGGAATGACCTGTCTTTTGAGTTGTTGGGATATCGGGTGGACGGCAACAAGGTGGTAAGACATACCGCGACGACTCACCTTCCGCTTGGTTCAAAGTTGTCGCCTTGACACTCGTTCGACATGCAGAGTGCAATGAACAATCTCGTGAACTATGACAACGACAAAAGTGGAAAACCGTATGCAGGTCTCAGTACGATGTCATAAGTTGGCTGCACGTTCGACAAAAGCCGCCATGCCGATAGCTTCCACGTTCTTCGATATCATCATTGCAAAATAACCATCTGTTGGAGAATATGCAAGGATGATTCAGCTCGCGATGCTATTGAAATTTGCTTTTCTATATCCCTATGCGAATTTTCTTGAATTCGAGGAATCTCACGAATGTTGCAAAAGTCGGTCGTGTCCGTAGCAGATTTTTGGCTGTGACCGCAAAAAGCGCGAGCTCACGAAGAAGTCGGGCATCATGGCATTGTCTAGTGCAACGTAGAAATCCATGTCATTTGGACCCAATTGCCACGGCATCCGCGTCGATCATTGCAAACAGGGTGGCGCGACTACCCGAATCGGCCGCGTGACAAGCTCCGACCGTTAGAGATTATTCTCGCGCGGAGACGCAGAGTCGCAGGGAAAAGAAGCAGCACGACTTGGTCGCCGGTGACCCCGGGGCGGCATTGGGCGCCGGCCGGTCTATGCGGTATTCTGTTCCCGGTCGCGATATTTCACGGAGTTCGCGGGCGAGATTGTCAAAGTAGGCTCCGGGGAGTACTGGATATTGTCATCACCTAAAATGATAATTCCAGCCCCCTCGGAACCATGCAAATAGTTTATTCCTTTCGCGGTT
>JAJFLQ010000107.1 GCA_021772615.1 Verrucomicrobiota bacterium | reverse complement strand
CGACGGCGACGGCACGGACGATGTTGATGAGGATCCGGACCAGGACGGCCTGACGAATATGGAGGAATTCACGCTTGGGACGGATCCGGATGATCCCGACAGTGACGACGATGATCTGAGTGACGGTGACGAGCAGAATGTATTTGGTACGAATCCTCTTGTATCTGATTCCGATGACGACGGCGTGGCCGATGGTGCTGAGGTTTTCGGTGGTTTCAACCCAGTGAACAGCCTATCGAAACCTGGTCGTACGAATCTGGTATTGTCGAGTGTGGGTGACTCTTCGGATGACTTTGCGGAGATCGCGTTTGCGTCAAAGCACGCGCTGTTGACATACACCGTTGCGGCTTGGGTGAATGTGCCAGTTGGTGGAGAGGATGGCGGTGTGATCGTAATGCGTGGTGCAGCTGACCATGACACGGCTGGTGTGTTTTTGAGCAACTACGAGCTTGGTGTAAACGGTAGTGGTGAGGCGTATGCTCGCTTTCACAGCGGCCAGCAGGATACGCCGGTGGAGCATCTTCTGACGGCCGCGGGTACGGATCTGCGGGCTGACGGCTGGCATCATGTCGCGGCTGTTGTGGATACGGAGAACGATTCGTTCCGTTTGTATGTGGATGGCGCGCTTGCTTCGAGCATGACGACTTCGGATCTTCCGATTCAGGCTTCTGGTGCGATTCGTGTCCTGGGCGGTTTTGCGGCGGCGGGTACAGGTGAGTTTCTTGGCGGTAGTGTTGATGAGGTGCGGATCTATAGCCGTGTACTTGACGACTTAGAGATCGCGGATCTTGGTGATACCTCCGGCGGCGCATCGGTTGCGACAGCGATAAGTGGCACGGAAGATGGTCTTGTCGTGGGGCTGCGGATGGATGACGATGAGGCATCGACGGGCGGTCGGGGTGCAGAGGACTTCACGGCACGTAATGACTTTTCCCTCGCCGCACAGTTGAATAGCGGTGATGTGACGTTCGCAACTGACACAACGGTGCCTTTGGGCGACGCGGACGTGGATGCCGACGGTGACGGTCTTTCGGATGCGTTCGAGATCGCGATCAATGTTGCTCTCGACGGCATTGGTGCCGGTGCAACGGATCCGCGACGTACGGATCCCTCGCTTGTGGACACAGACGGTGACGGTGTGAACGACGGCGGCGGGGATGTGGATAACGACGGCGCGACGAACCTTGCTGAGCAGACAGCTGGCACTGAGCCTGTTAATTTTGATACGGACGGCGACGGGATCGCCGACGGCTTCGAGCTTGCGACAGCGAATCTCAATGCGTTGGTTTCCGACGGCGATTCGGACTTGGACTCTGACGGCGCGACGAACGTTGAGGAGTACGAGGGTCTTGATGGGGAAGCGCCGCTTGTTGATGCGGTTCCAGGCGGAGGCGACGGTATAGCGGAGGCAAACGGTCTGGATACGCTTCCGAGTACAGACGTGAACGACGCCGACACGGACGACGATACGCTGCTTGATGGTTTCGAGTTGGAATTTGGCGCGCCCGGCCTCCTTGAGCCCACGATCGGGGACTCGGACGGCAACGGCACGAGCGATGCCGCCGAGGACAACGACAACGATGAGTGCAGCAATGTTGATGAGCAGATCTTTGCGACCGATCCGTTTGACTGGGACGGTGACAGCGATGGGATGCACGAGTTTTACGAGGCGAGCAATGGTTTGGACAACACCGTCGACGACACCACTTCTGACCGTGATTCAGACGGGGTAACGAACGTTGCCGAGTACCTTGGTCTTGATGGCAATCCTCCGTACGTGGACTCGGTCTCGGGCACGAGTACAAAGATGGACACAGGCGCGACAGCGTTCCGGCCGACCTTCCGTGCGATCACGAACACAGTCGCGAATCGTATGGCCCCTCCTTTTAGCGAGAATCTGGCGACAGCGACAGCGGCAGCAGACAGCGGTGACGCGACGAGTCCGAGCAGCACGGACAGTGATTTTGACACGTTGACGGATGCGTTCGAGTACATGTACGGCATCAGCGGGCTGCTTGATCCTGCATTTTCAGATACTGACAACAATGGCACGGATGATCCCGACGAAGACAATGACAACGACGAGTGCAGCAATGTCGATGAGCAGGTATTTATGACCGACCCGTTCGACTGGGACGGTGACAGTGACGGAATGCATGAGTTTTATGAGGCGAGCAACGGATTGGACAACACGGTTGACGACAGCGCACTGGACTTTGACGGCGACGGTATTTCGAACGTCGCCGAATATCTTGGTCTTGATGGTAACCCGCCGTTTGTGGATGCCGTGACGGGCACGTCTACGAAGTCCGCGCGTCCGAACTCAGCGATAGTGAACTCGGTAGCGAATCGCATGGCCGCGCCGTTGAGCGAGGCCCAGGCGGCAGCAGAGGCGGCAGCAGACACCGGCGACACGACGAGTCCGAGCAGTCTTGACAGCGACTTTGATGGTCTGACGGACGCGTTCGAGTACCAGTTCGGCATTAGCGGCATGTTGGACCCTGCTTTTGCGGATGCGGACGGCAACGGAACGGACGATCCCGACGAAGACAATGACAACGACGAATGCAGCAACGTTGACGAGCAGATTTTCATGACGGACCCGTTCAACTGGGACGGCGACGGCGATGGTATGCATGAATTCTACGAGGCCAGTAACGGTCTTGACAACACGTTGGACGACAGCGGTGCGGATTTTGACGGCGACACCTTGACGAATCTTGAAGAATACGTCGGTGCAGACGGTGAGCCGCCGTTTGTGGATGCTGTAACGGGGACGAGCACGGCTTCGGCGCGCCCGAATTCAGCGATAGTGAATCCTGCGGACACTGGTGACACGCTGGACCCGACTGAGACCGACACGGATTCTGACGGATTGCCTGACCCGTTCGAATTCAACAACTTCGTGAGCGGAGAGTTGGATCCGGCACGCATTGACGGCGATAATGATGGCATAAATGATGGTGACGAGGATCCTGATCTGGACGATCTAACTAACGCGGAGGAATTCGCGCTCGGTACAGAGCCCGACGATGCAGACACAGACGGAGACAATTACAATGACGGTGACGAGGTCAGTGCCGACACCAACCCCCTCGACGTTGATACCGACGACGATGGGATTACGGACCGGGAAGAGGTCGATTCCGGTACCGACCCACGCAATAGTCGGGATCCATTCATCCCACGCGTCATCGATTTTGTCGCGGATACGGATACTGTCGTTATCCCTGCGAATGCCAAGTATCGACTGCATAGCTTTTCGATCGGCTTCTGGGCGCAACCCGACGTGACTGGCACGGCAACACTTATTGATAACGGTGACAACTATACGGTCAGCCTGACCGCGACGAATCTGGTACAGGTCGATCTGCTCGCTGTTGGCGCTGGTGGCGGCGCTGTGTCACTGACGAGTACGTCCGCCTTGGCAGTAGGCTCCTGGACACATGTATTCGTAACGTTGAGTACTGTGCGCAATGACTTGATTATCTATATTGATGGTGTCGAGGATGCTGCCCGCAGCATAGCCGAACAAGTCACGCCGACGCTGACCGGGGGGCCAGTGACACTTGGCTCAGGATATGAAGGCCTGCTGGATGAATTGCAGTTCTGGAACACGGCGCTCAGAGGCGACATGATTTTGGCTAATTTTGATCAGGAGCTGGACGGCGACGAGTCCGGGTTGATCGCGTACTTTCCTTTTGACGACGGTCAGCGTAATCCGGTAGCGGTCACGGCGTTTGAAAGTCCGAAGGGCGCCGATGACGTCACGGCGCTGCTGGACTTCAGCCAGGCCGCGGTCTTGAACGGAACGACTGTTTTTGTAGACGATACACCACCGACAGCCGAAGACAGCGACAACGACGGAATCGACGACGATTATGAACGTGCTATCTTTGGTGACTTGATCACGGCCGACGCGACGACAGATTTCGATAACGATACCTTGCTCGACTTTTACGAGTTCCGTGCCGGCACCGATCCGACATTCAATAATCCAAGCGATTTATCCGGTGATCCTGATCTGGACGATCTCACGAACATTCAGGAACAGGCTCTGGGCACACTGCCGGACGTCCAGGACTCGGATACCAACGGAACCGACGACGGCGACGAAGATCCGGATGCAGATGGATTGACCAATATCCAGGAATTCGCCTTGCTCTCGAATCCGAATGATCTCACTACCTTCGATACCGATGGGGATGAGTTACTGAATGTTTTTGACGACGATAGCGACAACGACACGTTGCTGGACCTTTTCGAGTTTCAAACCGGGGGGATCTTGAATCCGCTCCTGGCAGATACGGACGACAACGGGGTACCTGACAACGACGAAGACAATGACGAAGACGGTCTGAACAACGCGGCCGAGCAACTGGCCGGAACCAATCCGTTAAACGCTGACACCGATGGTGACACGCTGAATGATAGTAGCGAACTGACTCTTAATACAAATCCGATTGACGTCGACACCGACGATGACGGCGCAAATGACGGCGAAGAAGTCGAATCCGGTACGGATCCGCTGAACAGCCGCAGCCCACTGGTTTTTCGCGTGCTCGACTTCGTCGCTGCCGGTGATACGGCAACGATTCCCGAGGAGCCGAAATATCGACTGCAGAACTTCTCGATCGGGTTCTGGGTTAATCCCGACGCTACGGCTGCCGGGACCCTGGTTGACAACGGCGAAAATTACCGTATCAGCTTAACCGGCACAAACACCGTGCAGGTTGATCTGGAGTTGGGCGGTGCGGCAGTCACGCTGACTGGTACAACCGTGTTGCAAACTGCTGACTGGACCCATATCTACGTTACCCTGAATCTCCTTGGCGACGAGTTGAGAATCTACATAGACGGTCAGCGTGACGCATCCGTAGCGATCGCAGCGCAGGCGGCGCCGACGCTGGCGCCCGGGCCTGTCACTTTGGGTGACGGTTTCGCTGGGATGATCGATGAGTTGCAGTTTTGGAGTCGCGCACTCAATGAAGGTGATGTTCAGTCGACGTTCCTGAAGTCGCTGACTGGCGCCGAAGTCGGCTTGCGTGCGTACTTCCCCTTTGACGACGGACAGAGAATCCCGGTTGTGGCGTCAGAGTTTGATAGTCCCAAGGGAGCGGAAGACGTCATCGCGCCTCTCGACTTTACAAAATCAGCTGTGCTAAACGCCGGCACGGTGTTTTTTGACACAGAATCTGGAATTACGAATCCCTCGATCGATACTGACGGCGACGGATTGTTTGACGATTTCGAAATTTCGATTGGTACCGATCCATTCGACCAAGACACAGATAACAACGGTATAAACGATGGCCAGGAAGATGCCGACAATGACGATCTGAACAATCTTGCCGAGCAGACTGCCGGCACGGATCCATTGGATCCCGATACGGACAACGATGGACTCAATGACGGGCTCGAGATTGTATTTGGAACGAATCCGAACAATGCGGATACGGATGATGACGGATTCGAGGACGGGGAGGAGCTGGATGAGATTAGCAATCCGCTGCATCCGATGAGTGCACCGAACACTGATCCCGCGCATCTTAATCTTGCCGTTCCTCGAAGTATGGAATTATCTGCAGGCGGCGTGACCGGTGCAAGCATCGTATTTCCATCTCGGTTTGCCACAGGTCGCAACGGATGGACGATCGAGTCGTGGATCAATCCGGACACGGATTTGGACGGTACGATTTTCGAATATAGCGGGAGCGGGGATATTGGCTTCCGCTTGATCCTGGACAATGGTGCGCCTGCCGCGGAGATCTTTCAGGATACTGAGATTCTCGAATTTGCCGGAGGTGACGGCAACACCCCGGCACTGGAAGCCGGAGAATGGACGCATATCGCGATTTCCTGGTCGCCCAACGAAAACACCTTACGTCTGTATCGCAGCGGTGTCCTATTGATTGCACAGCAAAGCCTCCTCGACGTAAGTTTCAACGCTCCGGGAACCGCTGTTCTCGCACGCAATTTTGATAATGGTCATATGGATGAATTCCGATTCTGGCAGCTGGTACGTACCGACGAGGAAGTCGAGTTGTGGCACAATCGCTTGTTTCCGACGCAGGATATAATTGATCTCGGTGACTACGTGTTGGGACAGCCGCTGCATGCATATTATCGTTTCGATGACGGTGGAGACACTGTGGAGGATTTTGCTCAATTTGGGAACGTCGCCTACACGCTTGATCTGCCCACGACGACCACCACAGCAGCCGAAGTCGGCGGCTTTGACGACGCTGACGGCGACGGCTTGCCGGAGTGGTGGGTCCAACTGAATGAATTGGATGAATATGAGGACTTTTTTGACGGCCCCATTCACGTCATTGACCCAGCGGAAGGCATACAGCTGTTCTTTCGACGTACATTCACTTCGTACATGTCGCTCGGCGACAGCGACCGTACCCGATGGCGGGAGAACCTCCAATTTATCCCGAATAAGTCAAATTCACTCGGTATAGACGGTCAGCATTCGATCTATGTGAAGTACTTTATTCTAGGGCGGCTGCCAACGGAAGCGCTACTGAGCTTTCATCTGTTTAGTGCGAATATCGTAAGTGTATGGGTGAACGGTGTGGAGTTTACGCCAGACGCTGGTGATGCGGACGCTGGAATCGGTGCAACCGCCGACGTTGCGTCGGCATTGCGACTGGGCCGAAACCAAGTCGCATTCAGGATCAACCAACCGGTGGGTTTCACATTTGATGATCCGGCGCCTGAGGTAGGTGCAGATGTGGTCCACCTTGACCACGAGTATTTCTGGGGGAAAATTGATGTGTCACTCATTGCAGACGGTGCGGATATTATCGTACGTGGCGATAAGTCAAGGTTCGATCCCCGTTCGGTCTGGCATGGTTTGGCTTGGTCAGACTATCTTGAGAGATTGAACGCGGAGCCGCAGATCGACAAATTATTGCGGGACCTTCCGCATCCAGACTACGGTATACCCGCGGACCCGGACGAAGACGGTCTGGAGAATTTCTTTGAATTTGTCATGGGCACGAATCCGCGCGACGAAGACTCGGATAACGACGGCATTCCGGATGGAGATGAGGATTTTGACGAAGACGGAATCAATAACCGTCAGGAACTGGTGCTGGGCACTGACCCGACCAGAAAAGACACCGATGACGATGGCATAGACGACGGTAATGAAATCGGTATGAGCACGAATCCCTCGGACGCCTACAATCCTTTGGTACAAAGGGGTGTTGCCTTCGATGGAACGAACGGTCAGTTCGTCGAGCTACCGCTACAATCGCGATTCGCCCTGGACAACTTCACACTGGAACTGTGGGTACGTCCCGACGCTGCGCACAGTGGCGGTATCGAACACATACTCCGACGAGTGGTTGGTACAGTCAACCCGGCAATGCCGCTGACGAATTACGGTATTCGAATCAGCGCATCAGGCGCGCCGGAGGCGTTCTTTTCGGATGCTGACGGTACGGAGGTGGTCGCCGCAGGACCGGACGCGTTGGCCAGGGAGGCGTGGAGCCACCTTGCGGTTCGATTCGATCTGGCATCCGGCAATCTGATTCTGTTCGTCGATGGCCAGGAAGTTCAGAGATCGCCCGGCGTTGTCACGCCTATTACGATCGGTCCCGGACTCGTATTTACGCGCCTCGGCGAAGATTTTGAAGGTGTCATTGATGAATTGCGGATCTGGGATACAGCCCGCTCCGCCTTCGAGATCCGGGCAACATTGAATGTGTCGTTAACCGGGGAAGAAGCCGATTTGGTCGGGTATTACCGTTTTGATGATGATCAGGCTGTGGTTGGGCCGAACGGCGCCCAGGACGGATTGGCAGTGTCTGTTCGTGATTGGCTCCGTGATTGGGAGAATGCGGCCGACTTGATTGGAGGTGCTTCGTTCTTCGAGATAACGGATAGTCCGATTGTCGTTGTCATAGACAGTGACGGTGACGGGATTGATGACGATTATGAATTGGAAAACTTCGGCAGTTTGCTGACAGCGAATACAACGACCGATTTTGACGGCGACGGATTGCGCGATCTCTATGAGTTTCTTGCCGGTACGGATCCGGTATTTAGTAACGCCGATGATCTCGCCGCCGATCCCGATATGGATGGCCTTACAAATATTCAGGAACAAGCACTGAATTTGCTGCCTAACGATCCGGACACCAACGGCAACACCGTCGACGACGGCGATGAGGACCCGGATGGCGATCGACTGACCAACGCCGAGGAGTTTGCGCTACTGTCCGATCCGAACGATCCCTCGCTGTACGATTTCGACGACGACGGCTTGTTGAACATTAATGATCTCGACAGTGACGACGATGGTATTTCGGATGGTCTGGAAGTCGTTACAGGCGGAATATTGAATCCGCTCGATGCCGACACGGATGACGACGGTGAATTGGATGGCGCCGAGGACAATGATAGCGATGGCTTAATCAATACACAGGAAGAATCCGCGGGGACCAATCCGACAAACAGCGATACTGACGGTGACAACTCGCCTGACGGCGATGAGGTAGCTGCGGGCACAAACCCGCTTGACGTCGATTCCGATGACGACGGTGAAAACGACGGGGAAGAAACCGAGCAGGGAACAGACCCCCTTGATAGCAGCGATCCACTGGTTCACCGCGTGATCGACTTTCCTGGAGCCGGGGATACGGCGAGCATTCCAGCTGATGCCAAGTATCGCCTGCAGAATTTCACAATTGCATTTTGGGTCAATCCCGATGCGGTCGGCGAGGCCACTCTGGTAGATAACAGCCTGAACTATCTGGTCACCTTGACATCGACGAATCGAATCGAAATCGAGCTGACTACTGTCGGCATCGGCGGTGGCGCCGTCGCCATGACATCGACGGCTGCCATACCCACCGGCAGCTGGACGCAGGTAACCGTTACGCTGAACAGTATCACCGACGTGCTGTCGATGTACATCAATGGTAATTTGGATGACAGCATCTCGCTACCGTCTCAAGTGGTGCCGACACACGTGGGCGGGCCAATTGGATTGGGGCAAGATTATGTCGGGCAAATCGACGAGTTGCAGATCTGGAATCTTGCGCGAAGCCGAGCGGACATAGAGTCGATGTTTGATCAGCCGCTGGTCGGTAATGAGAACGGTCTCGTCGCATACTTTTCTTTCGATGACGGGCAATGGAACGAGACGACTGCGTTTTCAAGTCCGAAGGGCGCCGACGATGCCACCGCACCACTCGACTTTACGAAATCGGCACAACTAAACGGCGCTACTGTCTTTATCGAGGACTCACCGATACTCAGCGAACCGGAGTTTCGTATTGAATTGGCGAGTGATGTCGATCCGGACAACAACGCTCACGACGTGACCTGGGATGACGTCAATAACAACGCGACGATCGATACGGGTGATCAGATCACGATTTTCTTTTCCGACTCGTTGAACCCGGCTACGGTCGATATTGACACCTTCACGCTAAGCAACGATCACCACTGGGGCTTCGGTGCAGCGGCAGTTGCAGAAGATGATCGGGTGGTGATTACGGTGGGGACGGCATTCTCTGTCGTTCACAGTGATACGATCACGGTGACGCAGCAGTTGCAAAACATTTCCGGAGGCAGGTTAAGCAATGCAAATAATCCCGTTAGCTTGTTTGATGATGCACCGCCGTTCCTCGTCGCTGTGATATTCCGCAATAACGATGGTGGGGCTGGAATCGACACCGGCGACCAAATCGAGGTGGTTTTCAATGAGCCCATGGATAACGCGACATTGTCAACGGCATTGCTTAACGGCCGGCTGCAGGTGCGCACGATAGACGGAACTCCGCTGGATCCCGCAACGTTGCCATTCGGATCGTCAACCATTGACTTCAATTCCGACCGAACGACAGCAACGATCACGCTCGCGAACGATCTGAACGGCATTGCGGATAATATTTCCGTTGGTGTCGTGAGATCCGATGACAATGCAACCGCGGGCGATGCAACAGACGACCTTACGGAAATCCGTGATGATGCCGGGAACCGCATCCTTGTAGATTCCGTGGTCTTCCGTGTAGCCGAGAATTTCCAGGTGACAGCGTTGGCCCAGGCCGGTGACGCGATTGATGCGCCGACACCGTCAGGTAGTGCCGTTGCGGCGTTTGCAATGAATTTATGGCAGCTCAACGTGAACGACGGCGAACGGCTCGAAAGCGTGCTGGTCACGATCGGCGGCGACCTCGCTCCCGACGACGTGCGCCTCAGTATCTGGCAGGACGCCGACAATGACGGAATCTTCCACTACGATCTTGACAATGTCATCGCGTCCAAGACGACCGCAGTTGCCGCGGATATGGTCCGTGTCGAGCCGGATACAGCGGTTCTGTTGCCGGCGACGATTGGCGGCCTTAACGATTTCTTTGTTGCCTTCGAAATCCTGGCTACCGATGATACGGCATTCGACAAGAGCGTTAGCCTGACTATCGGCAACGGTGACGTGATTCTGTCCAACGGCGCCGTGCCGCTCGGCGCGGACCGCGTCACGGGCAACCTGGACCTTTACCCGCAAACCATATTGACCGACCTGATCTCGGCGGACTGGGGCAACTTCAATATTGTCGAGACGAAGACGGCATTGTTCGACGACGACCCCAGCGACGATGCGCAGACCGTCATGTTTGATGCGGTGAATGACAGCGTTGCTGCGTTCCCTGCCACGATTGGTGCGAACGACCTCGCGCGCCGGCAGCGGATTGAGATTCAGTTTGAAGGCCGTCTCATCCGCGGCAACGTCCTGTCTGTCGCGGCCGTGCCAGTGGCGGGCGATGGTGTAGTTGCCGTCGCCGTTAACGGTAGCGACGTCGGGATGCTCACCTTCGCCGAGGCCTCCACCCAGAGCATCGAGCTGCCGATTCAGGCCGTCGACGCCGTGCATACGCTTTCGCTCAGCGTCGAGCCGGGTACGCGCCTCGGACTGGCGTCGGTATCCCTGACAAGCGAGGCCCGCGTGCGGGCCGCAAGCGATGCGGTCGCCGTGATCGGCATTGATCTTGATACCGTAAACAACGCGGCTAATCTCACGACTATCCAGGTTGACGTGGCGCCAGTTGGCGGCGGCGACTTTACAACCGAAGACCTGCTCGACCTTGCCACGGACGGAAGCGGTGGTATCGGTCTATATGCCGAAGACGGCACGTCCGCCGGCTTTCAGCAAGGCAGCGACGAGCCCCTCGGCATAGTCGGCACGCCGTTGTGGAGCGGTGCCGGGCCGTACAGTGTAATCTTCAACATCGATCCCGCTGACGCCAACGACAACGATTCAGTCGCCGTAGCGGGCCGGACAATTTATGTCGTTATTCGTACCAGCGACAATGTCGAGGACGAGGAATCCTTCGCCGTTCGTATTCCTGCCGGAGGCATCGGCTTCGATGCGCCCGTGTCGCAGCCGGTGAATGCCACAATCACCAGTACGACGGTCACGGTCGATGCGCGGTCGCCGTTCTTCGAGACGTCGCAGGCGTTTGATGCCGACAGCAACGGTTTTCTCGACCGCATCGAACTGCAGTTTAACGAGACGCTCACTGTGCAGGTTATTGACGCCAACGACTGGACGCTAACCGACGCTGATGGCACAGACCTGACGCCGAGTGACGACAGTGCGTTCGAGATCCTTGGCGACGTCCTGGCGATCACGTTGTCGAATGCGGATGGCACCACCGGGCCGGTAACGGTGGACTATCAGGAGGACGGACTGTCAACCGAAATCACCGACCTGGCCGGGAATCCGCTACTGGACTTCGATAATGTCATCACGATTGATAACGTCGTGCCATTGATCCTCAATGTCGCCGTCGAGGACGCTGATGCGAACGGCAAGATTGACCAGGTGCGGATCACGTTCAGCGAGGCGGTAACAGACGCGAGTGTCGATGTCTCGCAGTTCGATATCGTCGCGCCTGGAGATGAGGTGGACGATCGCATTCATACTGGTGAAGCGCTGGTAGCTCCGAGCGGCTCCGATGCGGAGAACGATCGGGTCATCGTGATTTCATTCAGCGAGCGTGCAGGCACGGACCTCGTTGATTTCGATACCGAAAATATACCAAACCTAATCGTTACCGCACCGACACTCACAGACCTCGCAGGCAACACCCTGAATGATGGATCGGGCTACGACGCAGCGGCGCTCGACGAAGTCGATGCGGCTCCGCCGGTGCCGATCAAGGTCGTGAGCAGCCGGCCGCTGGACAGCGGCGAAATCGTTGACGGCGCGACACTGATGATTACCTTCAGTGAGGTCATCGCCAACAACGGTTTCAGCGATACGGCAGCAAATTTCGGTTTCGATCCTGACGGTACGGCCGGTTCTGTCACTGCCGGATTGGACAACGCAGCGATCACGGCCAGTGAGTTCCATACAGTTAATACGGATATTCTCCATCTGGCACTAAGCGCAACAACAAGTGGCTCCGCGTTCACAACTGGCGCTACATTCAACATCGCCGCAGCGGCCTTGTCCGAGGTTCAGGACCTTTCTGGTAACGACGCTGTGCCGAATGCGGCTGATCAATCGGTTCAGGCGCTCGGCGGCAACACGCTTGTTTCTGCGGTCACGGCCGATGCCGATGCGAATGGGCAAATCGATGCGTTCACCTTGACGTTCGCATTCGATGTGCTTGACGGCGAGGTAAGTGATGCCGGCTTCTATACGATTGCGGGGTACGCCAACCCGGTCGTATCTACCGGCGCGATACAGAACGACGCCGTCTTGATTGTGACCGTTGACGAAAACGGAGATCCCACGGATGCCGCCTATGATCCCTTTGCTGATCCAGACACCGACGCAACTCCGGATGTCACCGTTGATAATTCGCTTTCGATTGATTCGACGGCTATTGCCGATGATGCCGCACGGCCGGTGGTCGTACGGGCGGCGACGCTTGACGACAACAGTATTGACGTCACCTTTTCCGAACCCGTTGATCAGCCTTCCGCCGCAACCTTGCTTTACAATGCACCGAACGTTCTGGGATTCGGTAATGTCGGGCTTAGCGTGAATGATGACGGGTCTCAAGCGACCTGGACATGGAGCAACGCGAGCGTGCCCTGGAACACGGATGCGACCGGAATCAGCCCCGGCAACGGTACGGATAGCGACGGCATCGATCGTTCGACCGTGCCGAGCTTGACCTTTGCTGTTGAAAGCATTGTGGATCGGGCCGGCAACGGAATTCGCGCGGTCGATTCGGACGAGCGCACCGCCGACGGTGCGGCGCCGGTGCTGGTGCTGCATCTGGCAGTTACCGATGATACCAATGATCCGCCAAACGGGTTTCTGGATTTTGTCTCCTTCACTTTTTCCGAGCAGCTGGATCCGGCCTCGGCGGTAACCGGCTTTTCTGATGAATGGCAGATCACGGATGCGACCGGAATCAGCCTGACTGACGCCCTGACGGGCGCGACCCTCAGCGGTCTTACCCTGACGTTGACATTGGACGACATGACCGGGACGACGGGGCGGCCGTCGTTTGTATACGCACCAAATGATCTGCTCGCGGATATCGCCGACCTTGCCGGTAATCTCCTGGACAAATCCAACACATCCGGAACATTTGCCGACGATATTCCACCTGTCATGTTGAGTGCCAGGACCGCTGACACCGATCGGGACGGGCAGATAAACCAGATTGAAATTCAGTACTCGGAGCCAATTGCTAATAATCTGGAAGAACTAAACTACACCGTAAAGACCGAGGCCGGCGTGGCCTACACCGTGGTTTCGGTAAGACGCGGGTTGTCTGACACCACGAAGGTGTTTCTAACCCTGACCGAAAAGTTCGTTCCCGATACAAGTGCAACCCCATTCGTTACCTACGAACAATTCTTTCCGGAACCCACGCAGGATGGAAACGGAAATCCGATCCCGGTGATACCCGTCCCGCCGACCAGGGACCTTTCCGGCAATGAACAGCCATTCGATGAGATTGAAACGACTGATGGCGCCAGTCCAGTGGTGCAAGCTGTGCGCACGAGCAAGTTGGATGGTACGTATTCGGTTGGAGAGATTATTGATATCGAGGTCGAGTTCACCGAAGAGACCATCTTCGACTTCAGCGGGGGTACGCCTGCGATCGCCTTGAACAGCGGCGGCGAGGCGATCTTCACCGGAAAAATAAGCAGTAACGTGTTCAACTTTCGTTACACGGTCGGTGTCGGTGATTTCGCGCTCGATCTGGACGTCGCTTCTACCTTTGCCTTGAGTGATGACGGCATTATCAGCGATGTGTCCGGCAATTTGGCAAGCCGTGAATTGCCGCTCCCGCCGGGCGCGTCGGGGTCGATCTCTGACTTGCGCGATATCATTATCGATACCATTCCGCTCAGCCTTCTCAGCATGAAAACCGATCTGCCAAGCGGAACGTACGGCAGGAGTACCGAGATTGTTTTTAAGGTGCGCTTCAGTAAATCGGTTACTGTCGAAGGGCTGCCGAAGTTAACGCTTTCCAGCGGGGGCACGGCGTTTTTTGATGCCGAGGCGACGAATGCATTCATCACCGCCGCCGTGAATGCAGTCGAAGGTCCCGACAATGACCCAACCGCCCAGGCACTCCGAGAGGCAGCCGAGGCGGAGGCATCCAGAACGATCGTGATGGTTTATGTGGTTAAGACGGGAGAGAATACGCTGCCGGACACACTTGAGTTTGGCAGCCTGTTTCTGAATGGAGCGACCATACGTGATCAGGCCGGCAATGAAGTACCGACCATTCTGATCGATGGTCAGGACGCTCTGGATCTCAGCAATATTGTTACGCTTTCGGACCAAAAAGAAATCATACTCGACGGTATCGCTCCGATACCTAACGCAGCTGAGTCGGTGTATCTCGATTTCAACAACTCAACGTCATTTGTATTTGGCAATGGCCGCGTTGATCGAGCTGAAATCGTGTTCGATGAGCAGTTGGAAGACGATGAAGATGCCGAGCCGACAAATCCGAACGAAATAGACACGTTGGCGCCCGCGATCTTTTCGGATAATGATTGGCGCGTTTTTGTCAACGGTTCGGAAGTTGGAATAACCTCTGGTGAGATTGAGGGTAATCGCGTGATAATCACATTCGGCGAACAAAACGACATCGATACCGACGGAGATATTGTGAGAGTTTCGTACTCCAACAATGAAGGCAGGATTCGGGACAAGGCCGGCAATGCGGCCTTTTCGTTCTCAGCGGTACCGCAGGACGGCGCCGGGCCCGTGCCCGTTGCGGTTGTCGACTGGTCGGGAACGGGACTGATGGACGTCTACTGGAGTGAGCCGTTGCTGACTGGTACGCACGTTGCCTATAACGCCAGTGTTTCCCGACATCTTACTAGTGGCGCGTCCTATGACTTTTCCTCCGGTGTCCGGGCTGACGTGCTGGGGAATTTCTCGCCGGAAGAAAGCGGCAACACCGTGCAGGTCTCTATCCCGGACAATCGCTATCGCGTCATCGGCTTTGACCCGCTTGCCATGTTTGAAATCGATTCGACCGACGCTACAGCGGCCGAATCTAATGTGCGTTTCGACGAAGTCGATTTTACAACCCAGAATCAGGCCGGCTACGACGCGGGCGATGTGATTTGGGCTGTTCACGAGGGAAGTATTCCGAATAGCCGTGACGCCGTGATCGCGTCGGCGGCAGGTGTACGCCAGAATCTTCCGGCGAACGTCTCGCAGTTTAGATCGCGTGCCGTGAATTTCCTTACTGTTCAAGTCAATAACGCGCGTCACGGCGACTCCCTGGTTGGAGAAATTCATGGAGTCGAACTGTCCAACATTGATTTTGGGTCGGGGCAGTTTGATCTGAATTTCCAGCCGCCGGGTCCGCAGCACAATCCGCGTACTGCATATCTGAGCGGTAATGTCTTCGCATTCGCGAAGGTTCATCCCGTCGAACCCTTGAGCGGCACGTCACGGATCGTTTCCGGCAGTACGGTCGAAGAAACGACTGCATTGCGCCAGCAGCGCAGCGTGCTTGCGATCGACGTTGCGGACGGAACCGGGGTAAATGAGAATCTCAATGAGATCAGAGTGCGTTTTGTTGATACCAGTTACGGTCAGTTCGATCCCACGGTGGACCTGAAACCGCTCGCGGATGACATTACCAGTGGCGTAATTCTCTGGGATTTAGCGAATGATCGAATTGTAAATGTCAGCACCGAATTTTTTGAATGGTCCGGATGGCGGGTCGATGAACGCGGACAGCTGTACCGCGAGGTGCGGCTGCGTCCCGTGGCGCCGCTGCCGATGCCGGCGAACGACCTGGCGGTTGCAGACGCTGGGAACACAACCGGATCGGCAAATAATGCGTCGGAGTACGAAATTCGGATCCAAACCACCAGCAAGTTTAATTTGTCGGACGCCTTTGTTGTTGAGATCGCCGACGACGGCATGGACTTCACCGCCGGCGCCACGACCAACGATAATATGACTGGATGGACCAGTCGCGATGGGGTCCGCGGCCAGAAGCTTGACGTCACTGTAGACGATCCGGAGCGCAACGGAGATGGTCGCTGGAACATCAGTGAAACCTTGCTCGACAGCACTGTCGTCGTTGACGTTGACGGTCAAATCACGAATCCGCTGGCCGTGAATTTCGCCTACGACGGCGGTGTGCCGATTCATTTCGACGACATTCGCATTTCCGCATCCCGCCAGACTCCCTCAGGTTTCGAGTTGGCGATGTATTTCAAGGATGACGATGGTGACGGCCAGTTCACCGTTGGCCCCGACGCGCTGCTCCATGACGGCGGCGGCTCAGGACCGACTGCCGGGGATCTTCTGACAGGCGCCGACACCGACAGCCGACTGCGCTATATTGACCGCGACTACAGTGAAACGTTTAGTCCGGCGGATGATGTGATTTTCGACAGCGATAATGACGGCGTGTTAACTATCACCGCCGGCGACCGGTTGTTGCACACAGGCCGTAATTCGCTTGTTGCCAACTCCGGCACGGAGATCCGATTGTTTGCCATTGATGATCACGTTGCGTTCCATGACGCCGATGCCGGCGGTACGTTTGAACTAACCGAGAATCTTTATCTTGAGCATAACAGTGGCGGCACATTTTCAACCATCCATGAAATCGTGTGGTACGACAATGGGGGCGCCGAGGGTGTATTTGACGCAGGCACGGATATCCCCGTTGTCGGCAATACATTTGGTTTCTTCAATACGTTCTCTCCATCGGAAGAAGGGGCGCGCAGCTATCAGCTTCGGGGCGGCGTTCCGATAGAGAACAATGATCTGACGTTTCCGGGACAGATGATTACGGCGAGCAGCGACGGTGTTGCGCTTGTAGGTATCGATCTTCACGATGCAGGCCGCGGATTCTCACCGTCGGCTCCGCAGGAGCTTGACATACAGCCTGGAAACCGTTTTCATGCAGTCGTGGTTGAGGCGGTATCCAAAAACCTGGCGGCGAATGATTTTGAATTGGAACTTGATCCTGCAACTCCGGCACTGCGCTGGAATGGTGGTGCGTTTCAGGATGTAAGCGCCGATGGTCGCTATGTCTTGAGTAGTGGTGCGGGCGATTTCGTGGTCGTCACCGTTGACAGTTCCGAACTGGCGATAACCGGAGTTACCGCGATCATTACCGTATCACGGGATACCGACCGCGACATCACCCAGCCGATTGACGTGGCCGGGGTTCGGGTTCACGGCATCGGTTCGGGCAACCCGGTCGGCAGTGTCGGTGTACTCGAAATTACCTCGGTAGATCCGCTGAAAATCCAGTGGGCAGGCGGCGCCGAGCTGAATCTGACATCGATTGAGGTGATTGATGTGATTGGCGCCAGGAACGGCGCGAGCCTTGGAGCCGGATACGTTGTCATTGAAACCCGGATATCGCACTTCCTTGCGGCGAACGATGTTGTTCAGTTGGTGGGCGTTGGCGGTTATGATGGAGATTATGCCGTGCACGCCGTTCTCTCCGACCGCAGCTTTGCGATCGACGCCGGCGGCTTTTCCGGAGACGTTGCGACTGGTACAGTCCGACGCCTGCTGCGCCCCGGAGTTCACGTCATCAATCCCGATTCGGACCGATATCTCACCGTTCAGGTCGAAGCTGGTGTTTTAGATAACACTGCCGGAGATATGGATGTGCTGACAGTCTTCGATTCCGACGGTCGCAGCATCACGCCATTCGGCAACATTACAGGTCTTGAGATCATGGCGGTCTCAGGACAGGTGATACACGGTACGCATCAGTTTAGCTTTAACAGCGTCACGGACACCATTGCCTGGAACAGTATCCTTGCAGACGCGCCGCAGGAGCGCAGACGGCTTGACGTTGGCGCGTTGGCCGTGGGCGACATCCGCTTGCTCGAGTTCCAGCCGGCGTTCGGACGACTGCAGACGGATCGGTTATTCAGTGTGTTCATTGCGGACCACGACGGCAGCGGCACATTTACGGCAGGTGATGATGTCTGGATCAACGGCGACGAATCATCAGACTACAATAGCGCCGTAGACGTCTTGGTCAGCGGCTTGCCCGGCGAAGGGCAGGCGGCGAGTTCGCAGCTTCTCGGCGCCGTGTTTGGAGATAATGACGGCGACGCGGTCTTTTCCGGAGCCGACGACGTGTGGATCGACAACGGCGGCGTTGCAGGTGAACTCGATGCGGCTGATACCCTTGTGCGGATTGATCAGCGCTTTGTCGTCGTGCGACGGACCGGCGAGGCATTACCGACTATCGATGTCGATGAGGACCTGTTTATCAACCAGACGCAGGTGTTTGAGATCGCTGTCAACATCAGCGAACTCGACGGGTTCACAGCCAGCACACATTTGCAGCCACTATCGAACAGTCCTGAAAGTGGCATTGCGCTGTTTCGCGACCGCAACGGCAACGGCGTGTTCGACGGCGAGATCATTGATGAATTTGTTCCCCTGAGCCGGATACCAACCTTTACTGATGCCATTGGCAGTGGCGTCAGTGCGATCCTGAAGCCCAATATCGATTTGCTCCAGGCGGCAGCCCCGAATTCTCAGGCGGCTCCTGATGTGGGCAATGACTTCTTCGTGGTCGTCAAGACATCAAATGATTTGAGCTTCGGTGATCAGTTTTCCGTGTCCGTGTCCTTTAATGAACGTACGGAAGCGTTTATCGACGCCTCGGCAACGGACGGACTGTATATCAGTGATGTAAGTTTCAGCCCGGATGCGGAGACGAATGTAGTCACCGGCGATGTCATCACCAACACGGTCTATAACGATCTCACATCCTTTGGTCAGGTCATTGACGTCACGCTTCCAGGTGAACGTCCTACTGACGTCCTTCCCGTACCAGTGGTTGGAATTGATCACTGGGCCGGCAATGGTGAGTCGCAATTCCTTGAGCAGATCATATTTTCATTCCGCAACGTGAATGATGAGGATTTCGACCCTCGGATTGATCTTGCGCCACTCAACATTGAAGGATTCGAAGAGCGTAGCGGCATACTTCTGTACCGCGATGTCAACGCCGACGGAATATTCGATGTGAGCGACATTACCGGTGGTCGGATCGACTATGGTTTCGAACTCGATATTTTCGACATCGACGGCGACGGTAACGACGACTATCAATACACGTTGTCGTTCGACCCGGTGTCGGTTCCGACCGCGCCCGACGGTGGACTGAACGACCTTTTCATTGCCATCCGCACCTCGGAAAATATCTCTTTCGGCGATGATTTTCTGGTACGGATCGCAGATGACGACCTCTTCTACAGCACTGGGTTCAGTGTAGCCAATGACACTGTTGAGACCGAGGTCCTGCGGGCATCTATCGCGACCATCATTCAAACGCTGACCACGCATACCCAACCGGTCAGTTCGGATCCGTCGCTGTCCGATCATCTCCCCGGAATCGTGATCAATGCTGTCTCCGAGGGCGCGCCTTCAGGGTACCATGATCTGATACTGGATTTCGACACCGGGGCCGGGTCGTTTGGCCTGTCATGGGACGACGGCGACGCTGTCGATGTGGCCGGTGGCGGTCGTTTCGTGCTGGCCGGCGATTCCGGCGAGATTAGTGTCGGGGTGGATGCAACAGCGATGGCGTCAGGGTTGGCCGGGAGCGGCTCGCAGACGGCATCGGTTCTGATAACCAACAACAACGACGGCGTTATCACCAACTTCGATGACGATGTGGCCAGTCGCCCGGTTCCATTCAACAGCCCCGAGGCTGGTATTCGTGCGGTTGCCGGACTCGACCTTGCCGACGCCGATGCCAATGCGTTTCTCACCCGGATTACGGTCCGTTTCGTCAACATTGATACCTTCAATGCCTTTACGGACTTGCGGCGTATGGACGAGCTGGTCGGGGTCAATAATGGTGTGATCCTGTTCCGCGACGCAGACGATAACGGCCTGTTTGATCCCGCCGTGGACACGTCCGTGCCGCTGGCGGCCATTCCGTCATTTGCCGGTACCGGATCAACGGCAAACCCATACCGCGTTACACTGATCCTCGACACCTCGCCTGCGAACATACACAATGCGCGGATCAACGAATCGGTTGTTGACGGCCGGTATGATTTCTTCCTGGCCGTTCAGCCCAGCGAGACGGCGAACAACTCTGAGCCGGTTGACGATTCACTTGAAGGCGACGATGTGGCGACGCCCGATCGGTTCCTGGTGCGAATCGATCCTCGTGACCTGGTCTTCAGTTCCGGTGCGAGCGGCCGTTTCCTGGCGACCCAGACAATTACGATCGATACCAAACAGCCGGAGATCATCGACGGCGACATCCAGGACAATACCAACGACGGCTTTGTCGACCGGTTGATCTTTGATTTCAGTGAACGCATCCGAATTCGTGAGGACGCTATCGATCCCAACGACTGGGTGCTGGTCGATGCTCAGGGGGACACTATTACGTTCATGCCGGACCAGGTTACGCTGACTGATACGCGCCTGACGATTGTATTGGACGATGCCGAGGAGGTTGTGGCGCCGGTTTTCTATCGCCATGATAACACCAACGCCGACGAGAATGTCATTCGCGACGTTGCCGGCAATCCGCTTGAGAACATGGCCGTTGCCCGCGAAACGAAATCACTGGAGAGCGACTTCTTCATTCAGTCGGTGTCCACACTCGATCGTGACGTCAACGGTAACGGGGTGATTGATGGCCTGAAAGTGGTATTTGAACGGCCGATTCGAGATAGCAGCCTCAATGCGGTTGGTGGCCTGGTCAATGCCGCGGAAATCGGCTGGTCGATCAGCGGTGACTTCACCAATTTGCAGATTGATCTAAATCACCCAGAGGATCCGGGTGCCGACGATGAGATTCTGGTGTTTACCTTTGATGAGAAATCCGTGTCCAATTCCGGGGCGACCCCGCGTCTGTCGGTGTCGGCGTCGGACGGCGACCGTATTGAGAGTATCTTCGACGGCAGACTGGAGAACAATCTTCAGGCGCCGGCAACTGTCGACGCCGTGCAGCCCGTTATTATCAGTGCCGTATCGGATCTGCCGCTGGACGGTGCCGACATACGGCTGAATTCCACGATCACCGTGACCTTCAGCGAGCCGATTGTCGTGATCGAAGATAATCTGGGCAAAACCGACTTTCAGGTTGCGCCAAACGGGACGGCCCTGGTCCAGGGGCTTGATGAAGCCGATGTCTCATTTACAGTCAATGGCAACGCTATTCAAATACTGTTCACGCGAATCACGCGATCGCATAACTGGACAGAGAATGGTTCGATTGACGTGTTCCCCGGGCAGGACGCCATACGCGATGCCGCAGGCCTCGCGGCGACCACTGTGCCCGGCGGACTGGGTAAACGTATCGGGAAGCTCGGGGTGACAGATCAGGACGACACCGACGGCGACGGTATTCCGGATTTCTTTGAGAACATTTTTGGCCTCGATCCGAACGATCCGTCGGATGCCGTTACCGACCTGGATGGAGACGGGCTGAATAATCTCTACGAATTTCTGGCCGGAACCGATCCGGATATCGCGAGTCCGGATCACCTCACAGGCGACCCGGATCAGGACAATCTTGCCAATTTCGACGAACAGACCTTCGGAAGCAACCCGGGTGATGCAGACACGGATGACGACGGTCTGGAAGACGGCGACGAGGTTGAAGCCGGCAGTGACCCAGCCGACAGTCGGTCGCCAATCGTGCAACGGGTGTTGCGTCTGGGCGCGACGACGTCCCGCGCTGAAGCCGAAGTCGGCCCGGCGGTGAGTACCAATAAGGTGTCGTTGCAGCTCTGGGTCCAGCCCGATGTGGATTTGGCGAACGGTTCGTTACTCCGTAAGATTCGCGGGGCAAACAGCAACGTCGACTATGACCTTCGTCTGGTCGACGGGCAAGCGGTGTTCCGTTACCAGACGTTTAACGGGCAGTTTGTTGTCGTGCGTTCGGACACGCTGATTCCTGGTGGCCTCTGGACGAATATCGCCGTTACCGCCGATACCAGCGGATCTCCGCGCGAGGTGACATTCTATATTTTCACCGCGGGCGGCATTGATGCGGTCGAGCGTTTTCCGGCAGGCGGCGCCATGGCCAACGCGGCCGGGCAGTTACAGGTCGGTGGCGATGGTCTAGCCGTAGCGGCCGTGACCGGTATGATTGACGAAGTACGGATCTGGCAGGATGTGAGGACCGCAGCCGAAATTACCGTAAATCGCCACCTGTCATTGACCGTTGAGGAGCTTTCGAGTTCGGACCTGTTGGCCTACTATATATTCGACGACGGCCAGTTCGACGGCACGAAAGCACATCGCACGCCGCAAGGCGCCGAGAACATGTTGCCGTCATCGCGCTTGTCGATCATCGATGCCGGACGCCATCAGAGTGTGTTGCAGCTCGTAAGCGGCGCCACGTTCGAGACCCTCCAGGTACCGGCTGCTGCCGCCTATCTGAGTGACGACCGTGATGCGGACGGTCTGGCGGATGTCTGGGAAGCGGTGTCGTTCGGCTTTACCGACGATGGAGCCCTGGCGGTCGAGGACCGCAACTACGCGATCGAAACCGGCGTCGCCGGCATCGGCGACGTTGCCGGGTTCACGGACACGGATGGAGATGGTCTGAATGATTTCTACGAGTTCTTGAGCGGCCTGAACCCGCGGAACATAAATACCGATGGTGACGCGGCCGGTGACGCCGATGAGGATCTCGAGAATGGCGGTGGTGACGGGGTGACGAACATCAAGGAACAGCTGCATGGTACCCATCCGTTACTCGCCGACACCGATGATGACTCGGTTGATGACGCTGCTGAGATACAGGGTGGGACGGACCCGGCAGATGCGCTCAGTCCGTTGAGCGATCGTGTGGTTCAGCTGACGTCGAATCAGAGCCAACCGGAACTGAACGGTTTTGTTGAGCTACCGAATCAAAGCCGGTTTGCACTGGAGGCCTTCACCATTGAGGCATGGGTATTGTCGACCCGCACCGAGGACAGCGTGATTATCGGCCGCAGCAACGTTTCCGCGAACGTCAATTATGAGTTGGGTATCGCATCGTCACGTCCGTTCGCGCGGTTTCATGACGTTCTTGGCAACGAGCACGTGATTTCAGATCCGTCGACCACGGGCAACAGTTTTGCCCTCAATGGATGGACTCATCTCGCCGCCACCTTCGATGCGACTTCGCAGGTATTTAGTCTGTACGTAAACGGTAGTCTGGCCGCTGCGGATGTGGTCGCCGCATTGCCGTACACCCGGGGCGGCAGTAACGGTGTGCGTGTGGGTGATGGTCTGACCGGTTTGGTCGACGAGGTCCGAATATGGCAGTCGGTGCGATCGGTGTCGGAGATTCAGGGATCCATGTTCAACACCCTTGTCGGCGACGAGTCGGGGTTGGTCGGTTACTATCGTTTCGACGACGGCGAGAGCGCAACGGATCCGCAGGGCGCCCAGGATTTTGAGATCGCTGCGGTCGACGATTGGTTGACCGGCTGGTCAAATGCCGGCCGTCTCGTGAATACGGCGTTCTTCGTGGCCGCTCCGATCGATACCCCGGTCGTGAACGGCGAGCGTGATAGCGACGGCGACGGCCTGCCGGATTTCTGGGAACGTCAGTTCGGGCTTGATCCCGACAGTGCGAGCGGCAGCGACGGTCGCGACGGCGACGGTGATGGCGACGGGCTGACCAATCATACGGAATTCCTTGCCGGAACGGACCCGACAGACGCCGATACGGACAACAACGGTACCAATGACGATCGCGAGAATCTCGACGATGACAGCTTGAACAATGCGGCGGAACAGGCCAATCGGACCCATCCGCTGCGTGCCGACAGCGACGACGACGGTTTGTACGACGATGAGGAAATATTTGGCACCGACAATGCCGCCAGCGGCGCGGTACCATTGGCAACCAGTAATCCACGTTACAGTATGGATCCGGGAATCAATGCCAGCTTCAGTCCCGCAGCCCTCGGGGCGGCGTCTGGCGGCGTGGTCTTGCCGCGTGACGCTCGATTCAACCTGGGTAGCAGCTGGACACTCGAGGCTCTGATCGCGGTTACGGAGGCTCAGACCGGGACCATTCTCGGCCGGGAAACGCCCAGCGGCACGCAGTATGCCCTGCGTCTCGACGCCGGTGTGCCGACAGTGGAATTTGATACCGAAACCGGGGCGGTGACAGTGGCAGCGGCGGCGGCACTGGAAACCGACGGTGCGTTTACCCATGTCGCTGCGGTCTATGATGCAGCCGATGCTGTCCTGCGAATCGTTATTGACGGTACAGCCGTTGTCGAGCGTGAATTGGAAGATGATGAAACGCCCGTTGTCGATAGCGGCATTACGGTTATGGCGGAGTCGGCCGGAACCTGGCCCGCTGCGACCCGATTCGACGAGGTCCGAATCTGGGATACGGCACGTTCGCAAGCCGAATTAGATGGAGCCCGCGATCGCTTCGTGGACGGCGGTGCAACCGGATTGGTGGCAGGGTATCGTTTCGACGACGGTGGTTTGTCAATCGAGGATAGTGCTCACCCCTTTCCGGATGCTGACGCGGCTGACTTTGCATTAAGCTCTGCACAATCGGGTGTCGTGGACGCCGACAACGATGGCCATGCCGATTGGCTGAGCCTGGACGTTGCACCGGCAACGGTCGATATCGACGAGGACGGGCGTCCCGACTTCCTTGGCGTTGACGACAGCGATGGCGATCAGCTGCCCGACTGGTTCGAGGATCGTTTTACGGGACTGAACCTGTCCGCGGTTGACGCGGCTGCCGATCCCGACGGGGACGGCCTCAACAACCTCTACGAATTTCTGTCGGGGACGGATCCTGATGACGCGCGCAGCGACGACGTTACCCTTGACGGCCTGCTTGATTCGGTCGATAGCGACGGTGTACGCAATATTGACGAGCAGACCTATGGATCAGATCCGCGATTCTCTGATACCGACGACGACGGGATCGGCGACGAGGAAGAGATTTTTGGCGGTGTCGGTGTTGCCAATCATAAGAGCGAGGATCTGCTGCCGATCAGTGATCCTGCCAGCGCTCTGAATCCGGTTGTGCGGCGTGCTATGGTATTCGACGGTGTTGATGATGCCCTCCAAATTCCGTCGCGAGCGAAGTACGCACTCAGCAGCTGGACGCTTGAGGCCATGGTCAATCCCAATGACGACGACGGCGGTGTGATACTGCAGCGGATCGTCGATGCAGCCGGCACCGGCAGTGAATCGGTGAATTATGAGCTGGGTATCAACGCAGACGAAACCGTGTACGTCCGCTTTGGCGCTCTGGACGCGACGGCTCCGGTTCGGCTGACCTCGCCGGAGCCGTTGCCCACGGGTGTGTTCAGTCACGTCGCCGCCAGTTTCGACGACGATTCACTCGTGCTGAGTCTCTATATCGATGCGGTGTTGGTGGCTCAGGACGACTATGACGACACGACGTCGCCGACGTTCGGCGGGGAAACCGCCGCCGTAGCGGCGGGACCGGGGTTTAGCGGTAAGCTTGACGAAATTCGGGTGTGGTCGGTGGTGCGCAGTGCGTCGCAGATTGCTTCGTTCTTCCGAAGTGTTGTCGATCCTGCAGGCACCGCAGTCGTTACAATTGTCGACGGTGACGGTACCGCCGACAGCACGTCCACGAACACGGTGGCCCTTACTCCGACGACCGATGCGCAGGCCCTTCTCGATGCCTTGCTCGGTTCCAACGCAATACCTGGCGGCGTGTCGGGGCTGACGCCCAGCTACACCGGCGGGACAGATCCTGCGGTCATTCCAGCCGCTACGTACTCCGACTTCCCAACGATCGAGGGCATTGTGCCGCTGGGAGACGGGCTGCTGTTGACGACCGGCAAAGCTGAAGATGTTGTGGGGCCAAATGACGAAGCCGGCAAGACAACGGTGATCGGCGCGGACGGCGACGTTGACCTGAATGGGATCATCGGCGCGGCGTCCTCGCAGGATGCAACAGTGTTGACGCTGAGTTTCACGACAGATGATACCGTTGACGGTATTTCATTTGATATGGCCTTCGGTTCGGATGAATTTCCGGAGTTTGTCAACTCGGCGTTCAATGATGCCTTTGGTGCGTTCCTTGATGGCGTAAATGTGACGTTTGACTCGAACAACAATCCGCTGAGTGTGAACAATAACTTCTTTGAGCTGAACAATTCCGGCGACACGACGGATCCGGCGACGGTCGGTAAGACCGTCGTTTCATTAAATATGCAATATGACGGCTTCACTCCGACGCTCCGCACTAACGCGGCGTTGACCGCCGGCACACATACCCTCAAGCTTGTTGTCGCCGACGCGGGTGACAGCTTCCTTGACAGCGGTATTTTTATTTCGAACTTTCAGTTTGCGCTAACAGGTGATATTGGCACCTCGATTGTCGTGACGGTCGAAGGCGATTCCTCCGTGGAAGAGACGTTTGTGGGATATTTCCGCGCTGACGACAGGGGTTTACGTGTACAAGACCTGACGTCTTCCGATCTGCAGTCCGCAGTTCGCTACACGGCGGGTGTGTTACAGAATGGCGCAGCCTTCACTGAACAGCCGGGAATGGTCGCAGCATTGCTTGGTGACAGCGATCTTGACGGCATTCCGGATTGGTGGGAACAGGGATATGGGTTGAACGCGTTCGCTACAGATTCCTCTGTCGATTCGGATGCCGACGGCTTGACGAACCTGCACGAATACCTGGCGGGCACGAATCCGTTCCTTGTCGACACGGATTTTGATGGCATTGCGGACGGCCATGAACAGGCCGACGACGACAACGGCGACACTATGGTGGACGCCGCCGATCTGGACAACAACACCGAGCAGCGCTTTGACTCAAGTTCACAGGCGACGGACACCGACGACGACGGGGTAAACGATGCGGATGAATTGAATGCAAGTACGGACCCGGCGAACGGTAGTCATCCTGTGGTGTCGCGGGTGTTGCGGTTGGATGGTGTCGACAGCGCGCTGATCCTGCCGATACAGCCGCGATTTTCGCTGGCGCAAAGCTGGACGTTGGAGGCGTGGGTACGGCTGGACGGGGACACGGATGGCGGTGTCGTCGTGCGACGCAGTGCAGGCGACGACGTGAACTATGAGTTGGGTATTGATGCCGCACGTCATCCGTACATACGATATGCCTTTACGACCAATGGCGCGACGACGCAGCCGACAGTTACAGCGACATCAGTGCAGATGCTTGATGCCGTCTGGACGCATGTCGCCGGTGTCTATAACGCCGGCACGGCAACCTTGAGCATCGTCGTTGACGGCGACAGTAAACGGACGCTCAACGTCAGTGGCACCCCGCCGCGCAGTGCGACGATTGGCAGCGTTCATACGACTGTGGGCGGCGTTGCCGGGTCGGCGGCCGGATCCAGTCGGTTCATCGGCGGATCGATCGATGAAGTGCGTATCTGGAATGCCGCACTGACGACCTCGTCGATAAACGATCGTATCAACAGGACGGTGACCGGTTCGGAGTCGAACCTCGTCGCGGCGTACTCATTCAACGACGGCGGCGAAACGGCACAGGACGGTGTAGCCGCGAACGGCCGCGACTGGTTGACCGGATATTTCAATGCCGCTGTATTGTCGGGTTCTGCAGAGATGGTCGCCGACCTTGGCAGTCCGGCACGTGCCAATGATGTTGACGATGATATTGACAACGACGGCATGGCTGACATTTGGGAAATCCGTTTTTTCGATTCGATCTTTACGACTGATGGGACCGGTGATGCGGACGGCGATATGCTCAATGACCTCTATGAGTTTCTGGTCGGTACGGACCCGACGGACATGGATACCGACAGTGACGGCACGATGGACAGCGATGAGAACGGCGACAGCGATGACTTAACGAACGAAGAAGAGCAGGATGCCGGCACCCATCCACGCCGTGCCGACACGGATGATGACGGCATTGACGATGATGACGAATTAGTTACGGTCTTGCCCACGAGTCCATTACACAGTACCGATCCAGTGGTTAATCGCAGTCTCGATCTGCGGATCGCCGCATTGCAGCCGAACGGTGTAGCCATTTCCCAGACGAATGCCGACCACGACGTATCATTCGATAGTTGGACGCTTGAAGCCTGGTATTACGCAGACACCGGCGGATCCGAGTCCGGCAGTATCGTGAGCAAGGTGGTGAACGGACTCACGGCATTCGAACTCGGTATCGCGAACAACGCACCGTTTGTCCGATTCGAAAATGACAGCGGTGTTGCCCAGCGCCTGGATGGTGTGGCGATACCCACGAGCGAGTGGGTCCATCTCGCGGGTGTGTGGGATAGCGAGGAAGCAACGCTGTTACTCTATCTAAACGGCAACTCCGTGTTTGAGCTTGAAATCAATGAAAATGGTAGTGACGACAACCGTCCAGTTGATGGCTTTGGGACTGTAACTATCGGCGCAGGCTTCTCGAGTGTATTGCTCGACGAGGTTCGTGTCTGGAACACGGTACGTGATCAGGATGATATCGACGCGTCACGCAGTGAGATTGTTTCGGGATCATCAAGCGGATTATGGCGGTACTTCAGGTTTGATGACGGCGGCAGGACGATCGAGGACTTCAGCCATCCTCTTACGCTCGCCGAAAACGCCTACCAGTTGAGCGCTGATTTCGACGGTGACGGCACGGATGATGTGGCAGATACCACACCCGCCGACGGTTCATTGGATTGGGTTGTGGCGAATGAGGGGGCACTGCAGCGCGAGGTATTCGGCATCGACGATGCCGACGGCGATGGGATGTCCGACGCCTTCGAAAGCGTGTTCGATGTTAGTGACGCGGCGGACGACGAAGACGAGGACGGTCTCACAAACCTGTACGAGTTCCTTGCGGGCACCAACCCGGATGACGATAGCAACGGCAATGCCGATGTGCAGGCCGACTCAGACGGTGATGGTCTGAACAATGGCGACGAGCAGGAATTCGGTACGCATCCGGGCGTTGCCGATACGGATAACGATGGCCTTCTTGACGGTGAGGAGGTTACCGGTACGGATGATGGAGCAAGCGGAAAAGCGCCGGTGCGCAGGCCGGACCTTGATTCGTTCGCCAGTGATCCCCTCGGACCACTTCAGTCCGGCGGCGACAATGTGGCTTCGGAACTCGCTGTATTGCAACGGAGTGTCGCGTTCGACGGAGACGGAGATTCCGTTGCGCTTCCGGATCTTGAAAAATATGCTCTCGAGGCCTGGACAATCGAGGCCTGGGTCCGTCCGGGCAGTGCGAATGACGGCGGGACAATCGTCAGTCGCGCCGTCGGTTTTCACAGTGGCGCCGGTGCGTTGGTGGTGAATTACGAGATCGGCATTGACGAAGACAACGGCGCATTGCGGCCGTATGCGCGATTTGTGACCGATGCCGGCGTCGAGGTCAAGGTTGGCGGCGACGTCGAGCCCTTTGACATGTTGGCGATTGACACGGACGTTTTCACGCATATCGCGGCGTCCTATGACGACGACGATTTCATTCTTACACTATTCGTTAACGGTGTCGCAGTGGCGCAACGTGATGTGGAAAGCCAGGCACCGACAGTGTCGACCACTGGCAACGGCCTGGACGCGTCCGGCGATTTTGTCGGTGCGCGCGTGCTCATCGGGAGCGGCTTCGAAGGACATATTGATGAGGTCCGAATCTGGCGCTCGGCGCGCGATACGGATGACATATTCGCTGGGTTCCGTTCCGTAATTGCAGATGAAACCGGTAACGTCGCGGCTTTAACGCCGCAGACGACGGTGTCCGTGATCAACAAGCCGAGTGTCGAGGAGTTGTTGGCGCCCGCGTCAGCGCCGGACGAGTTGATCGTTTGTTTCCATGCGTCGGTGAATGCGATAGACCGGCGTCAGATCCACAACGCGTTAGGATCCGTCGTCGTCGGAGAAAGTCGTTTCATTGGTACCCAAACTGTCCGTATTGCGACGGGATCCACACTTGAAGATGCATTGCGGGCGTACCAGGCTCGGAACGATGTTGTGTTTGTCGAGCCGAATTACCTTGCCACCACGTCGGTTGTTCCGAACGATCCGCGTTACAGCGAGAAATGGGACTTGAATAATACCGGGCAGACTGGTGGAACTGCAGATGCGGACATCGACGGTCCGGAGGCCTGGGATACATCGGTTGGTTCACGCGACGTGATTATCGGCGTGATCGATAGCGGTGTCGATCATGCTCACGAGGATCTCGCCGATAATATGTGGATCAATGAAACTGAGCGGGATGGCCAAGCAGGTGTTGACGACGACGGGAATGGTTTTGTCGATGATATTTTCGGTTACGATTTTATCAACGACGACGGCGACCCCATGGACGATGCTATCTCGGGCCACGGTACCCATGTTGCCGGCATCGCCGGAGCTGTGGGCAACAATGGGACCGGTGTAACCGGCGCCGCCTGGCGTGTACGTATTATGGCCTTAAAGGTTTTCGACGCGAATGGAATCGGCGTCGTATCTGACGCTGTGGACGCAATCGAATACGCGGTGTTAATGGGCGCTACTCTAACCAATCACAGCTGGGGCACATTGGGCGAATCCCAGGCGCTTCGCGCCGCTGTCGAAAAGGCGCGGGACGCCGGTCAGCTTCTTGTGGCGGCGGCTGGAAATTCCTCAACCGATGCGGACCAGACACCCCAGTTTCCGGCTGCTTTCGATCTTGAGAATGTCATCTCTGTTGCGGCGAGTACCGATACCGACAATCTTGCCTCGTTCAGTAATTTCGGTCGTACAAGCGTCGACCTTGCTGCGCCTGGCGAAGACATACTCAGTACCTTGCCAGGGGACCAATATGGATTCCTCTCCGGCACATCACAGGCAACCCCGCAGGTTAGCGGATCGGCTGCCGTCCTGCTGTCGATCGATCCGTCACTGAGCTTTTCAGCTGTGAAGTCGGCATTGCTTGACAACGTCGACGCGTCGACGGCATTTAATGGCCTGACAGTGACGGGCGGCCGTCTAAATCTTGATGCAGCGGTGAGTTCCGTCGAATTGGCCGAGGGCCTGGTCGCATATTTCAGGTTTGACGATGGCAATGGCGACAGCGCGATTGCACAAGATCTGGCGGCGCGCGACGAACGTTCGCAGAACGGTAATTCTCGTTTTTCGGGGACGTTGGAAGGTGACGCGGTCTTTGACGAGGCCATTGCCGCTGCGTTACCGGGCGACAGTGACGCTGACGGCATGCCGGACTGGTTTGAAAATGCGTACGGCTTGAATCTTTTCACCAATGACGCCGATGATGATGAGGACGGCGACGGCCTTACCAACTACGTTGAATTTCTCGCCGGCACAAGTCCGCTGGACTTCGCCACAAACGGAACCATCAGCGACAGTGCAGCGGACTCCGACGACGACGGCATTACCAATCTGAACGAGCAGATTGCAGGTTCCGATCCGGGCGATGCCGATGCCGACACCGATGACGACGGCATTGAAGATACAAATGAACAGACGGCCGTTGTACCGACTGTGGTGACGGATCCGTTGTCGCCGTTCGTATCGCGGGTACTCGACCTTGACGACGGCGCCGCTGATTCACAGTATCTGCGACTGCCGAATCAACCGCGCTTCGCGGTCGAAGACAGCTGGACCGTTCAGGCGTGGGTCTATGTGAAGGCTTCCGAAACCGATGGCGGCACAATCATCCGCCGTTCAATAGATGAACGGGGTGACGGCAGCTTTTCCTCCGTCAATTACGAATTGGGCTTGACGGACACGTTGAACCCCTACGTTCTCTTTACTACACGGGCGGAAATTGGTTCGATTGAATTGCGGGCCGCCTCGACGGCGTCAATACAGCATGAGGTCTGGACATTTATTGAAGGCAGTTACGACGCTGCCGGGCGGCTTCTGCGGATCACCGTAGACGGGCAAAACCGCGGCCAGTTGGGCACAGGTACGTTGCGGCCGGCATCCAGCGAAATCGGTCAGACGCTGACCGTTGTCGGGGGCGGCAACGACCTGTTGAGCAGTACTACTGATCTTGGCGCGTGGATCGACGACATCCGTATCTGGCGTATTCCGCGGGCCTCGATCAATCAGCTGGACCTGTTGTCCACGGGTTTCGATCCGTCGTCGGAACTGATCGCCTACTACAGCTTCGATGACGGCGGTATGTTTGTTCAGGATTTCAACACGGGTTTTGAACAGGATTGGAAGAGCGACTGGTTTAATGCCGCAACATTTGTCGGTGGCGCGACGACGATAGTCGACGAGGACGACCCGATCACCGACACGGCACTTGATAGTGACGGTGACGGCCTCCCGGATTTTTGGGAAATCCAGTTCGGATTGAATCCCGACAGCGCTACAGGCGCCGATGGCGCCGACGGGGACGTCGATGGCGATGGTCTGACAAACGAAAACGAGTTTCTCAGCGGCACGGATCCGACGCTCACCGACACGGACCTCGACGGCATTGATGACGTCCTGGAGGACAACGATCTCAGCTTGCTGAGCAGCGGCTTGTCTGGCGTGTCCATTGCCAATGTATTCGCTTCCGACGCGACCTATGCGGCGGGAGATTCGGTATGGATTAACGCCGACGGTGATCAGGCGTTCGATTCGGGCGAGCGCGTGATATCCGGTTTTCCGTTTTCCGGTGAAAACGGTGTGCTGTTGACCCCGGTGCTTTACCATGACACAAACGGCGACGGCGTGTTCATGCGCGGTGAACCGGTGTGGCTGGACAATGGCCTTGTCGCGGGTTCGCTCGATAGTGATGATACCGAGTTCGTTGGTGACGGCCTGGTAAACTTCGATGAGCAGCAGCTGGGTACCAACCCGGGATTGAAGGACACCGACGACGACGGCATCGGTGATGAGACCGAACTTGTGACGAACTCTACGGATGCCTCGGACAGCCTTGATCCGCAAACCGGCCGGGTCGCGAGATTTAATGTAAGCGGATCGAACGGCGTGATCCGCGTGAGCAATTCTGCCTTGTCGCTTGAGAAACTGGCCGTAGCTGTGTTCGTGAACCCGCTGGCCAATAACAACGCCTCGCGTCAGGTGGTCCTTGAGAAACGTGCGGCCAATGATCGGGTGAATTACCGTCTGGTTCGTGACACCAACAACAAGATGACGTTCGAATATCAGGCGGCGGTGACCGGAAGTCTGCGATCCATCACGTCCGATGCCACAGTGCCTGCAAACGGCTGGTTCCTGGTAACAGTAGAGCTTGACAACAGCGCGTCGGTTTTCCGGATGAAAATATTCCAGTTTGATATCAGTAACAATATGGTGATCCGCTCGAGTAACGAGCGCATCCCGCTTGGATTGCCGGAGACCGGGAGCGGTCGATTGTATATAGGTTCGGGTAAACCCGGGGTCTCCACGCTCGCGCCGTTCTCGGGACGCGTGGACGAGTTGTCGATCTGGAACAGCCGTCTCAGCGGCGCGGATCTCTCGACCATTCAGGATATTGCGGTTGATATCATCTCACCGCCGGCAAAACTGGTTGCCTACTACAAGTTCGACGACGGCGGCCTGACTGTCGAAGATTTCGCGGCCCGTGGGCGTATTGACCTCGCCGGTATTTTCGACGGTTCCGGTGCGATCACCTCCGGCACTACCCGTCCGACGGGAAGCGGCACCGGCGACTCGGTCGATTCAGACAAAGACGGTCTTCCCGACACGGTTGAGAATGATATCATTGACGCCGTAGCAGACGACGGTATTGACACGCTTGCTGACGTCGATCCGGATGACGACTTCGACAACGACGGTATTAGCAACCTGAATGAGGTGTTGTTCGACGGTGATCCGGAATACAGCGAAGCGACGGACACGGACCCGACAAATTTCGACACGGACGGTGACGACATCTCTGATGGATTCGAGCTTGAGTTTTTCCTCAACCCTCTGGTCGCGGATGCGGCGAATGATCTTGACCAAGACGGATTAACCAACCTCACGGAGTACCGTGGGCTGGATCAGGTCGGACCGAAGGTGGATGAAAACAGCGACGGCATAGCAGAAGATACGTCGTCGGTCGACGCGCTGGACCCGGCACGAATCGACACGGACGGCGACGGTATGGGCGATCTGTTCGAATTCAACAATCGTCTCAATCCTCTGGCCAACGACGCATCAGCCGATCCTGACGGCGACGGTCTCGTGAACAGCGTGGAGTTGACCGAGCAAACCGATCCCAACGACGCGGATACCGACAATGACGGGCTGCCGGATGGCTGGGAGGTGGACAACAGTCTTGATCCCAACGATGCGCTCGGCGAGAACAGCGGCGGCGGCGACCCGGACAATGACGATCTCGCCAATATCAACGAATTCACATCGGGTACGGATCCGAATGACGCCGACACTGACGACGATCTGCTATTGGACGGTTTTGAAGTCAGTTCAACGAACGCGCAAGGTGGATTTCTCAATCCGTTGGATGCCGCCGGCGACCACGGCGGCAGCGGCGATCCCGACAATGACGATTTCACAAATCTCGAAGAACAGGCTCTGGGGACAGATCCGTGGGTTGCGAACAACAGCGGCAGCAATGATCCGACGGAGCCGAACACCGTGCCGCCGGACGATTCAAATTTTATCGCACGTGTAAACCCGACCGAGCCGGAAGTGGTGAGCTTGCTCACTTGCTCGCCGTCCGGTGCATTTGATCCTGGCGGCGACGTTATCGCGCACCGGTTCCAGTGGTATCAATCGGCGCCAGGCGGGGGCGATGACAGCTTCAAGGATATTCCGATGACGCAATCCGACATCGACCAAAGCCTTAATGCCGGCGGCTGGACGATTGTCGACGGGGCCACGAACGCCACGATCGATCCGTCGGCCATAACAGCATTGACGGCGGACTTCGCCTGCGTTGTGTATGCCGAAGATCAGTTCGTCAATGAATCCGGTCGCGTCTTAAGTAACAAGGTCACGACCCGGGATACAATGGCCATCTCGGCCGATGCCCGAAATCCAAGCGTCACGGTTACATTGAACGAAAGTGGTGATGCGCTTGTTGCTCAGATCCTGAATCCGGCTGCAGAGGTTACGTATGAGTTCCGCTGGTTCCGTAACTTTGGCGACCGAATACAGGAAGATCTCTTCAAGGATGAGGCTGTTCTCGACTTCAATGAAGACGATGTACGGAAGGGCGATGTGTGGTACGTTCGGGTGCGGGCTATCATACCGAATATTTTTCAGAGCCGTTTTGCATTCAGTGATCCGTTTACTATCGGCGGCGGCGCTGCGGACAACGATGCGCCCAGCGCGCCTTCGGTGACGATCACGCCGTCGAGTCCACGTGCCGGTCTGGACGATATCGTATGTAATGCGACCAATTCCGTAGATCCTGAGAGCGATCCTTTCGCGTTTAATTTTGTGTGGTTCGAACTGAACACGACCACGGGCGTTATTTCCTCTCTCAATATCACGTCCCAGACCATCAGCGGTGAAAACACAGTTGCTTTCGATGGTCGCACGATTTTTTGCGAAGTGACGGCAATTGATACGTTCGCCAACCGCAGCGCTGCGATACGCAGCGAAAACGTGACGGTTCGTGGCGCCGGCGGCGATAATACGACGACGGGCGATACGTTCGAGTCGGATGATCGTCCGGAAGATGCGCACCGAATTCTGCTCAATGCCGATCCGCAGGCACACACACTGGACGTGAACGATGAAGACTGGCTCATCTTCACACTAAATGAACCGTCAAATATTCTGATCGCGGCGGCGTCGTCCGAATCGGAAGTAGACCAGTTGCTTGTCAACGATAATAATGGCGGCAACACGGGCATCAATACCCGCTTAGAACTCTATCGTGACGGGAACACAAGCAGCCCGTTTATGGAGAACGATGACAGTGGACTGTTCGGTACAGAGAACTTTACGCTATCGGCTATCCTCGGTCGTGACGGTAATCTCACGCTGAGCGCCGGTAAATACTTTCTTCGCGTCACGAAGAGTAACTTCTTCGGCAGTCAGGGTATCAGTTATCTCGTATTTGTACGCAGCACGCCGGTAACTGGCGAAGTTGTTGATACGCCGAATGTACCGGCGATCAAGCCCTCGAGTCCCGTGGTGGTCGATGACCTGGTGGCAACGGTAAGCAACATCGACGACGACGTTACGCTGCATTATATCTGGTTTGTGGATGGTTTGGAGATTCCTGTGCCGGACAGCAACGTGCTGTCGTCGACTCACACCAGCCAGGGCCAGCAATGGCAGGTCGCAGTATTCGCTGAAAGTGAAAGTGGTGCAGTGAGCGCCATCAGCGAGAAGAGCGCGGCGGTCACGGTGACGAGTCAGGCATTCGAAATTAACATGACTGCCCGCCGCTTCTTCCAGGCGGGCGCCCCGGCTACGACCCAAGCTGTGACAGTGGGCTGGAAGCATGGCGCAACCCACGGATTTGATGAAGACATCGACGTTGACCTGCCGATTGGATTTATCCCACCGCCGCCCGGTGATTCCGGTATCGGCGGGCCGCCGGACCAGTTGAACCTTCCTGCCGGAAGCTTCTACTCCGAAGGCCTGGATCGTGAACATCGCTTTTTGGCCACGGACATTCGCCCGTTCGGAGACGACACAGCGTGGTACCTTGTTCTCGACTTCGAAGGCAGTCCTTCACGCGTCGAGGTAGAATGGGAGCCATTGAACGTTCCCGTCGCAAAGCCCGTACGTATTGTCGAGGTCGACGCCTCGAAAGGATTCACGCCGCTGCTGTCGACAACGATTGATATGGAGGAAACGACCAGCTTCGAGATCGACGCCGCGGACATCGATACGAGCGGGTTTAAGGTTTTCCTGATTCAGATAGGTACCGTTTCCGGATCGTTCATCATGCCGCCGTTGTATCCCGGCTGGAATCTCGTTTCGCTGCCGGTTACGCCGATCAATCCGTCGCCGGAAGATGTGTTCGCAAACAATACCGGTAAGATTTACGCCGGCGCGATCTGGGAATTCGGGCGGATGGCAGGCCAGGAGATCGGCAGCTATTCCGAGGTGCGTAGCGTTGAGGCGGGGAAAGGGTACTGGATTTTTATTAATCGTGACACGGCCGTTACGAATCTGTCAATCAACGGAAGCACAGTTGGTAACACGATGACATTGAAGACTGATTGGAATCTTGTTGGGCCAACAACCACCCGAAATGCGAAGGTGCCGGCCGCAATATCGAATATGAGCAATGCTGAGCTGCAGGCCCGCAATATTGGTCAGCCGGTACTATTCTGGGATCCGCTGCTGGGCAACGGCGGCGAGTATGTACCTGGGGCAGGAGCGGCAAGGCTTGCTGAACTGGAATTGATGAAGGGCTACTGGATCTATTCGCTCAACGATGTGACCGTGATATTGGAGTTGGCAGAGTAACTATACTTATACTGCGCGGTCGTGACATTCAACGTCTTGGTGTAGTGGACATGAGCGCTGGCGCTGAATTTGGGATTTTCAAAAGGCGTGGTTAACCGTCTCCCACTGGCTGGATTCGATCGACCGCCGGGCCGCGAGTGTAGTCTGCAGGACAGCTATTCCGTCGTGTAAATCGGGCGTTGGAGCGTGCCCGATCCGGATCGTGTTGGCCAGGGAGCGCAGTTGCGACGAATATGACATATGCAATGAACTCCGGTTGCGGCTCACGCGGCGGATGGCTGCTGCACCGATATCGAGCAGCCTGCGACGTATCCCGGATACAGGGGCAATGTGTTCCGATCCCAGGTGTATTCGGTATGCGTGATCGCCGTCCTGCATGGCAATCGATTCTTCCGAGTTGTCGCCATATTCGGCATGGCAGGTTGCGCGCCCGCCTCCTTTTAATTGGAGTTCGGCGGTGACGATGTTGCTTGAAGGGCGCATTGCGCGAATCTTCACGACGTCGTCACGGGATACAAAGCGGACCATATCAATCTGATGGGTCATTAGATCGTCGAGTGGATCCTGCTTACCGGCGACCGGTACCCAATCTGTCGCGTTCGTGACCATCCGTAGAGTGACATTGACGGCGCCATTGCGCACGAGTGTATTGGCGAGCGCGTGTCTTAACCGTATCACGGGCTGCCAGTAGCGCCGGTTAAATCCCATTTGGATCCACGCCGATTTTGACTGTAGAGCGGCAAGTTCCGCCACTCCGTTAAGGTCCAGTGACAACGGTTTTTCGACGAGAACCGGCACGGGCGCCATCAAGGACATCTTTGCCAACGCCACATGGAATTGCGGTGGCGCCGTGACGGCTACGGCGTCGCAGACGCCACTGGCCAGCAAGTCGTCAAACGACTCGTACCGGATGCAATCCGGAATGTGCGCCTGAATGGAGTCGATGCGCGACGGGATCGGATCCGTTACCGCCACGACACGTACTTCCGTCAGCGTTCGTAGAGCTGGTATATAAAGCCTTTCGGCAGCCAGACCGCAGCCGGCGAGGCCCAGATTAACGACAGGACGATTCGGCGCGTTCGACATCGTTAGGAGTCCTCATTTTCCGATACAGAATTTATGGAATATGTTGTCCAGTATGTCGGGTTGTACGGTCTTCCCGGTGATGCGGCCCAACGTATCCAGCGCCGCTCTGAGGTCTACGGCAACCAGTTCGAACGCATCGTTCTTGAGTCGATCTATGCTGGCTGACACGTGGTTCTGCGCATCTTCCAGCAATGCATAATGTCTCGAATTTATCGCGATATCCGGCGCGCCCGCATGGGTTCGCCGGCGAACGCTGTGCTCGATGGTATCGTAGAGTGGATCAAGGCTCTGATCGTGCAGGATCGACATCTGTACCAACGGCGCGGTAACTTCCGAAGCAGACGTGAATGCGTCCACCAGATCCATCTTATTGGCGACGACGATGACATTGGCGTTTTTTTCGATCCGTGCAGACGCTACCTGTTTCTGAAAGCTCTGCGACGCGTCCACGACCCAGAGTATGATTTCGCCTCCGGCGATCGATGCGCGGCTGCGGAGCACGCCCTCTTGTTCGACCTTGTTATCTGTGTCACGAAGGCCTGCGGTATCAATCAGATGTATCGGTATACCCCGGATTTGTGCCGACTCTTCAAGTGTGTCCCGGGTGGTTCCTGGTATGTTGGTTACGATGGCACGATCGCGGCCGAGCATGCGGTTCATGAGACTCGATTTCCCTGCATTGGGCACGCCCGCAATCACAACGCGAACACCGTTTCGGAGGACCTCCCCCTCTTCCCGGGAGCGCAATAGGCCGCTGATATCGCGGATGGCGTCATGCTGTAGTGCTGCCAGCGCGTCAGTGTCCCGCCAGTCGAGCTCCTCGTCGCAAAAGTCCATGCGCACCTCGATCTCTGACAACACCTCGGCGATTGTATTATACACCGTCTCGATTCTTTGCCGCAGCGAGCCCTCAAGTTGGCGGTTGGCTGCATGAAGCGCCATCCGGCTCCTCGCCTGAATGACATCCAGCACCGCTTCTGCCTGTGTGAGGTCCATCTTGCCATTAATAAACGCGCGTTTGGTAAACTCGCCCGGCTCGGCAAGCCGTGCTCCCGCCTTCATCAACAGGGATAACACGGCGTGACATATCAAACTGCCGCCATGGCAGTGAAACTCGACGATGTCCTCGCCGGTATAGGTATGAGGCGATTCCAGGTAGACGGCCATGCAGGTATCGACAACTGCACCGTCGGCGGTGACAATTTTTCCCAACGTCAATGTTCGGCGACGTGCAGACAGATGTGACGTAGACTGCCAGATCTGAGACGCAACGGCCAGGCAGTCGCTGCCGGACACGCGGATGATCGAAATGCTGCCGCCAATCCCAGTGGCGATGGCTGCGATCGTGTCTTCGCCGGCGTCCGGGGAGTACTGTGGCATCGTTGAGAAGATTCCAGCCAAAAGGCGTTATTCAGGTGAACTTGCGTTTACAACCGTATTCCAGAACATTATATTGATTTCGGGTGAAGTCCAACCGCATGAATACATGGGCCTTCCGTGGTAGCCGCCCGATTTCGCAACATCGAAGCGTCGTGTTCCATTTTTTGAATCGGCAGACCCAAAAAGGAAACAAATATGGAAGTGAAGAAACTGAAGTATCTCAATAAGAAGGATCGCAAGCTTTTTGACGCCGGGTGTAAGGCGGGCGAGCAAAAAAATTTCAAGTATGCGATCGATATGTTGCGAAACTTATTGAAACACGAGCCCGGTGTGCTGGAGGTTCGGCAGAAATTGCGTGAGATCGAGTTACAACGGATCGGTGGCGAGGTCAGCGCTTTCCGGCAGTTTCTCGCGCCGATCTTAAAGTTTCCAAATCTGGCAAAAGGCCCCGCGCTGGTAAATCAAAAGAAATACTCCGAAGCCTTGGACAATGCAGAAGCGGCGATGGCTTTTGATCCGACCGCGATACCCTGCGCGAAGTTACTCGCGACCGCTGCCGAAGCCGCCGATCTCCTTGTGATCTCAAAGATGACCTATGAGATGCTCCACGAGCATCACCCGGACAATACTCAGGTCCTGGAGGCGCTTGCCGATACGTACGGAAAGCTGGGGATGGGGACCGAAGAAATCGAGTGCCGCGGAAAATTGCGCAAAATGGACCCGAAAAACGAGGCTTACGCCACCGCACTGGACGAGGCCGAGGACATTGCCTCCGAGGATCGGCGCGACCCAGAGGATACGGGGTACGATGCGCTTGGTGGCAGTACGGGATCTGAGCCATCCGAAAAGGAAAAGGAGGTCCTTGCCAAGCAAATAAAGATGCAGGAAAACATCGTAAACCGAAACAATTCGGCAGACAATCGCAAGAAACTCGGAGATTTGTACGCGATTGCAAACGACTATGAACAGGCACTTGAGAATTACAATATCGCTGTGGAGCAGGCTTCTGCCATGGATTCTGCATTGGATGCGGCGATCACGCGCGTTACTGCACAACAATACAATGCCGGAATTCGCGAATGGCAAGTTTATCTCGACGGTGGCGGACTGAGTGCGGAGGAGATCCAGGAGGCAAAGGAGCAGATCATAAATCTATCAAGTGAGCGGGCGGAGATGTTGATCGGGCGTGCAAAAGAGCGGGTCCAGCGGCAGCCGCATGCGACCAATGAGCGTTTCAATCTTGCGCGGTTGTTATGGAAATATGAGAATTTTGACGAGGCCATCGCCAACCTTGAACAGACAAAATCAAATACGCAATATCGTAATATCTCACTGCTTTTTCTGGGAAAATGTTTGCTTGCCAAACGTCAGCACGCCAAGGCGATCGAACACATTGAATCTGCTATTGCCGCCATGAAGCGAATGGATATGACGAGGAAGAATGCCTATTACACGCTGGCGAAGTGTCATAAACTCGCCGGCAACGAGGAGGCGGAGCGGGCCTGCTATAGCAAGATTTATGCGGTGGATGAATCGTATAAGGATGTCGCGGAGATCATGGAAGGACATTATAAGAAACAACTTATGAGCGAATATTGACATCTTACCTGGAACTCTTGGACCATGTGCTGTCTCACGGCGTCGAGAAACATGACCGCACGCATACAGGGACGCGTAGCGTATTTGGTTACCAGGCGCGTTTCGATCTGTCCGTCGGCTTTCCCCTTCTGACAACAAAAAAACTGCATCTGCGATCCATCATACACGAGTTGCTATGGTTCTTGAGGGGTGATACCAATATTCGATATCTGAATGACAACGGCGTTCGGATCTGGAACGACTGGGCGGACAGTAACGGGGAGTTGGGGCCGGTATACGGACGACAATGGCGCTCGTGGCCGACCGGTGACGGCCGCGGCATTGATCAAATAAAAACGGTTATCGACACGATACGTACGAATCCTGATTCACGGCGCATGATTGTGTGCGCGTGGAACGTCTCGGACATTCCACGCATGGCGTTGCCACCGTGCCACACGCTGTTTCAGTTTTATGTATCTTCGGGACGCCTCTCATGTCAGCTGTACCAACGTAGTGCGGACGTCTTCCTCGGGGTCCCCTTTAATATCGCATCGTACGCGTTGCTTACGCTGATGATCTGCGCGGTGACAGATCTCAGGCCCGGTGAATTTATTCATACGTTCGGTGATGTCCACTTGTATCTGAACCACCTCGATCAGGCACGGTTGCAATTGACCCGCGAACCGCGGCCATTACCAAACATGCGTATTAATCCGGGGCGCGCGTCGATAGACAATTTCGTTTTCGAGGACTTTGTATTGTCGGAGTATGATCCGCACCCGCACATTGCCGCAAAAATAGCGGTGTAGCTTGCCGTCTTCCAAACCGGTATCGACGTTGTGACCTGCAGGCCCCTGATTCACCGCTACGATCGTTGCGGTGCCTGCGGCGGATCGATCACAAGGTCGGGTAGGCCGTGGTTGCGGACCACTTCGGTGATGTAGGTACGGGCGAATGCCACGAAGCTGTCCTGATCAGCTATCTCCACATCATCGCATTCCGTCACGAGCACGCGAAAAAGATGAACCTTCTGATCGTCGTATTCGAACATAAACACGATCGCTCCCATCTCTTCGTCGTGGCAATACTCGATCTGCACCCGTCCTCCGGTGATCTTTGCCTTACTCGTCGTAAGGTTCGCTTCGAAATCAGGAGCAGACAACCCGGTCTCCAGCCACAAATCGCGAATCTCGTATGACACCTCGTGCAAACGATTTATCACAAAGTCCGCTGTCAGAACAGATAACACATTGCCGGCCTTCGGACCCGAACGACGATTGAAAATAGTGCGGTATATCGCCTGGAATGCGGCTGGTTGTCGAATCGGAATCATTCGTGCCACGCGGAAAATTGCCGATTGAATGGCGTCGCTGTTCCATGGTATGTCCTGCAGCGCATCGGCCAATGTATTCAGGAACGCCTTTTGGCTTGAAGTGAGGTCCTGAGCCCCGTCCGGGAGCACATCCTGCACCTCGGTTTTTTCTTCGTCCGACGCAAAATTTTCCAGCCAGTACAAAGCCGACATCCGGCGACGATCGAGCTTGGCCCTTTCCACTGCGGTGAGTGCTGCGCCCTTGTATTTTTCGATCTCGCGGACCAAGTCGAGGTGCGGCATCTGTGCGAGCGTAGCGACCAGCTGAAAATTTGCCGTGTAATAGTTCCCGGTTTCGAATACTTCAGAGAGACTATGGATCCGGCGGTCGTCGTCGGCCGACGATTCGTCTTGCTGTGCCCGACCATGGTAACGGTCAAATTCATTAAACAGTTTGATGATATAATTCTCGTTGGCATCGAAGTTCACAGGTCTTTGCGGCTGTGTGCGCAACATCAGAAAGCGCAATATCTCGGGCGGCAGAAAATCCGCCATATCCCTTGCTGTTGCGCCCAGGCCGCGCGAGGAACTCATCTTCGCGCCTTCAACCAGGAAGAATTCATATGGAATGTTCAGCGGCGCCTTTATTCCAAAGATTTCTTTCAGACATCTGGCTGCTACATCACGCGAACCGCCCTTGGTCGAATGGTCTTTTCCTGCGCCTTCGATGGTGATCGAGAATAGTTTCCATTTTGCCACCCACTCAAGTTTCCATGGGAGTTTTCCGTTGCCGTCGAAGGGTGATACACGCCCCTCGTGACCGCAGCCGGTAGCCCAGGTTACAAGGTCTGGTTCGCACCGATAATCGACGTACTTTCCATCATAGTTGTATACTGTTGTCGTACCGATACGGCGGCAGTTTTCGCAAATCACCTGAAAGGGGTACCAGTTATCCGGTCGTTTGGATTTACTTACGTTGAGATAAATGTTTCTCACCGTTTCGTGGTGGTTTAAAATGATATCAATGATCGGATTGAGTTGTCCGCTGCGGTATACATCGCGCATTCGATACGTTTCCGCATGAACGTCCAACTCCCGAAAGATGTCAAAAAACTCACCAATATAATGTTCAGCCATGTCCGTGGATGCCGATCCCTTTGGCGGCGGAACGTTACATAATGGCTGCCCCAGGTATTGTTCGAAATGCTCTGCTTCCCCGGCTGGTATCTCGTCGAGCGGATCATAGTCATCGACGCCAAACAAGTAGCGTACGGGAATACCCCTTTCCTTGAGTGTGCGAAAGATCGCGTCGTGTATCAGCACACCGCGGAGCGAACCGACGTGCACGCGTCCCGACGGTGTCTTCGAGTCGTTGATAAGTTGCGGACCGTTGATGTCTTCAAGTATTTTGCTGCACCAGAACATGGAAAACTCTCTTGTTGGCACTGTATGCCGGTTGACAGATGCTGAAAGCGTTTCACACTAGTGAAACATTTGAGATTGTCAATTGCAATGCAAAGCGTTATTCCGGTTCACGGTAAAAAACCAACGCAACTGGTGGAAAAGAAGAACGGTTCCATTACATTTCACCTGCTTTGGTTCGGGCACTCTAATGTGCATTGATTCTCACCGCGGGGTAACAGGCAAAATGGTATGAAGACATCCTTAAATTGGTTAAAGCGATACACGTCAATACCTTGGACGGCGGAGCAACTTGCTGATGCATTAACATTAGCCGGCCTTGAAGTCGAAGACATATCGCACAGCGGAACGGTTCCGGATGGCATTGTCGTAGCCCGGATCGCAGGTGTCGAGTCGCATCCCAACGCGGATCGTCTGCAGCTGTGCCGTGTTGATGTCGGCGGTGACGTGGAGCACCAGATTATTTGTGGCGCCTCGAATTGTGCCGCTGGAAAGAAGGTGGCGTTGGCAACACTAGGTGTGACCATGCCGGACGGCATGGTCATCCGAAAATGCAAAATACGGGGTGTCGAGTCATCCGGAATGCTCTGCAGTTTGAGGGAGTTAGGTCTCGGTGATGAGCATGACGGCATTTGGATTCTGCCGGAAGACGCGACAGTCGGACAGCAGGTAAATGAATTGGTCGAGGCAGATGCGGTCATAGACTGGGAAGTGACGCCGAATCGACCCGACTGGTTGTCGCATTTCGGTATCGCCCGGGAAATCGCCGCGTTGACCGGGGAATCGCTGGAGGTGCCTGATGCCGAGATTCGCGACACGTGCGGTCCGACAGATGACAGCACGGTACGTGTAACTGTGGCGTCACCCGAATTATGCGACCGGTACACGGCGCGAGAGATTCGTGACGTTCGTATTGGTCCAAGTCCAGAATGGATGCAGCGCTGTCTGCAAGCAGTGGGTCTCCGTCCGATCAACAACGTCGTTGATATCACGAACTTTGTACTGCTGGAATGTGGCCAACCGCTGCACGCATTTGATCTGGACCGTATCGCGGACGCCAAACTCGATATTCGTCGGGCCACTTCCGGCGAGATCTTTGTGGCTTTGAACGGTCAGAGTCTGGAGCTTAACAGCGAGCACCTGGTAGTTGCCGATGGCGCGTCGGCTTTGGCACTCGCCGGTGTCATTGGCGGCGAGAGCAGCGAGATCACCGACTGCACCGTAAACGTTTTATTGGAAAGTGCAGCTTTTGACGCGTCGAATATCCGCAAGACGTCTAAGGAGCTTGGTGTGTCAACTGATTCGTCGTATCGCTTCGAGCGCGGTGTCGATGTGCAGATGGTGGAATATGCCAGCCGAAGGGCGGCAACGCTCATGTGCGAACTGGCTGGCGGGCGCCTTTCCGGAGAGGCGATAGACATTGTTGCGCGTCCGGCGGTGTCCAACGACATTACATGTCGTTTTAGCCGGGTTAACGCCGTGCTGGGCGTGGATATTTCTCCCGCTGACATTGTCGATATCTTTTCCCGGCTTCGCCTGCCGGTTCGGGAGAGCAACGACTCGTTCTGTAGCGTGTGCGTGCCGTCCTTCCGGCTGGATCTGACACGGGAAGTCGATCTGATTGAGGAGGTGGCCAGGCTATACGGCTTGAACCGCATTCCATCCGCGTCGGATTCAGCCGCTCGTGTCAACGTGTTATCTGAAGATACATACCTGCCGGTGCAGGACCTGCGCCAACAGTTGATCGGGCTTGGCTTAAATGAATGCGTAAATTACAGCCTTATAGCACGGCGCGACGTGCTGCTTCCTGTAGGCTGCGGTGAGGATGTAATTCAAGAATTGTCCTATCCGCTCAGTAGCGACCAGGACATCTTGCGTCCGGGACTGATCAACAGTATGCTCGATACGGTCTCAGGGAATCTTGCCCGCGGCAATTCGTCGATTCGCCTCTTCGAAATCGGGCGAATTTTTCGCAAGGGGCTTGTTGGCTGTGAGCCGCTGGAGATCTGTGTCGTCGTTTCCGGCGCACGGAATCCGGAGCGATTTTCCGACGAGCGCGAGGCCCTGCTGGATTTCTATGATCTCCGCGGCGTCATTGATGACCTGATGGATCTCCGTCGAATTCGTGATTATACAGCGCGACCGCATGCCGATTCGAGGTTTCGCTCCGGTGTCTGCGCCGAGATTTCTGCGGGCGGCGAGATTATTGGAACAATGGGCGAGATCAGTGGCCAACTCAGTGAGACCATCCGCGCCAAACATCCGGTGTTCATCGCGTTGCTTCGTGTTGACCGCCTTTTGACCGCCACAGCATCTACAGATACGATCGCATACAAGACGGCATCACACTTTCCTGCCGTCACGCGTGACGTAGCGTTTTCTGCGGACGAAGCGTTGATGAATCAGACGGTTGTGGACCATGTGATCGGATTGGATGTCGCGCACCTGGAACGTATCGACCTCACTGATATTTACCGCGACGCCAAGGTTCTGGGCGACGGGCGAAAAAGCATGGTCTACACGATAACCTATCGCGCATCAGACCGGACGTTGACAGACGATGAAGTCAACGTACAGCAGGAGAAAATTCGCCATGCACTAATCGACTCGCTTCCGATCCAAATTCGGTAGGCGGAGTCGCTGTCCGACGTGGAGTTGTTCCGGGCTTTTTAGCATTTTTCGATTGATGTCGTAAATCGCCTGCCAGTGTTTTTCGTCGCCAAGAACATCGCGTGCTATTTTCGACAACGTGTCACCGTGCTTCACGACATAGAAGGACGCGGTGCTCACATCGGCCGGGCGCGGCTGCCGGTCGGATGAGGAGGGGCCGGCAGGTGTCTTTCGCGCTGCCTTTGTAGTGGCTGCAGGCGATCCCAACTCGTCGTCGTCCTTCATCGCAGCGTTGGCCGACTCGCCGCCGGTCATTAACCGTTTCTCCGGCGTATCTGCAGGTGCCCGTCGAGGCGCGTTTACGGTGTCCGGCGATCCATAGACTACGTCCAGCTTTCGGTAAAACTTCCGTTCGGCACGGGTCAACCATTGCCGGGCAACCGTCACGTCATCCGGATCGTCTTCGGCCTCAAGGTAGCGCTTGTAGTGTACCAGGGCCTCAGCGTAATCCTGTTTATGATCTTCGTAAATGAGGGCGAGCTGCAAGTGCGCCTCGTGTGAATCGGGGCTGTGATGCAGACATTGTTCAAACGCCTCGATCGCCTGGTCGAATTTTTCGTCTTCACGCAGCGTGATGCCTTGCCGGAAGTACGAATTGTCTTCATTCAATGCCAGGTGATCGTTACTGCACCCGGTAATAAGTGCCAGTAATCCAATCACCGCCAGCGTAATCCGAACACGTTTGACTGCGGTCTGTGTCCTGTTACCGTCTGGTTGTCCACCGCGCATCGTTGAATTTCTCCATCAATTGTTGGTAGGATTCATCAAAGAAATCCGTGTCAGGCGTAAACCTTTCCGGGCCGCCACCAAACAGCGTTGCAGCGGCTTCGACAACGGCTGTCCGGACCTGCGTGCGATCAACTGCCGGCAGTACGCTCATATCAATGCTTCCCTGGTGCAGTATTCCCTGCGGTCGCCGTCTTTGGGCAGCACCGGCGGCCTTGCGATCACCGACCATCACGTCGAACTTTGTCGGCGTTTGAAAGCACATGGACCATGTTTTATTTTCGCTCTTTTCCACGTCTCCGGTAGCCAATGAGGCATCGAATCCCAAGGTTTGCAGCGCGGCCACAAGCATATCGCCGGTTTCCTTGTATAACGCGACGCGGTTGGAACGAAACAGAAGGTGGTTTGGCGGGATGATGACGCTGTAGGTCACATCGTGACCGTGCCGGACCACACCGCCGCCGGTTGGCCTGCGGACAAACGCGTACCCGGGAAATTTTTCCGGACGGCAGGACTGAAAATATCCTATCGAGATCGTTTTGCGTTCCCATTCATAGAAGCGCAACAGTGCACGGTCGGTCGTCATTGCGACACTGGCGAGTTTTTCGTCCACAGCCATGTTTTCGGCGCCAGAACGCGCTTGGTCCTGCCAGACATACCATGTACCACCGAAGTGATCAGCACAAGACATTTCGGACCGGGGGATCATGGTCGTTTCGGACCTCAACGGACGTGTTGCGTTTTCTCGGTGGCCACGGGCATTTTGCCAAAAGGCTGTTGCCGGCAGGACAGGACGCGGTGAGATGGCACGGCACGGTCGAGGCAGAGGGTCGGATTCTTTTCGTGCCGTCTGTGAATAACGCAGATTAATGTAAACGGTTCAGAGCGACGGTATGCTAATAGGGGACGCCAATCGTCGTATCTTCCCAACCAGCACGGGTGTTCCAGGGAATCGTGTCGCTATCAGCGTCCTGTACTCTGCTCTCGTCAATTACCTTGCAGCCGCTGCCTGCGGCGGCCAACAGCAGGATAGTCACGCCGATGAGTGCAGTGAACAATGTTTTCTGTAAGGAGCTGGTGGGATGCGGGGCCATCTTGCTACTTTACCAGATCCAGCAAGTTAATTGAGTAATACGATGCTTCGGTAATCTGAAACACGAGAACCGCGACAAACATCGCAAGCGTGACAATATTGACTATTAAAGTAGCTTTAGAAGATAACACGGTCGCCCTCGATCACGTTGCCTTTTTTGAACTTCGGAAGAATTTCAGCTACGGCGTATTCGCGATACACTTTTGTGATCAATACCTTGCAGATATACTCCTGTTCGCGCGCCACAATCATTTCCAGTTCTTCAGGAAGGTTATCTTTAGTGCCGAGGTTGATAACCACGTAGTTCCAATCGTAGTTTACGTCGATCACCTTGCCCGCGAGTTTCTTCAGCGCACTTGTCTGCGCTTTCGCTGTCGAGCCGATCATCTTCTGATATTTTTGATTCAGGTTGGCGTAATCCGCTTCGAGATTCGCCAGCTTGTTCTCCATTGTCGCCAGATTCTCGTTCGCCGATTCAAGCGCTTCTATCGTTCGTTCGAGCGTATCCTTTGTTTCGAGAAATTCGACTTTGTATTTTTCGTAGTCGCGAAGGTTTTCGTTGATGTTGGCGAAATCATTCAATATTGCGGTCAGTTCAGCGACATACGCATTCTCGTCACGAATCATTTCAACATTCGCTTCGAATTCATGGGCATCGATTTTCGCGACCGCCTGTGCCAGTGTGTCCCCGTAGTTGACCGCCTGTTCCTTTAATTTATTCACCTGAAATCCGAAGCTGATCAACGGCTCGTCGTAATTCTCGGTGTCCATAAGCGTTTCTTTGTTCACCGGATGGCCGATTTTTTTCGCTGTCTCCTCAATCTTCGACGCTATGGCTTCATCACGTTTACGCACCTTCTCCAGATTCTCGAAGAGAGCTTTTTTGGCATCGTCATATGTGTCGATACCTTGGTATGCGGTCGCTTCCGTTCCCGGCTGGTTAAAAAGATTTGCATGCTCCGCGATCGAATTGGCGAGTATATCCCGTTGCTCACGTATGTCTGCAGACTGCTTCTTGACATCCTGCATGAGGCTGTCGAACTTCGGAAAGGTTTTGGTGGTCGGATCAAAAGCTTCGTGAAAAAACGCCCATCCCAACTTTCCGCCCGGTTTGGATTCGCCGTCGGCAGTGGTGAATTGATCGCGATTTATTTCCTTCTGGTACGCCGTGTTGCTGTTGAGGTCGAGGTCTTTTACTACATCTGCCATCGTGTCCGCAAGCTTCTCGCCGCGTTCACGCAGTTCTGTTCTCCGATCGAAAAGCAGAAACGCATATAACAACGACACGATTGCCGCTATAAAAATAACAATATTCAGAATTCTGTTTACCATTACCATCGCAACACCTCTGTAAACAAGGTTGAAGTATGCTGACGTTTATCGCTTCAGCACGTCATTTTCAGACTTGGATCCGAGGCGACATAATACGCCCCTTATCACCGGATATATGTACGTGAACCTAATGTGAGTTACACGGGTTGTCAAATCGGATTCCATACTTAATTTTCGCTGAAACGACGTCATTCCGGTCGAAAATAAAGATTCGAATCCAGTATCGCTGCGGTGGCCGCAGTGTCATCACCGCTGAAGGAGCATTATAGCTTCATAGCCGAAGAAAATATAAGCCAGGACTGTTAGCGAAATAAATGACCCATAGGGCAGTGGAGCTTGAAATGGCGCCGGACGATGATGCAGCACGCTCCAGATGCCGACGAGGGCACCGGCGATTGTACCGAGGAGCGATGATACGGCAAGGATCAAGATTGCGCCGGCCGGGCCGAGAAAGGCGCCAATCATTGCCATGAGCTTCACATCCCCCATGCCCAGCACCTCGCGCGGCAGAATCACACGGCTGGACGCGATGGTGATCGACGGCAAGTCTTCAATCCTGTATTCGACACCATCAATTCGCACGCAATGTCGCCCGGCGCGGATATGTACCGTCTTGTCCGCCGGGACATCGATCGCTCCCGGCAGCCCGGCCTTGCGAATCTTGCCGGATATCACAGCTTTGTCTGTTCGTCGTTTAAGCAATGCGGGCCATGGCGTCATCGGTGCATCTCCCACCGCCAGACCGTGTGCATCAATGGTAACGGTTTGCGGTTCCGCCGTCGTTAATTCGTAGCGGCCACAAAGCCGCTTTCCTAATTCCCGGAATACGACTAGCACGCCACCGCCTGCCAACATGCCAAGGCCCACATCGATCAGTGCCAGTTTGCGGGGCGAGTAGCCGCCGAGATCGATCGCCCGTGACACGGAGGAGTACGCGTGGTAAACGATGGTGTCGCCGCGCTCGTACAGGTGCGTCTCGGGAAAAATTAGGGCACAGACTGTCGCCACAGCCAGTCCGGTAAACGTGAATATGTTAGGTATGATAAAATGCTTGCGATCGATCTGGAATACCGCAATCGACGTTGCTGCCAGATACGAGACGGACAGCAGCAGCGTCGGCGGCCACTGCATATCCCATACTCGCCACCATGCCGCCGCGAATATGGCAGCCGTGATCGCTTCGACCACCACATAGCGCGGTGAGATTTGGGTCCGGCATTTACTGCAGCGGCCGCGCAGAACAAACCAGCTGATAATGGGAATGTTCTCATGGAACCGTATCTGATACTGGCATTTCGGGCAATGCGACGGCGGCGCCACCACGGATAGACCATTTGGTATACGCCAGATGCATACGTTCAGGAAACTGCCAATACAGGCGCCAAAGGCAAATCCGAACACGATGAAAGGAATCGGCAGATACATTAATTTCTCATTGGCGCTTGGAGCTGCAGGGTATTGAGTACAGTGCGGAAGTCGGCTGGTATTGGTGCGATAAACGTCTGGCGGCTCCGACATCGCGGATGACAGAACTCTAACGTGTAGGCGTGCAGCGCCTGACGCGACAACGGTTCGTTTCTGCTGTCGACGGGCCCATTGTCGTCGCCGGCAATAAACGCCAGGTATGCACCTTCATCGACGCCGTAAATCTTGTCACCCACGACCGGGAATCCGAGAGAACACAACGTTGCCCGGATCTGATGACATCTTCCGGTCACTGGCATTGCGGCCACCAGAGATACGTCGTTTTGTACGTCAATCCGCGCAAAATGCGTCACCGCATGCTCACCGTTGCTGTGATCGGCGGTAGTGAACGCGCGCTTCTTACGCACCCGGCTTTGCAGGTCGTTCGAAAGATATCCGGTGGCGGTCATTGTTTCAGGAAACGATCCATGTACCAGAACCAGGTACTCTTTTTTTACATTGCGGGTCGAAAACTGCCGGCTTAATTCTCGCGCCGCTACCGCCGTTTTCGCAACCAGCACGAGGCCGGATGTCTCCCGATCGAGTCGGTTGACAAACCGCACCGTGTCGAGCTGTGCGGACAATGTGTACCATAACGTCCGGGCAAAGTATCGCCCGGATGGATGGCAAGGCAGGTGTGCGGGCTTATCCAGGAGCAGAATGAGATCGTCTTCGTATATAACGGAATGCGCGATGGCCGCGACGGGTTCTGCGTACGCGGCGATCTTGTATTCAACCGTATCACCGGTGCGCAGCCGCAAAGACGCTTTACCCGCCCGCCCGTTGACAAGAATCGATCCACATCTTATACGGCGTTGCCATTGGTGACGCGACAGATACGTAAAACGACGTGCGAGCCAGTAGTCCAACCGGTGTGCACTTTCCTGAGCGGAAATAACGGCACTCGCTCTGCGACCCGTCATTCGATGTTTTGTACCTGTTCTCTGATGCGATCGAGTTCTGTCTTGAATTCAATTACGATGCCGGCGATATCCAGGTCGTTGCACTTGGCGCCTACCGTGTTGATCTCGCGAAACAGCTCCTGCACCAGAAAATCAAGTTTTCTACCGACTGGCGACGTCTTGTTCAATACCTGTTGCATGTGTTCTAGATGCGAGCTGATGCGTGTGATTTCTTCGCTGATATCGCAGCGGTCCGCGAACAGCGCAATTTCGGTGAGGATCCGTTCGTCTTCCAGCGTCGCACCATCCAACACGCGGTCAAGGCGCGACAGCAGTTTCTGCCGATAGGTCTCCGGCACCGTTGGCGCGCGATCGGAAATGCCGGCGTGCATAGCGAACAATGATGCGATCCGGGACTCGAAATCTTCGCGCAGCGTCGCGCCCTCGCGGACCTTCATTTCGGTCAGGTCTTCCAGTGCACTTCCCAACGCCGTCAACATCGATTCGGAAATCTTATCTGCGTCCAATTTCCGTGGTTTGACGATGGCAAGATTGGGAATGGCGAGAATGTCGCGCAGGGTCACATCGTCGCCGACGTCCAGTTCGGAGCCAACCCGTTGCAATTCCCTGAGAACATTCCGTATCAGATTAACATCGATTTCCGCCTGGACGTCGCTATCGTCGTTCGTCATGACGCTGGTTTTTACAGTGACAGCGCCCCGGCCGATACGCTTGCTGACCCGGTCACGAAATGTCCGTTCGAGCGCGAGGAAGTCTTTGGGCAGATGGATTCGGATGTCCGTTTGCTTGCGGTTGTAGGAGCTTATCTCGACATTGACCTCGACACCGTCAACCGTCGCCTCTCCATGGCCGTAGCCAGTCATGCTCAGCATATTACGTCTTCAGCAGCGCATTGAGCGCCGCCATCACGGCGCGTGCCGCAGCCTGGTCTATATTTTTGTCCGTTCCGACGCCGATTTGCGCCCGCTCAGGATCTTCCGTACGCAATCGTACGAAACAGATCGCTTCGGCCTCCACTGACGGCCCCATCGTTTCCTCGTTGTATTCGTCGAGGACGAAACGCGGCAATCCATCAATCTGACGTAATCCGTGAACAAATGCAGATATTGGTCCATTTCCCGTACTCTGAAGCACTAATTTTTCGCCCCCGTGATCGATGTGCAATTCACCTTCAATCACGGTGGGGTCGTCCTCCGACGGTCTCGGCCAATAATTGATCAGGCGAATTGACTGATCATGGTCGATATACGATTTCTGGAAAATTTCCCGAACCTCTTCACTTGACAACTCTTTCGCGACCTCATCGGCATATGCCTGTACGTTGCGTGCCAGATCAATTTGCACCCAGCGCGGCAGAACGATGCGGTGGTCGGTTTCCATGACATGGGCGATGCCACCCTTACCGGACTGGCTGTTGATGCGAATGAATCGCTCGTAGGCGCGACCGACGGCTCCGGGATCGATGTGCAGATACGGAATCTTCCAGCCCTTGAAGTGCCGGCTTAATTCTTCTTTCCGTGCAATTCCCTTGTGTATCGCATCCTGGTGCGAGCCCGAAAATGCGGTGAACACCAGTTCTCCGGCATAGGGATGACGGGGGTGGATCGCGATTTCGGTGATATCCTCGACTGTTCCTGCAATGTCGCCCAGGTTGCCAAAGTGCAGACCGGTATCCACACCCATATACTCCAGGTTCAGCGCGACTGTGACCAGATCTACGTTGCCGGTCCGTTCACCGTGTCCGAACAACGTCCCTTCGACCCTGTGAGCGCCCGCCAGCAACGACTGCATCGTCGCTGCGACGGCACAGCCCATGTCGTTGTGCACATGCACCGAAATTATCGTTTTCTCCGCGAAATCCCGACGTTGCGTAAATGTCTCAATCATATCAGCGTATTGATTCGGAAATCGTCTTTCCACGGTTTGCGGCAGATTGAGTATCACCTGTTCGTTGTCTACAGGGCGCCATTCTGCAACGACGGCGTTGCATATATCCAACGAGAACTCGAGATCCGTGTCTGTGAATTCTTCCGGAGAGAACTCCAGGCCGATCACACTCCCGTCCATCTGCGCGGCGCAGTCACGTATCTGTCGCGTCGACGTCACGGCGGTTTCCATCAATTGACTGTTGTTCAGGCCGAAGACGAATCGTGAATGCAATTCACTCGTGGCGAGGTAGAAATGGACGACTGCCTGTCGTACCCCTTCCAGCACATCCATAGTGCGCTTTATCAGGTGCGATCTCGCCTGTGTGAGCACGGAAATGGTGACATCATCGGGGATCAGGCCACCGGTGATCAAATCCCGGCAAAAGTTATAATCGTCCTGTGACGCCGAAGGGAATCCTATCTCGATCTCTTTGAAACCGATATCCACAAGCAATTGGAAATACTGCTTCTTTTGCTCGGGGGTCATCGGGTTCGGCAGCGCCTGATTCCCATCGCGAAGGTCGACAGCACACCACGCTGGAGATGATGTTATTGTCGCAGACGGCCAGTCTCGGACCGTCATCGGAATGTGGGGCATTTGGGCGTACCGTACTGATTTCATGATTTTAACGTTGGTTTGGGGTGATCCATGTTGTTGTTCGACGTACGACGATAGTTTTGCCGTACCACCTGCGAATTCGTAAAAGCCGTGATAGTATATAAACGATCTCGGCTGATTTAAAGCCCGTAATGCGGGAACACATTCGCCGTTGGCCGTTTATCTCCGCGCACCTGCGGGGGCGGCGCCGGTCGCGCAACGCCGACGGACGAGAACAGATCTCTTCGCTTTTAGCGAATAATGAAGCCGATAGCGGATAAGGTATTCATGTTGCGACCGTTCACACTCGACCCTATGTCGGATCCGGTTCCTGCTGATTCGTTGTGCACATATCGTCTGCACCGCCGGAACACGCCGCAGGTTTGCGAGTCAGCGCATCGATCCGGATTCACCATGATAGAACTTCTGGTTGTACTTACCATCATTGCGATTCTCGCCTCGCTGCTTCTTCCGTCGGTTCTACGTGCACGCGAAAAAGCCCGTCAGGTACATTGCGCCAATAACCTGAGGCAAATCGGCATCGCATCGTACAGCTATTCTGATGAATACGGTCAATATGTCATGCCAGGGAAATTTGAAGACACGGAGAACGACAAGAACTACAATCACTGGATTAATTACATGTACGCGGAACTTCTTCCTGATAAGGACGTATTCCTCTGTCCGTCGTTGGGCGACGACGATCATTTCAATCCGTCGGGAGGCGACAATACGATCGTGCAGGCCAGTTACATCCGCAACATCATTGAACCCGGCAAATGGGATGGTGCGGCGATCAGCACGGATCCTGACAAGTCCTGGGGATGGGGAACCACAACGAAGCCGATCCGCATCCAACAGGTTCAGAATCCTGCGGACAAAGTGAATATCATGGATATCGCGGGGGGGGGGATGGCTGCAACGGTGAGCGGCATACGTCGTTTTGACGGCACCGATCACGGTCCCATAAACGACAAACCCTTAAGCGGTTTTCGACGTGTCGGGTATCACCACCGGTTGGGTTTCAACGTGTTGATGGGAGATGGCCATATCGAACACATGGTTCGCAGCCGACCGGACCAATGGGTGGTCGTGACGCAATAAAAATCGCTTGTCGCGGATACATTACGGCTGCGTCGCGTCCATTTTTAGGAGTGATTTAATGACGTCGACATAGTCAGACTTGGTGCGCACGCCGACAATAGATGCTTCGAGTTTCCCGAGCCGGAAGACATTGACCGTAGGTATTGATTGGATATTGAATTGCTGTGCGAGCGCTCCAAGCGCGTCGATATCCACGGCCACAACCTTTACCTCGCCTTCGAAATCTGCCGCAACGTCGCTGATAATGGGTTTAAGTACTTTGCAAGGGCCACACCAGTCCGCGTAGAAGTCGACCATGACGATGTGGTTATCCGACAGTGTCTGCTCAAATACCGCGACCGAAGGGATGGTAGAGACACGTGCGCCTGCGTCGGCAGATTGCGTTGCAGTCTCGGATGAATCTTCTGCATCTCGTCCACAGCCACAGGTAAGCAGCAAGAGACACAGCGTTGCCGGTATAATGTTGCATGTCATGATTTATGTTCTCCCGGCCGTCTCGTCGTTGCATGGCTCATCATGTGTTAACCTTGTTTGTGCCACGGCGCAAGAGATAGTCGACCTCCACCTGTTTCGTCACGGGGATAATCCACTGGCGGTAGAGATCCGTGATTTTATCCGGTGCGATTTTGAATTTCACCGGTTCATCCGATTCCCCGATGTCGCGACCGTACGTCGCTGCCTTCAATTCTACCCGCTTGTACAGGCGCTCTTCGACTTCGCGGTGTGTGAGCGCCGCTAAAATTTCCGTCGCATCGCCCGTGGATATGAGTCGCGCGTAGACGCTTGGCGACTGTTGGAACTTGGATTCGGCAACAAACTTGCCGTAGTGAATGCGCTTCGAAAGCGCCTGCAGCACGGTCACATCCGCCGTCGCGCTGGAGCCATAGTGACCGTCGTCCCCCGCAACGCATATTTCCGGTATGATGCGGTAGCAGTAGTGTTCAAATATCTCTACGTTTATGTTTATGTCTGTATCTACAATCTGCTGCGGACAATCGACAGGCGGCAGAATCGGCGGTGGCAGATTGTCACAAAAGGGGTGTTCATCCGGGCTCGTATAACGCCGCACTCGAGCGTGAATTCTCTCGGTTTCCCATAGCAGAAATCGCGTAAAACAGCCGTCAAACCCCTGGATCTCAATAGCGTTGTCGCGGTATATCGTGGGATTGTGCTTGAATTGTGCCCGTTCGATCAGGGCGAAAATGATCGTTTCCTCCTGTCGAATCAGAGACTCCCGGAGGTCATCCAGCTGCAATGGCGCCATTCCTTGCTCTCGGTTCACCAGATCGTATTAACGCTGGTATTTCGCACCCAACCTTCTGCCTGATCGATACGAATGCGTGACCATTCCGTACGCTCCTCCACTATCCATACCGATTCGCCTGCGCCGAGCACCATCTTTGCCTTTTCGTTTTCATTCTGTCCCGGCAGTCGGAACAATGGCGTATTTTCTGCCACGATAACGGCCTGGTTGCGAGCATACGTACTGCCTTGCTGCAGCGCGTACTGACTCACTGACACAACCACCACGGCCATGGCGACCACGGCAGCAACCCATGGTGTCCTGCCGCGGTGCCGACCGATGCTCAGCATTAGCCAGAATATCGTCCAGGCCGCTGCTGCCGCTACCAACCATTCGTCCGGTCGCAGATTGTCGCGCAGTGCGCGCAGCGCGTCTATCGGCGTTCTACTATGATTTACAGGGACCAAGTTAAGCTGGCTCCTGACGAAGTTCAAATTCTCTACAATGTCGCTGTCTCGCGGCGCCAGCCGCCTGGCGCGCTCGTAATAATACACGGCGGCGCCGTACTCTCCCTTGCGGTACGCGCAGTTCCCCAGATTGAACAGCAGCGCGGCATTGTCGTGACCATCACGCGCCATGTTTCGGTAGAGGCTCTCGGCCTCGCCGAGCCGCCCCTGGTCGTACGCGGCGGACGCCTGTTCCATTGTATCGTTGCACTGTGCCGCCATCGGCCACAGAATGCAGAGAAGGAAAATCGAGAGGCGCTTTACGCGTTGTAAGAGTTGGGCTGCATCCAGCCTGGATCTGGCTCCAGGCATAAAACCGTCCGCCTCCGCCTGTTCAAGCAACCCCACGAGTTCGGGATCGTCGATGTGCCGGTACAATTCCGCTGTGCCCGCGCCAGGCGGCAATTTAAGGACGGCTACCAGGTAGGGCAGCAGCTCCTCCCGAACGACCGTTGCAATGTCATCTTGAGACGCATTTTTGAGCCGGCGAAAGACGACATTCCGTCGCTTAAGTGCATTGCGCCTGCGACGCAGGCTTTCGTTACCGCTCAATCGTTCACGCCGGCCGACGAAGAACAGAACCGCCAGAAAGCCCAGAGGCGGGCCGGCGCCGGCCGCTACGACAAGTATGATTACATTCCGCCACAATGGTACCGCCAGGTAGCTGCCGGCTGACTTCTTGATATACAGGATATCGGTAGATTGATGCAGCTTCTTGGTTTCGCCGGATTCCGCGCCCGTGTTTTTCCCGTAGTCTTCTACGAGAGGCCCGACAACGCCGCGTTCCGCTGCGGGCGTGACGTTGAGATCAATATGAAAATCGTGCCTGCGATAACGCCCTGATTCGGGATCGAATGTCTTGTATGCAAAATCCGGCAGTCGGCTTTCGTCGCTTAGCGGAATCAACACCCAGCGAACCTCGCCACGTGAGGTCTCTCCCAAATCCCTGTTCACTTCCGGAGGATAGATGCGGAATCCGGGCAGGTCAAGGTTCGGGGCGATAAGGCTGTTGATATTGCCGGCGCCGGATATCGACAGGGTTAATGCCACATCTTCGCCGACACTTACGGTCTTTTTGTCTGTAGCGAGCTGTATCGTCCACGCACCGATCAGGCCGAGGTATTGGCCGTCGCTGTTTTCGTCTTCCGGCACGGCGCGCACGGCGATCGGCGGCAACACCGTCTCGAGGTCGTGCGTGAGTATTTGATTGCGCTGGCGAAAACCGAAAAAGTCATCGCTGAAGAAATCATCGAATGGAGACTTCCGCCGGTTCGAACGGGATGATCGACGCTCCCGTTCCGGATTTATGAACGGTACTGTATGTCGGATTGTCCCTTCGATCGTGCCGACTTCTACGCCGGACACGCTCGTCTGGTAGACAAACAGCTGAAACCGTCGACCGTCGACGATCGCACTCGATCCGTCGCGGTAGGCAAATTTGTTGTTGTATTTGTTCTGGTGTGAATAATCGCGAAATACCACATTCTCCAACGCGACGTCCGGGAAGTAATTCTCCGGATTGGTAAAGCTCCGTGCCTGGTTGAAATTACTCGTATGGATATCGAGTCGTTGGTCCACGTACAGATTGATGGTGACGGTAAGTTCTGCGCCGAGATACAATGACTTCGGAGGAGTCTCACGGCCGTTATACGTCACCTGCATAAAGATCAGATCATCAAGGGACGCTGCCTTCCCGCTGGTCGTAACCCGGTGTTTTTCTACGACCAGCTGCAACGGCTTGGTTACGACTTTGCGATTGTTCACGGTTACCGGGATCCCCGGGATCGTGAACGTACCGGGTTGTTGCGCCGAGAAGCCATACGACACGGTTGTCGTGCGTGTCATGCTGCTGAAGTTTCCGGTGAGACTAACCTGTTTTTGCACCTGATTCGGATGCCAGCGGATACCGGTTACGGACGGGAAGTCCAGCACATCGGGTTCGCCGTCGTCCGACGAGATGACGAGTTGCCCGCTTTCTCCGACAAAAACAGGATTGGGTTTAACGGCCACAGATAGTTTGGCCTGCGCGTACACCGATACGAGCGCCAGCACGGCGGCGAGGCGTATACTGAAACCTCGTAACGGTATGCGTTTTGACCTGATCATCGGTTCTCCGTAAGTTTGCGGGAAAAAATCTGTGTTACCAATTACGATCTGTTTCCTGAATCCTGGCATTCTGTTTTTGAAATTTCTTAATTTCCTGCTTCAGATCTTTCTCCTGACGTTGCAGGTCTTCGAGAATGCGTAGCGCCTGAATTCGGTCGAGATTTTCGACTGCCGATGGATCGGCCGAAGATGCCCCGGTTTGTTCTGTACCTTCGGTTTCTTCGTTTTCCTGTATTCCGGCCATGTCTTCACCGGAGTCGTCGCTTTCTTCCTGTTCGTCCTGTTGCTCGGCGGTTTGTTGTTCGCCTTCGTCATCTTCGCCCGGGTGCGATTCGGGCGGTTTGCCGCCGAGTTTAGATAGGGCCTGATCGATATGTTCCCCGGCTTCCTCACCGGATTTACCAGCATTATCTTTCTCTCCGCGCGCCAGATCTTCCAGCGCCTGCTGCTGCGCTTTCCGCGCATTGGCCAGGCTGTCCGCGGCATCGTCGACCTGTTCCGCTGCCTGTGATTGTCCCATTTCGCGCGCCGCCTCCGCCAGCTCCCGTGCGGCATCCTCTGCCTGCTGCGTCTGGTCCATCGCCTGGCTCTGTTTCTCCGCGGCTTCACTCGAATTTTCCTGCTTGTTCGCTTGCTCCTGTAGCTCCCGGGCTGCCTCTGCCGCTTCTTTTGCGTCGTCACTGAGGTCGCCGAGCTGTTGCTGCATATTCCGAATCTCTTCGACCAGAAGGCGGTCGCGTGCGACAAGTTCGAGATTCGCAGCGATATCCGAGTTTCCAGGCGTCTGGCGCAGTGCTTCCCGGTAATAGTCGCGGGCACCGGCCAGGTTGGTGTCTGCCTCGTCTGGATCCCGCGCGATCAGTTCCCTGGCTTTCGCATGTTGTATGGCGCCAAGATTCTGATACGACGAGGCCTTGAGTGTGGTGTTGCGTGGTTCGCGGTCGAGAGCGGCGGTATACGCTTCTTCGGCCTTATCCATCTGACCGAGCATCTGGTAATTGACCGCCAGATTGTAGTGGAGATACGCCTCCTGAAACGGGTCATCTTCGATCGTCGCGAGTTTTTCCTTTATCGCCGCGATCGAGCGGTGTGCCAACCCGGCCTTCTCGTCCCCTATCGTAGTGGTTTGATCCGGTTCCTGCATGGGGGGCTGGAGGTTTGTATCGCCGAGAGCAGGTACGTTATTGATGCTATGTGACGTGTCTCGTGTCGGGGCATCGGTTTCTTCATCCAGTTCGCGGGGCGCAGATTGTGTTTCCCCGGGCGAGTTCGCCGGCGGAGGGGCAGGCGGCGCTGCCAACGCCGATTGCGAACGCAACCACATACCGGATGCCAGCAACAGTGCGGGCACGACCGACGCCATGGAGCCGCCGCGAATGCCGGGCCGGTTATAGCCCGCATTCGGGTCTCGTCGGCGTTCGCCGGTCATGATGCGCATCAGCAGGCAGAGCACGGCCACAACCAGGGGCACCTGGTACCGTTCGATCGGACGTGAAACGGCATTGTCTTCTTGTTGCTCCGGTACCAGGGACCGGATTTTGTTCAGGATATGGTTCACGCCGTCATGGACGACAGTCGAATGCACGTAGGTACCGCCGACAGCGGCCGCGACGTTCTGTAATGATTTCTCGTTGAGTTTTGATCGCACGCGATTGCCGTCATTGTCCGTGATGAATTTGTTACCCTCGATCTGGATGAAACTGCCGATATCGGGGTCACCGATCCCGACAATATACAGCGGTATATTCCGCTCATTCAATTCGTCCAGCAATTTCGCAGTGTCGCCCTGAAGCTCGTCGCCGTCCGTGATCAGGAGGATGGCACGGTGGCGGCCTTCCGCTGCCTTAAAGGCTCTCAGGGCTTCGGTCAGTGCGTTTTCTATATTCGTGCCGCCGGCGGGGATGGTGTCGGTATCGATGTCTTCGAGAAACAGTACCAGACCGTTGCGGTCCTGCGTAAGCGGGCACTCAAGAAACGCCGTGCCGGCGAACGCGATGAGCCCGTACCGATCTCCCGGCGTCTGGTTTATGAGTTGACCGATAAACCATTTCGCATGTTGTAGACGCGAAGGTGCGATGTCCCGGGCAAGCATGCTTCGGGACGTGTCGAGCACGACCATGATATCACGTGTATGGGCCGGTCGCGGTACCAGTTTCGTGCCCCACCGCGGTCCTCCCATGGCGATAAACAGCAGTCCGCATGCAACCAGCAGCAGCACGTCCCGGCATCTCCGGCGTGTCGTCGACACGGTTGATGTAAGCGTGGCGGCAAGATCGGGATTTGCTATCATCATGGCGACTCGCCGGCGACGACGGCTCCATCCATACCACGTCAAGAGCGCCAGCAACGGCATGATCCAGATGAGATGAAGAATCGTATATGAATTGTGAAAATGCATCAGGCTATGGAAGTTTAAGAAAAACAGTGTATTCGGCGATGAACGCGATCAGTACGAGTACGGCGCCGGCGAGCAGCCATGGGCGATACATTTCGCGATAATCGATGTACGTCGGTTGTTCGAGACTGGTTTTTTCCAGCTTGTCGATCTCGTTCATCACATGCCGCAGCCCGTCGGCGTCGCGTGCCGCGAAGTATAAACCGCCGGTTTCCGCGGCGATTTTCTCGATTAACTCCTGATCGAAGCCAACCCCGGCGTTGACCAGGCGTTGGCGGCCGAACATGTCGTTCCGCAGCATCACAGCGCGGCGGCTACCGATGCCGACTGTGTGGATCACTACGTCAAACATGCGCGCGATCCTGGCCGCCTGCAGTGGCGCAATCTGCGCATCCACATTGTTCTCGCCATCGGTAAACAATACCATGACGCGCCGCTTCGCATCCGATTCCTTAAGACGATTGGTCGCGTTCGCAATCGGTGCGGCGATACCGGTGCCGTCCGGAAGCATGCCTGCTTCCAGTCTGTCGAGATTACTCTTGAGAAAGTCATGATCCAGTGTCGGCGGACAAACTGTATACGTGCTGGCGGCAAAACCGAGCACGCCAATCCGGTCGTTGGGCCGTTTGTCGATGAACGCCTTTACCTCCTCGCGTGCCACATCTATACGGGGGATGAGCTTGCCGGATTCCATGAGCTTTACAATCTTGCGTTGTGTGGAAGCAGAATCGGGCAGGTCGTAGGCCTTCATGCTCCCCGACAGGTCGAGGGCCAGCATGATATCGATGCCTTCTGTTCTGCGGACGGTTTCTTCGATGCCGAACTGTGGGCGGATCAACGCGACAATCAGCATGACCACCCCCAGGCATTCCAAAATTTGCGGTACCAGTATCGGGGACACCACTCGGCTGCCGCGGATCTTCGATGACCGATACGGCTTCAGCGATGGCACCACCAGGCTCGGCCGTCTGCGCCCTGCCGCGATCAGAAATGCCAGCAGCAGGATCGGTAAAAACAGAAGATACCACGGGCTTTCGATGCGAAATGCGTTATTGCCGATAAGGTGTTCGAACATGTTCAATCCTTCTCGCGAATTGCCGCGTCGCCGAGTTTCGCAGCCGTAATGAGCGGTGCCGCGGATTCGGATATGAACCGTTTGGCTTTGCCAATTGCGTCTCTAATCTGCGATTCCGATGCGTCAAGGCGCGCAAACTTCACCATATCCGCAGCGCTCAGGAAGTCGGCCAGCATCAGACGTTGATCGGTTCCGAGCCGGCTTTTTTCACGGTTCAGCTCCCTGAGAAATTCCGGTGTTGTACGTTCCGTAGCAGGCAGCTGGTAGGCCGCCTCAATGTATCGCCGGGTGATGTCCGTTAGCTCGACAAAAACGGTTTCTGCGTCCAGCGGCAGCCGATCCTCGAGATCGTACAGTGCCGTTTCGGCGACAGTCCAGGGTGGCGGCGGTGGCGCGTGAGCGGCGCCGCGGCTTCTGCGAAACACCATGTAGCCGCAGGCGACCGCAACAAGTACCAGGAGCGGCACCAGCAGCCACCACCGCGAGACTGCGCCGTCGCCCTTGAGATAGTCGTCGCTCAGTTCGTCAGCTGTATGTATGACATTTGTCTTGTCCGGCACCTTCGGCGTGATGGTAATGTCCGGCAACACTGCCGTGACGCGGTGCACGTCGTCGGCACCGTGGGGATGAAATAGGATATCAGCAGTAAGATCGGTGTATGGACCGAAGTCATAAACCTGCAGCGTCAATGCCCTGGTCCATGTCCAGGTGCCAAAGCCCAACTTTCTCAATGTGATGATCTCATCACTGCGGAGAACATCGATGCCGTCCGGCGGCTCGAATTCGATCTCTTTCGGACGTCCGTAGCGCCACGGCGATGTCGATGTCACCTGGAGCTGGAACGGTTCGCCGAGATGGATTGGATCGCTCAGCACCTCAGTTCCATCAATGGTCGGCGGCGTCTGCAACGTGCGGCTATGTAGGTATCCGGCAGCGACGCCCAGAACGGCGCAGGCGGTCACAACAGCGCTTACAGCAAGCGTGATTTTCACCAGTCGCATCATGGGCCTTACCGTCGTTTCCGTTTTTCCCGAGTACGGAAAAATTGCATGAACGGTTTGATGTAATCCTCTCCGTTTCGAATGTCGATAAGATCCACACCCGCACGTCTGCAATCGTCGAGGAACGCATCATGGGCTTCCTGGCTGCCGGCGGCAAACAGCCGGCGACTGCGGGCAACATGCGTCGGAAAGGTAAGTGATTCTCCGGATTCAGCATCTTCCACGCTGAGATAACCAATTGCGGGGATTGCGCGTTCACGGGGATCGGTGATTCGAATGGCGATAAGGTCATGCTTCTTGTTTGCAATCGTCAGTGCCCGTTGAAAACCCTGATCGATGAAATCGCTGATCAGGAACATCACGGTTTTTCGGTTCGACACCTTCATGAAGGTTTCGAGTGCCATGCCGATGTCCGTGCCCTTGTCCTGGCGTTCGTGCGCCAACAGTTCGCGAACCAACCGCAACACATGGCCGCGCCCTTTGCGTGGCGGTAAGTGCAATTCATCCCGACTGGAAAACAGCAGCAGGCCTACTTGGTCATTGTTCCGTATGGCATTGAATGCGACCACCGCCGCGAGTTCCGCCGCGAGTTCGTTTTTCTGCTGCTGCGCGCTTCCGAAGTCACCGGAACCGGAAATGTCCACAACCAGGAACACGATTAACTCGCGCTCTTCGACGAACTTCTTTACGTGCGGCTGGCCGGTTCGGGCCGTGACATTCCAGTCGATAGATCGCACATCGTCACCGGGGATGTACTCCCTGACTTCATCGAATTCCATGCCCTTGCCCTTGAACACACTGTGATACGCGCCGCCCGTGAGTTCGTCGACAATGCGTCGCGTGCGAATCTCAATCTTTCTGACTTTTGAAAGTAATTCTTTGGTAAGCATGACGTTATCGGCGCTGTATGATTGCGGCCCTTGTCAAGGGGTCCTTAGCTCGTCGAGCAACTTACGGATGAGATCCGATGTTGTGAGATTCTCGGCTTCCGCCTCGTATGTCGGCACGATTCGATGTCGCAGTACATCCGGGCAAATCTCTTTGACATCCTGCGGCACAACATACGCACGCCCCTCGAGAAACGCTACGGCCTTGGCGGCAATGGCGAGGCTGATTGTTGCGCGCGGGGATGCGCCGTATTGTATGAGGTCCGCGAATTCATCCAGTCTCGCGTCATGCTGGCGCGCCGAGAGTTGGTCGCGTTTTTCGCTCCGTGTTGCAAACACGATGTCGAGTATATATTCCATGATTTTCTCGTCGAGGTACACCTTGTCGACCCATTTTCGAGATGCCAGTATCTCTTCCGTCGTCACGACTCCCGTGGCAACCGCGCTATAATCCGGGTGTGCCATGCGCTCGAGGATGACGCGTTCCTCCTCGCGCGACGGGTAGTCGAGTTCGAGTTTGAGCATGAATCGATCGACCTGCGCCTCCGGCAATGGGTAGGTTCCTTCCTGCTCCATCGGATTCTGCGTGGCCATCACCAGAAACGGCGTCGGCAGGGGAATGGTATCTCCGCCGATTGTAACCTGGCGTTCCTGCATGGCCTCAAGCAGGGCGCTTTGCACCTTTGCCGGTGCGCGGTTGATTTCGTCTGCCAATATGAGATTGGCAAAGACTGGTCCTTTCTTAATCGAGAATGTGTGCTCGCGCGGGTTGTATATTGTGGTTCCAACGACATCGGCCGGCAGTAGATCCGGCGTGAACTGAATGCGGGAAAACTCACAGCCGGTCGCCTGTGACAGTATATTTATCGCCATTGTTTTCGCCAAACCGGGCACACCTTCTACCAGTACGTGGCCGTTGGCCACAAGACCGATGAGCAGGCGATTGATAAGCTGGTCCTGACCAACGATGAATCGGCCAACTTCTATTTTCAGTGTTTGAACAAACGACGAAGCCGCCTTTATCTGATTCTGTAATTCCTGGATGTCTTCGTGATTCATGGCAACAGTCCTTCCGTATTCTGGATCCCTGGTTTCTCTGTGGTGGCTCACATCCTGGATGTGAACAGGATAGGACAAGAGCAAGGCGGGTAGGTTCCAATGCCGTTGCGGGTCTGCGTGGGGTGTTTCCAGAAGAGGGCCGGGGACAACAGGCCGCTACCCTGAATGATTCATGTGTTGTTGCCGGTGTACGTGGGAAGGCGGGGCGCTACCATGCGAGAGCACTCGCGTCAGGGACTTTCGATGAGTTCGCGCAGCTCTATATTCACCTGGTCGTCGGTAAACCAGCTCTCGCCAGGAATCGCAAACACGTAACCGCCGCTGAAGAGAATGTGTCCGATGCTGTCGTGATTCTCCTGCCGATCGCCGATCATCGAGGTCTCTGCGCCGGTGTCGGTTTCCGTAAGACCGTCAGGATCGGACGGGTCATCGACGTTTTGGAACGACGTATGGTCGCCGATATACGTATACGACATATTCTGGATATACTTCTTGTCGGTCGGAGTGGGATGATTGACGATTTCCACCTGCGTGTCGTTGCTGGGGCAGTGGTATATCTCCGATGTAGACAGGTAGTTTTCCTGAACAAGCAAGCTCAGAATTGTTGAATCAGCGGGATAATTGGTGGTGTCTGCTGCCGGAAACCAGTTGAACTGGTCAATCGTGTAAGAGCCCAGTGCAAGCCCGATCTGTTTGAGGTTGCCAATGCAGTTTATGCGTTTGGCTTTCTCGCGAGCGCGACTCAGTGCCGGCAACAACATTGCTGCCAGTATGCCGATAATCGCTATGACCACAAGCAATTCTATCAGCGTAAATTTTCGCCTTGACGTGCGTGACGCCATCTTCTCTCCCGTAATGATTCACCGACCACGACATCGCGCCCCAATGGGTTGCTATCCCGGAAATACTCGAGTTGTGATCCTTTTACCGGGTGCATGCGCGGCGTCGATATATACATATTGTATATGATTCCTCGTCTGGTTTCAATAGCAATTTAAATCCCGCTGTGTAACGCGCCCCGCATGTATCTGACATCATTGATTGACCGCCTGCCGCAACGCCTCGTAGGCGATTATCGCTGCAGCATTGGCCAGATTGAGGCTACGGGCGTGGTCACCCGGCATCGGTATCTGGCACAGGTCCTCGCGATAGTCATCATAGAAATCTTTAGGAAATCCTGAGGACTCATTCCCGAACACGAGGTAGTCGCCCGATCGAAACTGGCAATTGTAGTATGGCGTTATACCCTTTGTACTGGCGAAAAAACATCGTAGCGGTCGTACCGATTCGCGGAATTGCCGCCATGACGGATATGTGGCGACATCGACGTGTTGCCAGTAGTCGAGACCTGCCCGCCGCACGCGGGATTCATCGAGTTCGAAGCCCAGCGGTTCGATCAGATGCAGGCGCGCCCCGAGACATACGCACAGGCGACCGATGGCCCCGGTGTTCTGCGGGATTTCAGGCGCTACTAATACGATATTCAAATTCATGATTGCTGTTGCACTTAGCTTTGGAGGTTGCTGATGTACCACCGGGGATCAAGTTTCGGACGGCCTAAACTCCGATCGCGTGTTGGCACGGAATGTACGCCGTCCGAGCGAGATTTTCGAGCGCGGGCACGAGCTGAAATAAATCCGGTCACCGATGCGTTTCGCAGGCGTTATTTTCCCGCCGCGACGGCGGCTGATTGGAATGATTACAGATGGCAGTTACGGCACCGCCTGACATCCATGCGCGACCTCTCCCGTGTCTTGGTGCTGTCGACCGCCGAGCGTGCGGCGTTGGCGGATCCTCAACGTGCGTTTGCCGTAGGACTCACACCATACTACGCCAGTCTGATCGACACCACGGACGCCACGACCGCCCTGCGAAAAACGGTGCTGCCGCAGGCTGCCGAGTTCCGCCGCGGCGCCGGCGAACGGGACGATCCGCTCGCCGAAGATACCCATTCACCGGTGCCCGGCATTGTTCACCGCTATCCGGACCGGGTCCTGTTTCTGGTGACGGATTATTGTCCGGTCTACTGCCGTTATTGCACCCGGTCCCGCCTCGTCGGCGGCAATGCCGGTTTCGGCATGAACCGCGCACAATGGCTCCAGGCCATTGCCTATATCGAGCGGACACCGGTCATACGCGATGTCCTGATCTCCGGCGGCGATCCTCTGGTTTACACGGACGACATGTTGGACTGGTTGCTGTCAAGGTTGCGGCCGATTCCACACGTGGAGATAATCCGCATCGGTACCAAGATTCCGGTGGCATTGCCGCAGCGGATTACGCCTGGGCTTGCCGCGATGCTCCGACGCCACCATCCGTTGCACATCAGTTTGCACGTCAATCACCCGGCTGAGATCACGGCGGAGGCATCGTCCGCATGCCGGCGTCTCGCGGATGCCGGAATACCGCTCTGGAGCCAGACTGTATTGCTGCGCGGCGTTAATGACGACATCGAGATTATCCGCGCATTGATGCACGCATTGTTGACGATCCGTGTGCGCCCGTACTATCTGTTGCAATGCGACCCCATCACCGGCTCGCAACACTTTCGCACCCCTGTCGCGAAGGGGATCGAGATCATTCGCGGGCTGCGCGGCCATACCAGTGGCTATGCAGTGCCGCAATTTATTGTCGACTTGCCGGAAGGCGGCGGCAAGGTTTCCCTGGTTCCCGATTATTGCACGGGGCGATCCGGCGACGATCTGGTGTTTCGAAACTATGAGGGCGTCGACGGCTACCGCTATCCGGACCCCGGCGGCGCCGACCCTGGATTGATGTGATGGAGGATATCGATTATCCAGATCGCGAGGCCGATGGTCTTCAGCCGGATCCCGATTATGACGATTTTCAATCGACGATCACCCAGTTCCTCAGCGGAAAGTTGAAGCCATCCGCCGCGGCCGGCGCCGCATCCCAATCACCGCACCGTAATGAAGACGGCCAATCGCTCTCGGACATGGAGTTTCAGAAATACGAACTCGGTGAGCGGGTCGCCAGGGGAGGTATGGGCGAGATTCTCAGCGCCACGGATCTGAACATTAAACGGACCGTAGCGATGAAGGTCCTGCTCGAAGGTAAGCGTAATTCGCAGGACAATCTCATACGATTTATCGAGGAGGGACAGATAACGGGTCAACTCCAGCATCCCGGCATAGTGCCGGTTTATGATCTGGGGATAAATGAGCATGGAAACATCTATTATGCGATGAAGTATGTCGACGGTGTGACGCTCAAACACATACTTGTCGGGATCAGGAAGAAGGATCCCGTTCTGGTGGCACACTACCCGCTGTCGCGGCTGTTGACGATATTCCAGAAAGTCTGCGACGCAGTTGCTTTCGCTCATTCGCGCGGCGTGATTCACCGCGATCTCAAGCCCGAGAATATCATGGTCGGAAACTATGGCGAGGTTATGGTTATGGATTGGGGGCTGGCCAAGCTCCTGAATCAATCGCAAAGCGGCCTGGCGACGATCCGAACGGAATTGTCCGGATTGCGCAGTAAGTCGGGGGAATTAGGACTCGAATCGGCATCCCATGATTTGAGCACGTTCAGTGAGGTCTCCACGTTTGACGGTCTGGAATCTATGGTGCATCGAGATGAGAGTGACTCACTTCACACAATCGACGGCCAGATTCTGGGTACACCCAACTACATGTCGCCAGAGCAGGCTACCGGTCGGGTGGACGTAACTGGCACGACTGCCGATATCTACGCGCTCGGTGGCATCCTGTACCATATTCTGTGTCTTCGACCGCCGATAGTCGGCAAGTCCTTCACCGAGATGATGGTAAATATTGTTCGTGGACGGATTGACGCTCCGGCGACGTTTAACGAGTCTCCGGAGGCAGGTACCACTGCCTCCGCTGCAGGGACCGGCTCCTCCGCTTCGGTCAATGGCGATGTTGAAGGCCGTGCGGGAGGATCAACGCCAACTGGCGCAGCCTCCCGAAACGCTGGCCGCACGATGCGATTTCCGCATTGCCCTGCCGGGAAAATTCCGGAATCCCTTTCTGCCGTGGCGATGAAGGCATTATCGCTGCGTCCGTCCGACCGTTATCCCGATGTACTGTCGTTGCAGCAGGATCTGGAGGCGTATCAGGGTGGATTCGCGACGACGGCGGAGGACGCCGGTTTTCTGAAGCAGGTCGTGCTGCTTGTCAAACGCAACCTCGCCGTGGCCGGGATCTCCCTGGTGAGTTGCACGGGGTTGATTCTTGTGATCACCGTTTCCATCGTGCAGTTGCGTAACAAGAACGTCGAACTGCTACAGCGGCACACACAAGTCCAGCAGGCAAAGGATGAGGTGGACCGGCAGAATCTTCAACTCGAAGAACAGAAGTTCATCCTGCAGGACCAGCGTGCAGCGCTTCAGGCTACGGTGGATGAACTTGTCGCAGAGAAGCGGCGCACGCGCGTCGAGCGCATTGCCAAAGAGGAGGCGCAATTACTTAAGGTCGAAGAGAAAATTCTTCGCCGTAAGGAAGAGCAGAAGCATGACCAACTCAGTAGATTATCTGCGCCGGAATTCATCAAAAAGGGCGAGTTGCTGGCAGAAGAGCAGAATTGGTCCGCCGCGCTGGCAACGGTTGCGGTCGCATTGGAACTCGACCCCGGCGTACCCGGCGGCTGGTATCTTAAGGGGCGTCTGGATTTTGGTGCGCTGTCTTTTTCGGATGTTATAACATCGCTGTCACGTGCAGAGAGGGCGGATCCATTGGATCTGGCGCGTCTCGCGCAACAATTCGACAACAAAGCCGAAGTCCCTGGAATCGCCGATCTTCGTGAACTTAGTCGTATTATGCGCGAACGCGGCGACCTTGTACTCAGCCGGAGGATGTACCGCCTCTCACTGGAAGCAGAGCTGGACGTTATCCAGAAGATCAGTGCGTGTCGGGAGCAGTTGCAGCGGGACAATCCGGGTTCGCCGCAGATCCGACTGCAATTCAGCGTAGATGGCGACAAGGCTAGAGTCGATTTATCTCACAACCCGGGTTTGCGCACAATCGACGCCGTTACAGGCCTGTCGTTGTCGGAGCTGGACCTGAGCTTTACCGACGTGACGTTGCTTTCGGCTATTCGGGGCGGAGACGTCACATCGGTACACGTCGGCCCGACGCCATTGGTCGATATATACCACTTGTCCGGTCTGTCTCTCAGTGTCTTGCATCTGCACGACTGGTGGCCTACGGACTACCTTACATTGACGCAGCTTACGCGTGCCGAGATCCACTATCACGCTCACGACGCCAAAGGGCTCAGCGGCGACTTTACCCATTTCGTTGAGCTGACCGGCGCACGACTTTATCTCCACGGTCCTGCGTTCCCGGACTTGCGGCGTCTTACGGACGTGCCGATTTCCCATCTGTCACTTGAGGATACCGAGATTGATGACCTTGGGCCATTGCGAGATCAATCGCTCGTGTATCTCCATGCCGACGGCACTGGCATCCGCAGCCTTCGGCCGTTGCGAAAGATGATGCTGCAGCATCTTTCGATCGGCAACACACCGGTGAAAGATTTACGCCACCTGGTGGGGCAGCCGATTCAACACCTGAACCTGTCGGGGACCCGGATCGACAGCATCGACGACCTCAGGGCTATGCCGTTGCGACACCTCAATATAAGCAAGACCAATGTAACCGACTTTAGCGTACTCAGAGATTTGCCGGTCACAGAGCTGATGATCGGCCATTTGCCGATCGTGGATCTTGCAATGATCAAGGAAAAGAAGCTGGAGGCATTGTACATCGACGGTACGTACGTCACGGATATCCGGCCGTTGTCGGGAATGCCCCTGAAGAGGTTGAACATCAGCGGTACGCGCGTATCCGACCTGCGTCCGCTCGCGTCTGCGCCTCTTACCTATCTCGCACTCGAGGGCACAATGGTCACGAGCCTCGAGGCATCGGGCTACATGCCGCTACGTTATCTGAATATCGCCAATACCGGCATACGCGACATATCACCATTGCGCGGGAGGCACCTTACGTATCTGGATATGGCGAATACCCAGGTCGCCGATTTGGGGCCGTTGGCTGGAATGCCGATACAGGAACTTTCTCTCCAAGGTTGCAACAATGTGCGCTCTCTCGCACCACTGTCGACATGCAGCCGGTTGCGCAGGCTAATCGTTCCGTCTGGCGTACGTGATATGGACGTGCTGCGACAGCTGCCGCAACTGGAATATATTTCGGATTCCGGTTCGCTGGGGGATCTCAAACGAAGCGCATCCGATTTCTGGGCTTCTCGCTGATTGCGCTACGGTTAACCTGGGCGGCGCCGCGCGGCCGACGATCAGCGAATGACTACTGCGTCCGACCAAGACACGCCAGAATATCGGCTGCTGTGGTGAACTTCTCCCTGGGTTTATTCCCGGACCGTCCGCGTTCGATTTCTGCCTCGTCGATTTTTTTCCAGTCATTGAATGTGATGAAAGGAATGCCGCGACGAGACAGCAGATCTGTCATTGGTGCGTCGTCAACATTTCGGCTTCTGAGGGTGTCAGCGTCCTCGATAATCCGTTTGACAACAGCGGTACTGTCGGCCTTGTTGGTGCCGATCAATCCCACCGGACCGCGTTTTATCCAGCCGACAGCGTAATACCCGGGGAGGCATTTTCCGTTGCGGGTGATGCGTCCGTCGATATTGGGGAAGATACCGCGTTTTTCGTCGTACGGTACGCCTGTGACGGCCGCGCCCCTAAAACCTATCGCTCGGAATACAATATTGCAGGGGATGGTTTCGAATTCTCCCGTGCCGTGTGCGCGCTGCTGCCCCGCGGAACCGTCCAGGCGGTTAATTTCGAGTCTGACAGCGTTGATGCCGCCGTCTTGATGTATCTCTACAGGACTGCGGAAAAAAAGAAGTTCGATCGATTTGTTCACGGTTCGCCGCGGGCGATTTGAGATACTTTCCAGCAGTTCGAAGATACGTCGCCGTTGCACACTGCGTTCGCCATGCAGCTCTTCGTGTGTCGCAGATGTCACCGCCATATCGGCAGGATTCACGACCAGGTCGCAATTCGGCAGCTCCGATAATTCCTTGATCTCGCGATAAGTGAATGCGGCCTGTGCAGGACCACGTCGGCCGATTAGATAGATTTTCTGTAAACCGCTCCCGGCCAATGCACGCGATGCGTGGTCGGCAATGTCCGTCTCGGCCAGCTCGTCGGCGGATTTTGCCAATAATCGTACCGTGTCCAGTGCAACGTTGCCATTGCCGATAACGATTGCATTGGGTCCGGAAAGGTCGAATGCGACGTCGCTGTAATCGGGGTTGCCGTTCACCCAGCCGATGAAGTCGATCGCAGGATGAACCCCTGGTGTCGATTCCCCCGGAATATTGAGCTTGCGGTCCTCCTTCATGCCGCCGGCAAAAACCAGGACATGGTAGCGGGCAGCCAGCTCCGCCACTTCCAGGTCGCGCCCGACCATAACATTGGCATAAAGGGAGATGCGAGGATCATCGGCCAGAAGCGAAAGCCGCCGAATCACGTTCTTTGTGTGAGGATGGTCGGGTGCAACGCCGAACCGAATTAGTCCGTATGGTGTCGGAAGCCGTTCGAATATGTCGACATGGACGTTGTTGTCGTTTTTTGTGAGGGCGGCGGCTGCGAAAAGACCGGCCGGTCCGCTTCCTATCACGGCGACACGGAGGATGGCGTTTGACATGGTACTCGGGGTTACTTTTCTTCCGGCGCCAAGACTAAACGTATGCCGATATTATCAAATGGTTCGTCCATCGGTGCGTATGCACTTTCCAGCGTAATGATCAGCGTGCTTCGCGTGACGCTTGTCCAATCGCCACCAAGGACAGCTCGCTTTCCGTCTTTCAGGTCGGTTGTCCATTCCCAGGCGTTGCCGGCCACGCCGAATAACCCCCATTCGTTGGCGCCGCTCTCCGTCACCTCACAGGTCACCGTGTGCTCGTCTGCGTAACCGTCCAGCTGCCAGTTGCTGGGGAACATCTCCTGGTTGCCGAAATTACCGTATGGCGGCGGCCAGCTGTTGCCCCATGGATACAGACGTTCTTCACCGCAGCGAGCGATCGTTTCCCACTCCTCGCGCGACGGCAGGCGATAGGAGTAGCCCTCCGGTGCCTTTACGTCGGGCAGCGATACGGCATTCAGCCACTGGCAAAACCCCACTGCGTCGTAATACGATACCTCAAGGACCGGTTGCCGATCCCGATTGAGTGAGAAGCCCATAGCCTTCTTGCTGTCGTGGGTCGGTTTGAAATTACGATACTCTGCGTTGGTGACTTCGTATTTGGCGACCCACATCTTCATGGACTCGATCCAGACAAATGCCATACCTGTCTTCGGGTCTGTAAAGTCCGCTCCCGATTTGGCCTGGAATTTGTTTTCAGCCATCGTCAGGATCGCTTTGCATTCCTCCAGCGCCTTATTGTACTGCTCTACGGCGAATGAGAATTCCTCGCGATTTATTGATTCGCGTGCCAGCGACATGGTGACATCGACCTTGACGATATTTTCGGAGATCTCGGGAGACAAGCCGCGATAGCGGTTCAGCTGGTTCCGTGCCTCGGTGACTTTCGGCTTCAATTCCTCCGCTGTTTCTCGCATTTCACGATTAAATTCGTTTGAGATGTCGTGTGCACGATCAATCGCGGTGCGATATCGTCGAATCGCTTCCGTAAAGTTTTCTTCTTCCAGCAAGGCGTCGGCTTCCGCGGCCAGGGTATTAATGGGTTCCATTCTGGCCGCAACCTCTTCGTTTTTCAACAATGCATCGCGTTGTTCCGTGAGTGTGCGCTGCAGGGTCGTCGCCTCCTTCATTTGATCCAGTTGTTGTTTTACCTTGAGTTCCTTCGTCCGCTTGATGATATTGTTCCCCGTCGCGATTGCTTCCTTGTACTGTTTGATCGCCGGAACAAAGTCGCTTTTTGCTGCCAGCTTATCGGCCTCGGCAAGAATCGCATCTGCATCCGGAATGCTTTCGGCCGAGACCGGGTCTGCCTGTAACAACTCGCGGAGTGCCGCGTACGCACGCTTCAACTCCGCCACGGTTTTGGCCTGGGCGGCGATCTTTTCCTGTTGCGCGGCGGTCGCGGATTCCTGGGCCGGGGACGGCGTAACCGCTGCGGTCTGAATCGGCTCGGGCGGTGGTTCGGGCGTTTTGGGAGGCGGTGCGACTTGCGTCTTAACAGCCGCCGGCGCGGGTGTCTGCGGCGCCGGCGAAACGGCTTTCGGTTGTGCCGGTGCAGGAGAATGCGGTATGGCCGCGGCTGCCGCGGGGGGCTCCTCCGGTGCAGGCTTCATGAAGATCAATGCGCCGACCGCGACCACCAGGGCCATTCCGGAAAGCGCCGCAACAGCACCAATGGGCAGGCCACCTTTCTTTTCCATCGCGGTGATGAACGCCTCGCAGCTTGAATAACGCTCATGTGGATCTTTCGCCAACGCTTTGAGCAGCACCGCGTTCTCGTGTTTTTTCAGGAACGGCAACGGTTTCGGTGGCTCGCTCTGAACGCGTTCATACAGAAATTTCAGCTGTTTTTCCACCAGCGGAATATCGCTCTTACCTTTAGCGTCTGTGTCTTCAGGCATTGGATCTTTCAACCAGAACGGCAGCCTGTCCGCCAGTACTTCATAGATAATGACTGCCAGGGAGTACTGATCCGACTGGCGGCTGCCGGATTTATGCTGCCACAACTCCGGTGACATATAATCCGGCGACGCCATGGGATACTTGTAGTATTCCGCAGGATCGGCGTTGATTGTGTGGTCCGGCGCCGGCCCGGTGATGCCGTAGTCCAGAAACTTTATCTTGGAATCGTTTTGCAAGAGGTAAATATCTTCGGGCAACAGATCATGGTGGATCACGCCGACGGTCTTGCTGACATTGTCGAGTGCCTTGGCGATGAGGTGCAGGATCGGAAGAATCGACTTGATATCTATGGTGTCCAGCTCATTTTTCAGGCGATGCGTGTAGTCGCGCAGATTGTGGCCGTCCAGCAACTCCATGACCACGAAAAACTCGCCGGTTTCTTCGTCTTCCTGAAGATCCCTGATTTGCACGAGATTGGGATGTGAAAACCCCATCAGTCTCTGGAAATTTTCCTTAATGCGCGGCATTTCGTTCTCGGAATACTCGCGACCAGGGAACAGGCTTTTTACAATACATTCGACGCTAAGCTTGGTATCCATGCAATGATACACCATGCCCGCGCGGCTCTTGCCGATGGGTTTGAGGATGCGATAGCGATCTCTGATCAGCTTGTCGGTCGCGTGGTAGACCGTAAACTGATCCATACCAATCGTCTTTGCCGACATATGGCCGGCGATTGTGGGAGAGGGCGCCGAGGCCGATGTTGCCCCGGTCATGGCGCCGGTTAAGTCAGCGCTACCGGCGCTGTACGATGCCGAGCTGAGTACGTCAAGGATTTCGGAATATGAGCCAATTCGGTTTTCCGGTTTCGGCTCGAGCATGCGGTCGACAAGATCAACCAGAAAATCCGGCGTGTCCTCGCGCAATTCACGCAATGGCTTGTACTTTTTCTGCACCTGGCTCATGTAGATCATCGGTGCGGTATTGCCTGAGAACGCCTTTTTGCCGCAGCAGACCTCGTACAGTGTGGCGCCGAGCGCGAAAATATCGACAAGGAAATTGATGTCTTTCTGACCGGTTGCCTGTTCCGGCGCCATGTATTGCGGTGTACCTATCGGTGTGCCGGCACCCGTAAGGTCGGGCATCTCGAAGTCCGTCAGTTCACTCTCCAGTGGTTTCGCCAGGCCGAGGTCAACGATTTTCACCAGATTGGTCTTGGTGAGCATAATGTTGTGCGGCTTGATGTCGCGGTGCACGATCTTGTAATTTTCCCATGCGAAATCAAGGCCGCTCACGGTCTGCCGGCAGATATTTATTATCTCCTCGATCGTGTATGTTTTGCCGTCCGTAATCAGGTCATAGAGGGAATCACCATCAATGAACTCCATGGCGATATACCAGTCCTCGGATTCGAAATTGGCTTCATAGATTTGTGCCAGATTGGGATGGTTGATAGCGGCGGCACTTTTGGCCTCGCGGATGAAACGCTTTTCCAGTCCTTCCCGGACCGACTTGTTCCCCTGCTGCACCAGCAGGCTGCGACTCATGAATTTTATTGCGACACGTCGCGACAGCGTCAGGTCCTCGGCCAGGTACACGGCTCCCATTCCACCTTCGCCAAGCTTTTTTTCCATCCGAAAGTGGCTAACCGTTTGTCCGGGCTGCAAGTCAAATGATGACATTGGATCTCCACGTGTCTCCGTCCGGAGTCGTCGGCACCGCTACATATGGGCCGTAGCAGTGGTCCAGGACGGATATCCGCCAATGCGGCGTATTCTTATTCATGATTCTGGAATCCAGCATGCGCGTTTAGACGTGTTGTTGTGCCACCTGGAGCCCGTATTCACCAATCCACTGTCTGCCGCTGCCGCAGAAGTCTGAATTGATTTTGGCGCCGTTGCTGTTAGTTTACTCACGCAGATCACGCCGGATTATTTGCCCGTCGCGAATTTGCCATCGGGCGGCGCTGACTCTGGCTATGTTTGGTGACTGACGGGTAGACTATAATGTGGCATGGCCCTATCACAATACTATCCGCATTAATTCCGTAGGTTGCAAGAAATTTATTGGTTACCGGCACTGAAATCCCGAAAAATCATGGCGTCGAAACGCAAATCGAGAAAGACGGAGATTGAGCAAAAGCGAACCACTGGCGCGGACTCTGTGATCATATCGCGTTCGCAGGTGCTAAAGCGCAGCTCGGTGATCTCCGCCGCATTATCAAGTCGTCGCGACAACACGAGCACGTCTGGTGTGTCTGATCTCAGGGAGGAGGAGGCGCGATTCAAACAGACTATCGAGCGTGAGATCACCGAGGGCAAGTACACAATCGAAAAGCGACTCACGGCCGGCGGAATGGGCGCGGTCTACTACGTTTATGACAAAGATTTCAACCGTCACTCTGCCATGAAGGTGATCTTGCCGGAATTGAAGCATGACCTCCGTGCGATCGACAGCTTTATCAAGGAAGCGAAGATTACCGGACAGCTCGAACATCCCAACATAATTCCCGTGCATGATCTTGGATTCTTCCCTGAACACGGGATTTTTTTTACCATGAAGCTCATGAGCGGGGAACCGCTGAACGTCATATTGCAGAAGCTTGAACTGGGTGATCCCCAGTATCTTGAACGCTACGACATGTTCGTATTGCTGGGCATCTTTCGCAAGGTATGCGACGCCGTCGCTTTTGCGCATTCAAAGCAAATTCTACATCGCGATATCAAGCCCCACAACATTATGGTCGGTGAGTACGGAGAGGTGTTGTTGATGGACTGGGGGCTGGCGAAACGGCTTGATGAGGAACTTGGCAGAGGCGGTGATCCCTGTTCCGGAGACCATCGTGATTACGACTGGTTGACTACCGAGATCGGGGTGGTTAAGGGGTCACCTGCCTACATGTCGCCCGAACAGGCCCTTGGCGATGTTGCCGAACTCGACGAGCGCAGCGATATCTTTCTTCTTGGCGCGACACTGTACAGCATCTTCTCTTTCTATCCTCCGTATATTGGTGACGACATTAACGAGATCGTCGGTCTGGCACGCGGCCATCGGTTGGTGCCTCCTGACGAGTTGGATACCGGCCGGTGGCGTATCCCCGAAGATTTGTTGCGCATCATCATGAAGGCATTGGCCGAGTCCAAGGTCGACCGGTATCAGGACGTCGATGAATTGATCGCGGATATCGACGATTTCCTTCGTGGCGATGTCAACTTTTGCCATCGATATTTCAGTGCCGGTGATGTGTTGATACGGGAAGGTGAAATCGGATGCGAATCCTACATCATCGTGCGCGGTAAAGTGCGTGTTGATAAGAAGCGTGACGGCCAGTCCGTCACAATTTGTACATTAGAGGCCGGTGACATTGTTGGCGAGATGTCGCTTATAACGTCAGAAACGCGGTCGGCCACGGTGACGGCCACGGAAGAAACCGAGGTACTTGTGCTGACCCAGGATTTATTCACCCAGCATCTTACCAAGTTGCCGCCGTGGCTGGGAAAGACCATTGTTCTTCTTGCTGAGCGCCTGAATGCCGCGAACGATATCATACCTGATGTCGGGGGCGACCGGGCATTAAAAAAAAGAACGAAAAAGGGGTAAAGTAATTTGATATCTCTTTTTCGTTACTACATATTTCCGCTGTTAGAGTTACGGGCGTGAGCCCGGCGGATTCAGAGTACAACTCCGGAGGATTTAGATTATGATTGTTCCGTATACCTGTCCGGATTGCAGCAATGTGATTCAGGTTGAATTAAAGGGACTGAGGCAAAAGTCGGCTACATGCCCGTCATGCGGCAAAGAGACGGCGTTGCCGGATGATTTGGGAATCTGTCCGGGCGTCATAATCGGGAACGGCTATAAGTTGGATCGTAAGATCGGTGAAAGCCACCTTGGCGATATCTTCGTTGCGAATAAGGAAGATACAGGCCAGATGGTACGCATCGAGATTTTGTCAGGGTCCGTAACGTCCGATGAAGAATCGGTTACCCGGTTCCTCCAGGAAATCGAGCTGATGAGTTCTCTCAAGCACGACAACCTTCTTTCTGCAATTGAGGCGGGGCAGGACAGCGATACCTATTTTCTGGTCACCGCGTACGAAACCGGTTCAAGTCTTCAGGAAACGTTGCAGAATCAACAGACGGTCGGCGAGAAAGACGCGCTTCAATACTTAATTACCATCGCCGAAGTCCTGCACTATACCTGGAACGAAAGAAAACTTCTTCATCGCGATCTGAAGCCGCAGAATATCTTCATCACCAAGAATAATGTGGCCAAACTCACAGGTTTCGGGATTGCCAAATCATCGGAGGGCCAGTCACTTGGACTCACTGGCGTAGGGTTCACTATCGGTACACCCGAATACATGAGCCCGGAGCAGATTCGCGCCTCGGAGGATCTTGATTTCCGCAGCGACCTGTATGCTCTCGGGGTCGTAATGTATGAAGCGTTGGTGGGAGAACTGCCGTTTGTTGAGGACGCTCCGATCTTGTTGATGCAGAAGCACATGGACGAGATCCCTGTACCTGTAAAGGAACGAAACTCCGCTATCTCCGACGGTTGCTCCGCGCTGATCGATAAGATGCTTGCCAAGAACCCGGAGGACCGGTATCAGAGTTGGCAGGAACTTATTGATGAGGCCAAGAATGTTCTCGCAACCGGCGGCAAGTCTGCGGCAACGCCTTCCGACAACTCGGGTAGCGGGGCTTCCGGCGCCGGCGTTTCCAAGTCTCCTGGCGCTATGATCGGTATTGCCGTTGCGGTTGTGGTGTTCGTTATCATTATTCTGCTGGTGATCAAGGGCAGCGGATGACGGCGCCGGCCCGTCGTCAATTCGCCAATCTACAATTATGGAAGAGTCTTTCGCGCACCTCAACGTTGGAGTCGGCCCAGCCGGGTAACCCCCCGCTATTCTCCTCTTATTGACATCTTCTGTCGTACACACTGTCGCCGATGAGTTTTCTCAGGAATCTCTTCCATAAATTTGGTGCGTCACAGTCGCTGTGGACGACTTACCGCGATCGTCCGTCTTTCGGCGCCGACTACAAACTCGGTGACAAGATCGGCGAAAGCCACCTCGGCGACATCTATCTGGCTTACTGCATACCGCGTCAGGTACTTGTTCGCATCGAAATACTCACCGGCTCCGTAGCCGCAAACGAAGAGTCCGTGATTCGCTTCAAGCAGGCGGTCGAATTGCTCGGTTCACTGCGCCATCGGAATCTTATATCCTCGATTGATTCCGGAAAAATTGACGATAAATACTTTATCGTAACGGATTACGAAGACGGCCTGTGGCTGATCGATCTGCTAAAGCGCGAGACACGTCTGGTCGAAGATTATGCCCTCTCAATCGCTGTCGACGTCGCCGAAGTCCTTCAGTATCTCTGGTCGGAACGCCGGCTGCTTCACCGTGATTTGCGGCCCCAGAATATCTTTGTCACCCATTCCGGTTCCGCAAAATTGTCGGGGCTGGGGATTGCCAAGGAAATGGACGAGGGGGGGGGCGATTTGAGTCTGACCGGCGCCGGCCTTACAATCGGTAACCCGGAGTACATGAGCCCCGAGCAGATTAAAGCAGACAATCAGGATTTTCGCAGTGACCTTTATTCTCTCGGAATCGTGATGTACCAGGCGTTGACCGGAGAATTGCCGTTTGTGAATCAGTCGTTGATGTTGTTGATGCAGAAACATGTTACCGAAACACCCGTTCCCGTAATCGAGAAGAACGCCGACGTCTCAAAGGGATGTTCAGCGTTGGTCGACAAAATCCTGGCCAAAGACCCTGACGAGCGGCATCAGAGTTGGGATGCTTTCATCACCGAAAGCAAGGCGTTGCAGGGCGAAGGCGGCACGTAAACGGGCGGATTGATTACACGGTGACGTGTCGCAATTTTCGATCACATGCCCGCGGCGTGAAAAAATATGTGGTGAATAATAGTAGCGCGCGATGGATCTGGCGCTTTCTTTTGGCCGCTATCAGGGTGAGTTGGCCGCCATGCAACGGTGCTTGGACGATACCGCGTTCTCATCACGGAACTTGCGCGCGATATCGGCGATGCGCGGAGCCTGTTTTCGAAGCCGTCCGAAAATCGATTCGGTAACGCGCCGTCCGCGATAATGCATCGGTGACAGAAGAATGTGTAGCGGCACGGAGAGAATCGTCCAGGGGTAACGGAAGAACTGACAAAATACGTACGGCACATACCGTGCTGGTGCTCGGTGAGCCTTGGCCGCCTTTCGCACCATCGATAGAAGCTGTACGCAGGTACGATGTCGTCGCGCCAGGGTTTCGACCATATGTTCGAACCGGGTTGCCCGCGGCCGCCAGCCATGTAACGCGGTCATGTCAAGATAGTGGAAGAAGCGTGACTCCGCCTGTGTACTCCCTGGAAAGTGCCAGTGTTTCGGGTAGCAGAGACAATGGATTACCCGCGGTGATTTTCTGGCTGCCACCAATTGTTCGGCGCTATACGGAAAGTACGAATCATCCGGCACCGCGTCCCATAGCGTTGCCCGATTCCAACAGGGTGAAAGGTTTTCCCAGCGGCCGATCAGGCAGTAATTCAGTGCATCCTGGTCCCAGTATCGAAACGCGCGTTGATAGGTTCTGGCGGCCGCCAGCGCACGGTCTCCAATATTTTCTCTGCGCCAGTTTTCCAGGTTGATCAGCATCAACCCGGCATTGAAATATGGAATCAGTGCGGTGGCATCGACGTCGTCGGGCATGTGCGGCAGAGCACATTGCGCATAAGGCGTAATCCCGTCCTGCACCGCCCGCAACACGCAATCGGATACATCCAATCGCCATAATTCGCTGATATCGTGATCGATCACCAAATCCGCGTCGAGGTAAATGACCCTGTTGACATTTGCGGGCAACAGGTCGCCGATGAACAAACGGTAATACGTTGCCTGCACTCCCGCATAGCCGCCCATCCGGACATTGTCGAGCCGCCCTTCAGTTTGCGGGCATAGCCATGTAATACAAATGCTGCGGTCTGTCCACGTTCGTTCGAGAAATAGTTTCGTTTCCTCATCCAGGTTGTCTTCGAACAGGAAAAGGTTGATCTTTGTCGAACGATCCAGATTTACCAATAGCGACTTGATCATCACGAGCGAGCCGATCGCGTAATTTTCGTCCAGTGACGTCGCAATATTAATTGTCGGTGGCACAGTCATTCTCCTGGCCCTACGGCGTTGGAGGCAGACGGAATCAACGACGTGTTCAGCTCCAACCAATATAGCCACTTATCATAGCTACACAACGGGAAGGCTTCGCGCTATTGTCGCCGCAGTTGTTTGAATACACTCCGTTTACAGTTTTGCTGTGATGTTTCGTATATCGACATTGAAGCTTACCGGCGACAAGTACCTGTGCCGCTGGTGTAGAAGGGACCGCCCGTACAGTGCGACAACGAACAGTAATACTATCAACGCCCAATTGGGAGCTCAGCGGTTGCAATACGCAAGCCGTCCATCTGCTTCGAGGGCTGACTGCTACCGGTGTCAATGCAAAAGTCGTCGTCACGAACGGCTATGCGCATTGCTCGACGGCGCTTGAAGATCCAGAGGACATTAAAACCGAGATTCTGGATATGCGCCCGTTTCGCACCTGGCCGGATCGCTGGAATTATTTTCGTTCGGTTCTGGAAGCGCATGCGCCGTGCACATACATTCCGCAATATGACTATGCGTATTCGTGCGTGAGTTCTATGTTGTCACGCGATGTGATTGTTGCCGGTACGGTACAGAGCGACGATCCCCTTCATTACGAGCATGTTCATCGACTTGGGCGATACTGGAATGCGATCGTCGCAGTAAGTGATCATATCCGTGACCGTGTTGTTGCGGCAAACGCAGAGGTCGCCGAACGTGTGCATGTGATCCCGAACTGCATCCCGGTCCCGAGCATGCCGCGTCGCAGGTGTCGTGCCACCGACCGGCCGATCCGTTTGATATATGCCGGCCGATTGCAGCAGTACCAGAAACGTGTTCTCGACCTACCGGAAATCATGCGTGCGCTACAGCGTTGCGATATGCGGGCAACGCTTACCATTTGCGGCAGTGGCGATGATGAGGCGCAGCTGAAACACCGGTCGCTTGATTTGGTCGCTTGCGGTGCCGTCACATTTACAGGAATAGTCGGTCCGCGGCAGCTTGATGAATTGTATCGGTCGCACGACATCGTGGTGTTGCCTGCAGAGTTCGAGGGCATGCCATTGTGCCTGCTTGAGGCAATGGCCTGCGGTTGCGTACCGATCGTATGCGATATACCCAGCGGTGTGCGTCAGCTTGTGATCGATGGTGACAACGGTTATCGCGTTTCTGTTGGCGATACGGCAGCATTTGCCGATCGCATTGCTGCGCTGTATCACGATCGTATGGCCTTGCAGGTGATGGGCGAACGAGCACACGCGATGGTGAATGAAGGGTACCACACCGACCTCATGATCGATGCATACCAGCGTGTTTTCGCGCAGGCCGAAGGCGATCTTGCAGCCGGTCGCTATGCCAGGCCCGCAGGCGATTCGATTCGACCGTCGCCTTGTTTACGTCCCATACGTGCACAGCGAGTTTTGGAGATGTGGTTGGTCAAGCTATTTCTTGGGACGCGCTACGGGCGGCGGATCCTGCGGTATGCACGGTCAAGCAGCAAAATGGTTCGACGCGGTATAAGGCCGCTGGTGTTGGCGATACCCGATCGACTTCGCAGGCGCATTAAACTGATGTTACGGCCGAGCTGCAATCCAGACGACTGGATCGTGCCAATCTGACAGCCAACAGACGTGAAAGAAACAGGTCGTGTTTTACCGCCGGCACGCACCGCCTGCGGTTGATCATACGAATGCCTGAGGCGATGTAATGACACGATTTTGCCTGTTGTCGACACAACGAAGCGGGTCCACATGGTTGTTGGACCTCATCGCGAAGATTCCCGGTATTACGATATTTCCCGAGTTGTTCAATAAACCATTGAATCCCGGCAGTCGGCGCGAGACGACGCCGGCGCATTACGCGTATTGCGTGGAAGTCGGAGACTGTTGTCGACCCTGGCGCGTTCTGCGATACCTGGATCTCGTTGCGTCGGCGTCGCGGGATGGCGGGCCTGTAGGTTTCAAGCTGATGTACAACCAGCTCGTGATGTACCCGGAGATCCTGTTAAAATTCGTTCGCGACCGATACGTGATCATTCATCTTATGCGCGAGAATACGCTCGATGTGATCATATCGATGACGGTAGCCAGAGAGACAAACCAGTGGAGCACCCGGCAGACGATCGAGGTCGAATCAATCTATTTGAATCCCAAAACACTTGTTCGCAGAATTCGTAGACATCAACGGAGACTGCGAAACTTCAAGGTGCTTTGCAGGCTTCTGCCGAACCGCGTTGTCGCGATAACGTATGACGCGTTGCGGGCCAATGTCGCGGGTGAAATGGGCCGGCTGACGTCTCTACTGACGCATCGGCGCCACCATTGGGACGGCTGTAGCGAGTTCCGGAAAATCGTCACCAAACCTCAACGGGACGTCGTTGCGAATTATGACGAGATTTGCCGGATTCTGGAACCCACTCCGTATGCCTGCTTCCTGGTTGTCGATTGATGGAAGCGACGGTTCTGTGTGGTTTGGCCCCATTTATTATCCCGTCTGCAGAAATCAAGTGATGGCCCATTAATACTGCAGCCAGCATGAAAGATCCAGCTGTACCAGATCCTGCAATTTTAGTATGTCGTCGCGAAAGACCGGCGTCAGCAGGCAGCGAAGTTCGGCAGGTAGGGGTGGCGACGGTTTAAGGTTTTTGAGCAGTAGCTCGTGCAGCCGCGAACGCAGGGCCGCCAACACGGACTTGGGTAGGATTTTCTGATGGCGCCGGAGCCAGCGGTGTGTGGTGTTCAACACGGTGAACCAGCGCTGATTCCGAGGTACGCCACTGCGATTGAGTATCTGCGAAACCTCCGGTACGAACGTGTCATTCACGCCGAGAAAGCGATATAGGTCCTGCATCACACCAATGGGATTGCTGCGAAACGATTCGAACAGGTAGACTTTTATGTTTTCGTGTGGAAAGACATCGTAGTATGGTTTCAGTTGATCGTGATACAGTCCGCGAAAGACGAAATAGTCGTCAGACCATTCCTGAGCCATCGTGGTCGGCGTCATGGCCCCCGCCGGCACTGGCAGGTGGTGCCAGCGGCCGGATGTTACAGCCGTACGTACCGCGTGGCTGTACGCTCGGTCGACCGGGTTTCTCAGTGAGACGATGAGTCGCGCGTCCGGGAGGGTCTTGCGGATATGCCAGTGGGCATAGGGATGGTACAGATAAATCGGAGAAATCTCGCCGATCGCTTTTTCGTTCGCCACATATTTGAATAGTTGCTGGTATGCGTCCATCGTCGTAACGGACCGTGGCGCAAGAGATGAGAATCGACGTGGTTCGAACGGAAGGCTGTTTGCCGTCGTGCATCCTTCGGGTGGCAGCAACGTACTTTCCGTGACGCTGTCTGCAAAAACGTCCTTGAATGCGAAATATCTCGGCTCCTTCCTGGCGAGGAAAATATCGGGATGCTGGCCGAGATAATTATGCAGCGAACTGGTTCCGCAACGATGCGCACCGATTCCGAGAAAATTGGGAAGCATAGCCCACCTTCGAGTTAAGAAATCTTGTGTTGAAAATTGGTCGTACGTGCCAAGATTCACTTGGATGGACGATAACGTGTCCGAATGAAACAGCGAGTATATTATTTGATTTGTACGACGCCGCGAACAGGTAGCTCCTATTTGTGCTCGATTCTGACTGACACCGGTATTGCCGGCATGCAATACGGCGACCATCCCGCCGCGCACGAATTACTCCAAAATGCGGCGACGCCGCCGAACACGGATCTGTGGCAGGCGATGAACCTTCGGGACTACTTTGAGCACCTTTTTACTACCTCGCAAACCGTGAACGGCGTTGGCGGTTTCAAGGTGATGTGGCAACAATTGGACGATCTTGCCGGGGCAATAACAGCGTACACCCATCACCGTGAGGTAACGATTGCGGGTCTGCACCAATTCTTGCCATCGAACACACGTTATATTTGGTTGACCCGTGCGGATTCCCTGAGGCAGGCGGTTTCCTGGGTCAAGGCGACAGATAGCAATGCGTGGGACTCCCGGCGCCAAGCGGCCTACACCGGCACGTATCGTTTCGACGCGCGGCGTATACGCCGATTCCGAAATATGATAGCGGCCGGCAATCGCGGGTGGCAGTATTATTTCGACTCGAACAGGATCACTCCCTATCGGCTCACTTACGAGGCACTTGTCGCCGACGTGGATGCATCGGTAGCAGCGGTCCTTCGCTACCTGAACATTCCTGTGCCGAGTGCTGTAAAGGCCGGGAGTTATTTTTGCCGGCAGAGTGACGATGTAAACGAGGACTGGGTGATGCGATATCGTCGTCAACAAAAGGAAGGTCGGTGACTCATGAATACCGCCAGTATTACCGAATACGGTCGTCATCTGCCGTTGACATCCGTATGACCGTTCCTGACCACGGGCAACGGCCACATACACAAGTTATGCTAGAAATCGCGGCAACCCGGCCTTTCGATGCCGATCTCGGTGCGCTTGATGAGATCAATGTAACATCATCCGGGTTGAGCCCGTCGCAGGCGGTAGAAATTGATGCTGCGACCAACAACAGGAGGGTATGACTGATGACGCAAGCGACTATATCCCACAAACATCGATGTCCGTGGGTTGACCTCTCGAAGCCGGATTATGTAGCGTACCATGATACGGAATGGGGTGTGCCGGTTCATGATGACCGCAAGATTTTCGAGTTCTTGCTGCTCGAATCTATGCAGGCAGGTCTGAGTTGGTATACTGTGTTGCGTAAGAGAGAGAATTACCGTCGCCTGTTTGACGACTTCGACCCAGTCAAAATCAGTGCGTACGACGATGACAGGCTGCACCAATTATTGCAGGATGCCGGAATCATTCGTAACCGGTTGAAGATTCACGCTGCGGTCAACAACGCCCGAAAATTTCTCCAGGTACAGTGTGAGTTCGGGACGTTCGATGCCTATATCTGGCGTTTTGTAGACGGTTGTCCCATCATAAATGCCTTTAGAACTCTGAGAGATTATCCGAGCACCAGCCGCGAGTCGGATGCGCTAAGCAAGGACCTGCGTAAACGCGGATTTAAATTTGTCGGGTCGACAATATGCTACGCGCACATGCAGGCGACTGGGATGGTCAATGATCATGTTGTGGATTGTTTCCGACACTGCGATGTTCTAACCTGATTCATTCATACAACCGCGTCGCGACCCTTACTTCAGTTTGCCGTTCAGGGTCACAATCAGTTTCCTTGGGCCCGCCTCGTTACGGTGCTCGCACAGGTAAATGCCTTGCCAGACCCCGAGATTGAATGCGCCGTTGGTGATCGGTACGGTCACGCTGCTGCCTAGAATTGCGGCTTTGATGTGGGCCGGCATATCATCCGGACCTTCAATCCAGTGCTGGTAACGGCCATCGACCTCAGGCACTGAACGGGAGAAATGTTGCTCCATGTCAAGACGAACATCCGCCGACGCATTTTCATTGATTGTCAGTGAAGCGGACGTATGACAGATGAAGATGTGACCGGTGCCGACGGCGATCCGGGCCAGGTCCGGAATTTGCTTTGTTATCTCGTCGGTAATAAGATGGAAGCCTCTGGGACGCGGCGATAGCTGTATGGACTGTTGGGAGCAATGCATGAAGTCTGACCTGTAAGTTGACCCTGAACAGCTGCCCTGCGAAGGCGTAGGAGCATGCTGGTATTGAAGAATTGCTTAACGTCGCTCGTCGCCGCAACCCCGGAGATTCGACCGTTGCCGTCGTATGACATGATAGCGATTCGAGTCGATGTATGTTTACGTGGATGTATGATACGACAATGAGATTACGATTTAAACATTCAAAGCTGAATTATTCCGTGGTAATTATCGCGGTTGGCCTCTGCGTGTTGTGCATACCTGCGGGCATAAAGTACCTCCGTATTCCGGCCGATATTCCGCATAAGGAGGAGTGGACCCGCGAGCAGTCGCAAATCTGGCTGAACTATGTTCAGCCGTGCCGCTACTACCGCTTTCGAACCACCGAGGGCCGAACAGCAGTGAACAACTGGTGTCGTAAGCGTCTCGACGCGCTCGACATTTGGGGCGGCAAGATGGAGCTACCTTCATCGCATCTGGAAAAATTGCTGATGCAGCGCGACCATCGTTTTTCGAAAGAAGACATTGTCGCGTCGTTGTGGCAATGGTCGATTCCGGTTGTCGGCGGGGACTACGCCGATGAGGTGCGCAGCCCTTATGTCATCTTGATATACGCCCAGGACATCAACCCGTCGGTAAAACGTAATCTCCACATTAAGATCGGGGATGACGGAACGGGGTCGCTTATTGAAGTGTGGGACAATCGGGTTTACGCGGAATGAAGCCAGGGCTGTTTTTTGCCGCGCAAAGACACCGGTCGGCCGGTCGGCTTGTTGTCATTGCCGTGCTTATTGCGACCAACGTCGGCGCCAACGCGTTTGACGACGCGGCCGTTGTTTTTGCTAGCGGTGTGAGCCGCGAGATGATCACGCTGCTGTACCGTGCAGCCGAGATTGACCCACTGACCAAAAAGGAGAACAGAGTCGCACGTGACGCCACGTTGAAGCGTCAGCGCGAGTTGGACAGGTGGCTGGCGGACAACGGGGGGGAAGTCACACTCGACGACACTACGCCGCGCTCGGACCGTGAAAATTACCGGGCCTATCGACAATTGATGGCAGGCCGTGACTTTCTGGCGCTGTCCTATCGGAGGCGGCTTCGGTTCATCCGCGAAACACAAGCGTACCTCAACCAATTCACGGAGCATTTTCCCGCGTCGGTTGCTGCTGTGCTGTCGCCGGGGCGAGACGGGACTATACTGCGGCCGTTGGCGGATCCGTGCCATGGGTTGTCGGGGGTCACAACGCGTTTGCTGCAGCCGCTGCGGTTTCGGCTACGCCACTTTAACCGGGACGGGTACCACACGACTGCCGCGGTATATGTGGCCGACCATCATGCCATTCTGGTGAACATGAATGCCCTTTTAGCATCACCGATTGTGTTTTGGGATACCGTGGAGCACGAAATCTGGCACCACCTGTTACCGCCGCCGGGAATCCGTAATTTGCTGGAAAATATCTGGTGGGAGGGATTCAACGAGGTTGTCGCAGAACTTTGGGCCGCGCACTTTGCCGCGCGGATCGGCAGCAAACGCATGCGTAGGGCAATGTCGGGCACCGTGCAATATCCTGTGCAAAGCGCCCTTGCGACGCTTTGTTTTGCTGGTTCTCCCGACGCAACACTGGCGTACATGCGAGGATGTCTCTCTCGCGCTGCGTTTGCAGACACACTGGCGAGACACAACCTGGATCAAGGGCGTGCAGCCGTGCGGGAACTGCGACCACGCGAGCGGTTGATGCGTGAGTTGAGCCGGGTGCTTCGTGATGCCTCGCGAATCGAGGAGGACGACATAAGCCGAATCGAAGGATTATTGGCCGGTTGGGGATGGACAGAGGATGATGGCGGTCGTATATCTATCTCGCGGTTTTTGACCGATGACCAGCTTTCGGTCGAAGCCTTCGCCGAAGCGTATGCTGCGGAACCTGTGTTTCTGATGGACATTATTCGGGCAAAAACCCTGGTGGAACTACAGTCCATAGCGCATGCATTACCGCTAAATACCATCGCGGCCGGGCTCGACGTTACACCGTTGCTGAAGCGAAACTTGAAGCGGATACTTCGCTATGCCGCTGATCCGAGCCGAACGCTGGGGGCCTCGGCACGCTAATTGTGTCCCATTACAGCTCCCGTCATGATCGATCATTCAACAGTATGCATGAATTGATAAATGAATATCCTGTACATCATCGCAGGCACTGGTAATTTCTACTGCGGCACCTGCCTGCGCGACCATGCGCTCGCACGAGGGCTGAGGGACGCCGGTCACGACACCACGGTGGTCCCGTTGTACCTTCCGCTTGTCACCGAAGCGCCGGTTGAAGGTGAGGGGCCGTTGTTTTTTGGCGGCATCAATGTTTACCTGCAGCAGATCTCGTCGGTATTTCGGAGAACGCCCGACTGGGTGGATGCCATCTTCGATTCAAGCGCATTGTTGCGAATCGCGGCGAACAGCGCCGGTTTCACAAAACCTGCGGCCCTGGGCGAACTTACTGTTTCGACGTTGAAGGGGCAGCGTGGCCGGCAGTTCAAAGAGGTTGGGAAGCTAATCGACTGGATAGCCACACAGGCGCCGCCGGACGTAATCTGCCTCTCCAACGCACTCTTGTCCGGCTTGTCGGCGCCACTGTCGGCAGCTTTCGGGGTGCCTGTCGTGTGCTCGCTGCAAGGCGAAGATTCATTCATCAATACCTTGCCGCAGCCGTACCGGGAACAGGCATGGCAGCTATTGCGGCAATCGGTAGCCGATATATCCGCATACGTTGCGGTAAGCCGATACTATGGTGCGGTCATGCAGGCAGCCGTCACGATTCCGTCGGATAAGCTGATCGTGGTTCACAATGGTATTGACCTTCAGGGATTTAGCGACATCGTGCATTCGTCATATCCGCCAGTGATCGGCTACCTTGCTCAGATGATCCCTGGAAAGGGGCTGGAAACGTTGGTTGACGCGTTTATCCGGATGCACATGCAACGGCCGAAATCGGGTCTGCGATTGCGTATTGCAGGGAGCCTCACGCCTGCGGACCGGTCATTCGTGGACGGACTCGATCGTAAGCTTGTCGAGGCAGAATGCCGGGATTGTGTAGATTTTCTGCCAAATATCAACCGGGACCAGAAGCTCGAATTCTTACGCAGTATCTCCGTGTTGTCGGTGCCTGCGGTATACGGAGAAGCCTTCGGGCTCTATATTCTTGAGGCGCTGGCTGCGGGCGTGCCCGTTGTGCAACCGCGCCATGCCGCGTTCCCGGAACTGATCGAATCGACCGGCGGCGGTGTAATGTATGATGCCGAGGGCCCAGATGGGTTGGCCGACGCATTGGCCGCATTGATTGCCGACCCGGAGCGAGTACGCATGCTCGGCGAACGTGGACGCAACGTTGTGATGGCGCAGTTCGGCCAAGATCATATGACGAAGCGGTTTTTGACTGTTCTGGAGTCGGTAACGGCGACAAACGAACAAAACAGGAGACAGGATCATGGGTAGCAATAATCCAGCCGGGCTTTTGTGGCTTGGCTACGCTGTGTTGACCGTATGTTTTTGGGGGTTATACGGTATTTTTCTTCATAGCGGGCAACTCGGCATGTCTGACGCCGCTACCGGCCGCTACAAGGCATTTCTGTTTGTTGGGATCGCGTACTTCTTAACAGCCGTTCTGGCGCCGCTCGCGATTCTTCTGTATAAGGGCGCCTCCTGGTCGTTTCCCGGCCGGGGTATGACATTTTCACTCATTGCGGGGATCGTTGGCGCAGCTGGTGCGTTCTGCGTGCTGCTTGCCTTTGGCGCGGGCGGCGCGCCAAGCGTCGTCATGTCCATCATATTTGCAGGTGCGCCTATTGTGAACGCACTCGTTGCGCTCGCACTTCACCCTCCTGCAGGCGGTATAGGCGCGATTCGGCCATTATTCTTTGTCGGGATTATTCTGGCAGCTCTCGGCGGACTGCTGGTTACGCTATACAAACCACCGCCAGGACGACCGACATCGTCCGCTGCGGTTGCGCCGGCGTCGCCGGACGGCGCCGCCGCTTCACGAGACGATCGGCCATAGCTGCCGGCGTCGTCAGCGCGACGCATCGCGATACCAATGATAGATGAACCATCCGTTGACCGAGACTGCTCCGCGATAGCGGAACGTCTCGACAAATCACAGGGACGTTTGACAGCCGCGTTTCTGTTCTCTGCTGCACGCCGACGCGTGCGAGTGACAACATATGCAAGAAACAAAACTAATCCTGAAGCTTGCCGACGTATCTAAACGTTACCGCGGCGGGAATACTGAGAGCGGTGAGCGGACCATACTGGATCGCGTCAATTTCAGGTTGAACGCGGGTGAGTCCGCCGCGATCGTTGGGCCGTCCGGAGTTGGTAAGAGCACGTTGTTGAATATTATGGGCGCAGTGGACCGGCCCAGTTCGGGACGCGTTTTCTTGCGCGGGAAGGATATTGCCGGCCTCGCCGATACCGAACTTGCGCGGTTGCGCAACCGGGATATCGGACTGGTTTTTCAGGATCACCACCTGCTTCCGCAATGCACCGTGATGGAGAATGTCCTGTTGCCTACGCTGGTTCCGGGCAGCCCGCTAACAGGTAAGCTTGCGCGCTCAACCGCGTTACGGTTGTTGCGTCGAGTCGGGCTGGAATCGTGCATTGATCAGCACCCGGTACAGCTTTCCGGAGGCGAGCGACAACGTGTCGCTGTCGTACGGGCCCTCATAAATTCACCGGGGTTGGTGTTGGCCGATGAGCCGACAGGCGCCCTTGATCACTTCACGGCAACGAAGTTAGGGTCGTTGCTGATAGAGCTGAATCAAGAAGAGGGAATCAGCCTGATTGTTGCAACGCATTCGATGGATCTGGCTCGGCGACTTGATCGAATCTATTTGCTTCGAAGCGGCACGATAGTCGCTGCAGACGAATACGGTGATCCGGTGGAAAAGGATGTCTCGCGGCACGGCGCGACATCCAGCTAACCGCATCGACATGTCGAGTCCCAAATTCGGCAGGGCCGGTAGCGTCGCATACCAAACCCCAGCTACGGCTGTCTACAGGGTATTCTGCCGTGCTCGCGCACAACACGCAGATATTCTCCCGCAGCCGCAGCGCGTTCCAGGCTCTTGTTTGATAGGTGAAGTCGACGGCGGAGCTCGACCACTCCGGTATTTGCAGACAGCATGCCATGCGCACGTACACGCGCCATCCATTCGATTGACTCGGCAAACGCAAACGATGGGGCAAACGGTCCGGCCATGTTGTAGACGCGTCGTCGTGCCAACATCGTGCCTGTGAAATATCCGTCTTGAGGGGTTTCAGGGCATCGGACCGTTTTTTCTTGCAATTATGACTTCAATTCACTTAGCTCCTTACGGCAGGTTTTCAGTTCCGCCGTAGCTTGGTCCAGCTCCCGGGTTGTGGCCTCAAGTTGTCGAACCACTGCCTTTGCGCCGGCCAAATGCCGGTTCAATTCGTAAAGGTACAGCAGGAACACAGTGGTCATGACGATGGCCAATGCGATCACGCCGCGGGTGATGAGGTGATTTTCGCTCTTCACAAAGTGTCGCGTTGGTCTGCACATTAGCTCCCAGTGGCGACCGCCGACATTAAGAGATTTCTTGGTGTATGTGCCGCTTTGAAACCACGTCAGTAGGGTTTCGACGTCGCGGAATTTTATCGACGACGACGCGAACAGCAGTCGATCATCTCCTTTGGCACTATTGTCGACAAGGACATATTCGACATCCAATCGCCCGTCGAACCGCTTGAAGATCTCCTGCATCAGGACATCCAGATCAATCAATCCGAAAATCAAACCTTCGGACCACGATGTCAGGTTTGGTTTTGCGGTGCCGGAGTCAACGCCGCCGGCGGCCAGGAGGACCGCAATGCTGGCCCCCTTCTTCTGTTTCGGATTACGGTAGATTTTTCCGCTCGCCGTGATCTGGTGTCTGGATGACGCATCGTGCATCAACGGTTGCAACATCGGTACAGAGGCTACGTCGAAGCCGGGAAAATACATGGAATCGCTCCGGGCCCTGACTGCCAATACCGGAAAGTGCGTCCCCGATTCAGGTGCGGGCACGACTCTTCCTTCGGAGTCGTACGCCATAATTTTAAAGTTCTCCAATCCTATTCTATATAGGTATCGATCGAATGCGGACCGATCATCCACATCCACCTGCGGCAGCCATGCTATAGTGTCGAGTGCAACGTATTTCTTTAGGGTTGTGACGGCATAGTGATCGAAGACTTGCCGCATTGACAACAGTTTCGGGTCATCGGCTGCGTAAATGTTTTCCCAATAATCATTCTTCAAACTTTCGATGAGTATGGCGAGATCACGGGCTTTTCGTTCGAACTCCTGTTTACTCAGGTCTCGTTCGAGGTTGTGAAACCCTATATACACGGCGACTGTAAGGACGAGGCCAGTGAAATTGGCCAGCAGGATGGGGAGATACTTCCGCTTCAGCGCTGCGATGTGTGGGTGTCTTGCGTCGAAATCTTCGGACGACAATGGATGACTCCTTGTTTGCGGGCGTTTAGTACGGACGCTGCCTGAATACAGTACGTTGCGCCGCGTAGCCGACCCAAGCCCGCAGTTGAGCGTGGTAGAAAATTGTAACTCTGGACGGATCGGTGGTACTGGCCTACCGAATTCCGAAAAATATAATATACGAGCGAATCTCGCTGTCTTCAACCTTATTCACGTTCGAACGCGCCGTCGAATCGGCACGTCCGGGCTTTGGATTGGATACTTATGCATATTGGTAAAATGTTATACCGTAGCGTGTTGTATCATCGATTTTCTGTCGGTGCAGCTGCGCTCGGTGTGGCAACGACCAGCGCGGTCCTCGTCGGAGCGTTGCTTGTAGGCGATTCCGTTCGTCACTCTCTCAGGCATATCCGTACGCAACGGCTCGGCAAGGTACATCACGTGCTGTCGGCCGGAGATCGCTTTTTCCGCGGGCGTTTGGTCACCGAATTGGCCGCCGGCATTGAAGCCGACATCGCCGGGGTGGTGGCACTGCGGGCCGTTGCGGTGCATCCGGAGACCTCACGTCAGGTCGGTGAGGTACGGCTCTGGGGCATTGACGATGCTTTTCATCGATTCGCCATGGCGGACGCGACGGGGTTCGGCGTGGACGAGCAAAGCGTCGTACTCAACCGGGAAGTCGCTGCGCGCCTAGGCGTTGCCGTGGGGGACGTCGTGGTTCTGCGTATTGACCGGCCCGGTGCTGTCCATCGCGACATGTCATTGTCCGTGGATGCTGATTCACACACTGTACTCAGGCTGAAGGTCGCACACATCATTGGTGCCGAAGATCTTGGCAATATGAATCTTGATGTCAGCCAACTGCCGCCCAAGAATGCGTTTGTTTCTAAGCGTATGTTGCAAAGGGTCATAGATCGTGACGGCAGGGAAAATATGATGCTCATTGCCAGGCCCAAAACCGGTGATCTGCCAGTAATCGAGATGCGCCGGCTGTTGCGCCAGGTCTTTACCGTTGAGGATGCTGGATTGTCATGTGTCGCCACGCCAGATGGCAGCACGCAGATAGAAACCTCGCGGGTATTTCTCCCTGACAGCGTGATGCCTGCGGTACGTGCCGTGCATCCGGGGGCACGAGGTTTTCTGACGTATTTTGTTACTGATCTGACGGCAGGGGACCGGTCGACACCGTATTCGATGGTTACGGCGATGAGTGAAACGGCGCCCGGGGGCGATGTTATCGGACCGGGCGAGATCGTACTGAGCGACTGGACCGCGGAGGACCTTGGCGTCTCGGCAGGCAGCCAGGTTACGCTAAGATACTTCACCGCTGACCGCACCGGTTCGTTGCGGACCGCCGAGTATGACTTTACCGTTTCCCGAATCCTGCCGACGGCGAGTATCGCCGCCCTGGGCAAGCTGGCGCCCTCCATTCCCGGGCTCAGTGATGAGGCGCACTGTAGCGATTGGAATCTGGGTGTCCCGATTGATCTCGAACGAATTCGCGATCATGACGAGGATTACTGGCAGGCGTACGGGCCAACGCCTAAGGCGTTGATAAGCCTGGAGACCGGTCAGCGCATCTGGCGCAATCGATTTGGCAGCCTGACTGCGATCCGCATATCGAGTGCGGGTGAAAACGACACGGATGTTTGTGATCGGCTGGCGACCGCACTCGATCCGGCTGCTCTTGGGTTTGCCTTTGTTCCAGTCCGCGATCTTGCCGATGCCGCGGTCGTCGGCGCCGTCGATTTCAGCATGTTGTTCGCCGGTTTGAGCTTTTTTCTGATTGTTGGCGCCCTTTGCCTTACCGGTCTTCTCTTTCAACTCGGGCTCGACCGCAGGGCCGGCGAGCAGGCCGCATTGAAAGTGTTGGGATTTCCACCCTCCTGGATTTCGCGATATTATCTCATCGAGTCCCTGTTCATTGCCTTTCCCGCCGTTGCGATCGGCGCAGTTCTCGGCGTTGGTTACATGCGGATCATGGCCTCGGCGCTGTCGACCGTTTGGAGCGGTGCTGCGGGAAGCGCGACGATATTGCCTTATACGAATCCGGGCACACTGGTGCTTGGCGCGGCCCTCAGTCTTGGCGCGGTGACAATTGTCGTGTACGCCTACCTGTGCAGGATTCGACGGGTGCCGCCTGCCGTAGCGCTCAGGGGAGCAGAATCGGGGGCGCTCTGGACCCGTGACCAATTTGCCGGGCAATGGCGCCGCCACCTTCTCATTGCGGTTGGAAGTGGGATCCTTGCGGCGTTCATGCCGTTTCAGATCCAGCCGGAAGTCGATCCGTCCGGTGCGATTGGGTTTATGGTGTCAGGGGCGCTCTGGCTGGTTTGCGGGCTTGCCTCAGCGGCCGGCCTTTTTCGCTATCTGGCAACATGCAGGACAGGTGTGATCACACCTGTAATCCTTGGTATTCGTAATCTGGGGCGTTGTCGCAATCGCAGCATGGCCGTTGTCGCCATGGTGGCTTGCGGGACATTTCTCTTGATCGCTCTGGAATCGCAACGCCTGACAGCAGGATTCGATGATACATCAGCAGGCGCTTCCACGGGCGGTTACCGGTTGATCGCCGAGATGACGTTGCCGGTCTATCCCGATGGTGAGCCGGAGCCCGGCGACGTGTCGAAAGGGTGGGGGCTGGATGGCGTCGCCGGCGACAATATGGCGGCGATCCAGATACTGGACGGTGACGACGCCAGTTGCCTGAATCTCAGTCAGGCACAGCAGCCGCGTGTTGTCGGCATAGATCCCGATCAATTTACCGATCGTCCGTTCAGCTTCGCGTCGACATTGGCTGATGACAACGCGGGGCCATGGCACCTTCTGTCACGAGACTACGGTGACAATGTCATCCCCGTTGTCACCGACAAGGCGACGATGTTGTACGCTCTGAAACGACGGCTTGGAGATACGCTGGAACACCGCGATGACCGCGGGAATATTGTAAAATTCAAGTTAGTGGCAACCCTTACCAACAGTATTTTTCAAGGGGTGCTTATCGCGGATGCCGCTCGATTGAGACGGTCGTTCTCAACCGTAGCAGGCTACAGAATGTTGCTTGTCGACGTACCCGCCGACGCGGTTGCGGACGTGAGCGCCGCATTGATCCGACGCTACGCGACCGCCGGTGTCGAGATCTCCGAGACTCGGGAACGTCTGGAATTGTTTAATCGGGTACAGAATACCTATATCACGATATTTCAGGTCTTGGGCGGTTTGGGACTCCTTCTTGGTACGATCGGGCTCGGTATCATTATTTTTCGCAACGTTTTGGAGCGCGAATCCGAGCTGGCAATCCTGACCGTCATTGGATTCAAAGCAGGGATGATACGCCGATTGGTATTAAGCGAGAATGTCTTCTTGCTGTTGATCGGGCTCGGATGCGGCCTATTGTCGTCTCTTGTTGCGATATTGCCGCTATTGCTCGCCCCCGGAGCAACGCCGCCATGGCTACTGATCGCAGGGGTCGTAGTGGGGTTGTTTCTCGGCGGCGTAGTGTGGACATGGACGGCGACGTGTATTGCTACCCGGCGGGAGTTGATATCGGCATTGCGCAGAGAGTAACGCAGGTGCAGGCAGTGCAAAAGGTACAGTCGGTCGCTGGGTGGCTGGTTGACTAATCTTCCTGGAAGATCGGTCCCTTGGCGAGTTGAAATGACTGGGTGGGATCGTCGATTTTGATCTGTTTTCGAGACATAATGTCTTTAAACAGATTGCTGAATTTGCGGCATGTTGTGAGGGCATACATTTTGACCAAACCAGCATTGGTTTCGTCGGTGAAAATAGCCAGCAGTATCACCTCTTCACCCACGGCCGAAATGAAAATGCTGATCTTGGCGCCTTGATGGAAAATTGCCGTAAATTCGTTCTCTCCGAGTATGCCGGCTAATTCTTTCGTGGCGGCGAACGCACCGGCGACCAGCGCCGAGATCATGTCGATAGTGTCGATAAATGCTTCACCACTGCTTACGATGACATTACCGCCGCGATCACACAGAAGTACAGTCTGAGCCTCGGAATTGGTTAGAAACTCGTCCAGATCCTGTTTTAGCTGACCGTACTCCAGGTCTTTGAGCATGAACCCCATAGGGCCGGTGAATCCTATTTCAATACGTTGCCGTTAGTGCCGCTCGCGTAATCTATGGAGCGGAATACTACTGCACTCCCCTGCAGTAGAAAATTCAGGACAAAATCCACAAATCCAAACGCTTAATGCTTCTCGATAAAGTCCTGTAGAACCAGTTTGGCGACTGCGTTTAGGGTCTCGATCACACCTTCTCCCTTAAAGGCGGAAGCCATGAACGTCGGAATCCGTTTCTCGCCGTTGTTCAATACATAGTCCAGATATGCCTGCGGGCTGATGTTAGGAAGGTCACGTTTGTTGTATTGGAGGACATGCGGCATTTCGTCCAGAATGTCTTTCTGTAAACTCAAATTCTCCTTGAGATTTTCCCAACTTTCGAGATTCTCCTGAGTTTTGCTTACCTGAGAGTCGACACAAAACACAACGCCGTCGCAATTTCGAAGCACGAGCCGACGTGTACTGTTATATTTGACCTGTCCGGGCACTGTGTACATCTGAAATTTGGTCACAAACCCTTCGATTGACATCGTTTGAAGCGGTAGAAAGTCGAAGAACAAGGTTCGGTCCTGACTAGTGGCCAGCGACGTCAGGTTTCCTTTTGCCTTGGCAGGTACACAGGCATGGACCTTCTGAAGATTGGTGGTTTTGCCGCACAATCCGCAACCGTAGTAGACGATCTTGAATTGAATCTCTTTCTTCGCGTAGTTTACGACAGCCATGGCATCAGGGTATGGTTAGTAGGGATTCTTGAGGGCGACCGGATTTTCGGGCGAACAGTGCGTGCGAGCAGATTCAGGCATCGCCGCCTGGCCGCGCCGCGTGCGGAACGGCGTTAGGTTGTTGTCCGTATCGTACTCGTTGATTCCAGGATTGGTACTATCTATGCGTGAGGAAACTCAGCTCCGGTTCAGGCTTTAAATACTTTAGCAACAGGCAAATCTTAAATTCTATACTTTCAATATCAAGCTTAGAAGTCTAAATTGTTTTTGCAAGAGAAAACAGAACAAATTGACTATTATTTTAAGGTCATTTATATTCATTCCCAGTCCAGGTCTGCACATTACCCCACCAATTCCGTCGAGCGGCCCGGATCCAAGTAGCTACAGGCAAAGGATTTGACATGTTTAAAAAAGGTATATTCGGAATTTTCGGAAAGAAGGACAAGCCCGAAATGGAGCCGGAAGTTCCGGAGGCGGCGGAGGCGCCGGTCATAGCCGGCCACACGGTCGACATGGAGCCCGATTATGAGGCTGAATCGGTCGAGAATCCGGAGGACATCATATCGAAGCTGGCCGAGATCAACTCAATCATAGGCGATGATGACGACGACGGCGATCCAATGGACGACTATTTCTCCGGTGATGCCGTTGCCGAGGAGGTTGCCGTTGAAGCTGAGCCGGAGTATGCGCCGCCAGCGGATGTGAACACAATATACGTTCCAGCCGGGGCTATCCTGGCAGTGTTCCCTGCGGAACTCCTTAATGCCACGGTGGACGAAATCATCTCAGGCTACAGCAATCATGAGGATTTTGTCTTTCCGTTTGAAAAATCCGAAGTGATGTACGGCCTGTCTATCGGCCAGGTAGAGATCAAGATTGGCGAACTCGTCAACAAATTGCCGTTTAATATATTTCAGGAAAACGTGACCTTGTTTTACGATCAGAAGGTCGAGTTGCCGTTGATGGAGCTCTTGCCGCACGTGCCCCCGGCATGGTTTGAGACTCGTGCGCAAGACTGTTCGCAGGAGGAGATGGTTGCCGAAATGGAAGACCTTTTCCCGGATCTGCCTGCGTCTGCAATGACCGAAGACGAACCTGTACCTGTTGCCGACGAAGATCATACGCCGGCGATGGAGGCAACACCGGTAGAGGAGCCGGTAGAGATTGCCCCGTCACCGCCCCTGGCCGCGACGCCGGAGGCCGCGATTATGCAAACGCCAATGATGCCTGACGAAGAGCCAATGGAGGCTGATGAGCCCGTCATTTCGTCTGCATTCGCGCCGTCGACGCCGGTTGTTCAGCCTCCGGTAGCGCCGCCGCGCGCCGTTCCTGTCGCCGCGCCGGCGCCGGTTCCTGAACCGGCGCCGCCTCCTGAACCGGTTGCCCCGGCAGCGCCAGCACCGCCACCTCCTGTACCGGTTGCCCCGGCAGCACCAGTACCGCCACCGCCTGTACCTGTTGCCGCCCCCGCCGTGCCAGTCGCTGCTGTTGCGCCGTCGCCCGTTGCACCGGCCGAGTTGGAACAACCTAAACCGCGTCCGGCCGTAGCACTCTCTGCGCCGCGCGCAGCGGAGCCGGCTGATGACGGCAACCTGGTTCAGGAAATTCGGCAGGCCGCCCATGACGTGTTCGCCCCCGACTTGTCGGCCCAGGACCGTACCATTAAAGATGATGAACCCGCTATGAGCGGCTTGGAAGATGTCATCGAATGGCGTAGTCGCGCCCCGAATGGAATTGATGTAAATCGCGGTGGAATCGACGAGTTGTGCCTGTTGACCGGCGTTGGCGAGCATCTGGCGAAAGTGATCATAAATTACCGTGAAAAGCACGGCCGTTTCAACCGTCTGCAGGATCTGCTGAAGATCACGGGGTTGGGTTCCCGTACGTATCAGACCATGGCCCGATTGAAGCCGCGTGCTGATATCAGGACGGCAGAATTGCAGGTGAACAGGATGTTGAGCATCAATTCAGACACTGTCTCGCTCAACAAAGTCACGCAGATTGCTCTGGATTCGTTTCGTCTCGACGCGATGTTTATCAGCAGCATTGACGGCCTGGTGTTGGCGAAGGGGGCGAAAGACGACAAGGCTCTCAAGCTCTCCGACAGTCTTTCCGCCGCGGCGCCGCAACTCTACAAGCGTGGTCACAAGGCCCTGAAACAAAGCCAGTTGCCGCCCGCTGACATGTTCACGTTTTATATTGGTAAGAATTCTGTGACATTCGCGGGTTCGGACCAGATATTTGTTGTCTGCATTCATGGCGTCGACTTTCCCAATCAGAAGCAATTGAAGGCGTGTCGGAAGCTTGCCAATGAATTAGTATGGTACTGCGCGTATCGCGCAGTAATCGGATAACGCTGACGCGAAAAAAAAGGGGGGGGGATGGCGGCTTTAACGGACCGCAAGAAGTACAAGCGTCTGGCGGAATTATTCGTGCTGGCGATGAAGTCAGATTCTTTCATCAGCGCCTCGACCAATAATCGTGCCATAGTTTGCCTGGAGGACCATGGGCTTACAGAGCGTCAGGCAGAGAAATTTCTTGATGAAGCATTTCATAATATGGAGCGCGGCATGTTGCGTTCCGACGACCAGATCCTCAAGGATGTGGCGACAGTATTTCGCCGTCAATTTCACGGCCATATCCTGACGCACGTCCAGTCTATTCTCGAATCCGGAACCGTGACTGAAAAAGGCGAAGCGTTTTACCAGAAATGTCGGCGATATCTTCACGTCGAGCGTTCCTGACGGCGTCGGAGATATTCAACGATATTTATCTTTCCCGTGGTTGACGTATCGCGTTTTGCTGTGTACATTCCCCGCCTTTTTACCGCTCTCCATAAAACTAACGCAATTATCACACACAAAGGAGGTCTCTTGAAAACTCACGAAGAAGTACTCGGCGACTGGACCGGGCAGATCGATGCCAAAATCGCCGAAACCAAAAAGAGGTATGATTTATCGGTAGTAAGCAAAGACCCTGTCCACCAGGCGTTTGCTTTGAACGGTATTGCGGTGCGCGACTTTTTTGATCCGTATCAACGTAATCAAACCAAGCTGCGCCGCGAATTGGGAGCAAAGATCGACGCCAAGAACCTTAATGACACGTCTTTTGTTTACGATTACGTCGGCGGCCACGGATTGATCAAAGTTTTTAACGAGGAGATCATCGGTCCCGGTCATGTGTCGGGGATCAAGGGATTCGACGAAGAGTTTAAGGAATGGGTGGAACACGGCAAGGCGCCGTTCAAGGTTGCCGGCACGGACCCTGTCGACAATTCTGATCCATGGGACTGGGGCTATCCCAGGTGTATCAATAACGCAGCCTGGATCGCCGGCGAGTCGGCGTCGTCCACGCCGGGCAATCGCCAATACGAGATCGAGTTTGGCTGCGTCGTGGATTTTCAGACCGACGCCGTGTGGACCATTTCGCCTGACGGCGTTCGTTTGTTTTATGCCGACATCCACACTGGCGAGATCCGGCAGCAGCGTGATCTTGACGGGAAGCCCAATATTGCGCGCGTCGGGAACACGACCGAGATCAAGGGTACAATCATGGCGATTCCGAGTTGCAAGGCGCCGCGACGCCTTGCACTCGCGAAGTCGGCACTCGGCGCCTGTAGCTTCAGCGACATCAACATCATCGGTCCGCTGGCCTCGCTAATTTTCTGCGACAGTCTGGATCACCGGATCGAAGTTATCGCCGATCCCTTTGTCGGGCAACCGCTCTACGAAGTGCTCTACCTTGTCGGCGCACACCTTTCAGGTGCGCACATCGTTGGCGTGACGGCCAATGTAGATGACGATGTGCCGCCGGCATCAGAGTGGCCAGCCTTCGATTTTAACACCATTCTCAAGCCGTTGCTGGAAAATCCGCGGTCCAAGCTACGTTACCGTTTTGTCGGCGCCTGGACGCGGGAACTCCTGGACCGGGTCATTGAAAAGGTCGACAGCTAACATTCGCAACACAGCACGTTCTCGCGGCGCATTAAGGTTGGTAGATTCCAGACCTCCCGGCGATTGGTCATGAGAGTGTGCAACGTGAATTGGTGCATGTTCCCGGCAGCACAGCCGGGAACATGCTTTTTTTTATTTTGACCGGTTGGTCGGGATGCATACTGCCGGAGCCGAAAACGGCAACATCGGGTTGCCGACCAAGCGCATCTGTAAGCAGTTACGTATATTTTGACGGCTTTTGCCGGCGAATAAAATTGTTCGTTTCACGTTTGTCATTATCTTTTTTGCATTTAGGTTATCCCTCATTCAATAGCCACGTTGCCGAGGCATCGCCCAGGCGCCGTGGAATTTTTTGCGACGACAAAACCATTTCACCGGGTTCGTCGGCGCTAGAACTCTGAATTCGCAATGCTTGATTGTTCAATCAGTGAAATTGGCTTCGTCGATGAGACCGTGGCTGAGATTAATCGTGTTTTGGAAACGGTTTATGGCGACATTAAACGGTTCGAGGGACAGGATATAATAGGCCAGCTTCGGCGGCAGTTTTCGCCTGGGAAGATGCTGCGTACACGGCTGGGTATGGTCCTGGCGCAGCAGGACGGCGCGAGTACAGACGCGCTGATAAAGGCCTGCGCCGCAACTGAGTTGATTCACGCGGCGACATTGTTTCATGATGATGTTATTGACGGTGCCGTTGTTCGCCGGCGACATCCTACACTATGGCGTGAAGTGGGTTCCACCGGCGCCATTCTGGTAGGTGACCTTTTCTTCAGTACCGCTGTGCAGCTTGTCGTCGAAAGTGGCGACGTGGCATCCGTGGCTTCGTTTGTGAGCAAGGTTCGTGAGGTTTGTGCCACCGAGATGATTCACGAAATGCTGATGAAGGACAAAGCGATTGACGTGGATACGTGTATTCGTGTGGCACGGGGAAAAACCGGGCCGCTCTTTGCATTTGTTGCCGAATGTTGCGGTGGAGACAGTAGTAATAGACGCAAGGAACTCTGTGAGGTCGGATACCTGCTGGGTACGGCGTATCAGCTTGCGGACGATCTGCTTGACGTTGTTGGCGATGAAGCCGCAATAGGAAAGACACTTGGCACAGACAGTAAGAAAAAGAAATACACCCTTGCCCAGTGCGATCAAATCTCGGAGTCGCATATCCGTAAACAAATAGAGACCCTTTGTCGCGACGCGCTCGGCCGGCTGTGGTCATGGCCGGAATTGATTCTGGAAGTACGGCGTTACATTACGGCAGATTTACTGCCGTTCTGGGAGATGGATCTGGTAAACGACGTGGAGCATGCCGCAACTTATGAAGTGGGATAAATCGACTTATCGTATACAGGACACGGGAATCTACGGCAAGCTGCTGCTGGCTGTAGGAATAGCGGGACTGGCAGCGTCGGCAGTTGGCTTCAACGCCGACAGCAAACAATTCTATCACTCGTATCTTACGGCGTATGTCTTCTGGACGTCCGTTGGCCTTGGCGCGTTGTTTTTTACGATGGTGCATCATCTCGTCGACGCGACGTGGAGCGTCGTTGTTCGGCGTTTGTCCGAGTGCCTCATGGTCACGTTGCCGGTCATGTTTATCTTTCTCCTTCCCATTGTTGGGCATGGTATTCATGATCTCTATCATTGGTCCCATGCCGACGCAGTCGCCCACGACGTATTGCTCCAGCATAAGGCTCCCTGGTTGAATACCGGCATGTTTATCGGGCGATCGGTTATCTATTTTGTCTGCTGGACGGTGATCGGCGCGGTCCTGTACAAGACGTCATTAAGGCAGGACCAGAAGCATGAGGAAGGCCTCTTGGGCCGAATGCGGATGGTCAGTGGCCCGGGTATGGTCATTTTTGCGTTGACCCTTACCTTTTCGGCTTTTGATTGGATGATGTCGCTGGATCCGCACTGGTATTCCACTATTTTCGGCGTGTACTTCTTTGCAGGAAGCCTGCTGTCGGCGCTGGCGTTCATGACATTGTGGATCGTCTTTCTTCAGTCCAATCAGATCCTGACAGACGAAATTACAGTGGAGCATTTCCACGATCTGGGAAAATTAATTTTCGCGTTTACCGTGTTCTGGACGTACATAGCGTTTTCCCAATACTTCCTTATCTGGTACGGCAATATTCCCGAGGAAACCGTGTGGTATCTGCATCGATGGGAGGGGAATTGGAAAACGATCAGCCTGTTGCTCGTCTTCGCTCATTTTGTGATTCCCTTCGCCGTATTGCTCAGCCGGGTGCCGAAACGCAGCGTGCGAATGATGACAATCATGAGTATCTGGATGCTGGCCGTTCACTGGATCGATCTTTACTGGTTGATTAGTCCGAATCTGCACAAGCATCATTTTCATTTTTCATGGATGGATGCCGCGACATTTGTCGGTATCGGCGGCATATTCATCTTCTGTTTTCTAAAACGATTCGCTGCACAGCCGATCATTCCGGTGAACGATCCTAAATTGCGCGAGTCGATACATTTTGTGAATATCTAAGGCATTCGCGGTTTATGAGCAGTGATTCACACGAACAACACGTTTCGATCGACCCGAATTCTGTAACTGCGGGTTACGAATTGCATGATGTCAATGTCCCCATCTTGATCGCCTTTTCCGCTGTTTGCGTGATAACGATCGTCATCTCGGTCGTGTGCCTTGACAGTTACTTTTCGTATTATCGGGAGCAGCTGATTCGCGAAGCAAATGACTATGGGACGCCTGCACTCTCGGAGCTGCGGGCTTACGAAGAAGAGCAGTTGAATCGGTACGGTGTGATTGATAAGGAAAAAGGGATCTATCAGATCCCGGTGAGCCGGGCAATGGCGATTCTCGCTGAGGAGGCATTTCAGCAGCAAGGCACTGCACCGTAGCGGTGCCGAATTGCAACGGTCCTCACAAAGGCTGATTCGGCTGGTCCTGGCAACCGTATGGTTGTGGGGGCCTGCGATTTCGGCGCAACTTCTGCGGGAGGACGTACCCGAGCTTCGCGGGATTGATGTGTCGGAACGGCTTGGCGGCAGTGTGCCGTTGAATCTGCGTTTTGCCGACGAGAACGGCAGGCAGGTCGAGTTGCGCGATGTTTTTGTGCAAGGTAAACCGGTTGTTCTCACGCTGGCTTACTACGAGTGCCCGATGCTGTGTACGTTCGTATTGAATGCGTTGTCGAAGGCGGTCGCAGAACTGGACTGGCAGCCAGGCGACGAGTACCAGATGCTCACGGTAAGCATTGATCCGGAAGAAACACCGGCGCTCGCAGCCGCAAAACGAAAGGTGTATGTCGATAGCCTCAACAAAGGCGATATCGGCGATGGATGGCGATTCTGGGTTGGGCGGCAGACGGAAATCACGTCGCTGGCGGAATCTGTAGGCTTCGAGTATTATTACGACGCCAGGCAGGACGAGTTTGCGCACCCAGCGGTGGTTTTCGTGTTGACGCCGGAAGGCGTGATATCGCGTTACTTGTACGGGATAGATTACCGGAGCAAGGATCTGCGTCTGTCCTTGCTGGAGGCCGGAGAGGGGAAGATCGGTTCGCTCATGGATCGGGTGATTCTCTTTTGTTACCATTACGACCCAATGGGCAAGAAGTATACGCTGATGGCGATGAATGTGATGCGTCTCGGCGGATTGATAACTGTGACGTTTCTTGGATTTTTTCTCGCCGGCCTGTGGCTGCGTGAGCGTCGCAATAATGCATGTGTCAGCGTTTGATACAGATTGATTATGGAACAGCAAGGTACATTTAATCTGCCGCCGGCAGCGTCCACGCTCGCGCCGATGTACGACCAGTTATTCTACTTTATTTACTGGTTGTCGGTTTTTTTCTTTGTGGTGATCACGGTCGGGACGATCGTCTTTGCAGTGAAGTTTCGCAAGAAAAAGGGTGAGGCATTCAGGCTTACATCCGGATTCTGCCATAATACGCCGCTGGAACTGTTCTGGTCCGTCATTCCAACGATCTTGATGTTCGTCATTTTTGTTTGGGGTTTCCGGGCATACATGCAGTTTTTTGTGATACCCGGGAACGCGATGGAAGTTCGCGTTACGGCCCAACAGTGGAAATGGATATTTGAATATCCCGAGGGCGCCAAGAGTGATATCCTGGTTGTGCCGGATGGGAAACCGATAAAGCTGTTAATGTCGTCGCGTGATGTGCTGCATTCGCTGTATATCCCCGATTTCAGGGTAAAAATGGATGTGGTGCCGAATCGGTATACATCTTTGTGGTTCCAATCCGATCACAAGGGCGAGTATGACTTGTATTGTACGGAGTATTGCGGCCAGCAACATTCCGTGATGACAACGCGGGTATCGGTGCGCAGTGACACCGAATACCGGAAATGGATCGAAGAGAACAGTGTCACGCCGACTGGCGACGTCCTCTACAAACGCTATGGCTGCAACACCTGCCATACCCTTGACGGATCGCCCGGAAACGGTCCGACATTCAAGAATATTTTAGGCCGTCAGGAAACCATGTCCGACGGCGATGTAATCAGCGTCGATGAGAATTATCTGCGTGAATCGATCCTCGAACCCAAGGCAAAAGTTGTCCAGGGGTACGAGCCGGTCATGCCGACATTCCAGGGTACATTGAGTCCCGATGAATTGGATTCAATCATCAATTTCATCAAGACCGTGAAGTAGCACAAGGGCGTCATCCATGCATTCTTCTCCACCGGATCAAAATTTTCTATCCCACCCGAAAGGCTTGGCATCGTGGCTGTTTACGCTTGATCACAAGCGTATCGGCATCATGTACCTGATTCTTATCTGTCTCGCCTTCGGCCTGGGCGGTTTCTTTGCCCTGTCCATTCGTCTGGAACTGATGCGTTCTGGCGAGCAATTCATGGATCAGGACACATACAACAAGTTTTTTACCCTTCACGGCGCCGTGATGGTGTTCCTGTTCATTATCCCATCGATTCCCGCGACGTTGGGCAATTTCTGTCTGCCGCTCATGCTTGGTGCGAAAGATGTGGCGTTCCCAAGGCTGAATCTTGCAAGCTGGTATGTCTATGTGATCGGTGCGGCATTCACGCTGTTTTCTGTCGTTACCGGGGCGGTCGATACCGGCTGGACGTTTTACTCGCCATACAGTACGCAATCAAGTACGTCGGTCATCTCGATGACATTCGGTGTTTTCATACTTGGCTTTTCATCCATATTCACAGGCTTGAACTTTGTTGTCACGATTCACAAGATGCGTGCACCGGGAATGACCTGGTATCAAATGCCGCTGTTCGTATGGGGTACGTACGCAACCTCCGTGATTCAGGTATTGGCCACGCCGGTGCTGGGCATTACGCTGTTGTTGTTGATTCTTGAGAAAACGCTTGGAATTGGCATCTTTAACCCGGAAATGGGCGGGGATCCGGTACTGTTTCAGCATTTCTTCTGGTTCTATTCGCACCCTGCGGTATATATCATGATTCTGCCGGGTATGGCTATAATTAGCGAACTGATTGCCGTACACTCGCACAAGAAGATCTTCGGTTACAAGCTGATAGCCTACTCCAGTGTGGCGATCGCCCTGCTCGGATTTTTGGTCTGGGGGCATCACATGTTCGTATCCGGACAGTCCGAATTTTCGTCGATGGTTTTCAGTTTCATTACCTTTTTTATCGGGATACCCACCGGCATCAAGATTTTTAACTGGATGACCACATTGTACAAGGGCCAGATCTGTCTGACTACACCCATGTTGTATGCGCTGGCCTTCCTCATCCTGTTTACCATAGGCGGCCTTACCGGCATCTTTCTGGGTGCGCTTGGCCTGGATATTCACCTGCACGACACGTATTTCGTCGTCGCTCACTTTCACTACGTGATGATGGGCGGCACGGTTATTGCATTTCTCGGTGGCATTCACCATTGGTGGCCCAAGATTTTCGGCAAGATGTATAGCGAGTTTTGGGGACGCATTGCGTTCGTGTTTATCTTTTTGGGATTTAATATGACGTTTTTCAATCAATTCATGCTGGGATCTCAAGGTATGCCGCGGCGGTATCATGACTACAGCGGATTGTACAAGACAGATTTATTCGAACGATATCATGGCTTTTCATCGTATGGCGCCATGGTTCTCGGCGTTGGTTTCCTGATCATCGCGACGTATCTGATAGCCTCGTTATTCAACGGCAAGGCTGCCAGTAACAATCCATGGGGCGGGCTCACATTTGAATGGGCGACGTCATCGCCGCCACCCACAGAAAACTTTCGTGAAGAACCCATTTTCAAGCATGGGCCGTATGACTACGATAAAGTTCTTCCTGAGAACATTTAGGTAACACTGATATGGAACAGGTCGTTGCAATAGCAGGCGAGGAGCACCACCGCGGGCATCCTGCGCTGGCACATCACTTTCATGACATGGAGCAGCAGCACGAGTCTATCAAATTGGGCGTGTGGCTTTTTCTGGTCACGGAGGTGTTGTTATTCGGCGGGTTATTTTGTTTTTACGCCATATATCGTGCGTGGAACCCAGAAATGTTCACGCAGGCGCACCAGCTTCTCGATGTCAAGCTAGGGGCAATCAATACACTCGTATTGATTTTCAGCTCTGTGACGGCGGCATTGGCGATTCGCTCGATTCAGCTCGACCGGCCGAAGCAGACAGCCATGTTCCTGGTGGTGACACTGCTGTGCGCGGCTACGTTTCTGGTGATCAAGTATTTCGAGTACAGCCACAAGATCCATGCACATATTCTTCCCGGCGAATTGTTCGCCTATACGCATCTGGAAGGCGTCGCAAACCCGCATATTTTCTTCAGTATATATTTTGCGATGACCGGTTTGCACGGACTACATGTTGTTGGAGGAATGGTATTTCTCGGCTTTGTGCTAATTCGTACTCTCCAGGGAACATATTCAAGCGAGTACTATATCCCTGTGGAGATGGGCGGATTGTACTGGCATCTCGTGGATCTCATCTGGATATACCTGTTTCCGTTGTTGTATCTCGTCGGTTAAGGAGGGCGCTAGAAATTATGGACACACACGACCATCATCACCATGCATTGCCGCTGAGCATGTACATCGGCGTCGGCGCCACACTATTTATTCTCACCGGTGTGACGGTCGTATCAGCCCAGATAGATCTGGGCAGTACGGCCAACCTGATTTTGGCGATGTCTATCGCCACGCTGAAGGCCAGTCTCGTCGCCTTGTTTTTCATGCACCTGCTCTACGACAGTAAACTCTATGCATTCATCTTTAGTGTCGGTCTTTTCATGCTCACAGCGTTCATTGTAATCACCATGTTCGATACAATGAGACGTGACGGTATCTACGATCATCGTGCCGTGAAGATCCAGCAAGAGGCGGGCTTCTACAAGGACATTCATGAGGCCGCGGCAGCTGAAGCAGCGGCCGTCGAGGCCGCCGGCGACGGTGAACATGATGCGCCTGCGCCAGCCGCTCATTGAATAGACCCCGGCAAGCAATACAATCCCTTTCGTGCATCTCCGCGTCTCACCACGCCAGCATCCCTGCGTAAATCCGGTGTCTACACTCATGACGTCACGACCTCAGACATTGGCATTCAACGTTGGTGTCAAACCACGTTGCGTGAGCGACGGGCGTCGATGACTGCGGCGCAGGCGCTTTGGAGAGCGCAGGCTCGACTGCGCTTTGAAACGCCGCTCGCGGCGGCATTGACGTGCTGAACGGCAGTGCGCCTTTGTAATTCAACGTGGCGATTCTTATCTGGGGTAAGGAGACGTATGGTTTGGGATCGAACACAGTCCAATGTGTCCGAAACAAGTCGCGGTGTACGGTCGCAGAGGACTGCGGCCCTCCATTAAACTCTGTTTCGGGTACCAGACGGTTTCGGCCGATGCATATAGTATCTATCTGGCGCGCATGTATTCGCCGTTGGCGCACGTGAACAGAGCACGTCACGATGTCGACTACTTGGTGGTGACGTGCATGATCCCGCGCATTGTCTGCCAGTGGCCGGCAAACGTGCAGATATACGGGTAGTCGCCAGGCGTCGGCGCAGTAAATACTACTTCGGTTTTCAGTCCCGGTCCTGCCAATGGCGTTCGTAGCAGAATCCCGGGGTGATCCGGAAAAAATTCCCGCTCTTCACCCGCTTCCGTTGCTGCCCGGCCAACGTCCTGTATCAGCGCTTCACGCGCTTCCGCCGTATCGCGTTTATCCAGGACTACGACGTTATGCGACATGACATTGGAAATGCCGCTTGCGATGTTGTCCATCACGATCTTTACGGTGGCGCCGGATGTAACGGTAAACGATTCTGTTTTCCACTTTAGCTCGTTGTAGTCGGGTTGGATATACACCGTGTGTATTTTTTTTCCGCAACCGCCAAGCACCAGAATCATCGCTATCAGTGCAAATCTCATTCGTTCCTCCCTCTGTTTTCCCGTTCCTGTTACAGTATCACTGGGGATAATGGATGACAGCCTGCCACGGTTCGTTGTCCGGCGACACGCATTTCCTGTCCTTCTGTCGCTGAAAACGATTGCGAAAATCGTCAACCAGAAACCGGCATACAATCATAAGGCGTCGTGAGTCGTGATTGGGGACGACGGTGAATTCCCGTTCGCCCACAGAGCTCAGCCGCATGAGCTGCTGTTTCACACAGGCAAGTGGTGCCTCAACCACGGTTATGCCGCGCTTTTGCACCGCATTTCGGTCAGTGTCATCCAATGTCAGCGGGCCGCGAAACTTGAAGGTCTCAAGGCTGTCTCCTTTGTCGGAAAGCGCATCGCGAATGTCGGTTGTGCTGTCGCAGTCGTTATTTGCCACGATGTAGTCGATCGTTCTCGCGGCCGCCATCCCTGTATTGCGTTCCCAGAAGTCCAGGAAATCGCTGACTCGCCAGTCCAGTGTCTCATTGTTCAGGGTAAGGTTCAGGAACAGGATGCGGGGACAGTCTGTTCGTTCCGCAATCGCCCCGGGAATTCCCGATACTGCGAGGCACGGCGCGATACTCGCAACAAAGCTGGAAGGACCGTACACGATCGGCGCGCCTGGTTCCACCCTCGCGATGGCATTTACAGCGTCTGCAAAACCAGTCGGCTGTGGGCGGTCGGGGGCAAAACCGAATGCGCCAATGCGGGCGATGCCGCCGTCTGGCATGGCCTTGACAGTATCAGGGGCGTTGCTCAGGGCAACCTGGCCGCCGACGTTAATAACCGGTAGGTCGGAAGATGTATGAATCGTACTCCACATCACAGCGCCGTCCGTATTGTGCCATTCCGCGTACAGCACTTGTTCGTCTACCGAGCAGGGATAGACATCGTAGGGAATATCGAGGTGCTCGCACAACAATGCCAGCCCGGCTCTAAAGTGATCTGCGCTCACGGATTTTCGCTTTGTATCGTACGCGCCGGAGCGGATCATAACCGCGTTGAAAATATGATGGCGCACACTGGCCTCGTGTAGGCCAAGGCCTGGAACGCCGGCTCGGATCAGCCCGCACTCGTCGACCCAGTGTGCGATCGTAAGCAGGCGTTCCGCAAACGAGGTGAACGTGTCGTCTACGGTTTCTATATCGTGTCGGCGGTAGACATTGATAGCGCACGCCAGGCGGTCGGTAAATGTGGATTGCGCCACGACCGTCGCCGCAAACGAGGTCTGCTCGTCCTCACCAAAGCGGGACGGATCGAGTTTCCAGCCGCGCATATTCATGATCTCGAATCGCGCCGCGGGCATGAGCCCGATAAGGCCGCTTGTAATATCGCCGACCGGCACTGTCGGCCCGTAATCCGGTCTCAGCGCCTCCACTATCTTCTGCGTGCTCCCGCCGTTGTCGGAACCGTTTGTAAGGAAGCAAATACGGTCCCAGCCAAACGCGATTGCGTGCCTGCCGACAACTTTCGGGCAGGATCCGCCCCCAAATGACAACAGGTCGTAGGGTGTGTTACGTGGGGCGGCGAGGTCACTGTTCGGTGCTCGACGGTCAAGCGTATCATCAGTGGTTAAGGGGGATTTCATAGCAGGCTCCGGAGTCGTCGTCGAAGGTGCGGGAGTGTGTAACAAACCAAAAAAATAGCGAGTGATGCAGCCGCATCACTCGCTAATTGGTTTACGTCAAAAACGTAGTGTGTAGTAATGTCGTGGGCGACATTGTTAGAACTTCAGCTCGCTTTGTTCGAATTTCTGCCGGAGTTTTACGATCGTATTCTCGGGAATGAATCCGACGACACTGCTGCAGGTGTAGATAAGGACATTCTTTCCGACGAATGTACCTGGATTTGCAACGGAGTTGCAACCCATTTGCGCTTTGTCGCCAAGAATCACACCGAATTTACGCATGCCGCTGTCGTAGACCTTGCCGTCATAGCGGACCTTTACCGAATTGACCTTTTTCGGGTCGGGCGTGATCTTGAGATTAGAGATCTTCACGCCGGCGCCCATGTGCGCCTTGTAGCCCAGTACGCTGTCGCCGACATAGTTAAAATGGGGGACCTCAGCTTCCGGGCCGATGTATGCACATTTGATTTCGCAACTGTTGCCAATTGTTGCCTTCGCTGCGATCACGGAGAGTTCGCGCAGGTAAGCGCCTTGACGCAATGTAACGCCGTCACTCACACAGCAGCTACCCTTGCCGGCGTCGATATGAGCGTTGGGGCCGATTTTTGCATTCTTGCCGATATAGACTGCGTTCTTACCGGCTATAATCATTGTGCCCGGTCGGATATCCGCGCCTTCATCGATACACACGCATCCGCCGTCGCCGGAAATGGTGACATTCGCCCCAATCTTTGCGTCTGCAGCGACCTTGACCGTGACGGAGCCGCTGATTGTTGCCGCCGATGCATCGCCGGCGTTCTTGACCGTGCCGCATTTCGCGCGGGTCACGTTGTCGACAACCTTTGTTCCCTGCATACCCTTTACGATCTCCCAGACAAACGTAGCGTCTGCGAACAGTTCGGGATGCTCCATTTTCTCCATATCAAAAAAATACGATGCCTTGAGTACATCTGGTACGTCACTCATGATGATACCTCCATAGATTCCGCCGATGCGGATTCGGTTCTGGTTTTGTTGTTGTGCGGAGAATTTCCTGTGGCGATCGAAATACCTGCCGTGGGACGATACAGTGCCTGCAGGGCAACCGCGCAGATCCAATCACAAGCCATGCTTTCCCGGCGGGCGCGGTGATTCCGAATGTCCGTGCAATGAAAATGCTCTGATAATGCACGAGGAATGCGTAATGTAACCTTCATGTGACGATTCGCAACATCGATCTGGCGCTTTTTTTCCGTAACGCCTTCGGGCGGCGTTCATTCTACGGCGCCGTAGATCCGACGGTGCCCGCGCGAAGCGACGAGCCGAAACCGGCCGGTTTCATATACCGGCACGTCGTGGTCGCTGCCATCGGTCGGGAGTGCATAGGTATAAAATATCTCATACTCGTCATAGCTGAGTTCGACGCGTCGCGACAGCATTTGCGAATGGATGCTTGTCTTGAGATGCGAACGATACCCGCGATTAACGGTGCCGCTGAAGAATTCTGCCATACATCCGGAGCCGTAGCTGAAAAGGCCGAGAGCGCACCCTTCCAGTTCCTCGTCCGGATGGTCGAGAAGGCAGGTCAGGGCAACGTACATTGAGGCCGTGTAACTGTTGCCCATGATACGGTTGTACCACAGGCTGTTTTCTATTTGCTTCGCGACGATGGCTTTCGATGTCGACTTTCCGGCGAGCCTGGCGTGCGCTGTCTCCGCCATGCGGGTGAATGGGAGATGGTAACAGAACCGATCGAAATCGGTAAACACGCGACCCGTTTGCGCCGTGTAATGTTTCCAGCACGCTGCCAGCGATTTCAGGTACAGGCGAATGGATGCCTTGCCGTCGACCAGCGCTTCGTCGCGGTAATTTGGACGCCAGAAATCCATTGCGTCTTCCGTATAGAATCCGCTTTGACAATCGATCGTGACCAGGCGCGGATTGGCCGACACCACCATCGCTATGGCGCCCGCGCCCTGTGTCTTTTCGCCGGCCGTACCGAGACCGTAGCGGGCGATGTCGGTTGCCACGATTAATACGCTGGTATCCGGATCTGCGGCAACAGCCGGTAACGCCATCTGCAGTCCGGCGGTCGCGCCGTAGCAAGCCTGTTTTATCTCAAAGACACGGCAGTTCGGTGACAAACCGAGCAAACCATGAACGAAGATACCGCCGGCCTTCGATTGGTCGATACCGGATTCGGTTGCAAAGATTACCGTCCCGATGCCCGATCGGTCCATGCCCTCGAGCGCCTGCGCCGCGGCGTTGGCGGCCATGGTGACCACATCTTCGCCTGGAGGCGGCACCGCCATCTTTTCCTGACCAAGTCCGTTGTAGCATGCGTCCGCATCAAAATCGCGGTGTGCGGCCAGGGTCTTCAGATCGATATAGTAGTGTGGGCAGTAGACACTTATGGCATCAATCCCAACGGGGGCTGTCGTGTTCATCGGGCCGTATCCTGAATGTGCGTCGTGTTTAGAATAAGTGATTCGTTCCCATGCAGCGTCGCGATGTCCTTTACGCCAAGCAGAAACATCGTGGTGGTAAACTCTTTTTTCAGTTTCATGATGGCATCGATGACGGCGTCTTTGGATTCCCGCGCCGGTTTCAAAAAGGGCGATGCCATGCCGCAGAGCGACGCTCCCAGGATTACGGCCTTCACCATATCGACAGCGCTTCGCAGGCCGCCGGAGCCGAATAGGGTAAGCCGATCGCGGTATGGTTTCAACAGCGAAAGTGCTAGCGGCGTTGGGATTCCCCAGTCCTGAAACATCAAGCCGATGGACTCGTCCGCCCCCCGATTGTGGTTGCGATGGTGTTCGATACGGCTCCAGGAAGTGCCGCCGGCGCCGGCCACGTCAATGTACCGAACGCCGTGCGCCAGTAACTGTACCGCATCCGCAGGCGATATTCCGGCACCAACTTCTTTCACAATCACCGCTTTGTCAACTCCTTTCACTACAGCGCCGATCTTCGCAGCCAGTCCTGAGAAATTGGTGTCGCCCTCTGGTTGAACAACTTCCTGCAAGGGGTTGAGGTGCAGAAAAATGCCGTCTGCATCCAGCGCGGCCATGGCATCCCGGCAGGTGTCAACGGTGAACCCGTAGTTCAGCTGCACGGCGCCCAGGTTCGAGAACAACAAGGCGTTCGGCGCGACACCACGGATTTCGAAACTGGTACGGGCGGCCGGCGTGGTGAACATAACTCGTTGTGATCCAACAGCCATTGCCACGCCGGTTTCCTCCGCAGCCGCGGCAAGGTTTCGATTTATCTTTTCGATTAGTGCATGGTCGCCGCCGGTCATCGACGATATCAATAGTGGGAACGACAGATGTTTTCCGAGCAGGTCAGTACCAGGGTTGACATCGGCAAAATTGATCTCGGGCAAGGCCCGATGTACCAGGCGAATACTGTCGAAATGATACATCCTGCGGTCCACGTCGGGATCCGAGCCGATGATGTCAATGTGCTCGATTTTTCTTCTATTCGTTGCATCGGAAATCATGTCTCAACCGAGGTAAGATCTGGGGAACGCATGGGGGCGGCGGCTGCCATTATACATGGTAATAATATAAGTGTGGAGATTAGAATACAACACATCCCAACGGCCATAACGCAGCCGAGCGACGCTACGCCGTCATGCCGTGCTGTAGCAAGCGAGCCGAACCCCGCCATGGTCGTGAGAAACGAGAGGCACACCGCAGAACCCGTGGTCTTGATGACATCGTTGGGATCCCGCGTTTCACGAAATCGATGCATCATGTGTACACCGCCGTCGACGCCGCAGCCAATAAGGATGGGCAGCGCGAAAAAGTTGGCCATGTTAAATTCGAGGCCCAACCACGGCATGATCTCAATGAGCCAGAAGAGGCCGGCGCTCAAGGGGACGAGGATAAGCAGCGTTTCCCGTAGGCTACGCAGGTCGATAAGTACGAAAACGAATACGATGCCGACTGCGTAACCGGCAGCGTGCAGAAACCCATGTTTCATAATCATCACGGATTCATATATTTGAATCGGCGTGCCCGTTACGTCTGCATCCACATCCCTTGTCGCGTTGATAAAGTCGCGCATGTTGTCTTCATCCCAGATATCACGGGCGGGATAGGCGTATACAAGGATTTTTCCGCTTGTCTCAGATACGTAGCGTCGCTTCAACTCCGGTGGCAACCGTTCCACGCCGATAGGCCGCGGTGAAAGGATGTGGACCATGCGGTCGCGAAGCACCTTCAATTCACGAAACCATGTTTGTTGATACGCACCCAGGCGAAGCATTCGTTCCGCATTTATCGTTTCAAGTGTGCTGGTTAACGTGTGTATGCGATCCCGTAGCGCGGTGCCGGCAGTACTGGCCGCTTGCGTATTCAGTGCCGAGATCAGGCGCTTGGCGCTGCCATTTAAAACTGGCGCGTCGATCTCGGCTTTACCTGCCTTGATCCGGGTGGCGCCCATGATTTCGGCCGATCCTCGGAGGGCCTCAGCCTTCGCTTTCTGGTTTGGATCGATCACATTTGAGATTGTTTCAACGCCGCCGATGATGCCGTTGTTGCGGTATGGCTCGAGTGCTTCGACGATGCGTCGCGCATCGTCGATGTCGCTAGCAATAAAATTGTTGTACCAGGTTGTGCGGTCCGATGCCTCCACCAAAACGCGCTGGAATCGCACCGACTCAAGCCCCTGCGCCTGCAGGTCCAGAAGATTGTAATTGAACTGTATGCCCTGCCATTTGGCCAGGCCGCATACCGACAGAAAAAGCAGTATCCATAACGTAGTGCCGCGATAATGGAGTATGCGGTCGAGGTACGGCGCCCTTACCGGTGCCGGCAGATGTATCTCCCCGGTTCGGCGCCCGTCGAGTATGATTAGCAATGCAGGAAAGAGTGTCAGCATCGTGATCAGGCAGATCAACACCCCGGTTCCGGCGATAAAGCCCAATTCGACCAGTCCCTGAAAATCGACCAGCATGATCGCGTAGAACGCCGCGGCGGTCGTCACGCCGCCGGTCCAGATGCCGACACCGGTTGTAATCATGGTGTGGGTTACCGCAGCTCGCGCGTCTGCTTGTGTTATGAGTTCGTCCTGGTAACGCGCCAGAAAATGTATTCCAAAATCGATCCCCAGCCCGACAAGCATGGCTGCGAACACGATAGACAACAGCGTGAGGTAGCCGATCGACGCCGTCGCAGCGCCAAAGGTGATGACGATTGCTGCGGCCAGAGCTGCTGCTGCGATCATCGGGCGCAGCAGGCGGCGAAAGAAGAAAATAAACAATCCCAATACCAGGACAAGCGCAAGGGCTGTTGCGCGGCGCGTGTCTGTGTCGGTCGTGATCATCTCGTCGGCGTGGAGTACCGGCAGCCCTGTAAGACCGAATTCCGTGTCTGGAAATTCGACGCGCACTTCGTCGAGGACGGCGCGGATGGCAGCCAGCGGTTCCCGAATCACTTCGACCGATTCGTAGTTTTTCTCGGGAAGAATTTCTATAAAGAGAAAGTTTCCGTTGTCCGAAAAAAGGTAGCCGCGTTCCCGAGGGTGCGAGCCCTTTCCTGCGACTTTTTCTACCTGTTGGACAAGGGGCGGCGGTGTCTGCCCGCCGATGCACGATGTAATGGATTGAACAATGGCATCCAGCAGCGACAACATGCGATCCATCGCGGCGGCGTCGTTCTGGAGTCGACCGGAGGCGATCATGCCCGATACGGTGTCGAACACGTCGGCGAATTCGTCGACGTCGCCGAAGTGGTGCAGTGCCATTTGCTGTTGCTGGATCGTCTCTGCCAGGTCGCGGATATCGTCATAGCGATATTGCGGTAGCATCAAAAAGTCCGTCGCGAAAATCTCGGGCGGTACACGGTGGAACACACCTTGGACATGGGGCGCGAGGGCGATCAAACGCTCCGCGATCCTGTCTGCGGCACGCGCCGCCGTAACCGGGTCTTTATCGGCTCGAACCACGACATACAGATGCTCGAGGTCGCCGAACTCCTCGATAAACTGTTGATAAAGCTGAGCATACTTCTGGTCCGACGACACCATCTCGTTGGTATCGGTCTTCAATTCGAGGCACGTCAACGCCGCGATCGCAGAGATTGTAGCCACCACCAGATAGCCGGCGACGATGGTCCGGGGCCGGGTTGTCACGGCTGCGGCTATCCGGCCAAGCCATCGCTCCGCCATACGCTGTCGCTGGCACGTCGTCATGGGCATGCTCCGGTGCCGCCGGCTTTGCTGTCCGGCATCATCGATGCGTCTTCGCCGCGATCGCATTGGCGGCCAAGGTCTTGCCGAGATCCCATATGGCGCCGGGAAACCGCTGGGCATCCGTTACCGTTGCGCGAAAGGCATGGGCGATAGTATCAATGTCGGCGGCGCTCAGGGTCAGTGGCGGCAGCAGTTTGATTACGTACGAATTATGACCGGCCACCTGCGTGAGGATATGAAAATCTCGAAATAGAGGTATGATGATCATCTGGCAAAACAGCCCTTTGCTCGCGGCATCAAGAAGGGACCACGCGGCCTTCAGATGCAGACTCTTGGGCGGCCCGAACTCGACGCCGATCATGAGACCCATGCCGCGGACATCACGGACAAATTCGAGTCCATGCAGGCTCTCGCGCAATTTCCGCAGCAGCGTCTGTCCCGCTTCGGCGGCGCGTTCGACATAATTGCCCTCGTCGAGAACTTCCAGCGACGCCATGCCCGCGACCATCGCCAGATCATTGCCTGAGAACGTCGACGAATGAATCACCGAGCGTTCCATATTGGAAAACATCTTCTCGAAGATCCACTTTCGCATCGCGATCACGCCGACCGGTATGAACCCACCTGAAAGCGCCTTCGCCATTGTGACGATATCCGGTTCGGTACCAGGCCAGTGCTCCAGAGACAGAAACGTGCCCGTGCGCCCGATTCCCGTCTGGACCTCGTCCATAACCAAAAGTGTGCCGAAATCCCTGCATATTCGGGAGATCTGCGGAAAGTACGAATCCGACGGGATATGTACGCCTTTACCCTGTATCGGCTCGACCACGAAACACGCGAAGTCGCCTGACTTCAATGCATTTGCAACTGCGTCGACATTATCGAACGGCACCTGAGCGGTATGCTCCAGCAACGGTTGGAAATCATTCTTGAAGATCGCCGATCCGTTCACGGCCAGTGCCCCGGTTGTGAGTCCGTGAAAGCCGTGGTCGCAATACAGTATCCCCTTGCGCCCCGTCGCAATCCTGGCAAACTTGATCGCGCCCTCGACTGCTTCGGCCCCGGAGTTACAGAAAAAGAACTTTTCCAGGCCCGGCGGCATACGCGGCGCCAGGCGCTCGGCAAAATGCGCAGCGGGTTGCGGGCAGTCGAATTTTACAAGGTTCGGCAGTGTCGCATCGAGTGCCTCCTTCAGACGATTCACGATGGTCGGATGGCTCCGGCCAAAAGCGAATACGCCGTAGCCGCCCAGCAGATCGAGATAGCGCACGCCGTCGCTGTCATACAGGTACTGCCCTTCGCCGCGTACATAGGTGCGGTCGAAGCCCAACGTCTTGAGCACGTTCACCATCTGATGATTCAGAAAGGTTCCGTACCGCTCAAAGTGCGTCGCACTGGTTTGCTGCAGGGTGTCGAGAATCATGACTGTGCTCGTGAGAGTAGGGGCAATCTTATCGTCCGAGATGGCGGCGTCGCAGCGCATATTGTCGGCTTGTCGGATATCGGCTTCATCGCGTACATAGTGTATCGACGGTCGGACCTATTTGCGAGTGGGCGTCTTGACTGCAGGTGTGAAAATACGCCGTACGTGTATCGGTTCCGTCCTCTGCAAGAGAGTAACACGTCGCGACGCTGTGTCGAACAGATTCGAAAGTGCGACATCCGGATTCTGAAAATAACCTCGCGACGGGTTCATTGGTTTGCGGCGTGGATGAGTATTCGAAGATGCATGCTGTATGTATCATTTGGAGCACGTCGTTGTCGAGGATCATTGCTTCGGGGCATCCCACGCGGTTCTCGTCGGGGATGTGCAAGTGGGGCTGTCGCGCTTTAACGGATCGAACGTCACGCTTGGTGCGCGGCCTCAAGGAAGGAGTAAGGTAGATAATCGATGCAGGGGCCGTGCTGTTTCGAAAAACGGAGCCCCAAAGTGTGTATTCTCTGGACCGGGCAAAGTGGTTAGAGATTTCCAGTGACAATATCAAATTATCAGGCCGATACCCGGCGGTGTGGCACGGGTTGTATCTGTTGAGGAGTTGTATGGCCGCAGGGCAGGCATATACTACGCAGATTTGCGGTTTCTATACGTCCCGAGCGAGCGCCGGGCGATGATCGGGAGCTGGAACTGCTCCGGTCAGAACCGTAGTCAATCGAAATCACATCACGGGACAACGGTGCCAGAACGACAACCATCGATGCCGGAATCGCCTTTAGCTATACATGACGAGCTAAAACAATATTATATATATATTCGTGACAATCCGGTCACATTTACGCAATACAACAACAAAGCCCTGACACTCCTTGCCGGGCGTGCAGCAGACGGTTTAACTCCGGAAGCGTACAATGTCTGCCTGAATCTGGCTGGTCCGCAATCCAGCCAAGGGTGGGCGGGCGTGTATCCGGGACCATTTTCGTTTCCGGACGATCACGGTCCGCATTGCGACTTCCGAAACGAATGGTACTATCTGGCCGGTAATTTTAACACAGCAGCGAACGATCTACCGATATCCATTGTATTTTCGTCGAGGCGCCGTGGTATCATTCCTCCCGGGAAGCGCAAGACCGATGATCCGGCCAAATACGATTTGTGGCTTGAGCAGCTTGCCGTCACGATTCCCGCAGTAGGCGTGCACACCAACCGTCTCGATTATCTTCTCGGAGAAACCGTGATTGTGGAGACGCAGGCTCGACCGTTCAAATGGAGCGTCGGCGACTACAAGCTCTACAGCGCCGGCGATACCATGTTTCCGATGCGATTCGAGGCTGACACTGCGGAGGTCGAGATTGTATTGGAATTAGAAACTAACTCGGATAATGATGGATTTTTTCTACAGGGTAATGAGGGGTGCGCACCGTGTATTAATGGATTGGGTTACCGGTATTATTCCTGGCCCATTATTTATTCCGCCGGAACCCTCGTGGACAAGGCGGCGAACAAGCGATACGAGCTGGTGGGAACGATGTGGCTGGATCACCAGTGGGGCGCTCGCATGTCCCCGTGCGGATATCTGGACAGCCACTGTCTGCGGGCGTATGTCGCAGCGAAAAATCAGATAGCGCCGTCGCACACGCCTTGGAACTGGTTCTTCGTTCATCTGGTCGAAGATGGAAAAGTGGTGGCGGCGATCACTACTGTGAAAATACCGGCAGAACATGTCGACAAAGGTTGCGGACCATTCCCGCTTTCACATACGACATTCATTGGCCGTGATATATCGCATCGCAGTGAAGTTGGAACCGGGACAATCGCGTGCGAAGGGTTCATCGAGAGTCCGTTTGATCATGCAAAATATCCCCACGGCTGGACGTTGTGCTGGAAAAATATTGATCTGAAACTGACACCCACTGCATCAGATCAATTTATCGGAGCAAGGCATGACATTGGAATCTGGGAAGGCGGCGTAGTGGTGCGTGGCACAATGGACGGCAAGCCAGTGTCCGGCTATGGTTTTGCGGAAATGACAGCATGTGATACGGACGACGAGTATTTGAGAAACAGCCTTGAATTTCTTGGTATCGACCGCGACGCGGTCGATGTATTCCGACCCGTCGCGTTCACGCGGTCCTCGCGGTTTTCAGCCGTGTTATATCTGTCAATCGTTCCACTAGTCATTCTCGCTGTAGTCTTATTAATCTGTCTCCTGATTAAGTTGACATGAAGAAAAACGAACTCATTTCAGGATATCGTCGATCAGAAGATTGGAGATCGATATCGTGCACACCAATACAGCGCTGCAGGTCGATACGCCGCTTGCTGCAAAACTGTCGCGAAGGCCACTCGTCTGGCATATACGGGAGAATTTGAGGGGAAAACACTATCTCGATACATATTTATCGAAATCGCCCCACACCCGGCTGCGTGAGCAAAGTCTTGACGTGCACCTGGATCTCGTTGGCGGGGCGTTGCGAAACGCCAAGGCAGTAGCGGGAAAGCAATGTCGCGCGATATCAGTCGACTGTCACGTTTCTATACTTGGATGGCGAACGGACATGGTTCGCATCATGCATTCAATTTTGGCGTCATTCCGGGTACTGACAATCAATTCTGAACTTGAACGGAGCCTTTCATGAAAATACTGGTAACAGGCGGACTTGGAACGGTCGGCAGCGGTTTGATCCGCGAACTGCGAAAACGAGGGCATCACGTATTGTCGTGCGACAATCGGCATCAACCGGATCAATGGGCGTTTGCGATTCAATCCGATATCGAACGTCCCACATATGCGAAGGCGGATGTGTCGGAGTACCGGCAGATAGAGAGGATTTTCGAAAAGGCCGGTCCGTTCGACTATGTGTATCATTGTGCGGCAGAGTTTGGTCGATGGAACGGCGAGGATTACTACGAGACGTTATGGAAAACCAACGTTGTCGGGACGAAACATATTATTCGGCTGCAGGAGGAATTAGGCTTTCGTCTCATCCATTTTTCCTCTTCCGAGGTCTACGGTGACTGGCCGGAACTTATGGTTGAGACCGTGATGGATGACCACGAGATAAAGCAGCTCAATGACTATGCCATGACGAAATGGGTCAATGAAATGCAGATACGCAATTCGTGCCTCATGAACAGTACGGAGTCCGTCGTTGTTCGGCTGTTTAACACCTATGGCCCTGGCGAGTATTACAGTCCATATCGTAGTGTTAATTGCCGATTTCTGTATTGCGCTTTGAATGGCTACCCCTGGACCGTCTTTCGCGGCCACGCGCGAACCTCGACCTATCTGCTCGATACGGTCATGACGCTTGCCAACATCATTGATAACTTCCAGTCCGGAGAAACCTATAATATCGGCGGCGCAACGCTTCACAGTATCGAAGAACTTTCGGACGTCGTACTGAAGGTAGCCGGAGCGTCGCCAAAGTTGGTCTGCTATAAAGATTCCGAGGCGCTCACGACCAAGGCCAAGCCCGTTGATGCCTCGAAAGCTGTTCGTGATCTCCGGCACAAGAATTCCTACGATTTGGAAACCGGCATGAGACTTACTGCCGAATGGATGCGCAACGTTTATGCACTCACATGAAGCAATGTTGGGAGCGAACAGCGTTGTGATGCTGCTTTTCCCTGCTGACCGTGTTACGCGGATGCCCATCGCTGTATGACAACGGAATTGCCACGCCTGTTGTTAGTCTGCGAAACTCACCCCGATTATCGTGCCGTGGGCGGCATCCTGTTGTGTGATTTTTTGAAGCATTACCCGCACGACCGAATCTGTATATTTTGCCCGCACAAAATCGATATCCAGCCACAGCGGTTGCATGAGCATCAGGACATTGCGATCCGGTCGATTCCAGTGCCCGCGCAGCGGATGAGACCGCATAGGCGCAGACGTTTACAACATTTCGTCACGTGGCTCCGTTTCCGGTTCTCGTACGTCCGGCAGTTGGATGAATTAAAGACCGAGGCGGTGTTATTCGGCGCGTCGCACAATGTGGATCTTGTCTGGGTTGTTCTCAACGGCTTTGTGAGCATCGACCTCGCGGTGCCGGTTGCCAAAGCGTTGAAGCGGCCGCTCGTCACTACCGTGTGGGACGATCCACGGGACATTGCTGTCGGGCTGGGCGTTCATCGGCGCACTGCGAGGTTCATGCAGCGCGAATTCGGCGACGTGCAGCGGTTTGCGCAGCGGTGTACTGTGATCTCCAAACCCATGCAGGCGTTGTATCAGCAGCGCTATGGCGTGGATTCCATAATTCTGCGACACGCGCTTCCGTCCTGCACGTGGCAATCCCATGGCGAAGCGCGACGCGATAATGATTGTTACACGATCGGGTTTGCCGGCAGCTTGATCGCCGATGATGCTTTCAATGCATTCACCGATGCGTTGGATTTAATGAATTGGCAGGTAAACGAACGGCGTATCACGCTGCGAATACTGACGAACAGAATCACGTTGACCGCGGCACATGCCACTCATATTGAATATCTTGGTTGGCGCTCGGTAGGGGAATCCGTGAAAATCCTTGCCGATGCAGACATATCGTATCTGCCGCAGACGTTCAGCCGCCGGCGGGATCTCAGCGCCACACTGGCATTTCCCACCAAGCTCTCGACCTACCTTGCGGCGGGCCGGCCGGTATTACTGCATACTCCGGATAACAGTTCGTTGACGGCGTTCTTCGCTGAATTCAGGATCGGTGCCTTGTGCGCTACGCTTGATCCGGGCGTAATCGCGTCGGCGCTCACGAAACTGCTGGCGGATTCGAGCCTTCGCGATGTCGCCGTCAGCGAGATAGGCCGTGCGCGAGTTGAAGAATTCAATGACGCTACGACGCGGAAGCGACTGGCCTGGTTGATCGGTGCAAGCGAGGATCAACTTGGCGAACCGCCACGAAAAGCCAACGCATCCGGTCAACCGGCGTGATTTGATTCCTGGTGGTGTGGAAGTTCTTGTTCGAAACTTTTTCGAACAGCGTCCCGGTTGTTCACACGGCGTGCTGGCGATCCCATCTGATTGCGTTACTGTAACGCCGTCAAAATTTCCCCGATTAATTCCACTTACGTAGTCGTTAAAGCCCCATGCCCGAACCCACAGAATTCGTCCAGATCATTGAACCCAAGCCCGGATTTCTCCGCATCGACTGGCGCGAGATCTGGTTGTACCGTGAGCTTTTTGGCTTTCTGGTATGGAAGGACGTTAAGGTCAAATATAAGCAAACCCTACTAGGCGTCGCCTGGGCTGTGCTGGTGCCGTTTTTTCAGATGGTCGTATTCACCATCGTTTTCGGCAAGTTCGGCAAGCTGCCGTCGGATGGGCTGCCCCAGCCGATATTTTACTATTCAGCGCTGTTGCCGTGGGCATATTTTTCGACGGCGCTAACCGCGTCGTCAAACAGTCTCGTGAGCAACTCCGCGCTGCTCACCAAAATCTACGTGCCGCGCGTGATTCTGCCGATGGTTCCGTGTATCACCGGCATGCTCAATCTGTTCCTGGCGTCGGTCATACTTGTCCTGATGATGTTGTACTACAATATCATCCCGCCAGCTACAGCGGTTCTGTTTCCTGCGTTCATCTTTATCGCGTTCGGCACCGCGTTCGGCTTTGGTCTCTTCTTCGCGTCGCTGAATGTAAAGTACCGCGACGTGCGCATGGCGATGCCCTTTGTGACCCAATTGTGGATGTTTTGCAGTGTGATTCTGCCGTTCAGCGCGATACCGGAGAAATACGGCAATCTCCGTTATCTCTACGGCCTCAACCCTATGGCCGGTGTCATCGAAGGTGCACGCTGGTGCCTGCTGAAACCGTATATGTTCGTGGAAAAGACGGTGGGGGGAGAGAAAATTCGCGAGGCCGTGGACGCGCCGTGGACGTTGGTTCTGGTTGGGCTTCCGGTTATGCTGGCTATCCTGGTCGGCGGGCTGGCTTATTTTAACTACGTCGAAGAGCGTTTCGCAGATATTGTCTGATACCATTGAAAGCGATTCGTGGGCGTTCTAACTTGTTTTATCGGAAGTCCGGTAGGGCACGACAGCGTGTATCGAATTACTCCCCTTGATAATCCCGCGGGGCCTGACTATCTTGGGCAGGTTGGAAACGACCTATTTCGTTGCATGTCTGCGGCTCGCTGGGCCGCTCGCCCTCCACAACAGGTTCGGGATTTACCTATCGGCAGCATGCACCGACGCGCGAAACGGAGACTGTTCCGGTGCACCGCATTGCGGTGTTACGGTCGTGTCCCGCCACCTGGATCGATGTTCGCCGTCACCTCGTTTTCGCCGTGATGAGTATTATTATTTTCACCCTTCACCCTTCACCCTTCACTGCCATCAATGTCCTCAGACATCGCGATCAAAGTAAGCGGCATCAGCAAATCCTACCGGCTCGGTGAGACCCTTCGTCGCCCCCGCCGCAACCTACGTGAAGTGATCATGGCGACACCGCGTGTCTTGTTGCGAAAGGCGAAGCTAATGCAACCGGTTGCCGACGACCCATCGACGGAGGGCTCGGACGTATCAAATAATGGCCTGTTCTGGGCTTTGAAGGATATTTCGTTCGAGCTCCCAAAAGGCGAAGTATTGGGTATCATCGGTAGTAACGGCGCTGGAAAATCGACCCTGCTTAAGGTGTTGTCAAAGATCACACGACCGACGAAAGGGCGGGCAGAGATTCACGGAAGGGTTGGGTCATTACTGGAGGTTGGTACCGGATTCAATCCAGAACTGACAGGTCGCGAAAACGTCTACCTGAACGGTGCGATTCTGGGCATGCGCAAAGTGGAAATCGACGCCAGATACGATGAAATCATCGCTTTTTCCGGTGTTGAGAAATTTATCGATACTCCCGTCAAACGTTATTCGAGCGGAATGCGTGTGCGTTTGGCCTTCGCTGTGGCGGCCCATCTGGAGCCCGAAATTCTTATCATTGACGAAGTGCTTACGGTTGGCGATCAGGAGTTCCAGCAACGCTGTCTCGGCAAAATGGATGATGTCGCCGCAGGCGGCCGATCCATTCTGCTGGTCAGCCACAAAATATCGATCGTCCAACAGTTGTGCACGCGAGCCTTGTGGCTGAAGGATGGGAGACTGGTTGAGGACGGCGATGTAAAGGACGTCGTCGCGGCCTATCTGGCAACCGTAAATATGAGTCACGACGAATCCGCAACACCGTTATATGACATGTTGCGCCCTCGAAACTTCGGCAAATTCATTCGACTGTCGCGTTGCCGCATCATTAATTCCACGGGAGAAGACACCCAGCAAATAAGTTTCGCAGAACCCTTTTCGATCGAGCTGGAATGCATTGCGTTGACCGACGTCGATAATATTTCCTTTTTCGTCGCGATCGACTCACGTGTGCTTGGTGCGAACATCACCACGTCAAACAGTCGCCAGGGGGCCATAACGACGTCGGTGAAAAAGGGAGACACGGTTACGGCGAGGTTGGCCATCGACGACCTGGTGCTGAATCCGGGCGAGTACATCCTTTCGCTCGCGCTTCACGGGGCCAAACGGCCTCTAGACAAATTGACCAAAGCAAAATTTTTTACGGTAACATCGCTGCTTCACGACACCAAAATTGTACCATCCGGCTTTCGTGATCTGGTTTATTTGCCGCCCAAATGGGCCATTACGTGAATAGGGCGCGAAAATTACAGTTGCAATGTTGTTGATAGTCATGATGTGGGGCAAAATAGGAAAGCAGCGAATTCGCTTAGGGATCATCCGGCATCATGTATGTGCCGGCAACAGTCATTCAATACCTGTTGCAATGTCGAAACATAGCGGGCTTCGCTAAATTTTTCCTCCGCAAGTTCACGTCCGCGCGCTCCCATACGCTTTGCGTGATCGGAATCTTCGAGAAGCTTCCTGAGCGCTCTGCCGAAATCATCCGGCTCACCCTTCGGCACGAGATAACCAGTTTGTCCGTCAACAACTATTTCCTCCGGACCGCCACACCGCGTCGCTACCACTGGTTTGGAAGCAGCCATTGCTTCTATGACAACTCTGCTGAACGATTCAAAGTCCGACGTTACCGCCAGCACATTGATCGACGAAATGATCTGATTTAGGTCTGACCGCCAGCCGAGTATCGAAATTCTTTTTTCAAGACCTCGTAGACGGCATAGTTGCCTAATCTCGCGAGCATTTATTGAAAGTGAGCTGCCAACAATAAGAAAGTGCACATCGGGCACTTCGGGAGCGAGCCTGGCTGCAGCCTCAACGAATAGCCAGCCTGCCTTTCCCGGGCGTAGCCCGTCTACATTGAGCACGATTTTCTGCGACTGCGGGATATTCAACTGGGCGCGGATATCTGGTGCTGCGGCGTTTGGTGGTGTGTCAAACTTGGACAAATCAACGCCGTTGTAAATGATGTCGGCGTTAAGTAGTCCCGTGCCGATAAGAAGTGCACGCGAGGTCACAAGAATTCGATCAGACAACTTGTCTATCAATCGCAGAACTATCGCCACTGGAATGTAAGCACGGAAGTGGTTGTTGTTAACCAGTATCTCGCGCAAATGCCAAATATGAAATTTTTTCGAAAGGCATGTCGCGATGGCTGCATCCGCGGGCAGCGATGTGTTGGTATAAACCAGGTCGATGTCGTATTGCTTGATAATCCGGATAATTCTCACAACACGAACCGGAATCCCAAGTAACCATCTCCAGGGGTGCCACTCTTTCTTGTTCGCACGCGTCGCGATCCAGTGTTGCATCTCGGCAGTCAGGCATGGTATTTCAAGCCTAACGAGCTTGTCGGTTAATTCTCCCTTGGTCGGTACCAGGAGGAATGGCTCGAATCGACTTCGGTCGAGATGTTTCAAGAACATTAACAATGACGATTGTGCCCCGTGCAGGCCGCTGTGATGTGACACAAATAATATGCGAATCCTCTTGGCGCAATCTGCGTGATTTCGAGACATTGGGGGACCGAATAAGGCCTGCGTTGGCTCAGGGCAATCTTCAAGGTTGCTACAGCGGTACAGACCGAAACTTTTTGCGGCGGGACATGCCGCCTTTTCGTGTGTGAGCTTGCCCTACCGAGAATCTTGAACGCTGTCAAGATAGGCTCGAAATCCACTGATCCTATTGGACCACGAAAATTCGCACAAGATTCGCTGTCTTGCGTTGTTGCCGAGTACTTCGCTTAATGCGTTATCATTCAGGCATCTCAACACAGTGGCGGCGAGGCCGGCCGGATCCTCTGGCGCCACCAAGAATCCTGTTTCGTTATCAAGGACGGCGTCGGTCGGGCCGCCGCGACGACCGCCGATCACTGGCAACCC
>JAJFLQ010000106.1 GCA_021772615.1 Verrucomicrobiota bacterium | reverse complement strand
GTAGTCCCCGTTTTCACTATGGTTTGGTTTGCGTTCGCGACGCCGGTAGATTATAACTCCGTGGCGAGCTGGCGAACTCTGGTAACGCGACTTCGGGGGTTCGCGGTGCTGTCTGCGTTTCTCTCCCCCTTTGCAATCTGGTGGAATACGGTTCCGTCCGATCCGTACATCGTGGCGAACGCCGTCCTTGTTGTATTTGCTGGTATAGGATTGATGGTGAACGTCAACGCGATGATCAAGACGCTGGCCGTGATGCACGGCCAGCGCGGCCTCGATATCGAAGCCAGGTTCACACGTCTGATCATATTTTACTCGATTCTGGCGCCGTTTATTGCGCTACTTTTCTCGTCTGCCATGGATTCGTATATCACGTCTACAAAGTCGCTGGGTGACTTTCACGCGTTGTTCTACCTCATGCCGTTCTGGATGCGCGCGTTGGCGCTGATACCTGTATTGCTTTGTATCAGCCTGCTCGTGCGGATACGCTGGGTACTGGATGCGAATTTGAAAACAACTGTAAAAGGGGAGATCGCCGCCTATGAACCGCCGACCTGAAGTAATTGTAGCCCTGGATGTCGAGACTGTCGAAGCCGTCGATTTGTTAATCAACGCGTTGTCGGAGGATATTCAATGGTACAAGATCGGTAAACAGTTATTTACCCGTTGCGGTCATGCCGCGGTGCAGCGCGTCAAGGAGAGGGGCAAGAAGCTCTTTCTTGATCTGAAGTTTCATGACATTCCCAATACCGTTGCCGGCGCGGTCGCGGCGGCCGTTGCCATCGGTGCAGACATGGTGAACGTGCACGCTTCCGGCGGATCTGAAATGATGAAGGCTGCTGCCCGCGCCGCCGCCGGATCGGATACAGAGGTCATCGCCGTAACGGTATTGACGAGTATGGATGACGAGGCATTGAGGGCATGCGGTATTGACGGCAGCGTACGTGATCACGTCGCCCGGCTCACTGCTTTGACCGTCGATGCCGGATTGGATGGGGTTGTGGCCTCGGTCCATGAGATCCCGGCGATTCGCGCAGTGGGCGGCGAAGCGTTCTCTGTGGTCACGCCGGGAATTCGGCCGGCGGGGTTCGCAGCCGACGATCAGAAACGCATCGTAACACCGCGTATCGCAGCCGCTGCCGGCTCGAACTATCTCGTTGTAGGCCGGCCCATCACACGCGCCGCCGACCCTGCTGCTGCTGCGAAAGCGATTGTCGGTGAGTTGGCCGGTGTCACGGTTGAGACACGTGATCCATGCGGCGATTGTTAATGCGGCGCTGCTGCCCGGATGAACGCGGCGAGGTCCGATTTCATTTTGATCAGCGAGGGTTTGTGCGTGTACATCATATGGCCGGCTTCGTAATAGCTGACACTGATATTATCACGTAGATCCGGTGCGAGCCCGAGATGGTTGACCGTGTAATTCGTAACCGAAAACGGTGTCGCCAGATCGTAGTAGCCCGCTCCGATAAACACCTTGAGATACGGATTTCGCACCATCGCACGGTGCAGTCGGTCGGCCACGTGTAAATATCTATTCTTGTATTTTCCGTAGTTCCAGGGATGAACTTTACCGCTGAGTATTTCGTATGTCAGGTCGCTTTCGAAATTCAATTCCGTACGAAGGTAGTGATTCAGCATCGTTGAGATCGGACCGTGAATCGCCGTATAACTCGGATCATACTCGTAGCCGCTGCCGATCGGATCGGTCACGACGCCTGTAATTCTGCTGTCGAATCGGCCGATGATCTTTCGGTCCTCACGCAATAATTCCCGGGCGAACTTAAATATGTTTACCCGCAAGTCGCTCTTCTCTATATAGTCTTCCGGCAATCCCGTGTAGTCGGCGAGACGTTGCGCTATCCGTTTTCGTTGTTCTTGCGGCAGCGCGTCACCCTGAGCGAGAGCAACATTATAGTCTCCAAGTGCAAACGCCTCGACTTCAGCCAGAAAATCGGGGAGTGGTCTGTCGCCTTGCGCCGGCAGGCGATGATGATACCGCGCAGTGGCAGCGAATGCCGGGAGAAAAAGAGAGTAGGGCAGGTCATTGCCATGTGCAAAATTAATGGTTTGAAAATCAAGAACGGTCGACACCAGCATGATCCCGTTCAAATACATCCCATAGGCGTCCTGAAGCCTCATCGCGAGGCCGGCGGCGCGGATGGTGCCGTAGCTCTCGCCGATCAGAAATTTCGGTGACTGCCACCGATGATTTCGTGTCGTGTACAGCCGGATGAATTCGCCAACCGAATTCAGGTCCGCTTCGACACCATGAAACTTACTGGCATCGTAACCGGGGGCTGCACGGCTGAAACCGGTACTAACCGGATCAATAAAGACCAGGTCGGAGACATCAAGCAGCGTGTACGCATTGTCTACCAGCTGGTACGGTGGTGGCGGCGCGGTGCCGTCGTCCGGCATCTGGATGCGTCGCGGCCCCAACACTCCGAGATGTAGCCAGACCGATGAAGAACCGGGGCCACCGTTGAAGGAAAAGGTAACGGGTCGATCGTCTCCATCGTCGTCGCTGATTTTTTCATAAGCGATAAAAAAGACAGAGGCGCGAGGCTCACCTTCCTCTTTCTTCAGGACGATGGTTCCCGTCGTCGCACGATATTCAATCTCTTCGTCGCCCAGCATGATGCGGTGGGTTGTTTCAAAAAGCTCGTCCTTGGGGGGATCAGGTTTCTTGCCATTATTTTTTTTCTTGTCGTTGTTCTCCGGCTCGGCCAGGCAGACGACGCCACTGCATAACACAAGGAACAGCAATACGGTAATTCGATGAATAATCATAGTATGAAATCTATCTCCGGTTGCCGGTTGTCGGCGTGGCGGCACCGTTATCTGTACGATAAAATGTTGCCTGCTTTCCGCTGAGGCGGTGTTTTACGATCAAATAACTGCGATCATGCGAAAATTCAACCTTGAACAGACCAAGGTGCTCGGAATCAACGCTCAGTTGTATTCGGCCGTTCATTACAAACTTGTATACGCCTCGGTAAGGGCGCTTTGGGTCGAAACGCGGCTGATGCCCTTTGGACAGCGATATCGGGTGCTGGTCCAGCTTCAGCGCATAGAAAAATGCCCGGCTGTCTTTGAATTCAATAAATTCGCCAGTGTCCGGATTGGTATAGCGGCCTATTGCGCGAGTATCGATACCGCGCGTTGTTTGACACGAATTTACCATCACAGCGGCCAGAAAACCCACTATCGCGACAACAAGCGCTCTGGCCGGCCGCAGGCGCAAACGTCCGTGATGTGTCGGAATATGTATACGCTGAAATGTCATCGGCCGAAAGTTATGCTCACGTATTCGAGTTGATGTGTGTGCTTGAGTCTCGCGATCTGTATGTTGGGATGACCAGGGACACCGCCGAAGATATTCACGCGTACTCCCGAAAAAGTCAACCGCCGCGCCATATTCAGGAGCCCGTCAGCGGGAAGGTTGCCGTGTTCGTAATGATGGCGACCGATGCGCAAGTGACCTTTATACGGTGACTTCGGCGACCATCCAAACGAATGATCCGCCACAAAGTAAAAGCGAAGTTCATTAATCGTTTTCGAGTCGTCATCGTCAAGATAAATCGAAATGCCCGCGTGGTCGTATACCAGCCCGGCAGCGTCAATGCCATAAGGCCGTCCTGCTCCCAGGACACGGGCAATGTCCTCGGCATGGGGGTGCGCTGGCAAGGTCACACCGTTCAGTGACACCCGACCTTTTTCTATCACTGCATCCACGGCGACCGGTGCGCGCGCCTGGTCCCCTGGTGGATTACTTGCCTTGGTCACCACCGAGGGTGGCCGAATTGCGCGCAGATTCGCCAGAACGTCTGCATATCCGGCATCGCCGCCGGGTGCCGATGCCAGTGCTCGTAACTCGCGCTCCGCCTCGTCCGCCGCCACGCCGTAGATCCATTCGGCATCTTCGCTGACAGTTAATGACGTTGCCGTCTCGCCTGCCAGAAGTTGATCCTGCGCTTTGCACAGGAGTTCATCGCCGGATTCCAACATCCCTCTCGCGGTTGGCAGGCGATCCACCAGATTGCCTAGTGCGGATTTTACCGCTTCGCCTTTGCGCTCGGCTTCCACTTCCCGCCGAATCGCGGACTCAGCGGCCGTGGCCCAATTGGTCAAAACCGAATAAACCTTATTGACCCGCTTGTAGACCGACGCGGCGAGTGCGTATTGTTCCTGTTCGTGGAGTTCCGCTGCTTCGGCTCGATCGGTGGCTGCCTTCTGTCCCCAGTCCGAAGCATCGAAGATATTTGTGTCGCAGAATACAAGGTATCGGTCCAGCACGGTCTTCTCGTACTCATCCGGCGCCGATTCCACTCGTCCGACGATTGATTTTCGTAGCTCCGACAGCGCCGCAGCCAACGTGCGGCATGTCGACTGCCGCTCCATGGCCTCGTCGCAGTACGTTTCGTTTACGGCGTTCAGTCGCGTCTGCAGCAGGGTGGCGGCCTTGTCGTAGGCGTCGCGGGCGTGTAGATACGTCTGCCGTTCGGTCAGTTCCTTGCCACGCTGCAGGAGGTTGGAGGCCCGAGTGCCGGTATCGCTGTCGCTGACATATCCGCTCACGACGAGTTCGTTCCAGGCCTCGGCAAGGTGAACCGCCCGTCGCCGGGATCGGTTCATCTCTTCGAATACAACGGCCGCTCCGGTAGCCTGCCGAATGCCGTTGTCGTAGAGTGTGTATGCCGCCTGGTATAATGAGAATGCATCTTCGTAGCGTTGGTCCTGCACCGCTGTTTCACCAGCGGCGGCCGATTTGGCGGCCTGATCGATTTCTGCCGGCTGCGGAATCGGAAGTGTGGCCGCCATATCGCGCCAGAACATGGCTCTTGCATCGACGCGTTCGCGTTCGCCGGCGATCTCAGTGATTAACGCCGCCGTTTTCATTGCTGCTGCGGTTGCCGCTGCCAGGCGTCCATCCGCTTCTGTGTAGATTACCAGTGCTCTTGAAAATGACTGGCGGTCGAGTTCCTCGTCACCCTGTACGATCAACTTCGTGGCCGCTGCGACGTCCCGGGGCAGTGGGATGTTGTGCGCAACCGCCAAATCTTGTACCGTTAGTTTCGATTGATACGCCTCTCTGCGCTTTTCCAGCGCCTCACTGCGAACTTTCACCGCACGCTGTACCATTGATTTGGCCGTCTCGTATAACTTCGTCGCGTCCTGAAACGCGGTTGCGGCAGCGATGTCATTCGCCTCTTCCATCGCGGCCTCTGCCGTAGTCATGCATTCATCGGCCGATTTGGCGGGTGCGGGTTCTGATATCTTGGATGCCGCGAGCAGGGCTTTCCACTGACGTCGCGCACGTTGTGCGACTGCCTCAGCATCTTTCGCCGCGCTTGTCAACGCGTGGTCGCGAAACCGACTCTTGAACGACGACAGCCTGGCCTGGCTCCACGGCGTGAATTCCAGAATACACACGGCTGCCGCGATTATTGGAATTGCTACCGACAGTCGCCTCACGGCTGTCCTGCGCTTAAGGCCGCGCTGGAGCGATGCCGAAAACGCCGCCATTGTCGCATGTCGGTCCTTCGGATTCGGAGCAACGGCCTGGCGCAGTACGCGGTAGATTGCTCTGCCGTGGCGGTATCGTATCCGTTGCAGCGATTCTTCCATTCCGGTGATACTGTTGTCGTCCAGCAGCATTTCAATGATGACAGAGGCAAGGGCGTATTGGTCTGCCAGCCGGTCAGCAATACGATTCCCGTTGCTCAGCTCGGGTGCAGAATAGGGACCTGCCGCGGGTTCCGGCGCGTCCGCCTCGGAAACATAACCCGCAGGCGGAATCGCAAACTCCATGAGTTTCACAACTCCGGATTCGCACAGGAATATATTCCGCGGCGTGATATGGAGATGTAGTGTGGATTTGTGTACCGCGGCAACGGCGTCGGCTAATGCCGCTCCGATCCGCACAGCCTCCCTGAGGCTGAAGCTGCCGTCTGCGCGATGGAGAAACACCAGATTCTCATTCAGCGTGATGCCCTGGAGGAATTCCGTGACCACGAAAGCGGCGTTGTTTTGATGCCCGAAGTCGCTGAATCGCAACAGGTTCGGGTGATGTATCTGCTGGTAGAGTCGGGCCTTTGTGCGTGTGGATTCAGCGTGTTTCGGATCAGCCAAAAACGCCTCATCGAGGACCCGTATCGCGACCCGTTCGCCGGTGACACTGTCCGTCGCGGTCCATACCTGTCCGACGCTGCCGGCGCCGATGCAGGCGTCCAGGGTGTAGCGATCGAGAACCGGATCGCCGGCATGCCACTTGTCGTAGCGATTCGTCATGGGCATACTAGTAAACCGGAATCTTTGTATTGCCATTCGCAGACGGCGCTTGGCGACCTGGCGTGGGATCTCTTTGCGCCTCAGGTCGCAGTGCGGGCATTGTCGTGGAGATCGTGTATAGTAGCTCGACGGGAATCACGCCACAGACGAAGGTCGACATGCCATGGATAAATATGATATTATCATCATCGGCAGCACGGCGGGCGGTCTGATCGCATCGGTGTTTATTGCGCATGCCGGCCGGCGCGTGTGCCTGATCGATCGATATTGTTTATCGATGATACGCGATCCGCAGTACAGGCGCTGGGACGCAGGTGTCGCGACGGAGCTTTGTCGCAGATCTCAATCTGCGAATCGCGGCGCCGCCTTGCTCAAGAGCCTTGGGCTCGAC
>JAJFLQ010000105.1 GCA_021772615.1 Verrucomicrobiota bacterium | reverse complement strand
GATCGACTCCAGATTACCCCCGGTGACGACGGCATTGGACATGCTGACCGTTGCCGCGTCGGCACGAATCATGCCTTCGCTGCCGACGCCGGCGGTATTGGTATAGGCGCCGCCCTCCAGACGAAGTGTGCCGCCGCTAACGGACTGCATGAGACCGCTGTTCGTCATGCCGCTGCCGTTCGGATTCACACTCAGTGCCGTGTTCTGGTTGGCTGTAATCGTCCCGCGGTTGTCGATCTCCATGAGATTCACTCCGAGCTGGCCGGAGCCGGCGATCGTATGCGCTGCCGCGTTGATCAGCTGCGGATCGGCGCCGAGCCCGAAAACACGGTTGAACGCGTTGTCGGACATCGCGAGTGTGCCGGAACCGTTCAGCGTCACATCGCCGTCGACAACACGCAGTTCTGCCGCAAAGCTGTTGTTGGCATTAAGCTGAATGGTGCCGTCGTTGGTGTACGAGCTGGGTGCAAGTAGGTCCAGGAATCCGCCGGCGTTGATGACGATGTCCGCACCGGCCGCATTCATGACCTGACCGCGCAGACGGCCACCAGCGCCGTTCAGCACGCCACCGGCAGTATTCGTCACGACCCCATCCAGAAACGAGCTGTTTGTAAGGTTGATCACACCGCCATTGATCGACTCCAGGTTCCCCCCGGTGACAATCGCATTGGACATGCTGACCGTTGCGGCGTCGGCACGAATCATGCCTTCGCTGCCGACGCCGGCGGTATTGGTGTAGACACCGCTAGCCAGCGCGAGCGTCCCGCCGTTCACCGCGTGCATGAGGCCGCTATTGGTCATGCCTGCAGCGTCTGGATCGACACTCAACGCCGTAGTCTGATTCGCCGTTATTGTCCCGCGATTGTCGATCTCCATGAGATTCACCCCGAGCTGCCCGGAGCCTATAATCGTGTGGCCGACATCGTGGATGAGTCGATCGCCCGCTGTCGAACCGAAAATCCTGTTGAACGGGACATTGGACATCGTTAGCGTGCCCGCGCCACCCAGGACGACGTCACCACCGGAGATACGGAGGTCCGCAGCGAACGAGTTGTTCGCCGTCAAATTCATAATCCCGTCGTTGGAAACCGATCCACTCCCTGCCCTCCCGGCGTCGCGCACCAGTGTTAACGATCGTCCTGCCTCGATATTGAGCCGATCATCGGCGTCGACCGCCAGGCTATCTACCGTGGCGAGCGTATCGAGTGTAGCAACTGACGCGGCGGGACCATTGTTGTCGATCCGAACATTGAAAAAGTCGTTGTTGGCGGTGTCATTGTTTGGAAACACGCGATTCACCGGTGCGGTATCGAACACCCAATTCAAGTCCGTCGTCCAATTGCCACTCGTTGCACCGTTCCAGGTTGCCTGGATCTGACCGGCGTTAAGTGTGACTGCCGGCACCACGGCAACGCATAACGACACGATTATTGACTGCGCGATCTTTTTCATTTTCCCCTCCTGATAATGTTGTCCTGAGTCATTCACGCGGTGAATCGCGTGAATCGGTAACGTGGTATCTGAGTGAGAAGTATATTTTTTTTGGGCAAATCAGGTAGTCCGCTCTTGTGTGTATCCTATTGAGGGGACACAGATATTGGCGAGTGGACATAGGCGAATTTTGGAGGGCGAGCGGCCTCGCGAGCCGGTACGGTACGTGGCGGATTCAGCGGCCGAGGCGTGACGGATTCGGTGGCCGGGCCATCCGCCTCCAGGGATTGTGTTGCGATCATTGCCTCTGGATGGTCATAGGCGGATTGGAGGGCGAGCGGCTTCGCGAGCCGGTATGGTACATGGCGGATTCGGCGGCTGAGGCCGTCCGCCCTTCCAGGGACATTCGGAGTTGCTGACGTGCGGACGAGCTGATCACATCCAAAATCACGGCGGACGATGGTTTATTGACAGCAGCAGGACTTAGCCCGTAACGCGTTCCCAGGACCGGGAATGTGCCGAAGCCGGACACACTGCTAGATCACGCCGATTTCGGACGCGAGCTTGGCGAGATCGGCGGCGTTAAGTGCACCCGTCTTGTCTTTGATCCGCTTACGGTGGGTAATCACTGTGCCGACAGATATGTTGAGTTCCGCAGCGATCTGTTTGTTCAACGCTCCGTTGGCAATCAATCCCAGAATCTCAAATTCTCGTGGACTTAAACTGCGCACGCTGGGATCGGCGATCGCGTCCAGCGAGTGACTCAAGTAGAACGGCCCGCCACGCTGGACAGCATCCAGCGTATCTCTCAAATCTTCGAACGAATCGTCCTTGTGCATACATGCCTTCGCACCGGAATTTTGTACCCGTGCTATCAGCAGAGGGTGCTTGAATCCGGTGAGGAAGACCACTGGAAATCGGCAACCACGACCCGTGAGAATATCGAGAAGCTGAAAGCCGTTGATGCCCGGCATCGAAATGTCGAGAAGCAAAACATCGATCGCAAGCTCGTCCAGATCGTCAAGAAATTCTTGCGGATCGCTGTAGCCCGCCTCCCAGTACCACGCCGGATATCGTTCGATCAAGGACTGCAATCCGGCCAGGAACAGGCTGTGATCATCCACGGCAACAATGTTTTTCATAGCAGGAATCTTACGCTGAGTCCGCACGATTGCAAAGCGAACTATAAGCCCAAGATCGACGACCAGACAAAGCAGACGCTAGCACCGAAACGCGATGTCGACGTCCGTACCACGCCCCGCTTCGCTTGAAACCGAACATGTACCCTGAAGCATGTCTGTTCGTTCGCGGAGACTCCGAAAAGTCGGCTGCGTTTCCGCCTGCCCGACGGTGAATCCACGGCCGTCATCACGGCAACGAAAACGAACCTGATCGGATTTCTGCGACAGTGTAAGCGTAATGTGTTTGGATCCGCTATGCTTGAGAGCGTTCTGTGTTGCTTCCTGTATGATCCGAAATAGATGATTTTCCGCCAGCGGCGTCATGGTGATCTCACCCATAATATCAAGTGTAATGTCTTTTTCCGTGCGTGACCGCAAATCGTCGACGAAGCGACGCAATCCCACCTCAAACCTTCCTGACTGCAGCCAGATAGGCCGCATGTGGCCGGCAGCTTGACGGAGTTCAATTATGGCATTCCGAATACCTTGCGTAATTGAGCCCAACTTTTGGGCAAGCTCGGAGTTACCCTTGAAATCATCACAGACAAGCTCCGATTGCAGCTTCAATACTTCGAGGGACTGCGAAATACCGTCATGAAGCTCCAGCGACAGGCGGTACCGTTCGGCCGATTCCGCCGTGATCACCTTGTCGGAAAGTCCGTGGATTGTGTTCTGTTTCTCCTGAAAGCGGTAGAGCAAAACCAGGCCGAGCGCATTAACGAATATAAAGTGACCGATCAGGGTGAAACTTATCAAATCGCCGGGCCGGCCGATGGGCACGTCCCAAGCGTTAATAAGCGATAGAAACGGAAGCACGATCTGAGCAAAGTCATAGCCGCTAAAAACCAGAATTCCAGCGATCCCCATTCCAAGACAGATGGCGTCCAGCTTCCTGCTCCGGAAGCTATGCCAACACGCCTCGACACAGAGAACGCAGCACAACAGCAGCGAAAGAGAGAAAAATACTGAAATCGAAAATCGTGTCAATATCGGCGGCACGACCCCGAAAAGAAGATGGCCCGGAATGAACCACAAGAGAATCACGACCGTCAACAACGCCATCCGTTTGCGGACCGGGATGCCCAGCAGTTGATACAGCATCAACGGAATACAGAAGATCGTTGCCGCAAGCGAAAATATTTTAATTTTCCCGAATACATATTCCAATGGCCTGGCGATGGTCGCGTCCCACCCGGGATACGAGAACACCCAGATATTCAACGCGAAGAAAAGGAATGCAAGCGTTGCCTTGAAGCCGGGCCTGCGGCACTCCTGCGGAACAAGAAAAACAAATATCATCAGCCAATGGGCCAGGAGCGCGACATTAACGTAGTAAACGATCAGTTCGCTACCTCGCATGTCGGCACGGTACTCCATCAACGGCACTGCCGGCCCTATACCTATCGGGTATTGCAGCAATCCACCGCTGACCAGCGGCTGAAACTGCCGAATCGCGATCACCTGACGGCCGTCGCGCCATATTGAGTCTGGAATCGAGTAAATTGAGGGGGTGTAGTATGAATGCTCATAGAGCGTGTTCTGATCCTGCATGATCGGCATATTCGCCCCGAGCCGATGGCCGTTAAAATAAACTTCCGTCATGGAGAGGACGGTGCCGATGTACAGGGCTTGAGCCTGCGCCATGTCCTCGGCGGCGGGACGATCGAAAGCAATTCGGTACCAGCCTTTTCGGGTAAATTCGTCGGCAGGATACGGAATATGATCATCCTTCCACAAATGCGGTATGCGCCTTACCGACCATCCGGTGTCGTCATGCTCCGGGCTCGCCCAAGCCACATCATCCCCAGTCCGGAATTTCACATCAACAGGCAGTGTATGGGACAACAGTTTCCCCATGTCCGCCCCAGGATGGCATCCGGGCAAGAGGCACACGGCACACAGACATACGGCAATCTGTGACGCGTTATATCGGGTGTTTGACATAGTGAATCCGGCCGGAACAACGGCTACTTTAGCCCATAGGATGTCCACTTGAATCGACGGATGGGACCGATGCATCGTCACGGCGGGAATGTGTCACAGGAACAGATCCTGGAAGTGTCCAACAGCCGATAGCGACAAATGAAGAACCAGTAGGGTGGTCGATGCAAAATACCCGATTTCCACGTTAAAAACACCTCATCAGGAGATTCGAAGGTGCTGAGATTGCAAAACAGGAAAAGCGCGCAAGTATATGGACCTTCAATATGACTATAGAAAGGAAGAGACATGTCTGGACTTGCATGCGGTCTGGTTGGACTGCCAAACGTTGGAAAATCAACCCTATTTAACGCCATCACCAAAGCCGGCGCCGAAGCAGCGAATTATCCATTTTGCACCATTGAGCCAAATATCGGCGTCGTCACGGTCCCCGACAAGCGTGTTGACCGACTGACTCAAATAGAAGAGCCGGACAAGAAGATCTATGCTACCATCGAGTTTGTCGATATTGCCGGCTTGGTGAAAGGCGCATCGAAAGGCGAAGGACGTGGCAACCAGTTTCTCGAGAATATCCACCATGTCGACCTGATCGTGCATGTCGTTCGATGCTTCAAGGACGATCAAGTCGTTCATGTGGACGGCGCCATTGATCCGATATCGGATATCGAAACGATAAATATAGAACTCATTCTTGCCGACCTGGAAAATTGTGACCGTGCGATTGAACGGCTGAACAAAAAAATTCGAATCGGAGATAAATCTGCGAGCCAGTCTCGTGACGTATTGGCGCGAGTATCCGCGCATCTCGGCGATGAACAGCCGATGCGTACGCTCGAACTAAGCGAAGAGGACGTAAGGGCTATACGTGACTACCGATTCATAACCTCAAAATCTGTTATTTATGCTGCAAACGTAGGAGACGGTGATCTTCCCGAAATGGAGAACGACCTTGTAAAACAGGTTCGGGAGTTTGCAGCCAGGGATGGGGACCTTGTCGTCCCGGTCAGTGCATTGATCGAAGAAGAGATCGCCCAACTTGAAGCGGCCGAAGCAACAGAATTTCTTGCGGAACTCGGGCTGAAGGAATCTGGCCTGGATCGATTGATCAAAACCAGTTATCGCAGCCTCGGCCTCATTACGTACCTAACCGCCGGCAAGAAAGAAGTACGGGCGTGGACCATTCGACAGGGCACCAAGGGACCGCAAGCGGCCGCGGTGATCCATACGGATTTCGAAAAAGGCTACATCCGTGCCGAGATTACACCGTTCGATGCCGTTGATCAATATGGGAGCAAGCGTGCGGCAAAAGAAGCGGGGTTGCTACGGATTGAAGGCAAAGACTACGTGATGCAGGATGGTGACGTTACCGAATTCCGCGTCAGCACCTGACGCAGAACACATTCGCGCATTTCGCCGACCGGCGAAATGCGGTGCATGAGTTAGACAGCACGGTAAAAATTCCCTTTTCTTTGCGGCTTTGCGTCTCTGCGCGAGATCAATTTCGTTACGGATGTAGCCACGGCTCCTCGGGACGCCGTAGCTGAATCCTTAGCGTAGGTGCCTGTGAGCCGTGCCACACGATGCGAAGAAACGTAACGTACGGCACGTCTCACAGAGACGTGGCTGCACGCTGCCGCTTCCACCAAACGATTTGCTTACAGATTCTTGACGCGTAGCTGCAAGCAGCATCGATCGCCGCGGTGGCTGAAGCCATCCACCCTTCACGAAAAACAAAAAATTATGTCCGCGATGCGCGAATCCACATCGTCTCGCGCTTCACCCACACCGCATCAGCCCCGCCGTTGCATAGCCATCCTGGCTGTGTATGCGCCTGTCCCGCGCCCTGCTGTCCTTGCTGGAGGGACGCAGTCCTCTGCGTCCGAACGCCTTGCCCCCGGCGGTCGCAGAGGACTGCGACCCTCCAAAAAACGTGCGACTACGAAGCGCATCCTGGAGGCTACAGCCAGGATGGCTGTGCCCCGCCGTTGCATAGCCATCCTGGCTGTGTATGCGCCTGTCCCGCGCCCTGCTGTCCTTGCTGGAGGGACGCTGTCCTCTGCGTCCGAACGCCTTGCCCCCGGCGGTCGCAGGGGACTGCGACCCTCCAAAAAACGCGCGACTACGAAGGGGTCGGCGGCCTCGGCGAAAGAGGACGGATTGCATCGTCAACTCAGCTGCCGAAGTGCCGTGCGGGAAAAAAACCCGAGAACGATCATGTTGGTACTCAAAATGGAAGTGTAGATTCAGATAGGACGAAAAAGGCGGTCAGACACTCTCAATACGTACAATTGCTGGATTCGGATGGATTGTGTTCGTACTCAATACCGTCGGCGGCAACTTGTTTTCCCAGATTGTCACCGACGGTACTGTCGGTGCGGCGCGGACCCTGACCGGCCCGGACTACGCTATCGGCGCCGATCTCGGCGTGATTCACGGGTCCAATCTCTTCCACAGCTTCGGTCAATTCAATATCCAAGGCGGGCAAAGTGCCACTTTCTCGGGTCCCGCTTCAATCACGAATATTCTCAGCCGTGTCACAGGCGGTAATTCCTCGACGATCGACGGCCTGTTGCGCTCTGAAATTTCGGGTGCAGACCTGTATTTGCTGAATCCTGCCGGTGTCGTCTTCGGTCCAAACGCCCAAATTGATATCAGCGGCGGATTTCATGTCAGTACCGCGGATCACATCACATTGGGCAACGGCGGCAGATTCGACGCTGGAGCCCCTGCGGCCAGCCTATTGAATTCGGAACCGGTAGAAGCGTTCGGATTCGTTCGTGACAATCCCGCATCCGTTTCCATACAGGGAAGCAACATCCGCGCAGATCCCGGCCGAAATGTTTCGGTAATCGCCGGCAATATAGACATCGAGAATGCAACAATTCGGACGGTCGGCGGCGACGTGACGCTGATAGGTGTCGATTCATCCGGAACAGTGTCCCGTGACGTTGCCGACTCGGAATCGATAAGCGATGTTCAATCCTTTTCTGAGCTGGCCGAGATCAACCTGACCGACTCCGCTCACGTGAATACAGACGGTGAAGGCGGCGGTCGTATCACAATAATTGGCGGAGATGTACTCATCGAGGACAGTTTTCTTTTCGCTCGAACCCACGGCGAAGTTAGCGGCCGGGGTATAGAGATCAGTGCAGATCATGTCAGCTTGGTGCGCGGCCGGATCGACACCCGTACCCATCATGCGGGAGCCGCCGGGGACATTTTGATTTCAGCCGCCTCGATGACGCTGGATGGGCGAAACGCCACCAGCACCTTCGGAATCTTCAGCAATTCTACGGCGATAACAACCGGACGTGAATTCGCAGATTTTCGCTTGACACTGGATATCACGCACGCATTCGATTGGGATGTCGAAGCCCGGCTGATTAGTCCGGAAGGCACCGACATCCTGCTTTTTTCCAGGGTCGACATCGGCGAAAATTTCACGGGTTCGACTTTTGACGACGCCGCCGAAATCGCTATTGATTCCGGATCGGCCCCGTTCTCTGGAGTCTTTCGTCCCTCCGAATCGTTCACGAAACTCGGAGGTGAATCACTCAGCGGTGTCTGGACGCTCCGGTTGGAGGATCCATACGCGCCTGGCGACGGCACGCTTAACTCCTGGTCGTTGACCGTCGGCGGCGAGTCGTTTGTCGGTGCTGACTTTCCACACGACATTTCAGACAGACTCCCGGCTGTCGAATCCTCAATCACCATCGACGCTCCCGGCCGGAGTGTGGAGGTTAATCCTGAATTTACCCCCGGCCCGGCCGGGAAAATTAATATAACAACCGGATCTCTCGCGGTGTTCGGCGATGTCAATTTGACGTCGACGGCACAAACACCCGGTGATCATGGAGCGATAACCGTGTCGGCAGACAGTATTACGCAGAATGATCTCGAGGCAGTCTTCGTAACGAATTTCACCGGTTTTGGCCGCTTCAACTCGGCCTTGACACAGCAGAACATTGTTGTTCGGGACACGTTGGGTGCGTCCCACATACTCTCCGGGCCGGAGTATTTGATTTCATCGGACTTCGGTCATGTGTTTGGAGACAACCTTTTCTTGAGTTTCGACCAGTTCAGCCTAGATCCAGGAGAGACCGCGACCTTTTCGGGTGCGCCTTCGATTACCAATATCCTCGTGCGGGTCACCGGCGGGGAAGCATCCAATATTGACGGCGTCATCCGTTCCGAGATTGTCGACGCCGAAATGTTTTTTCTCAATCCGGCAGGAATCATGTTGGGTCCGAACGCCTCGCTCGACATCAACGGAGCGGTCACGATAAGCACAGCCAATTATATCGGGCTCGGAACAAACGGAAGATTCAATGGTACTCTATCGAATGACGACGTATTAAGCGTGGATCCGCCCTCCGAGTTTGGCTTCTTTGATTCTGAACCGGCCGCGTTAACGATTGACGGAAGCCATTTATCGACACTTCCCGGTCGGGCTTTGGCTTTGATTGCCGGGGACATCGATTTGTTATCCAGCTCAATTATTCCCGGCGGCGACCTTTTCATCGTCAGCGTCGCGTCGCCGGGACAAATCGTCAGGGAATCGGATAGTCCGAACACCTTGCTTACAGCGGAATCAGTTGCCGAATTTGGAGCTATATCCCTCCGGGACGTTCATATCAGCGATGCGAACAACGGCCCCGGCGGCATCGGTGTCGCCATTCAATCCGGTGATTGGCGCCTGACGAATAGTGAGATTACATCTCAATCGTCGACCGATGCAGACGGGATGGACATCGACATCGTCGCAGACGGTGAGCTGCGTCTGCTTCACAGCCGCATTTCCACGGGCGCACACGCATCTGGTAACGCTGGTGACGTCGTCATCACAGCGGAAACCATCGATCTGGAAAACCGCAGCCGCGTGTCCACGGATACAAGTGGCACGGGCGCGGGGGGCAACATTATCATCTCTGCCGACGAAATGGAGGTAATGGACGGCAGCGCTCTGTACCAGCGTGGAAACATCGATGGTGGTATCACGCTCGATATAAGCAGCGATTTGATACTCCAGCGTAATGCGACGATCGAATCCGGCAGAGGCATTGTCAGTATTGCCGCCGACAATGTCAGCATCACCGATTCCAGCGGTATTGATGTGAACATTGACGGATTCTCATTCTCTTCGATTGGTGGCGACATTGCTCTGTCGCTCACCGGAGACTTCCGACTGCAAGAACGTTCATTTCTGGGGTCGGATCCATTCTTCATCGGAAACGGACTGTATGGCGGGAACACCGCCGTATCGGCCGCCAACATCGTGGTCGAGGACGGTTTCATCTCGGCTAACGGCGAGGACGGCAGATTATTTGGCGCTGCGGCCATTGCCCTCAATGCCGAAGACAATATTATCGTGCGGCAATTCAGCCGAATTACGAGTATTGCTGCTAATACCGGCTTCTTACGGCCGGAAGCAAATCCCAGCATACAGCTTGCCGCCGGCGACCTTTTGCTGGAAGAAGCTTCGGAAATCTCTATACTCGTGCCTTCCGAATTCCATAGCGGCGAAATTGACGTGAGCGTTCGTCATTCCGCGACGATTCGGAACAGCACGATTGCCACCGGAGGCCTCCTCATGTTTCCGGGCGGTGACACCTTCACCGAGCCGGCGGTTGGGGATATTCACATACGAGCCGACAATCTCCATATCGATTCAAGTCGGATCGGCGCTGAAACCAGTGCTCCGGACGACGAACGTAACGGAGATGTGCTCATCGATGTTGCCGGAGAGGTTGTTCTCGATCATTCGGCGGTTGTTTCCGTCGAATCTTTTTTCGATGCGAACGCGGGAGCGATATCCGTGATCGCCGATTCGCTGCTGTTACATAATGGCAGCCAAATACGGGCGACAACGCACGGTAATGGACAGGGTGGAAAAATCAACGCAAGCGCACAGCGCATTGCAATTAGCGGCACATCGGCTTCAATGAACTCGGTGATTCACCCTAGCTCGATTGAGTCTGCCGCCAGAGGAATTTCCGGTGATGGCGGTGCGATCCGTATTCATTCCGAGGCGTTGGTACTGTCGAACGGGGGCCGGATCGACACCTCGACGTCACATGCAGGAACGGCAGGAGTGATCGAGGTAACCGGTGGCGCCATCGGTTTGCATTCCGGCGCTCAAATCTCGTCGCGCAGTATCAGTGATGGTCACGCCGGAAGCGCCGGCAGAATCAACATCGGCACGATCAACAATCCGGTCGCCTCGCTTGAAATCATCGGAGATGCCGCGATCACGACGGACGCCGTCAATGCCGGAGGCGGCAGGGTCAATGTCTTCGCGCAAGATTTGGTCTATCTCGCGCACAGCCAGGTTACGACCAGTGTCGCCGACGGTACCGGATTCGGCGGCGACATCTTCATTGACCCCACGAATGTTGTCTTGAATCACAGCCAAATCCTGGCCCAGGCGTTCGCCGGCGATGGCGGCGCAATCACGATCATTACGGATAATTTCATCCCGTCAAACGACAGTATCGTCAGTGCAACTTCGCAGCGTGGAAATAACGGAACCGTAGAAATTGTCGCACCCGAAACGGACATCAATGCGGATCTGATTCCGTTGCTCGGCGATTTCCTGGATGCCGCGTCGTGGACCGTCGAACGCTGTTCTGCACGGCTTGGCAACAACGTCAGCAGTTTGACGGTAACGACGTTTAACGGCGTACCGACAGCGCATGACGACCTACACGCAAATCTGGAACTGATCGGATCCGATGTTGGTTCCGCGGGCGAACGAAAGATACGCAAATTCGACACAACGTACGACCTTCCGAAATCTGGTTGTCGCGGGTGTGATTGATCACAGGCGCGGTGACCAGGAACATGGTATGAACCGATTCTGTCGTTTTCGCAGTCGGCGTGTCCAAAGTCCGACAGGCTGCTAGCGTACCGTTGCGGTGTCGCCTGTTCGGATATCACGATTATTCGCGGAATGCTGTGCGGCATGTACGTTGCAAGTTCGGCGATCTACGATACAGTCCGGTTAAGCGGAACGTGTCGCCTGTATCAATGAATGATGCAGTGCAGGAGAGAGTTATGAAGCGCTAATCTGTTAGGATAATCACTTGTTCTGGCGACTCGCTTCGCTCGCGCCAGAACAATGCGAATGCTACTGACTCCGCTTCGCTCCGCAGTAGATTCGCATTGATATGCGAACGCTCGGTTCTCGCCGTCGTTTGCACATCAGCGGTCGCTTTGGCCGAGCGTC
>JAJFLQ010000104.1 GCA_021772615.1 Verrucomicrobiota bacterium | reverse complement strand
GTGGGACATCGCGACGGGCATATTTTCAATCTTGGCCATGGGATTCACAAGGACACGCCGGAAGCACATGTCGCCGCCCTGATCGACATCGTTCACCGCCTCGGCCGCCGGAAGAATCCGGCGGCGCCAGTCGCCGGCGTGGACACCACCTAGCCGATAATGCCATGGCATGCGTTACCATAATCGGCGCCGGTATCACCGGACTCGCAACGGCGTATTTTATCCACCGGAACTCTCCGGGACGCCAATGCAGGATTGTCGAAAAATCGGCCCGGCCCGGCGGCAAGATCATAACTGAACGCACCGGGTCCTTCATCGTCGAGGGTGGACCGGATTCCTTCATCACACGCAAGCCTTGGGCGTTGAACCTCTGTCGCGATCTCGGCCTGGCCGATAGTTTGCTTGCGGTGCACCAGCGGGCCGGCAAGCTGAACCTCAGTGTCAACGACACACTTCATCCGCTGCCCGACGGCCTCCGCCTTGGCGTCCCGACACGTTTCCTTACGCTTTTGGCTTCGCCGGTCATTTCCTCAGCCATCAAGACAAAAATGGTTCGGGAGTACATGCATCCTCCGGAGTCTGGTCCGGAGGATGAATCGCTGGCCGATTTCGTCGAACGACACTTCGGGCTTGAAGCGCTGCATCTCATTTTTGAACCGTTGCTGGCAGGTATCTATGCCGCAAAACCCGACCGCATGAGTGTTGCAGCCACGTTTCCTCTACTGATAGAATTGGAGCACGCCTACGGCAGCATCATTCGTGGCATGCGCACCGAACGTACCGCCGCTCGCAACCAGGATGGCACGACGCCAATGCCACTATTCGTAAGCCTGAGAAACGGAATGGGCGATCTCATTGACACCCTGTGCAAGAGCTTACCGGTCTCGATCTCGTATAACGAAACCGTAAAAGCAGTGGAGCAGGTCGACGGTCAATTCCATGTAGTCACAAGCAGCGGCAGCCATATCACCGACGCCGTCGTGGTGACCATTCCGGCAATGCGAGCCGGGCCAATCCTGCGCGGCGTGGATGCGCAGCTGGCAGCCGAGTTGTCATCGATACGATATGCCTCGACAGCAACGGTATCACTTGTCTACGACGCCGCGGATTGCGACTACATGTTATCTCACGAAGGCACGGGTTATCTTACGCCGCGTACACCGGATCGAATCGTTACCGGTTGCAGCTGGTCATCGAGAAAATTCAGTCATCGCGCGCCGGCTGGAAAGCTGTTGCTACGTGCATTCATTGGCGGCGACGGAATGGATTCGATACTGGACGCTCCAAACTCTGAAATCATCCGACACGCGGATGCGGAATTACGCCGCAGTCTCCGCATCTCCGGCAACAGTGAGTATCAACGCCTGTTTCGCTGGCATAACGGAAGCCCCCAGTACGACCTCGGCCACATCGATCGGGTACGCCGAGTCGAACAACGCGTTAGCTGCACGCCAGGACTGTATGTTGTCGGCAACGCCTATCGGGGCGTCGGGATCGGCGATTGCATTCACGACGCCTACCGAACTGCTGAAGCGATTGCGTTATACCCAAAAAAATTCCGGCCCGAATCCACGAAGGAATCCGAGCCGGAAGCATGGGAGGTTGGTGATTAAGCTGATGAAGATCTATTTAACGAAAGACTGAACCGATCGCATGCGGTGACTACATCTCCGGTCGTCGGCCCCGAAATCGGTCTCTTCCGGGCGCCATACCGAATATAGCCTTTCCTTTGCCGCCGGTGACGGTATTTCGTGGGATCAGGTTATCGAGTTTCACAGGGGCTAAGCTGCGTTTGTGATGGCTGGTAGAATGTTTCATGGCGTTGCTCCTCCTCCGTTGATGAGCTGTGTCAAATAATGCTGCCGGGGGCTGGCCGGCACGACGGCTTACGAAAACAGCTACCGACATAGCACATGAGACGCCAACGCAACACAATTGACCCTTATCCGTTGATAAAGAAGTAATTAGATTGCATTTTAACGCAATTCAGAACACCCATAATGGATCAAAATGAGACACCGAATCAGCCTAATTCTGATACCATAGCATGAATTCGGGCACACGTATCATCATCGTCCGAATGTCATGAGTAATGAAATTCACGGGATTCGAGGCTTTAGGAAGCGCTCCTAATTGCTTTGAATATGGCCCGGTATCAGCTTACGGAAATGGAAGGCGGTGGACGCAGAGGTGCAAATCACGTGTTCGGATTTGGGCGGCAAATCTTGACAAGGCTGCGTTCGCTGCCGAGATTCACGAATCCGAATGCTATGAGGATTTTGCCGAACAGGTTTTCGGACACATACTCAATCTCGCCAATGACAATATCATGACGTCGGCAAAGTTCCCGAAAATCCTTGATCGTGACAAGGTGGATATTGGGCGTGTTGTACCACTCGTAGGGCAAGGAGCGGGATACCGGCAACTGCCCCTTGAGGAACAGCTCGAAACGGTAGGGATAATAGGCAAAATTGGGAAAGCCGACGACACCCGCTGCGGCAATCCGAATGACCTGCTTGATCGATTGGAGCGCGCTGCGAAGCTGTTGAATCGTCTGATTAAGCAACACGCCGTCGAAGGCATCGTCCGGTATTAATTCGAGTCCGGTTTCGGCATCGAGTTGGATCGCAGGCAGCCCTTTGTGCATACACTCGCAGATCTTATCGAAGTCGAGATCGATACATATACCAGAAATCTGCTTCATCGCGCGCAGCGCCCACATCAACTCACCGCCGCCGCTGCCGACATCAAGAATGTGGGTGCCGTCATCGATCATTCCTGAAATCAGATCGAAGTCCATCCGATTCACAGATTCCGGTAGGCGTTCAAAAACTTCGTCGTGCAGAAATGCTTCTACCCCCTTTCCGAGCACGTCGTATTCGATAAGAAACGCATCGTGGCCGCTCTGTGAATTGAGCTGGAAGTAACTCACTTCTTTACGATTCTCAATAAGCGCGGAAACGATTTCCAGCATTTGCGCCATCGGAAACAACCAGTCCGAGCTGATTGAAATCAGGAGATAATGGCATTTTGATCGCTCGAATGCCGCCGCCATCGACCCGTATTCGTTAACCAGATCGAACATGTCCATCATGCGACTTATGTATAGATAAGAATTTGCATCAAAGCGTTTTACAAACTTATTTCCCTGATAATTAAGATAGGACTCTACCTGGAAATTTGTCGAAAATTTACTTGGCTGTATGGATTCTGTATCTTCTTTCTGCTCGCGCCCAAATTTACTGTTCATGGATTTGGACGACAGATAGGTGATGTGCCCGATCTGCCGGGCGCGAGACAGACCTTTCGCCGGCGTCGTGTCCTTTTCGTAGTAGCGACCGTCACGCCAGTCCGGATCGCTTTCGATCTCCTGGCGCCCGACAATGTCGAATGCGAGTGCTTGCGGCGAGAGATTAGCTGCAGACGCGATGCAGATACACTTCCTGACAAAATCGGGGTGAGCCACACTCCATTCCAGTGCCTGCATGCCCCCCATGGACCCGCCGATCACGCAGTATAATCCGGGAACACCGAGTTGCTCCAGCAGCCTTTTCTGAACATTAACAACGTCTTTGATGGTGACCAGCGGGAAATCGGCGCCATAGAGCTTCCCGGTCCGGGGATCGGTGGACCCGGGACCGGTCGTCCCTTTACAACCACCGAGGATGTTCGCGCAGACGACGAAATACCGATCGGTATCGATCGGCTTCCCGGGACCGATTATCGGATCCCACCATCCTGGCTCAGTGTCGGACTCGTCGTTGTAAAAGGCGGCATGAGCGTCGCCGGTCAGCGCGTGGCAGATGTATATGGCGTTGTCGCGTGTCTGATTGAGTTCCCCGTAAGCCTCGTAAGCAACCTGAACGGCAGGAAGATACTCGCCGGATGCAAGACGCAGGCCCTCTGCGGGCACTTGCAGATCGACAACGTGGAGAGTAGTGATCGTTTTACTCATGGTTGGGATACGAGGCACTCCGCGGCGGACACCAGCGGACATCATTCATTCGATTCCTGTTGCGGGTGCGTATTGCAGTGCAGCTCGAGAAACTTGTGCAGGACCCGCGAATTCAAATGACATAACCGTCGTATTGCGGCATCGGAATCTCTTTCGCTGGCTCGCAAATCATCCCGGCGCCCACAGTGGCGTGGGTTGCTTCATCGATAAGAATGAAGGCGCCCATGTTTCGATTTTTCCGATATTCATCGAATATCATGGGCTGCTGCGTACGTATTCTCACTCTGCCGATTTCGTTGAGTGCGAGGCTGACAGCCCGATAGTCTTCTCCGAGTGTATTGATATTCACACGATACATGAGTTCATTTACAATCGCTTTGGTACTTCTCGATGTATGCTTTATCTCGTACTTCCTGCCGGACAACATCGGTTGGTCGTGCATCCAGCAAACCATTGCCTCGATCTCGTTTGTAACATACGGAATACTGTCGGTCGTAACGATGACGTCACCACGGCTTACATCGATCTGATCTTCCAGCACCACGGCCACTGACATCGGTGTGTAGGCCAGCGGTACAGAGTCCTCGAATTGCTTGATTTCTTTGATTTTGGACCGCCGACCAGACGGCAGCACGATGACATCGTCGCCAACGCGAAATACGCCGCTGGCAATTTGTCCCGAGTACGCACGGAAGTCGTGAAATTCGTCGGAACGCGGACGAATCACCCATTGCACAGGAAGCCGGGGATACGCGAAATTTCGATCATTCGCAATGTGAACGTTTTCCAGAAACTGAAGCAGCGGCGGACCTTTGTACCACGGCATATTCCCGGACAACTCAACCACGTTGTCCCCGTTCAACGCACTAACCGGAAAGTAGGTGATATCACGAATATCGAGCAAGGTTGAAAATTGTTCAAACTCGCTGCGGATTTCCTCGAAGCGGTCCTGGCTAAACTCCACCAGATCCATTTTATTGACACACAGGACGAGGTGCGGAATACCAAGCAGCGAGGCAAGGAAACTGTGCCGACGGCTTTGTTCGATGATGCCGTGACGCGCATCTATCAGAATGACGGCAAGGTTGGCGGTGGATGCACCGGTTACCATGTTTCGAGTGTATTGCGTATGTCCCGGCGTATCCGCAACGATAAACTTGCGTTTCGGCGTGGCGTAATACCGATACGCAACGTCGATAGTTATGCCCTGTTCGCGTTCAGCGCGCAACCCGTCAGTCAAGTTGGCCAGGTTGATGTCGGCGTCGCCGGTCAATCGACTGGATCGTTCCAACGCTTCGAGTTGATCTTCAAAAAGCGACTTGCTGTCATACAGCAAACGTCCGATCAACGTACTCTTGCCGTCGTCGACACTGCCGCAGGTCGAAAACCGCAAGAGCTCGATTTGTGGCGAATTGCTATCATTCTCTATGTCGGCCTGCATCAGAAATATCCTTCTTTCTTTCTGTCTTCCATTGCTGTTTCTGAAAATCGATCATCAGCCCGGCCGCCTCGCTCGGATACCCGAAACACGGCAATTTCATCGATAATATCCGCGACCGACGTCGCTGTCGACTCGATCGCACCGGTGCACACCATATCGCCGATTGTGCGAAATCGGACCGTCCGATTCTCGACGGTCTCATTGCTTTTCGGACTCATATAGGGTCCCGTACTGAGCCACTGCCCGTCGCGAAAAAACACATCACGCTGGTGTGAAAAATAGATATTGGGTATCTCCATCTTCTCACGCTCGATATATTGCCAGACATCAAGTTCGGTCCAATCACTGATCGGGAAGACCCGTATGTTCTCGCCCGAAAAAATCTTGCCGTTGAAGAGATTCCATAATTCCGGTCTCTGGTTCTTGGGGTCCCATTGCCCGAAGCTGTCGCGGAACGAATAAATCCGTTCTTTGGCACGCGCTTTTTCCTCGTCACGGCGGCCACCGCCAAACGCAGCATCGAATTTGAATTCTTCCAGCGCTGCCAACAACGTTGGTATTTGCAGGCGATTGCGACTCACGTCGCCATCTGCTGTTTCAACGGCAATGCCATTGGAGATCGCGTCCTCGACGCCGCGAACGATCAGGTGCTCACCCATCGAGCCAATGAGGCGATCGCGAAATTCAATCACTTCCGGGAAATTATGGCCTGTGTCAATATGCATTACCGGAAACGGCAGTTTGGCAGGACGAAACGCCTTCTCCGCAATGCGAAGCATGCAGAGCGAATCCTTACCGCCCGAAAACAGCAACACCGGATGCTGAAACTCTGCCGCTACTTCGCGCATGATATGGATGGACGCCGATTCGAGCGCATCCAGATGTGAAAGACTGTATGTATCCATCGATCCTTTCTGAAACCTTGATGATGCAACTATTTGCGTTTATCAAACAAATTGGGTTGCGCAGTGTTGCGTACCGTCGCCAGACGCAACCCTGCGCCGGGCACCATTTTACGCCGGCCCGCCGACGCTGCGGACCAGCTTGCCGTCAACCACATGAAGGCCACATTCTTTGCGATTATCCGTCTCCCACCACCACCGTCCAGAACGAATGTCTTCTCCGGACTCAATCTTTCTCGTGCAGCATGAACATCCGATGCTGGGATAACCCTGATCATGCAGAACATTGTACGGTACCTTACGGTCGCTAACGAAGGCGCGGACATCATCCTCCGACCACGCTGCCAACGGATTGATTTTTACCAGCCCGTTGCCGGCATCCCACTCAACCACCGGCGTGTCGCTGCGTCCGGCAGACTGTTCCTGCCGCAGGCCGGTTATCCACGCATCGACATCCGACAACGCCCGTTGCAGAGGGTGAATCTTGCGAACACCGCAACACAGCTTTCGGTTCTCAACACTGTGGTAAAACAAATTGACACCGTGCTCGCGAACCATAGCTTCGACTTCAGTCGCATCAGGGAAGAACACCTGGATATCGATTCCGTAGTGATCTTTAATCTTCTGAATGAGATCATACGATTCGGGAAACAGCCGGCCGGTGTCGAGCGTGAGTACCGGAACATCGAGTTCGTTCGTGGCGATGATGTCGGTGATCACCTGGTCTTCCAGGCCGAGCGACGAGGCGAACGCCACCCTGCCCCTGAATTCGGCATTGGCCCATTTTACAATGTCTTCGGCTTCCTTGTTGGCCAACGCGGCTTGCCACTCACTTATTTTGCCTTTATTTGCAGTCATACCGAACCTATTCGAATAAAGCCGTGCTGAGATAGCGTTCACCACCACTTGGCAGCACCACAACGATGGTCTTGCCCTCATTTTCCTCGCGTGATGCGATAAGGAGCGCTGCCTTCATTGCTGCGCCGGAGCTGATACCGCACAATATGCCTTCGCTTTTCGCCAGCGCACGCGCCGTTTCGATCGCATCACTGTCGGTGACCGTCTCTACACCATCCAGCAAATCCGTATCGAGCACACCCGGGATGAAGCCGGCGCCGATCCCCTGTATAATATGTTTTCCCGGCGGGTTTCCGGAAATCACAGCCGATGCAGCCGGCTCCACGGCGACAACCTTTATATCCGGGTTCTTGCTCTTCAGGAATCGTCCGGCGCCTGTGACGGTGCCCCCGGTACCAACGCCGGAAACAAGTATGTCTACCTTGCCCTCGGTGTCATTCCAGATCTCCGGGCCGGTCGTCTTGAAATGCACATCGGGATTTGCCGGATTTTCAAATTGTTGAGGCATAAAGGCGTTCGGTGTCTGATCGCACAATTCACTGGCCTTGGCCAACGCGCCTTTCATCCCCTGATCACCCGGTGTGAGTACCAGCTCGCCACCGAGATGAGCGATCACGCGACGACGTTCGATAGACATGGTCTCCGGCATGGCGATGATCAACCGATAACCGCGCGCCGCCGCAACAAACGCCAGACCGATGCCGGTGTTGCCGCTGGTCGGCTCGATAATAACTGAGCCTTCACCCAGTTTTCCCGCCGCCTCGGCACTATCCACCATATTTACCGCGATACGATCCTTCACGCTGAACGTGGGATTCTGGAATTCGAGCTTCGCCAAAACCGTTGCGTGCCCCTTGTCGTTAAGCTTGTTTACCCGAACGAGAGGTGTGTTTCCTACGGATTTTGTGATGTCGCTATATACATTCATGAGACGCCTCCGATGCTTGCCCCGGTCGCAGCCACCGAAACAGGTATGCTGCCAAAACGGCAGGCGACCTCTTTCGAACAACCACTCGCGTTCCTGAGTATGGAAACGGATGCGGGCCCGGGTTGGGTTTTGGCCTGCGTGATCCAAGGAATTCTGTGGCGACAACACGTCTCGCCGCGGAGTACATGAATAACACAGGCACTGGACTGGTTTGCTTACCTTTTCTTAAATCACATAGTCTGGTTCGATACTGCGGCAACGATCGACGATGGACGCCAGCGTGATTTGCGCCGCTGCATCGCGAAAACCATGGGCTAACTCCGACCAGACCGTATCGATGACTGCGTGCTCCGGCACGGCAGATCCACTTGCCCCGTCATCGCCATGATCAACAAACTGAATAACGCCTTCGAAAATCTCGATTACGTCGAGAACCGTGATCGCAGCAGGCTCACGCGCAAGGCGGTAGCCGCCATGCCGGCCGCGGACCGTCTGGACCAGGCCACCTTTCTTAAGCGCCAGCATGATCTGCTCGAGGTACGGCTCGTTAATCGACTGCTGGAGCGCAATCTTACGCCCCGGCACCACCCGGCCTGATCTGGTGGTTTTTGCGACATACGCAAGAATCTTCAAACCATGCAGGGTCCTGGACGCAATTTTCACAGCAAAAACGCTCCTGTGCTCCTGGTAACCATTAAATCTTTATAAGAATATATAGGATTTCGATGCCGGTTCAATCGAGCCGCGGAAATTTTTTGCCGGTACGACGAACTTTCCTGCGCCGCGGACGGCTTGCATCAAGCCTGCAACCGCGTAGATTATGCGCCCGGAATTTCCGATTCCGGCAGTGCGTACACACTCCGGCCGGATAGAATCCCCAATTCAAACGAGGACAAATACTATGATCGCTGCCGACGACATCGCCATGCGATACGGCAAGAAGGTGCTGTTCGAACATGTCTCCATAAAGTTTCGGCCGGGTTGCCGCTACGGCCTAATCGGTGCGAACGGATCCGGCAAGTCAACATTTATGAAAATATTGACCGGGCAGCTCACCGCCACCACCGGCGACGTTTATACGGAAAAAGATTGTTCGCTGGGTTATCTGCGACAGGATCACTACCAATACGAGGAAAACGAGATCCTGGATGTTGTATATATGGGAAATCCCCGCCTCTGGTCCATCCACCAGGAACGCGAGATGCTCTATACCAAATCGGTCCTGACTGACGCCGAGACCAATCGCATTGGTGACGTCGAGGAACAGTTCGCAGATGTCGGCGGTTACACTATGGAAGCGGACGCGGCAAAGCTGTTGGAGGGACTCGGAATATCCGAACCCGTGCACCACGAGCCACTGGGCGCGCTGACCGGCGGTTTCAAATTGCGCGTCTTGCTGGCACAGGTGTTGTTTGCCAGTCCCGACATCTTGCTGATGGACGAGCCCACCAACCATCTGGACATGGTGAGCCGCGATTGGCTGGTAACGTTGCTCAATCAGCATCACGGAACCGTGGTTGTCATCTCCCATGACCGACATTTTCTCAATTCGGTGTGCACGCACGTCGCCGACCTGGACTACCAGGAGATCCGGGAATTCAATGGAAATTACGACGATTTCATGACGGCGCAAGCGGTAGCGTTGGAGCGGGCGCGAAAGGAAAATGCACGCAAAGAGAAGCGCATGACGGAGCTGAAGGAATTCATCAACCGTTTCAGCGCCAATGCGAGTAAGGCACGCCAGGCAACGTCACGGCAAAAGGAACTCGACAAGATCCAGCTGCACGATATTCGCCCGAGTTCGCGCGTTTCTCCGTTTATTCGGTTCACGCCTGCGCAGAGGCTCGGCGCCAAGGTTATCGAATGTGAGGGAATCGCAAAGTCCTATGACCATACGCTGTTCAAAGACTTTTCATGCACCATAGAAAAGGGCGAAAAAATAGGTATTATCGGCACCAACGGCGCCGGAAAAACAACGCTGCTGAAGATCATTTCCGGCCTTGTGAAACCGGACAAAGGTAACGTAATCCGCGGCGAGAGTATGTGCATAAGCTACTTTCCTCAGGACGCCAGAGATATACTTGTCGAGAAAGCCGTCGCGATAGACTGGCTGGGGAAGTTCGCTTCGCCAGGAGGCATCACCGAAACCGAGTTGCGCGCCGTCATGGGAAAGATGCTGTTCCGCGGCGAGGACGTGCATAAGAAAACATCCGTATTGAGCGGCGGTGAACGGGCACGGTTGATCATCGCGCGCATGATGCTTGAAGGTGGCAACGTGCTGGTGCTGGACGAACCGACAAATCACCTCGACCTTGAATCCATCGAGTCCCTGAACTATGCGCTGACGCTGTTCGAGGAAACGGTTATTTTTGTTAGCCATGATCGCGAGTTCATCAATAGCCTGGCCACTCGGATCATCGAAATATCAACAGACGGCATCCATGACTACCCGGGCAATCTAACCGAGTACGAGTCGTGGAAGCGTCGCCGGAACAAAACGGCGCGCACCTGAGCGGCATACAGAAACGCGGCCACCGCCGCCGCGATTGTTCGTTTGTCATGCCTGTTGAATTCCGGCGCTGACCACACTATCTTGGTACAGTCTGTTGGCACGGTTGCCCACGACATGGCTTCCCGTTCACAACCTCGCCGGAAAAGATCCCAACACCAAGGAGACCGCGTATGACTACCTGCGTCCCACCGCGGCGTGATCGCGCTACGACACGAAAATTGCCGTGGCAATGCACCGTGTTCTTACTCGCGTGCTTCGTGGTCCTCGCGCCCGACCTAACAGCCCAGAACGCTACCCCCCCGCCCGATCTGCCGGTAGTCGCGGCGCGGTTCGTCGGCCCCAGCTATGACGGGCTGACAGGATCGTTGAAATCGCTGGTGGTCGTCAATGTGATCCTGGATTCCGAAACCCCTTCGGGAACGGTGAATGTCGGCGGGAAGGTGTACGATTTGCAGGATGTGAAGCTGACGGTGACCAATCGCGATCTGTACAGCAACGCACATGCCGGTTTCGTAGACGTACAATACCGACTTACGTATTTGATTGACTGGTGCGACGGCACAGCGGAATCGATCCTGAAGCCGGGGCATCCCTGCTACGACGATGCAACCCGCGCCATCCGAACGCATCTTGTTCCAACCGAGCTGCTCATTCTCTGGTCTACAGGGCCCGATTTCGAGATCCTTCGGGCAATCGGGTCGCCGGATCCCGGCGCGCCAAACGACGTGTATCGATTGAGCGGACGGCTTATAGAAGCACGCGAAAACAGCAAGCGGCAACCACGACGAACTCGACTTTGGTCAAGTGTGCCCTGATCGACGCAGACTGCATGAGCAATTTGGCTACCGTTCTACAGGGTCAAGCACAACGGTGATGAGGCTATGCACAATTACGATGGAACCGGCACCGCAACGATAGCTCCGACCATACTAGCAGTTGACGACGGTCGTGATAACCGCCTGCTCCTGGACACCATTCTTACGAACGCCGGATATACGGTTCTTCTGGCCGCAAATGGGGTCGAAGCATTGGAGGTCGCGGAACAGAACCGGCCCGATCTTATCCTGCTCGATGTCAAAATGCCGAAAATGGATGGTTTCGAAACCATCGCGACACTGCAATCCATGCCGTCGCTGGCAGGCACGCCGGTCATTTTTCTGTCAAGCCGCGCATCACTCCCCGACCGTGTAAAAGGCCTCAAGCTCGGCGCGGTGGATTACATCCTCAAGCCGATTCAAATGGAAGATGTATTGGTTCGCACCGGCATCCACATTAAACTGCGGCGATTGCAGCTGGAGTCCCTGGAATTAAACAACGAATTGCGCGAGCTGAATCGGGAAAAAGACGAACTCCTTGGCATCGCCGCACATGACCTCAAGTCGCCGTTCTCCGTAATCAGCGGCTTTACCGAACTCATTATGGAGCGGTTCGAGTCCGATGCATTCGCAAAATCAGATCCGGCACACGACGAAATTTCGGGATTCTTGCGTGTGATCGCGCGAACATCCATGCGCAGTGTCGAGCTGATCAACAGCCTGCTTGACCTAAGCGAGGTGGAAGCGAGGCATCATACGGACAGCCGGACGACAACGGTGGACCTGGCAGCCATCGTGCGGGACGTGGCACATGCATTTCAGCAACATGCATTGGCCAAGCACATCAAGGTCGACATTCACGTCGAAGATCGGAAGGTTCTCGTAAACGGGGATCCTCAGTCTCTTTATCAGATCATTGACAATCTGGTATCGAATGCGATAAAGTATTCGCCGCCGTGCAGCAGTGTCTCCATTGCAGTCAACGACTCAATCGACCATGTTACCTTCCATGTTGCCGACGAGGGCGCCGGAATTACCGACGGCGACCGCCAACATCTGTTCAAGAAATTCGCAAAGCTCAGCGCCCGACCGACCGGCGGCGAACCCTCGAACGGCCTGGGGTTATTCATCGTAAAGAAACTGGCAGAGGGGTTGGGCGGCAAAGTATGGTGCGACAGCGTCCCCGGGAAAGGATCAACTTTTTTTGTACGGTTCATACGCAATGCCGAAAACAGTGACGTATAAGCAGATTGGAGTAAACGATGGCGCCGGCTTCTGAAGACATGATTAAAGGACGACCGTCCGTGGCGATTCTATATGGTTTCACGAGCGCAAATGCGGACACATGGTGTAATCTCGCCTATGCGTTACTCACGATAGCGGGTGCGGATGGAACCGTGTCCGACCGCGAAATGCGCTGGCTTGTCGATCATTTCGGTGGTACCATCGGCGTCGATGGCGAATTGCTGCGGAAAATTAAGGCATTCGATTACCGCCACGGTGATCTCCGGAAAATCCTTCCAAAAATCGTTACCGACATCCCCATACGCTACAGTCGGGCGATCTTGTACGACGCGATTCGGATGTCGCGGGCTGACGGCGATTACGCCGAAGAGGAACGGAATGCAGTGCAGGCCGCATCACGCCTGCTAAACGTAAACACCAGCATTACGTCGGCAATCGAAGAGGTGGTCGAAATGGAAGACCGAGCACGATCGTTTCGTATCGCCGTCTTCCGACGCCACCAGCCGGTATCCACGCCACCTTCCGAGGACCTGGAAACAGTACAACTCACGCCGTACTACGACTCTATTTACGGCTATTCGGATATCGAGTACGAACATTTGCTGGCGTATGGCAAAATACTTATTTCCATTGCCGGCGCAGACGGCGAGGTTTCCGACGACGAACGCGGATGGCTCCTTGACCATTATGCTCCGGCGATGAACGTACCGCAATCGATCACAACCGAGTGGCGACGAATCATTGAAGACCGGACGTTTCTCGCCATTCAATTTGCCGAACAGTTCGCAGCGCTGCAGGAACCTGCAGCGACAGCTCCGCAGATCCTGTACGACGCGATCAAGATGTCCAGTGCCGACGGGTATGCGGTCGACGAACGGTATGCCGTAATTCAGGCGGGTAAGTTGCTGGGACTCGATGACGAAACGCTCAATGCCATCGAGAATCTCGTAAAATCCGAACACCGTATAGACACCATGCGTCGCGCCATTTTCAGGGTAATATGACCGCCTGCATCAGCCAGGTGACCCGAGGCGAGGACCGGCCCTGGTCGCTGCCGTATCTGCACGCACAACCAATGCGGTTCTGGTGGGGATGTAGACGCGAATGGCATTAACGGAACTGCCGCCAGGTATCGCCGCGTAAGTCTGACCCGGCTGTACCCGGCCATGCCCGCTGAATGCGGTATCGTCACTGTCCAGTACGAGGCGATATTGTGCAGCCGACACAGGGATCGCATAATCTGAATAAGACCGGTCCGGGTGAAAATTGAATATGAACAGCAGATCGCCCCGCTCGAATGCAATCATCTTATCGTCGTCGTGTTCTACAGATAGACGCGCCCGTGGTGTTGACAGCAGGCGGTGCGAACGCGCCAGATGAATCATGGCACAGTCGAATGCGGCCAGACGGTAGTAGCGCAGACCGGGATCGTCGCGAAGTCCCCACTGCCGGCGGGCGTAGTGGTAGGACCAGTTGTTCCCGGCTCGCGGGAAATCGATCCAGTCCGGGTGACCGAACTCATTGCCCATAAAATTCAAATACCCATCGCCGCAAGCCAGTGAAATAAGACGAATCATCTTGTGCAATGCAACGCCGCGATCAATAACGATGCTCTTGTTGTCGATCCGCATCTGATCGTACATCGCAGCCCCCATCAGGCGAAAACTCAACGTCTGGTCACCGACCAGCGCCTGATCATGCGACTCCGCGTAACTGATCACCATTTCGTTTTGGCGATGATTGGTAACCTCATGCCAGATCTCCGCCACGTGCCAGTCTTCGTCGCGCCGATCTTTTACCAGCTTGATCCAAAAATCCGGCAGCCCCATTCCCAGGCGGTAATCGAATCCGAGTCCACCGTGTTCGTTGGTGACGGCCATACCGGGCATACCGCTCATGTCCTCGGCAACGGTAATCGCGTCGCTGCGGAGCATGTGGATCAGTGAATTTGCCAGGGTGAGATAACATATGGCGTCTTCGTCCACATCGGCGCCGAAATACTGCTCGTACGACGTAAACGCCGTGTTGAGGCCGTGATGGTGATAGAGCATGCTTGTGACACCGTCGAAGCGATACCCGTCGACACGATACTCATCAAGCCAATATCGGCAGTTCGAAAGGAGGAAGTGCAACACTTCGCGCCTGCCGTAGTCGAAACATCGCGAGTCCCAGGCGGGATGGTAGCCACGACTGCCGGCGTGAAAGTACTGGTATTCGGTGCCGTCAAACCGCGACAGTCCCTCGACGTCGTTGCGCACTGCATGCGAATGAACAAGGTCCATGATAACAGCGAGACCGTGACCGTGTGCCGTATCGACAAGCCGCTTCAACTGGTCCGGCGTGCCGTAGCGCGACGATGCCGCAAAAAAATTCGAGACCTGATAACCGAAGGAGCCGTAATACGGATGCTCCTGAATGGCCATTAGCTGTAGTGTATTGTAGCCTGCGGCGACCACGCGAGGCAGAATATTCTCGGTAAACTCGTCGTACGTCCCGACTTTACCGTCGCTCTGCGCCATTCCGATGTGGGCTTCGTAGATGATCGGATGAGCGTGATCGACCTGGAAATCCGACTCTTTCCAATGGTATGGCGACGGCGGATCCCATACCTGTGCATTGAAAATTTTGGATTCAGGGTCCTGAACCACACGCCGTGCATAGGCGGGCAGGCGGTCCCCGTGGCCACCGGGCCACTCCATATGGAGGCGGTACAGATGACCGTGCCGTAACCGGTCGCGGGGAATCCTTCCCTCCCAGATTCCGCCGGAGATACAGCGTTCCAGCGTAATGCCGGCCGTTGCATCCCAGGAACAAAAATCACCTACGATCGTTATGCGATCTGCATTCGGCGCCCATTCACGAAATACCCACTCCGTGCCGCTGCGATGCAGCCCGAAAAATTCGTGGCCCGAGGCAAACGCGCCCAACGACGCTGCATGTTTTTCGATATCGGCCGTGAGCGACTGAAACCGCTGCAGGCGCGCCTTAATGACATCAGCGTATGGAGCTAGGTAAGCATCGTCGGAAACGAATTTTGGTGTATCTGATGTGGTTGTCATGTACCCTGCGTGGGCCCTACATGGGCCGTGCAATCATCTCGTCGTAGAGCCTCATGTAACGTCGTGCCGTGACTTCGTGATTGAAGCGCTCTGCGCTTTCCTTCATGATTCTGCTTATGTGCTGATGCTTGAGATCCGCAGGCCGGCGCGCAAATCGCATGGCCTCAGCGAACGCCCACAACAAGCCATTCGCGCCGTAGTCGCGAAAGACAAAGCCATTCCCCCGGTTGGTGGCGATATCCAGGTGAACCACAGTGTCGTGCAGACCGCCGGTATCGTGTACAATCGGCATTGTGCCGTACTTCTGGCAGATCATTTGCGGCAAGCCGCAGGGTTCGAATAGCGAAGGCATCAACATGAAGTCAGACCCGGCATAAGCCAGCCGCGACAATGCCTCATTGAAATCCGCGATACCGACGCGATTGTGAATACGGTGAAACGCCACGATATCCCTGAAATGCTTCTGATAGGCACCGTTGGCAACTATGGCGATCTGTATCTTATCGTCGCGGTACATCTCGGTCAGGCGGTAAAGAATATCCGTAAGTAACTGGCATCCTTTCTGCATCGGGTCCAGGCGTGACGGCCAGAAAAACAATGGTGCATCCGGCGCGCGTGCCAGCCCCAACGCCTTCTGAAGCTTCGCCTTGTTTGCGGCCTTGCCGGCGACATGCGTCGCATGATCGTACGTCTTGCATAGCGCACTGTCGTCACACGGATGGTAACTCTCGCCGGGAGAATTCAATACTCCGGCCGCGAAGCCTGCGCGTCCCTTGTTGACAAATTCGGACCTTAAATTATCCGGGACAAAATCATGATACCCGTCAATGATCTCTTTGAGGAATGTCGGGCTGACCGTATTGATAAAATGTGACGCGAATACACCGCTGGTCAGCAGATCCACAGGATTGCCGCCCCGGCTCTCTTCGTAATTTGCAGGCATTCTTTCCAGGTAGAGATTCTGCCAAAACTCCGCAACATCGATACCGCGGTCCTCGATCTCAGCCATTGTAAGCTTGACGGTATGGATGTTGTGTACCGTAAACAGACATGGAATATTCAACCGTCGCGCCAAGGCCGGAATGAGGCCGGTCATCCAGTCGTTACAGTGGATAAGATCCGGGCGTACCCTTGGAATGATGTTGTTGATCACTTCCCTTTGGAATACCAGAGCGATATTGATATTATTTGTTTCGACATCGTCATAAACCTGGTTGCGGTAGTAAAACACACGGTCCTCGGCAAGGTGAATACGCTCGTCCGGCACCTTGTTTTTGTAGATCCGCAACTCCTGGTTTATCAGATTTCCGACATTCACGTTAAAAATCTTACGGAAGTTCGGCAGCGCCACGTGGACATCGACGCCGGCGTCGTACAACGACCCCACCAACATTGCCGAGACGTCGGCCAAGCCACCGCCTTTGGCAGCAAGATAGTTGGCAATATTCCCCATATTTTTCGGAAGATAGGTGATCTCCGGTGTCACAATAAGGATTCGGGGATTCTTCTTTTTCTTTCTCACCATTTCGTACCCTTGCACAATGTTTTCGCGAACAAAAAAACGCGGTTCCTTCAATGGGAACCGCGTTTCTCGTACTGTGTAAGTCACATATTACAGGTCAAAAATGAGCCGGTTGCAATTTCCTCGCGGGTGATCATCGGCTCTACTTTACGTCGATTACACTGTTTAACGTCCCGAGGTCGTTCCGCACCCAGTTGTCGCAATCGGGATCGACGTGCCACTCGCCATTGACCACGAATTTATACTGGTGCTCGCCCTTCGGCAGCAAGACGGTTACGGTATATAATCCGTTGCCGTTGCTGTCCTTCAATTGTTTCTGAGCCGGATCCCAATCGTTGAATGAGCCGGCCAGGAAAACGTCCTTGCCGCTGTCATTCGCGATTTGAAATGTGACGCGCTTGCGACCGGCGGTCGTGGTTTTTTTCTTCGTTGCCATGATTCTTTTACTCCTGTGTTTTTACATCATTGTATTGTCGGATTACGCGGTCTACTGTTTACGCGACGGGGTCGACGGGCTCCTGACATATCTAGTCACCTGAAGCGTATTGAGCGCACGCCACTGGCGCACCTATCGTATTGAGCAGACAGTGAAAATTTCGGTTGCTAATCGCCCCTCTAAATCTGGCATGCAACCGATACCGTACTGACCCCTTGATATGTGTGAAGTGCCGTGCTCTCAATTGCGTATTGGCGAATAATTCAGGCTGGAACGCAGACCGATGTTATCCGGACTTGCGACATGAGCTATGGATATCACCGAGAATCCTTCAATGTCGCAAGACCCACATTATCGTCGCAATTCGTTTTAATCAAACCTGCACGTGCCGAAAAACAATCGGCTGAATCATAAAAAAAAGGCAAAATTTCAACGTGGATAAAGAGACTATACAAACAAATTTCGCCCGACACTTGAAGTATACCCTGGCTAAGGACAGCTACACCGTTACGGACTGGGATCGGTATCTGGCGTTGTCCATGACCGTTCGCGATTTTCTGGTGGGCAAGTGGATAGCAACTCAACAATCGTATCATCGCGGCAACGTCAAACGTGTGTACTATCTGTCACTTGAGTACCTCATGGGCCGATCACTGGCAAATAATATTATCAATCTCGGCATCGATCAGAAGTGCAAAGATGCCCTCGAAGGATTTGATATCGACTGGGGCTATCTTTGCAAACTTGGTGTCGATGCCGGCCTGGGCAATGGCGGCCTGGGCCGATTGGCCGCGTGTTTTCTGGACTCGATGGCGACATTGAGCCTGCCGGCCACCGGCTATGGCCTGCGTTATGATTACGGGATATTCCGGCAGGAAATTCGTGACGGGTTTCAAGTTGAAGAACCCGACGAATGGCTCCGCTTCGGCAATCCCTGGGAAATTGAACGACCGGAATACGCATTTCCCGTGCAATACGGAGGTTGGGTCGAAGAACGCTGGGCGGATGGTGAATATAGATTTGAATGGCGGCCCACATTTAATGTAGTGGCGGTCCCGTTCGATACGCCGATCGTCGGATTCGGTTGTGACAACGTGAATACCCTGCGCTTATGGTCTGCTAAAGCCAGTGAAGAATTTGATTTCGAAGACTTCAATCAGGGGGACTACATCGAGGCCGTGCGACACAAGATTCAAGCAGAGAATCTCACCAAGGTGTTGTATCCGAATGACAATAACCACAGTGGGAAATCGTTGAGATTCCGGCAGCAATACTTCTTCGTGGCGGCATCGATTCAGGATATGATACGCCGCTTCCAGGCGTACAACAGCGACTTCTCTCGGTTTTCCGAGAAGGTCGCTATACAGCTCAACGATACCCATCCGGCAATCGCCGTGGCCGAGCTGATGCGCGTTTTTGTTGATGATCACGGACTGCCGTGGGAGACAGCCTGGGAACAAATCGTCGCCGTATTCGGCTACACGAACCATACCTTGTTGCCGGAGGCGCTGGAGACGTGGCCGGTCGATTTTTTCAGGCAGGACCTGCCGCGACACCTGCAGATCATATTCGAGATAAACCGGCGATTTCTGGAGCAGGTCTCGATGGCCTATCCGGGTGACAATGACCGCCTGTCGCGCATGAGCCTAATTGATGAAACGGCACAACAAAAAGTGCGCATGGCGAATCTGGCATCAGTGGGTTCCCATTCGATCAACGGCGTTGCCGCCCTGCATACACAGTTGTTGCAGAAACACCTGTTTCGGGATTTTTACGAATTCTTTCCGCAGCGGTTCAACAACAAGACCAACGGTATCACGCAGAGACGATGGCTACTGAAGGCAAACCCGGAGTTGGCCGCGTGGATAACAGAGATCGTCGGCGACGGATGGATCACCGGACTGGACACCTTGCGATCGCTGGAGTCGGTCGCAAAGGCAAAAGCATCACGTGAACAATTCGGAAAAATCAAACGAAACAACAAGGTCCATCTGGCAAGTCTCATAAAACGCGACCTCGACATGATCGTGAATCCGGACGCTATTTTTGATGTTCATATAAAGCGGTTTCACGAATACAAGCGGCAATTGCTGAACGTCTTGCATATCGTCATGCTATATAATCGTCTTAAAGAGGATCCTACGCTCGACATGGTCCCGCGCGTATTCATATTCTCCGGCAAGGCAGCTCCCGGCTATTACATGGCGAAACTGGTCATCAAACTTATCCACAGTGTTGCCAACGTCATCAACCGCGACCGCGAGATCGACGGCAAGATCAAAGTCGTCTTTTTTCCCAATTACGGTGTTTCTCTTGCAGAATCGATTATCCCGGCTGCCGACGTGAGTGAGCAAATCTCGACCGCAGGGATGGAGGCGTCGGGCACCGGGAACATGAAACTCGCATTGAACGGCGCGTTGACGGTCGGCACATACGACGGTGCGAATATCGAGATCCTCGAAGAGGTCAGGAAGGAGAACATATTCATTTTCGGTCTGAAAGCAGACAAGATCGAAGCCCACCGCAACAACGGCAGCTACGACCCGATTGCCCTGTACAACAGCGACAGCGAGATCCGCCGGGTCGTAGATCTCACATTTTCAAATTTTTTCTGTCTGAATGATCCGGACATGTTTAAGCCGATCAAGAAATCCCTGCTTGATTACGGAGATCAGTATTTCGTGCTCGCCGACCTGCCGGCATATGCCGACTGCCAAAGGCATGTGGAAAGGGTGTATCGCAAGCCGGACCAATGGAACAAGAAGGCGATTCTCAATGTGGCGAGGGTCGGCAAGTTCAGTTCCGATCGCGTGATCAAACAGTATGCCGAGGAGATTTGGGGCGTGGAGCCTGCACAGGTTGAGGAGTCGGTCGCCGGCACCGACACCATAGTGGAGGCGCGTGCGAATCTGATGCTGCGGCAGGTCTAACCGGGGCCAATCCATATTGACACTCAGACGATACAGGCGGGCCGTACACCGCACGGTCAGCCGGATTGGCTGTTTGCTGATAGCGGAATGGTAAAATGAAACGTCGTGCCTTGTTCCGCACCGGATTCGCACCAGATTTCACCACCATGGGCCTCGATTATTTTTCGGCAGAAAGCCAGACCCAGCCCGGTGCCCTGGTATTCAGAATTGCCATGCAATCGCTTGAATGGCTTGAAAATGGTGTGGAAATGAGCTTGCCTGATGCCTATGCCGTTGTCGCCAATGGCACAGCTACACATCGCGCCGGTAATTGACGCATTCACGGTAATTTCTGGTGTCTCCGACCTGTTGTACTTCACCGCGTTGCCGATGATATTCTGGAATACCCTTGTGAGTTCCGACGCGTTGCCACATACGTCCGGCAGGTCTCCCCTGGAAATCCGCGTGCCGGATGCCTTTATGTCCCCGGCAAGATTTTGCAATGCATCGTCGAGCACACCTGCCAACGACACGGTTTCGTATCGCACATCGCCGCCCACCTTCAGATATTGCGACAGCGTGTCTACCAAGATGACCAGATTGTCCGAATTCCGCGTTATCGTCGCCTCATGATCAGGCAGTCGCTCGAATTTCTGCGCCAGTGTGTCACGCACCATCATTTGCGTAAAGGCGCGAACGGCGCGAACGGGCGCCTTGAGATCGTGAGCAAGGGCGTAGGCAAACTCTTCGAGGTCCCGGCGCTGCCGGTCCAACTCACGTTTCATCGCAGTCTTTTCCACCGCATGCTCTACGATGCGGCGAATCGATGTGACATCTATATGGTCTTTGGGAATGTAATCCTGCGCGCCGAGTTGCAGCGCCTTCACGGCAACGGTCTCATCGCCTTGTCCAGTAATCATAATGATCGAAAGGTACGGAAATTGCTTACTCAATTCGGCGATACCTGCCAATCCATCCCGCCCGGGCATGCGATAATCGAGGATCACACAATCAAACTTCTCCTCGATACATGCCGATTTTGCCGACTCAAAATCTTCGGTTTCCCGCACCACCGATTCCGGCATGGCCGTACGAATTGCACGGCGTAAATTTTTCCGATCACCGGCATCGTCGTCTGCGATCAATATGCGTAGAGCGTCCGGTGTCATTTCCTGGCGTCGGTTACAGATGTCCGCGGCAATTCGACAAGATGCCAGTATGAATGCAATAGCGCGACCACGTTCAGAAAGTCCTCACCTGCTGCATTCTTCGTGATATAACCTGTGATATTCAAGTGGTATGCCGCATCCTTATCCTCGTCGCGGCGCGACGTTGTGAGTATAAATACGACGGTCTTGCATAGCTCCGGATCGACTCGCAGTTTTTCGATCAATTTTAAGCCGTTCATCTTTGGCATATTCAGATCCACAAGCACTAATATCGGCTGCGGCAACGATACGGATGCATGTCGGTTGTGGAGCATATCAAGCGCTTCATATCCATCGAGCGCACGATATATATTGTTCGCAACTCGTGCCCTTGCGAATGCGCGACGCAGCGCCTTGGCGTCGCCGTCATCATCCTCAACAAGCAGGACGGAGACCGGTTTGTCCGAAGCCGTGAAGCTTGGGGGACGCCGGCTGAGCCCCATACCCGAGGCCGAAGGTCCGCCGAACGGCGACTCGACAATTCGCAGGTAGCAGTCGATTAACTCCACCAGCCGGATGAATTCAGCACCGACGTTATCTTTTCTGATAAATCCGGCGATGTTGTATCGATACGCCGCATCCCGGTCGGCGTCGTTGTTCGACGATGTAAGGACAAATACAATTGTTTTTCTCAAAGCGCGATCGCCACGAATCGATTTTAGAAGCTCGAGGCCGTCCATCTGCGGCAATTTTAAATCGAGCAGGATGAGACACTGCCGGCATTCTGCACCTGACTCTGAGGTATTCCTTAAGAGATTGAGTGCAGCAGCGCTATCGGCAACGCATAACACAGGATTCGCAATGCGCGCGGCCGTGAATGCATCCACAATCTGTGCCGCATCTACGTCATCATCCTCTACGAGCAATATGGTCAATGCCCTGCTATTCATCATCAACTCTGCGTCCCTGCAACTGAGTGCATTCCGGGTACGTGAATGCGCTGTACGCGCGGCCATGAAAAATAAAAACGACTTCCCTCCCCCGGCGTGGATTGTAAATATATCGCGCCGCCGAACAATTCGATATTTTTCTTCACCATCGCCAACCCCATACCGCTGCCCTCAACTCTGTCTCGCGGTTGCAATGTTTGGAACATCTTGAATACCTGCGCATGAAACTCGACCGCGATACCAGGACCATCGTCCGCTACGCCAAATATATAGTCGTCCTGTGAGATATCGAGGTCGATGTCGATCGCACCAGTCGTCTTGTGATGGTGTTTGACAGCATTGCTGATAAGATTGAACAGAATTTGCTGCAGCGGCATCCGATTCACCTCAATCAGGCGAAAGTTGGCACTCGAATTGATACGGAAACCATCGGGCGCGGATACCAGAGTGACCACATTCTCAATCAGGACATTACCGTTGATCGGCTCGTTATAGCGTTCGTCGAGCTTACGCCCGGCACGGGAATATTCGAGCAAGTCGTCCAGAAGTTTTTCCATTCGACGAACCCGATTTCGCAGGAGCGCCATGCTCTCGCGGGTATCCGCGTTGAAATGTTCCGCGAGATCCTCTTCGAGCCACACGGACGCATTATCAATTACTCTCAACGGTGCTTTGAGGTCGTGCGACGCGACATACGCAAAGTTATCGAGATCGTCATTGCTGCGTTCCAACTCGTGCGTATACTGCTCAAGTCGGCGTTCCGATGCCTTGCGCTCGGTAATGTTCCGGATTGTTGCCATATACAAGACTCGGTCCGGCAACCGAACATTTCTGATTTGCAGGTCAATGTCGAATTCGCTCCCGTCTTCATGCAACCCCTTCATCTCACGGCTCTTGCTTACCTGTCCTTCGTCATCGCCGGACTTACGGGTGTTCATATAATCGCGAAAGTCCCCGCGCGTCAAGACCGGAAAAAACGTCGTCATCTTCTTGCCGACCGCATTGGCTGCCGTGACGCCGAACAATGCTTCACAGGCGGGGTTGAAGTCCTCGATGACCTGCTCGTGATCGAACAATGCGATACCGTCTGCGGCATTCTCGATGACCGCACGCAGCCGAAGTTCGTTATCTCGCAGCGCAATCGTCTTTGACTGAAACGCCGTGGTCATCGTATCCGCGAACGCTACGGACTGCCGGTTAGCCCGGTTCAGCAGCAGGAAAAATGTCAAGAGCATGATGTCGATGATAATACCGAACAAGAGAATAAGTAATGGCTGACGACTGGCCGCGTCCGCACGAAAAGAACTCCCTGCGCGAATATCGAATCGCCAGATGCGTCCGTAAAACGGTATCTCAAAATTATCCTGGAACAGGGGATCCGGATCAAAATTGGGTTCGCCCGGCTTATGCTCGTCGTACAACAACGTATCGGCATCTGATATCTGAATACCAAGATCGCGGCGTTCCTTGCGCAACATGCCGAGCATCAATCTATTCATGATAAACGGAGCGTATACTAGCCCGCCAAAGTCCCGGCGACGCGACGCTTCGGACGACGCCGGCAGATCACGCAAATAGTAAGGGACAAAGAACAGGAAACCCGGCGTATGCTCGTCGTCCTGCACCAGTACGATGGGACCGGTAATCTGAGCATCGCCGCTGTCACGGGTTTTCCTTGCCGCAGTGAGTCGATTGTGTTCGTGCGCCATGTCCAATCCGAGTGCCTTGCAATTGGTCTTGATCGGTTCGATACATAAAATTGGCCAATATTCGTTCTCCGAATGCGGTGGATGAATTGAAAAATCAAGGCGTTCCAATCGCTGCTCGGCGATAAACGCCGGCACATCCTCCGGTGCCAGTTGATTGACGATTCCAATGCCGTTGATGCCGGGGTATCGTTGCTCAATTCGCAGTTTTGTGGCGAACCTCCGCCATTGCTGCGGCGACATGTCACCGCCATTCGCATGAATCGCCGCCGCACCTGCCCACAGCGCCTCTTCGTACTTTGCCATTCGCTCCGAGATCAGTTCGATAATGTCTCCGGCCTCATTTCGAAATCGTTCGCGAATCTTTTCCCGTACCTGAGACCTCGCCACATACCACGCCGCGATGGTGAGTGCCAGGGAAGCACCGATGATCAGCCAATGAATCCTGTGCAGTGAGCCGGCATTCTGCAGCTGCGCCCGTTGCTGAATCTGCCCGGAGAAATCACTATCGCCTGGATCAAATGTTTCCATATACCTCCGAATAATGTGGTCGTAGCGAATCTACGTGATCGTGCATAACGTGCGGCAAGCGCGCCACAATACAATGAAGACAGCGGCAAAAGTCCATCGACTAGAAGTCCAACGACAAGGAAGCGGATCTGTCCGCAAAGATCCCCGCTGGGTCGAGATGAATTCACAGCAGAAATCGAAGAAATCAGGGAAAGGAACGCTCGCGTGCCCGTGGGGTGCTTCAATCCCATGGGGTGAGCGTGGTGTGGTGTGACATTGCGGCCTGCTTCGGCGAATAGGCGGCTGGATCGCCCCCGCGCGAAAAGGTCCGATCGGGGAACATTCCGAATCGCAAAACCCAAATCCCAAATAAATCTGGAAAAAAATCAGCCCAAATGCCTGTGATTTGAAATTTCCTTTCGAAACCCTGTTCGAACAGGGGCTAGATCAGATTCTGCACCGTCGACAGTAAATTCGACTGGTCGAAGCTGCCCTTGAGAATGTACGCGTCGGCGCCGACCTGGATTCCTCTGCGTTTATCCTCCTCTTTATCTCTCGATGTGACAATGATGACCGGTGTATTCTGATACTGCTTTTCATTCTTTAATTTCTCCGTGAAAGAAAACCCGTCCATAATCGGCATCTCGACATCGGTAACAATGAGATCGTATTTGAAACCACAGGCCTTGTCGAACGCCTCTTGTCCGTTCGAAGCAAGGTCGACTTTGTACCCGTAGGATTCGAGGATGCTCTTTTCGATTTCGCGTGTGTTGAGTGAGTCGTCGACTACAAGAATATGCTGCGCCCGCTGTTCGCCGCCGTGTGCCGGTTTCCGCTTTTTCTCTTCATGAAGCTCTCTGGCAAGCGCAAAGATCTTCGGCACATGCACAATGATCACCACTTCGTCCTTGCTGGACAACGACACGCCGGCGATCAACTCGTTGTTGTCGAGATGCGGCGGCAATGACATGATCTCCATATCAGCCTCACTGACCAATGCATCAACGACGAGCCCCAGCTTATCCTTACCCATCGACAGCATCACAACAAACACATCGCGGCTCGAACCGACTGAACGTTCCGGGAGCCGCAGCGCGCGATCGAGGTGGATCACCGGAATGATCTTCTCGCGCAAGCGAATCGCCTTCTTGTTCACAACCTCAATTATCTCGTTCGAATTCACCTTGAGGACTTCGTCGACGGCGCTTACGGCCAGACCCACATTGATGGCGCCGGCGCGCGCACACATGATTCGGATCACCGCGAGGGTCACGGGCACCTTCAGATAAAAGCTCGTACCCTTTCCTTCCTCTGTTTCCACGTGAACGGATCCCTGCAACTGCTCGACGATATAATCGTTGACAACATCCAACCCCACCCCGCGACCTGAAATATCAGTGACAATCGAACTCGTGCTGAATCCCGGACGAAAGATCAAATTGATGATCTCTGCCTTGGACATGCTGTGAAGCCGATCCTCATCAAACAGCTTCTTTTTCAACGCCTTCTCACGCACACGATCGACCGCAATACCGGCACCGTCATCACTTACCTCGATCAACACGTTGCCGCCTTCGTAACATGCGGATATCCGAAGTGTTGCCCGTTGGGGCTTGCCGGCCTGACGTCGGCAGTCCGGCATTTCGATGCCATGGTCGACACTGTTTCGGATCATGTGCATGAGTGGATCGCCGAGCTGCTCGATCACCTTCTTGTCCATTTCGGTGTCGGCACCTTCGATGACCAGATCAATCTTTTTACCGCTGGAGGTAGCGATATCTCGCACATATCTCGGAAACGTACCCAGTACTGTGGATAACGGCAGCATGCGCATCTTCAACACCTTCTCGCGCAGACCATCGGTCAAGAGGCTGTGAACGCTCACCATGTCGCGTGTGGTCGACGACAATACGCGTACTTCGTTATACAGCCCCTCTGCCTTGATGATCACTTCCAGCGAGTCGCCATTCCGTTCCTGGTGCCGTTCCGCATGCGCGCGAACAAGCTCCATGAAGTGTCGTGTGGATTTTTCGAGGTCGAATAAGTCTAGAGAAAGCTGTCGGAAACGCCCGTGATTTGATAGTATCTCACCCATCAACTTCACGGTCTCATCAAGTTTGGAAGTGGGTATACGTATCGTTTCCTCGGGTTTCGCCGACCGTGGCGACGCCACGCCCTGCGGGTCGACCGCGGCGCCATCCGACACTGCCGGCTCAGCTACGCCCGGCAACGCCTCAACCGACAAGGCCGCAGACGTTTCCTTTGTCGCGTCGGCCGGCCGCGCCGCCGTCCCCTCGCGTTTCCCTGTCGCGCCACCGTCCTGGACAGTAAAGGGTTGCCCCACCGCTGCCATTTCCAGGGCCTCACAAATATCTGCAGTGTCGATCGAAATCGGCTCACTCGCCGCTGCCAGATCCACCATGTCGCCAAGAACATCCAGGGTTCTGAATAACAGGTTGAACAAGCGCTCACCGGTTTTGATCTTACCGTCTCGCAGCGCATGCAACGTATCCTCCAGCTTGTGAGCCAGGAGCGATATCTCCTTCAGACTGAGAATGCGAGAGGAACCCTTGATCGTATGCGCAGAGCGAAAAACCTGATTCAGCGTCTCGGTATCGCGGGGGTTATCTTCGAGCGCAAGAAATCCGTCATTGAGGCGGGTTATGTGATCCTTCGCCTCTTCTGCGAATCGCGCAATAAATTTCTTTTTATCGAATGCCATAGATTGTGATATTCGCGATCGAATCGCGCCAATCATTTACCTCCGGCAGCGCCGGAACTCTGACTCTGGCTGGATCGCGCGACTTCCACGTCACCTCGTCCAGCCTCCCCGAATTGCTACATGGCCGCAATGCGGCGGCGGCACATCTGCATGACTTCCTGTAACGGAAACGATAACGCAAACAGCACGGCGTAGTTGCGATTGTCGCCATTGTCCTTTTCCAATAATTTTACAACGATCGCATACTCCCTGCGAGCGGCAGTAACGTCGCCCTGCTCTTCATACATCTCACCGAGGTAGTAATGCGCGATCCAACATGCCTGATCAATATAGACGGCACTGCGAAATTTTTTCACCGCCTCCACAACATCGCCTTCAAGCCGACTAACCAGTGCAAGCAGCAAGTGACTCTCAAGAACCCAGGGGTCGTCCGCAATAACGGCTTCGCAGATCGCACGCCCGTCGTCCAGCCGACCACGATTGATTGCTATTCCAGCGGCAAGACAGCGCGCACGCGCCGCAAATGGATGCGTCTGCGGTAGCGACTCCAGAGATGTGAGCGCGGCTTCGTATTCCCGCCTCTTCACCTTTTCAACAGCATCGCCATACGCCCGCTCACCGGATTCGAGATCATCGCCTGCCAGCCGACAGGCGACGACGGCTGCGTTGTTGTGATCGCCGGACAGCGACGGTGGTTGCGTTGCCGCCTGACTACGGCGTCGCACAGGCTGTCGTTCCGGTGTCGCATACCTGGGCCCGCGACGGCTTGGCGCGGGTGTTACCGTCTTGCGAAAGCAAAAGACATCGTCGATTTTCGCCAACTCGAGATAACCAAGATCGTGCAGCATTGTCTCTGCAGAACTCATGAATAGGTGGCCGCCGTCACGCAGGCCTTCTGCAAGCTTCCGGAATACCATCCGCTGCACATCCGGATCGAAGTAAATCGATACGTTTCGGTAGAAGATCAAATCGAACCTGGCGTTCGTGTAGCACTCAGGCAACTCCAAAAGATTCACTTCGACGAATTCTACCTGGTTACGAAGGTCAACAACGACGGAAAACCGATTCTCGGACTCGCGGACAAAATATTTATCGCGAAGCGCCTCCTCGACGCCACGGAAAGAATGTCTCGTGTAAGCGCCTTCACGCGCCTTCTGGATGGTACGCCGGTCGATATCAATCCCGGTAACGGTTACACGCTCAAGCACAGCATACCCATACCTCTCGACCAGAGCAATAAGCAGCGAATAGGGTTCCTCACCACCAGCGCATCCGGCGCTCAGCAGCTGGATCCTGCCAGCAGTGGCACCGCTTCGCAGGCCTGGAAAAACACGGTTCACAGCCACATTGAAATGTGCGACCTCACGAAAAAAATAGCTTTCGTTGATCGTGACCAGGTCGATCAGATGTTTGGCCTCCTCCCGGTCGTTCCGCAACGTCATCAGGTATTGATTGTGCGACGTCAGTCCGTGGTGATCCATACGCGCCTTCACGGCGCTCGTCAGGTGACCGAATTTGCTTTCGGAAACAGTGAGACCACTGCTGTTTTTTATTAGGTCTGCGAACAGTGAAATGTCCATCAGCGGAACCGGGTTTCGATAGTGTCACTTGCCGTACATGCGTCGCGGCGGATGCGATAAGCGGTACGGAATCAAGTTGTTCAGGTATATGCGAGTCGCCGCAAGTACCGACCTATGTCATCAATCGACAGGACCGTGTCGACACAGCCGGATTTTATGGCCTCGTTCGGCATGCCAAACACAATAGATGTCGCTTCATCCTGCGCAATCGTGGCGCCGCCTGCCGCCTTTATTCGGCGCATGCCGACGGCGCCGTCATCGCCCATGCCGGTGAGAATTACGCCGATACAGCGGCTACCGAACACATCAGCAGCGGTCGACAGGAGCTTATCACATGACGGATGAATCAATTCGCCAGGCACCTTCGCCGCGAAACGAACAAATCCGCCGGGTGCCACTATCATGTTACGATCACCGGGTGAAATATAGATAGTACCGGCTTCAATTCGATCCAGCTCCTCACCGAGTTTGACTCTGAGAGGCGATACTTTGTCAATCCAGTCAATCAGGCTGGGAACGAAGCTGTTTTCGATATGCTGCGCAACAAGAACAGGAAACGGATAGTCAATCGGCACCTTCGACAGCGCCACGGACAGCGCCTTGGGACCACCGGTGGAACTTGCGATTACGATGACCTTTTCGAAGTCAGAACTGTCAAACACCTGCCGTTTGGCGGTGATCACTGTCTGGTTGATCGAGTCGGTATTGCGGATGTGCCGAATGACCTTGATCTTCGAAAGCAGCTTGACCTTTCGTATCAACTGCCCGGATTTCTCGGGTTGTATGTCAGTTTTGGGCAGAACCTCAAGAGCGCCCTGTGACAGAGCGGCAAATGCCACGGTCGAATCTTTAATATCCGAGATCACCAGGATCGGCACCGGATGCTGTGCCATGATATGGCCGATTGCTTCGAGCCCGTCCATAACGGGCATGCTGATATCGGTCGTAACAATGTCGGGTCGCAGACGGGCGACCTGCTCAATGGCTTCACGACCGTTGGCAGCCGATCCGACGACCTGTATCCCGCTATCGCTGCGCAACATATCTCCCAGCAACTCACGGACCGTTGCGCTGTCGTCGACGATCAAGACCTTGCATTTTCTCGCGTCACCGGTCACGGATCAAAACCGCGTCTGATCGACGCTGTAATTGTCTACCAGGTTCTGCAGCACATTTGAAGAATCGGTCAATCGACGGGTAACGGTGGTGGTCTGCTTAATCGATACGGACGTTTGCTGGATCCCTTGCTCGATCTCCTTCAATGCCGATACGACCTGCCCGGTAGCAGTTTTCTGCTGTTGTATTGAGTGAGAAATCTGGTCTGCAGCTTCGTTGGTGGACGTGGCGCCTTCAACGAGACTCTCGAGTTTCGACAAGGTTTCCGCGGCCAGGCCCGTGCCCTCTGCAATCCGCTTCGCGCCTTTTTCGGAGTCGATCACCAGGCCATGGATCGCCTGCTGGATTTCTTCAATGCGGCTCTCGATCTCACCGGTGGAACTCATTACATTATCCGCAAGACGACGTATCTCGACTGCGACGACGCCAAAGCGCTTTCCTGCCTCTCCCGCGCTCGACGCTTCGATTGCGGCGTTAAACGCGATGAGCTTGGTCTGGTCGGCAATATTATTAATGATTTCCATGACCTTACCGATTTCCTTTGATTTCTTACCCAATTCCACGATCTCGCGGACACTGCCACGATTGTCATCTGCGATTTCATCCATCTTGGACTTGATCTCTTCGATCGATGTCACGCCAAGCTCTGCCTGCCCCAGGGCGCCCGCAGAAATATCGACGACCGAGTCGGCGTTGTCGGCGATCTGCGTCGATGACGTCGACAATTCTTCCAGGGTCGCCGTGATCTGCGTAAGCGAGGTCGACTGCTCGGCGACGATCGACGATTGCTCCTGCAGGCTCGATGAAATATCGCGGGACGAATCCGTCAACTCTTCTGCCGCGTTCGCCATGGAGTTGATACTCGCGCGCAGTGTATCGACCATCGAGTCGAAGGTCGAGGCGAGAATCCCGATCTCGTCGTCCGTGTCGTAATTCAGCTTGTTGACGTTAAGGTCGCCCCTTCCAATCGACTTTGCTACATCAACGACCTGCTGTAACGGCCGCGTAATCAGCTGAACCTGATATATACCGAAGATGAAGACAAGCACAGCGGTGACCAGCATTTGCCACAGAAAATTCACCTTGAAGTCGTTGACGGGCTGAATGACGTCACTCTTTTTCTGCGTGTAGATACCGATCCAGAAATCGCTCGGACGCGATGTATTATACATGATTTTCTGGTAGGCAAGAAATTCGTCGGAGTGATCCTTCACCATACCGATCTGTTTCTCCAGCATATCCTGCAGAATACGGTCGTTGTCGTAATACTCCTGAAATTTCACGTTATTCTGGTTGATCGCCCAGTTCTGCTGCATCTCGGGATATGGATGATAGAGAAAGTAGCCCAACGGATCGATAAGCATCATCCGGCCCTTTCCTTTCGGTACGGAACCAAATTGTGACAGGAAGCGATCTGCTTTTGCCGTGAGTATAACGATGCCGACCTTTATCCCGGCCGGGGTGAATACCGGGCGCCCGCAACGGATCACGGGAGACTCAAAGCCGTCCTTTGGAATCTGCGGATTATGCGACAATAACGGAATTATGATGGCTTCGTCGCGTGTTAGGCCGAGTGTTGCCTCTACGTACGGCTTCCCGGCGAGATTACGTAACTTGTTTGGCGGCTGGACAATGGCGTTATCGCCTTCGAAATCAATGCGTATCGTCTCCTGTCCCGTATTGTCCAACAGCTGTATGCGAACATAGCGCTTCCGCAGATTGCCGAATCGTGTGATGTCTTCCCGCACATGTCGAAACCACTCTACCTCAGCTTCGTCCTCGCGATTAGAAATCGCCTCGACCAGCTTCTGCATGGTAAAGCGATCAGACATCTCCTCGGCATCGACCTTTACCTCGTTGAGATATGTATCGAGATCCTTGAGTTTTTCATCGAGCTCGCTGGTCTGGCTTTGAAACGCCTCCGTAGTGAGGACATCTTTTTGCATTACATACGCTGTCATTCCCAGCACAATGCACGGCACTGCCGCGATTACGATGAAACAAAAAATTATCCGCGACCTTACTGTGTATGAGCGCTTTCGCAGACCATTGAGCCGATCCTTGATTGTCTCTACAAGATTAGACATGAAAAATTCCTTTCCAGGTTTAGTGGTCGTTATCGCGTTATTTTGTGGCTGTCGATCAACAAAACTATATCGCCACGATACAATAATACACCCCAAATAGGGGTTTCGATCCTGGCGGTACGCCACAATTCGGGCAGTGGCCGCAGCGCATCAATAGTTACATCGACAATCTCTTCGGGACTGTCGACCAGTAAACCAAAGCGATCTGCATGCCGTATTAGAAGTACCTTGGGCTGGTGGTAGGCGACAACACCCTGCTCAATGGACAATGCCGCATCCGCGGCAATACAGGGGAGCGCTACATCCTCCGCCTCTTGCCTTTCCAGAATCGCCGACACCTGTTGCGTGTCCACGCCGAAGCGTATGCCGGTTACCGAGAACAACAGGTATGTAAAGATTTCAGATTCCGCCGGATCAAGAATCTGCGACTCTTGTGCACGCATCATGATTGTGACAGGCCACGTTATTGTTGCCGGCCCGATTCCGGCCGGGATTGCATATTAAGCAGCGGCGGCAATCAGGAAGAACGCGCCAGGTGCTGGGCAAATATCTTGCCGATATCGAGAATGGTGACAGAACGCTCGCCAAGGACCACCTCCCCTACCACGAAGTCACGGATTCCTTCGCTCAGTGTAGTGATAGACTCGTTGACGACGCTCTCCGGTACATCGATCACATCGTCGACAGATCCAACCAGAATGCCCGATCGAATGCCACTGTCTTCGGCGATCACGATTCGACTTGTCGCAATCGGCCGCAATTCGGGAAGCTCCAGCAGACGATGTATGTCGATCACCGATTCAATGTCGCCACGGAGGTTGATGATTCCAAGTACGTAATCCGGGGCGCCGGGCACGAAATTTATCTTGACGTATCGCAGGATCTCTCGAACATGACGACCCAGAAAAGCATAGGGTTCGTTCATCATTGTCACGATGACGAGTTTTATCGTGGCCTCGTTGACGTCAACGACTTGATCAAGCGACTTGCGCTTCTTGATCTTCTCAAGGATGACCGTCGTCTTTTCTTCTCTTGCGCCTGTCATAGTTCGTTGTCTCCGAACCTGGTTCGAATCTGTGGCCTGCTGCCCGGTCTTTCCGCGGGTCAACATAGCAGTAACAGCCGAAACGCATTGCCAATCTGTCGGCACATATTGTCGTACCGGATCTTGTGGTTAACCTCAATACGAGGGGTATAGTAGACGGCGTGGAGAGGTTTATCAAGTATAGTGGACAGTTGGGAAATGGACGGTGAGCGGATCCCGACGCCACAATGGTCGTGTGTCGCGAGGACACGATGCGGGTTGCTCGCCGCCGCGGCCGGCGCGCTTGTATTCCTCGGAATGATTTTCAGCTTCATTGACCGCGACTACGGGCCGGCCTTCGCGATCACACTGGTTGCCGTTACGTGGCTGTTCCGCCCCACGTATCTGCACCGCCATCTGGTTGCGCCATGGTCTGATTCACCCTGCCTGCCTGTCATAAGTCCTGATGCGCCTGCTTACCTCCAGTATCACTGCATTGATGCTTTGGTCCTGACCGGTTCGTTCATGATCGTGTCACCGCGCATCGAAGGTCACTAATGTTTCAACGCGACAACGTCGCCATGATCCTATCAAACTGCCGCATATTCAGCGACTTCAACGTTCGATGACGACACATTCGCATACAGCGCAACCTGCCCCCGGTGTCTCCCTTGTTGTGCAACGCCTGTCTTACGCAGCTGTTGCTGCGGTCGTCACGTTTGGCATCGGCGTTCGCATTGCAGGAGTTTTTACGGATTTCTGGATGGACGAAGTCGTGTCATACTACCTCGTGCGGCAGTGCCCGTCATTCGCCGATATTCTCCTGACGCTGCACAACGACAACAATCACCCCCTAAACAGCGGGTTTATGTATCTCCTGGGCCCTGAAAGACCGTGGCCTTCATATCGCGCTCTTGCCCTTGCGACCGGTATCCTGACAATCGTGTTGGCACCATGCTGGTACCGGTCGCGGCCGCGGGCAGCCGCATGTTTCTGCCTGTTGGCTGGACCATCGTATATCTTGACAGTATACGCATCAGAGGCGCGGGGATATGCGCCGATGCTCATTTGCGCATTGCTATGCGTCACATCGATCGAGCGCTTTCACCACCAACCACGATGGCGATGGGCCATCCTCTACCTCACCAGTCTGACCATCGGCTTGACGGCGCACCTCACGATCATCCACGCATATGCCGGCACGTTCGCATGGTCGGCGGCGCATGTGTTACATCGCCGTTCGCGCGCTGAACCTGTCATGCCTGTCGTCGCGCTCCACGCCATCAGCGCAATGATAGTGGGAGCGTACTACCTCATTTTCGCCCGCCATCTTCCGCCGGCATCGGGTCCTACATCGGCGTACCTGGATATCGTGGTCTCCACACTTTCCCTCACAGCCGGCGGCCCGATGGATGACAACGGCACGGCCGGCATTGCAAGAGCGACGGCGCTTCTCGCGGGTATTGCGTTCGTCGCGGCAGTAAATCGCAGTCGACGACGCGACACAACGATCTGGGTGTTTTATGTCACCGCAGTCGTCGGCTCGCCCCTACTGCTTATCCTGGCACTTAGGCCGGAGGTGTTGTTTGTACGGTACTTCCTGATCAGTGTCGTATTCATTTACCACCTGCTGGCAATCGAGATCGCCGATGTCCTGACGGGAACGGAAGTGACCTGCGTCGCGGAGCCGCATCGACCGACTGTGCCGCGGTGGCGGTTCATGATCGGCCTGCTTCTGATCGCCGGCATCGCCGGTAATGTTGCCAACATCCGCGCCTTCATTGGTCACGGCCGCGGCCAATACCTGGATGCACTCCGCTACATGGAACAGCAAACGGCGGGAAATATCGTTCGCGTCGGCTCCGACCATGATATTCGCAACAGTCTCCTGCTGTCGTTTTACAGCACCCATGTACGTAAAGCGATCGACTATGTCACTATCGATCGCCTGCGACGGCAGCCGCCCGACTGGTTTATTGTCCATGGAGCGAACGCACCCCCACCGAAAATCCGAGAGTCCGCGAACGGCGTGCACGCGGAATATGTGTTTGACCGTACATTTCCCGGAGGCGGATTATCCGGGTGGCCATGGCACCTTTATCGCCTTAATGGTCAAGCGTCGACGCCGTAAAAACAGTATTTAAGCTCGGTAGGTATTCCCAGCCAATCCCGGTAAATGCGGGAGGGCATTATCGGGAAAACCAGCAGCTTTATGAAGTTAAATCAGGCATACGAATTGGCTGTGCATATCGATTCCGTTGATGGGTCAAAATTCTGGCGCCTGAAACCTGATATGCTGTTTCAATTGATCTGTAATGTCTTGAAAATTGGATTCGCTATATACTACCACTTCCACAGAATAAGATTGGAAATTCTTAAGCTGTGTAATTGCAGGCGACGGAGCACTCAAGTCTTTCTGGCCTTCCTCGATCACCTCATTTACAACAAAAGGGTTCTTTCCGTCGCCTGGATTTTCAAGAGCTATGGTTGCGTAAGCCGGTGTCGGCGGTTCACCACTTGTGTCACCTTACTCTCATTGTCTAAATCGGTATCGACTCTGGAGGAAATGCGTGGTCCGGCGATTTGAGCTCGACTCGCGTGCGCGGCAAGGCCTCAGGAAATTCGTGTTGGAGAAATTTGACGATTTCCTCGCGGACGAAGACGCGCAAGTTCCAGGCAGTTGGAGAGTCCGCGGCACTCATGAGAACGCGCACTTCCAGCGTTTGCGCGGTTGCATTGGTGACTTGGGTGTTGTTCACCTGGCCATCCCAGTGCGGACAGCGTTCAAGAATCTTGCCGACCTCCGCGCGAATGGCCGTCACGTCAACGGTGTAGTCGCAATAGATAAAGACAGTACCGAGAATCTCAGCCGACGTGCGCGTCCAATTTTGGAAAGGTTTTTCCAAGACGCAGGAGCTGGGAACGATTAATCGGCGCTTGTCCCAAATGCGGACGACGACATAGGTGAGCGTGATTTCTTCGATCCAACCCCATTCACCTTCCATGATGACGACGTCGTCGAGACGAATCGGTTGCGCAATCGCCAGTTGAATGCCCGCTAAAACGTTGCCGAGCACCTTCTGCGCCGCAAGACCAATGACGATTCCGGCGACCCCTGCCGATGCCAAAAGACTCAAGCCAATGCGTTTAACGCTGTCGAAACTCATCAAAATCATCGCGCCGGCCACAATAATCACGACGGTCACGAATATCCGATGCAGAACGCGCAGCTGCGTTGCCATTTTGCGACTAACGAGATTGTCTTTCTGACTGACGTCGAAATCGGTTAGAATCAGTTGCATCGCGACGCGACTGCCGCGAATACAGGCCCAGGCGGCGGCGGCGATCAACGCTACCACGGCAACGCGCCGCAACGGTTCGGGAGCCAGGTAGTCGCCATCGGGGATGGACGAGGCGATTACCACAGTGGCCCAAAGCAGGCAAGCCAGCAAGGGAGTGCGCAACGCGGTGAGACCTTCGCGAAGGACGGCCTCGCCAGCTTCGTCGGCATAACCGCGCAGGGTCCGCAGCAGTATCTGCGTCAGCCAGATGCCACTGACCGCAACGGCGGAAACAGTAAGAAATTCGGGGAGTATTTGAACGAGTTCAGCAAGCGTGATCATATAAGCTATGGATTTGGATCCGGGACGAACGGGAGGGCAACGTTGGCTTCTTCGTTGGGCGCGATGTGGTCGGTGTTGGTCAACACCATCGCAACGTCAATCAATGCCAGATGGCTGTAGCCCTGTGGGAAATTCCCCAACAGTCGCTTGGTACAAAAGTCGATGTCCTCGCTCAGCAATCCAAGGTGATTGGTATGGCTTAACAAATTATTGAACATGGAGATCGCGGTTTCCCGTTGACCAATTCGCGCAAGACTGCGAATCATCCAAAACGTACAAACGGTGAAAGAAGACGAAGGCAAACCAAAATCATCCTCGTTGCGATAGCGATACATGAGACCCTCTACACAAAGACGGTCGAAGGTGAGCTTGACGGTGTTGCAGTAAACGGGGTCGTGGGCATCAATGAAGCCGTACTGCTCCATCAGCAGGTTGGCTGCGTCCATGTACTCGCTGCCATAGGACTGCGTAAAGGCCTGCAGTTCCGGATGAACACCGCGCTCCATGACGTCGCAACGAATTTCCTCTCGCAATTGCGACCAGGCCAGAGCCTGCTTGTGGCGGCCCAGCAGGCCGGCGATTTTGGCTGCACGATCCATCGCTACCCAGCAGAGCACTTTGGAGAAGACAAAATGTCGTTTTTCCTTCCGAAACTCCCAGATGCCCTTATCGAGACTGTCCCAGTTGTTTTCCACGTGCCGAGCCAAAGTCCGGACGACGGTCCACAGATCTTCGCGATAATCCAGCTTCTCCCGGAATAACAAAAAATTTTGGTGGATCACGTCAAGCAACACACCGTAGACGTCGTTCTGCTTTTGCGCGTAGGCGGCGTTGCCAATGCGGACCGGCCTGGAATCAAGATAGCCGTCCAGCCAGTCCAACTGACCTTCCTCAAGATTCTTTTCGCCTTCAATGCCGTACATAATTTGAACTTCTTCGTTTTTGAACGGGACAACGTCGAGGATAAAGCGAAGAAAGCGGCGAACCGAGTTGTAGTGACCGAGGTTGGTTAACACGGATACAATCATGGATGCATCGCGAATCCAACAATACCGGTAGTCCCAATTGCGAACTTCGCCGATGGTCTCGGGCAGACTGGTTGTAACGGCAGCGAGTATCGCGCCGGTCTTTTGATAGGTCAGTAACTTGAGCACCAACGCGCTGCGCTCCACTGCCGGCTCGTAGCCCGGCACAATGGTGGTTTCGGCTACCCAGCCCATCCAGTAAACGCGAGTCCGCTCCAATTCCAGACGCACAAAATCCTGGTCGACCTTGACCAGCTTTTGGTTGTAACTCAAGAGGAGATAGCTACGGTCCTGCAGCTCGACCGGATCGCCGGCAATGATGGCTTTCTTGTCGAGTTCCGTGTACAGATAGATCGACTCATAGGAGCCGCCAACGCTGTAGCTCTTCACGTAGTTGGTTTCAACGGTGGATACGGACGGGTGCCTGCCGTAGTTTGGCCGCGGCTCGTAAATGACTCGCACCTTTGGCGTTCCGCGAATAATCCGAAAGTAGCGAATGATCTCCGCCGGGCAATGATAACCGCCGTTGTCAACGCAATAGCGCGGCATAAAGTCGAGGATCTCAAACTCAGCTTCAGGCGACGTGTAATTGGTTCTTAAGATGTTGGTGCGCCGCACGTAGTCCTGCTTCACCTCCCAGTAATCGCCTACTGGTTCGATGCCGCAGCGACCCCCTTTCTTCTCATCCAAAAGGGCTGCAAAAAATGAGGCCGAGCCAAAGGTTGGCAGGCAACACCAGTCAAGGGAACCATACTTCGATATGAGTGCGGCCGACTGACAGTTGCCAATCACGCCGTAGTCTAAATTTTCACGTTTGTCGATGAACGTCACGAGCCGATCTCCCTGTCTGCAAATACGGTGCCTACAAGGTTGCGAAAGGTATTCGGCGTATCGATTCGATACCGTGCGGCGGTGTCGCCTGCTCCGACCTTGATGGAAAAGAGATTGTCGATTTCGGCCTGAAACATACTCTCGTCGGTCTGATCGTCGCCGGCGCAAATAACCAGGTCGTAATCGCCATTTCCGCAGTAGTGACGGAGCGCATTGCCTTTGGTAACGACGACAGAGCTGACTTCGATGATCTTCTTTCCGTGATGGATCTCTACCGGGAGATTTGAAACCGTCTCGTATAGCTCACCCATCATTTGATGTGCCTTCCATTGGCCGAATTCCGGGTCGCTGCGACGATAATGCCAAACCATGGAGGAACGCTTTTGCTCAATTGAACTGCCGGGGGTTTGACCCTCGAAATAACGAAACACTTCCAATACTGACTCTCGCCAGGAGAGATCTGCGTCTTCCGTGAGTACTGCCCACTTTTCGGCTCCTGCCGGACGGCTGCGGTAGCCGTGCTCGCATACCAGGGTAAATGGGTAATGGCCGAGCCAGCGCTGGAGATCGGCCTCTTGACGGCCACTGACAATAAAGACGTCTGTGTTTGGTTTTCCCGACAGTTGGTCGAGCAAATCGGTAATCGCCCTGGTTGGCCCGGCGTCGGACGGATCGGACACAAACTCGCGCAATGTGCCGTCGTAATCGAGCACCACGGCGATACGCTCAGCTACGTCAACGGCAGCTTGCAGAATACTTGGTTTGAGCGTTTCGCCAACTGGCTCTTCTTCCGTTTCAACATGCTTCTCGAGTGCATTTAGAAAGCTGCCGGCCCAATAACCGGCATCGTATTTGCAGACCCGCTCCCGCAGCACTCGGGTGCGTTCGGACCGTTCCGCGAACGGCATTGAAAGCGCTTGTCGAATGGAGTCCGCGATCTCATGCGGCGAATAGGGGTTGACAATTATGGCGCTGAACAATTCGTTGGCTGCGCCGGCAAATTCGCTGAGAATCAAGACGCCGTCGTCGTTCTCCTGGCAGGCGACGTATTCCTTCGCAACCAGGTTCATGCCGTCAATGAGGGGCGTTACCATGCAGACTTCGGCGAGCTTGTAGAGGGCGCACAGTTCCGGAAAAGAGATGGTCCCGTGAATGAAGTGTATCGGTATGTTCTCAACCGTGGCATGCTGGCCGTTGATGCGGCCCACCATACCTTCTACCTGCTCGCGCAGAACCTGGTATTCCTTCACCGCACCCCGCGACGGCACTGCGATAAACAGGAATATAACATTGTTTGGCGTATCCTCGGCAGCCAGGTATTGCTCGACGGCATTCAGTCGATGCAGGATACCTTTGGTGTAGTCCAGGCGTTCAACGCCGATCACCACACGCTTGCCTGCGTAGGCCTCGCGATATTTGGCCAAGTATTCCTGACACGTGGGGCTGGTGACTTCGTTAGTGAATTTCTCCGCATCGATGCCGATGGGATGAACACCTATTTTGACCTGCCGCCCGTTGTACGGGATCCGGTCGATCTCCGAGTCTATTCCCAGGCAGCGCAGAACGGTACTGCGAAAATGTCTCAGGTAGCCATAGGTATGAAAGCCAATATGGTCTGCCCCCAATAATCCATACAGAAGATTGTTGCGGTCCGGGTGGCAGCGAAACAGCTCATAGGAAGGAAAGGGCGTATGCAAGAAGAAGCCGATGCGTAAATCGGGATTGGCGTGGCGCAGCATGCCGGGGACCAGCATGAGTTGGTAATCGTGCACCCACACCGTGTCGCCGGATTCCGCCGTCGCCACAACCTGGTCGGCAAATTTTTGGTTTACCTTCTGATAGCAGTCCCACCACTCCGTCTCGTACGCCATCTTTGTCGCCATGTAATGCAACAGAGGCCACAGACTTTGATTCGAAAAACCTTGGTAAAACCCTTCGATATCGGCCTCCGAGAGAAATACTGGATCGTAGCGATATTGTGAATTGAGCGTTTGTCGGAGTTCTTGTTCCTGAGCTGCGTTGGCGGCGGCGGCTCCTGGCCAGCCGACCCAACTGAGTTCGAGTCGATCGGTAAGTCCTTCCATGGCGGTAACGAGGCCGCCCGAGGATTTGCGAATGGTCTTGCCGATGGTAACCGGCAAGCGATTTGATACGTTAATGAGCTTAGCCATATAATACAGGCTCCGTTTCTTGCTATGTTTTGGTTCAAGCGGAACCGACGAGCAACGGAAGGCGGGTGCCGACGCTAGTCGGCGGAGAAGGAGCGGCACGACGTATGCTCATGCCTCGTCAACTCGGCGGGGAGAATATGGGCGCAAAAGCGACCATGGCCATATTAACACACTAACATTTTTATGCGTATTCGCAAGCGGCCGATGCTTTCAGAGACTCAAACTGCCGCGGCAATCATCTGCAAAATACACGAGCCTGTTAACAGGCATCTCATAGCGACAATCGTCGTGAAACACGATCGAACGCTGATTACCGAGATGGTTTTGGAATCATTGTCGCCCCTCTGTAAGGTGATCCACTGTCGTTGAATTAAGGCTTTCGGTGAAGCTGTTCACGGATTTAGATGTATCCGTCGTGTCGGCAGGGCGTTGGAACGGCCACATAGAAAGCCGTGAACAACGAAGTCCGTACAGCATGTGGCGTGGAAGAACCGCAAATGGACGCCAATGGACGCGAATCCATTTTTTTGTTAGCGGTTATTGGCGTCCATTCGCGGGCCCCCAAAGCGTGGTGGTACATTGAAAGCTTTTCGCTGGAGTTCGCGCTTTAGCGTGCTTACCAGAGCTCGAGAGCGTAGGCTCAAACGTCTGTAAATTCGAATCTCATCATTCCTGCATCGTTTAGCAGGGATGTCGGCGTGTTGATAAAATGGACGTCAACGTTACAGCTCTGTCGAACGCGTTTCGGATGAGCGACCGTCAAGACCGTCTCGTGACTACTCCCGGCTGTCTTCCAGTTCGTTCACTTCGATTGATATGCGGCGCGGCGCACACGCGTACAACCCCGCATACCACCAATAGCGGAACGGAACACTCCTTTACGTGTTGGGGCCCGGATGAACGGGCGAAACCCCGGCGCTGTTGCCGCGTCGGACCACAGTTCACGGTTGCTCATCGAATAGTTAGCGTACCGGAGTGACTCATTTCATATAGGCCTTCAGGACACAGATCAATGCCGGTGTCCTCCAGTGATTTGGCTTTGCAATCTTCGAGACTGACTGCAATTGACGTCATGATTTTACCTCAGGATTCTACCGCGGCCACGCAATTACTCCAGGCCGACTTTTACGGTTCCCGAGCAAGCTCGGCATTCCATACTGACAAATCAGAAAACGGGCAAAGGAAGTGTTTGCCCGTTCTTGGGGCGCAAATCAACCTTTCCAACGGACGCCTAGCCGGTCGACTGACCGTCACCACGCAACGCAATCACATCTACAATCCCTGCCACCGAATATGTCATGATGTCGTCGGACGCGATCTCGACGCCGAAAGCGGCATCGATTTCGTTCACGAGCTGGACAGCCATGATGGAATCAAGGCCAATGTCGGCAAGCGGTGTATCGATGGGGATCGTCGCCTTGCGTTCCGCGAGCAAGGTCGCAAGTGCCTCGACGACGACGACGCGTACGGGCTCACTGCTCGCCGAAGACTCCGTCGCTCGATCGATTGTGGCTTCACCGGGCACGTTGCTCCGGGTCGCCGGTGCAGCCGGCTCGTCGTTCGAGGAATCGGAAAGTTCCGACAGGTAGGCATCCTTATGATGTACAGGCAGTGCACGCCGGACCGCCTGCCAATCTGCCGTAACCGCCATCGCGTTGTGCACGGGCGCGGGCGCAGCGAGAAGCGTCATCAGCACCTGCTCGGCCGTTTTTCGGCTGAGAGGACGCACGCCGCGCTCGCGGAGCCGCTGCCCCCACTGCTCGTCCGCGGCCATCCCGACGCCGTCGACAGGCCCCCAATTTATGGACAGCGCCGGTGCATTGTGGAACGCGCGACCGGCCGCCACGCCGTCAAGAAACGCATTCGCGGCAGCATAACTGCCGCCTCGACGAGACGGAATAACGGCCGCAGCCGACGAGTAGACAACGAAAAAATCCAGCGCTAACGTTGCGGCCAGCTCATGCAGCAACAATGCGCCGACCACTTTCGGCGCGAGCACGTCTGCAAGATCGCGCAACGATGTCTCACGCAATGCTACGTCCGCAGCGCGTCCTGCGGCGTGAATGATGCCGCAGATCGGCGGCCGACGCTGACTCTTGAAGTCCAGAAAAAAAGACGTGAAGGCATCACGGTCGGCGATGTCGAAAAATCCGGTGTAGACGGCAGCACCGGCCGATTCCAGCCCGCAGACTGCGTCTATCCGTTCTCGATGAATCGCACTCAAATCCGAGGCGGCCCAACGGGACCGTGGCGGCGCCGGCTCGAGACCGAGTAAAAGGAGATGCCGCGCACCCGATGCGATCAAGGCGCGTGCCGTTAGAACGCCCATACCTCCGAGTCCACCGGTGATAACATAGGTAGCGTCCGGCCGGCAGCGAAAAGGAAGGTGCTTTCGTTCACAGAGGTTATAGTGCTCGATCTTCATTACAAATCTGCGTTCGGTCCGATACGCAACCTGATTGTCCATCGGGTCACCAAGAAGATCGCGACACAATAACGCTGCTTCATCCTGCGACCCGCGCGGGTCGAAATCCACCAACCCGCCCCAATGCACCGGCGATTCAATAGAGGCTACACGACACAGCCCCCACATCGCCGCCGCTTCGGCCGACACCGGACCTGGTGTGTCGTCCACGAGCTGAGCGCCTCTGGTGATAACCCACATGCGAGCTTTACCGAAGATATCCGGCATGTCGGTGAGCGCGCGAAACAGTGCGATTGCCGCGTCACAATTCCGCGTCGCAATGCCAGCTGCCTGAGTCACCACTGCCCCCGTCGTATCCTTCAGGCCGTCGACGCAGAACACAACGCCGTGGAGCGGCAACGACAATTTCGTAGCGACCGTATCAGCCAGAAGCCGGCGCACGACGTCTTCGTTGTCGATCGAAAGCGTACACGTCGCACGGTCGAGAAAAACGGGCGTGTGTCCGGCATCACTCAGGCAGGTGCAGATCCGGGTCGTTGTTTCACCAGCGTCCGCGATAAGCAGCCAGCCGCCCGGCGGCAGCATGCGCTCGCGGTCGTTGTTGATTAATTCGCACGTTCGCCACGCAACGGTCAGTAGAGGCGGCGTCCCATTCAGAACGGTGTTTTTGTTGGTACCGTCGGCATCCTCGTCACGCAGCGGGCGCAGCGGCGCAGCGGCCGATTCGCCACCATTCTCGGCCACCATCACGTGCTGCCCCAGCCCGGTGTCCGGTAGATCCTGGCCCGGTATTGCGGCGAATCCGGAAAACCCGGTGTCCAGCAGCAGTCGACGCCACGAATATGCAGACAGCAACGGGTGCCGCAGTCGTATGCCGTCATCGAACCGATCCCATCCGTCAAGCGTGGCGAATACCGTATCGAACCACGGCTGTTGTGTCGTCGCTTCCCAAAGCAGCAATGTACCGCGCGGCTTGAGTAACGCAGACACATGGGCAAGCGTCTGATCCAGATGATGGGTCGCGTGAAGCACATTCGCCGCGATAACCACATCGTAGGCCTGCAGGTCAAATCCCTGCTCTGCGGGACACACTTCAACATCCAGTCGACGATATCGCACAAACGGAAAATTTCCGAATGAGGACGACGCCCGATTGAGAAACACATCGCCAATGTCGGTGAAGTCGTATACCGTCCTATCGACGTCACAGATTGGAAGAACAGCCGCGGTTGTCGCGCCGGTGCCGGCGCCAATTTCGAGAATTCGTATTGTGCGGCTGTCACCGGACTCCGCGTACACCGCTCGCAGTGCCGCGGCCACGATCCCGTTGAAATAACGGCCCGGCCCGGACAGGCGGTAGACGTGATCGGCCACAGCGAAGTCTCCAGATGGAAACATCACGTCCAGTGGGTTGCGTGATCCCGTAACAATCGCCGACAATTCACTGCCGAATCGGTGTAACAGAGACACCATGGCCGACAATCCGTTTTCAGGATCGGTCTCTGCCTGCTCATTCTGCTTCCCACTACGCATAAATACGGGCATTCGCGCAGCCTGACGAAAACCGAATGCGGTACGGTCGAGCAGGCGATCCGCAGCGAGTCCGTCGAGCCATCGCGCCATCAACGTACGGTAACGCGACGTCACACCATACCGGGAAGCAAGGGTTTTAACCGAAATCTCCGTGTGCTGATCGGCGAAGCAGCCCAGGGCATCCAGCGTCCGGCATTGATACCATCGCGCCAATTGATTCAGGGCTCGCATCTCGTCGCGGCTTTGGTGTATAGCGCACGATTCAAACCCGTAGTCGGCCTGCTCGGCTGCAGCCGTCGTGACGGCGGAAAATCGCTTCGACACGGCGTGATCGACGCCCGGGGGCGCAACGAATTCGTAGCACTCCTGATCGAACGGCGTTCCCGGCAACGCCGTCACGCGTCGGTTTCGCGAACAATCGAAGGCGACCCAATCGACCGGGATGCCCAGACAGTGCAACCGCGCCAGCGAACACGCCGGCCCCAGCCAGGCTCCACCCCTGGCGGCTTTGGATGATTTGCCGCAGGGCTCGGACAAACTCACTTCAAGCCGGACGCAGCTGTCAACAGCTCCGCCAAGATCGTCAACATCCGCATGGCGTTCGGTGGTCAGGTCCGGTTGCGCATCCGAACCGTCCGTCGAGGGTCGCCACGCCAACGCGGCAGCGAGACAGTCGCGACGCCCCATGCGTCCCATCACATGCGCCGCGGCGAGTTCGCCTGCGCCATGGCCGATCGCCGCATGCGGCACGACGCCCCACGACTGCCAGAGGCGGGCGAGCGCAAGGTGGGCGGCAACCGCGAGCATCGGATCCGGGGGGCCGTCGGTATCGCGAGTTTCAATCGTTCGCATGCCAATGTCGACGCATTCCGCATCGCCCAATTCGCGGGCGACGTCGCTGCATGTATCGTATTCGTCTCGAAACACCGCACTGCTACGGTACAGCTCATCCAGCAGTCCGCCGTAGCCGCTACCGTGGTCGACAAATACGAACGTGACGATCGGCACCGCCGTAGCCACTACCCCGTGGCACACTTCGGGCGCAACGACGTCGTCGCCACAAGACTCAAGAAGCCTGCGGCACACAGCCGCATCGGGAGCAACAACAGCCAGGCGATACGGAAAGTGCATACGACGGGATACGGCGGTGTGACAGATACTGGCGAAATCATACGCCTCGGTTTCCCCAAGGAACGCCTCAACGTCGCGGGCCAGGTCGTCGCGGGACGCGGCAGTCCTCGCGGACAGCGTGAGAACATGTATCGGTCGATCGTCAAGATCGTCACATGCTGCCGCAGTAAACGCGGCGGTCGCGGCAGCAGGCCCCTGTCCAAGAATCACATGTGCATTGGTGCCGCCGAAACCAAAGGAACTCACGCCGGCAAGACGTTCGTTACCCGTCTCGCCCGGCCACGTTACAGTAGCAGTTGGCAGGACAAAGAAATCTGCGACGCTGTCCAGTGCGGGATTCCGTTTCTCAAGGTGCAGATTCCCCGGAATCACGCCGTCCGCTACAGCGTGCACCGCCTTGATAAACCCCGCGATTCCGGCTGCAGCCTCGAGATGACCAATATTCGTCTTCACCGCGCCAAGCACGCAACGAACACTGCCGGTACCGTTCCCGTGCAGGACATTGTACAGCGCGTTCACTTCCTGAGGATCGCCGAGCGGCGTACCGGTACCGTGACATTCAACATAGCCGATCTCGGGCGCACGAACGCGTGCACGCCGCAATGCGGACCGAATAACGGCCTCCTGCGCCGGCCCGTTTGGAGCGGTAAGACCGTTGCTCCGGCCGTCCTGATTGATTGCCGACCCGCGAACGACGGCCAAAACACGATCTCCCGCAGCGACCGCCTGACGCAATGGTCGCAGAACGACGAAGCCGCATCCCTCGCCGCGGACATAGCCATCGGCACGATGATCGAACGTCTTACAACGGCCGTCGGTCGCCATCATGTTGGCGCGGGCCAGGGCCACGGTCATTTCCGGTCCCAGCAACAGGTTCACCCCGCCGGCAAGGGCGAGATCGCAGTCTCCCGCATGCAGAGCCACACACGCCTGATGAATCGCAACGAGCGACGAGGAGCATGCCGTGTCGACGACGACACTTGGGCCGCGCAGATTGAGACAATACGAGATGCGATTTGCGATCAGGCTGTGGGCCATGCCGGTACCGGCGTACGCACCTGCACCGGCCGCACCGCCGCGCAACGTCAACGCGGAAAAATCCAGGCTGCTCGCACCGACATAGACACCGGTCGCACTGCCCTCCAGCGACGTCGACGCCATACCAGCATCCTCAAGTGCGCGCCATGCCGTTTCGAGAGCCAACCGCTGCTGCGGGTCCATCGCCATGGTTTCCTTGCGCGTCAACCCGAAAAGATGGCGATCGAAACGAAAGACATTCTCGACGAAGCCTCCGTAGCGCAACCCTGGAATCTCGGGATGACGGCGAACATAGGCATCGACGCCCCAACGATCCGCATCCACCTCGGAGACCGCATCGATACCGCCGAGCAGGAGATGCCGGAACGCGTTCGCACCATTTGCCCCCGGAAAGCGACACCCAAGCCCAATGACCGCGACGGCTTCTATATCACCGAACCCGCGCGGAGACGAAATTGCCGATGCCTGCGGCGCGTCCGGGAACAAAAAGCCGGTTACATCGGCGACCGTCGGGTAGTCAAACAGAAGACTGGCGGGCAACGCGCGATTCACCTTTCGCGCGATGTCGCCTGCGATTGATACGGCAAGCACCGAATCGACGCCGTAACGAGCCAGGGGGCGGCGGTCGTCGATTTCGCGCCGGTCCAGTTGCGCTACCGCACTGATCTGATCGCGAAGCCAATCGCGAAAAACTGCGCGATCGTCAGCATCAACGGAGACCGCAATGGCGGGATGTTCGCAGTCGTATAGTGCTACATCGGGTTGACTGGAGCAGCGCCACAGATCGACTATTCTTAACGACTCCGCTTCGTACGCCTGCCGGCACAGCGACCTCTGTATCTTGCCGCTCGTGGTCTTCGGCACGCTCTTAGTCCGCACCAGCGCCAGGCCGCCGAGTGCCAGGCCATGTGCCTCGAGGACAGCCTGCTGGATCGTTGCGCTCAACGCATCAAAGTCGTATTTCGCGTGCCTGCGAAGTTCCTGGACGACCACGAGTTGCGAACCTTCATCCGTGGAAATGGAAAATGCCGCGCCCGCGTCGCGAATCAGATCCGAGCTGCAATCCTGAACCGTCCGTTCGATATCCTGTGGGTAGTGATTGACGCCGTGGATGATGATGAGATCCTTGAGGCGGCCGGTCACGAACAGATTGTTGCGCCATACAAAGCCAAGGTCGCCGGTACGCAAATAGGGACCATCGCCGGATGAACGCAATCGCACGCCAAAGGTTTGCTCGGTAAGCGCCGGCTGCCGCCAGTAACCCGAAGCCACGCTCGCCCCCTTCAGCCAGATCTCGCCGATCCGATTCGGGGCTGCGACCGAAAACGCCGCTGGGTCCGCGATCACCACGTCCTGATCCTCCGCGGATCGGCCGCATGAAACAATGCGGCGCGCGTCGGGTGTGCCTTCCGGAACCTCGACAACATCATGGTTCAGCATCGCGGCATTGCTTATATGGAGCACATCCCACGGTTCGCGCGCCTGCCCAACCGAGACCACCAATGTCGCTTCGGCGAGGCCATAGCCGGGGTTGAGCGCCGTGGCTTCGAAACCGCAACCTGCAAATGCGGAGGCAAACCGATGGAGCGTCGCGTCGCGAATCGGCTCGGCGCCGTTGACAGCCTGGTGCCAGCACGACAAATCCAGACCAACCTTGTCCTCATCCGGGATCTTCGATACGCAGAGTTCATACGCGAAATTGGGCGCAATCGTTGACGTCGCACGAAAGCGCGAGATCGCCTCGAGCCAACTGCGCGGTTCCTGCAGAAAGGTCATGGGCGACATGAGAATACCGGGAAAACCACCGTAGAGCGGCTGCAACAGACCGGCAACCAGCCCCATATCGTGAAAAAACGGCAACCAGCTGACAAATGTACTGCCGTCATGATGGTCCCAGCGCCTGTGCATGAACGCGAGGTTATGCAGGAAATTGGCATGCGACACCATCACGCCGCGCGGCGCACAGGTTGACCCCGAGGTGTATTGCAGGACAGCCGTATCCGCCGGAGAGCAGACACAGACCGTGTCGGCTGTGGCGACAGCAGGCGGTTGGTCGTCGACCAAACACCAGGCTACCGCGTTCAGCGCCGGATCATCGCTGAGCAAGTGCTGCGTGCGGGCTTTGACCGCACCGGTGCTAACGCAGACGGCCGCATCGGCATCAGTGGCGATCGACTTTATCCGACTGAGATTGCGATTGTTACGCGGCGGAAATATCGGCACCGCGATGACCCCGGCATACATGCAGCCGAAGAACGCGGCAACAAAGTCGACTCCGGAGGGCAGCAGCACCAACGCGCGATCGCCGACCGACGCTGACTCGGCTCGGAGCATCGCGGCGATCGCAAGGGCGCGACAATGCAGATCGCCGTACGTTATGCGCAGGTCCGGCGAACCCGCGGACACAAACGTATATGCGTGAGATTTTGGATGATTTTCACCGCGCGATTGCAGAAGCCCGGCGAGCGTAGTAGGTTTCATATATTTGGGGTGGTCCTCCATTTCGTGGTATGGGAAGGATGCTGACGCATTTGTCAGGCTGCTTATTGCGACATTTTTTACAATCGCATATCACCGGACAATTGCAAAACCAACACCGCGCTTCAAGATCGGGAGTTTCAGATTATGGATTTTGACTATAAACGATACAAGATCCTCTACGTTGACGACGAAGCCAAGTCACTGAAGTATTTTCAAAAGCTGTACTGCAGAGAATTTGCGATAATTACTGCGAAAGATGCAAAAACAGCGTGGGATCTGCTCACCGAAAAACATGGTGAAATTGGAATCCTGATCACCGACCAGAGGATGCCGAATGAATCCGGCGTAGAACTCCTCGAGAAAGTGCGACAGGCACACCCCGATATTATCCGCATCCTGGCAACGGCATACTCCGATATCGACAGTGCGGTCGCGGCCGTGAATACAGGCGCGATCTATAAATACGTACAGAAACCCTGGAATCCCGACGACCTGCGGGTCACATTGCTGCGGGCATTGGATTTCTTCTACATCCAGTCGGAGCGAAACCAGCTGCTTGTAGAAAAGATGTCCGTGATTCAACAACTCATATTCGGCAGTCAGGAAAAAGATCTCGCTCTACTGGCCAGCGGCATGAGCCCGTTCCTGCGCAACGTGTTGCGAGCGGCAAAACAATTCACAGACGTTGTACCGCAACGCCTACTGCCAGGCGGCACGTCGGCCGCCATACGAGATCATCTCGAATGGTGGGTAAAGTCCGAGGGTGACAACGTCTTGAAAATCATTGCCAGCCTGCGACTTGCCCACGACGACCGCGTTAATTTCAGTCCGGTAAGCTGCACTCGGGCGCTGATCGAAACCGCCGTTGCCGATGTGAAGAAATGTGACCGGCTGCAACACTTTGAAGGCGCTGTAAATCTACCAGATGAAATTAGGACGATTTCGGCAAACGGGCGGTTATTGCAGACATTGTTTTCGACGCTCATTGTGAACATCACGGCAGTAAACGCATCGGTGAAGAAAATTACTTTCGACGTTCGCGAGGTCCGCATTAATGACCAAACCAACGGGATCGCGATCTCATTGTCGGATCATGAAGCTCCGTGGACGAATGAGCAATGGGGCCGTTTCTTTTCACCTTTCGCATCACTCGATTACCATGCAGACAACTACGGCATCGGCCTTTTTTCCTGTTACCTTATTGTCCATCACCACGGAGGTAGCGTGACCGTAGAGGGCGACCGCAAGTCGAAAATCACTGTGACCTTACCCGCGAATCCCGACGATATCGACGAACTAAGCCTCGAGGAGCAGTGTGGATTATTGCGCACCTTGTTCGGATCCGACAAAGTTTGGGAATATTTTGCAAATCTGCCCTGACCCCCCGGTCCGCTTCGCAGCGTGCGACACCAACGGATACGGTATTTATCCGTCGTACAAAAGTGGTGCGAGCATACGCATGCCGGCAATGCGCACCCTCGCCTGCTGCATTGGCGTGATCGTACTGACGTGGTCGACGTCGGCACAACGTGCATCGGTCGGGGGAAGCCACACAGAAACCGTGCGACTACAGCTGAAGTGGCGGCACCAGTTTCAATTCGCAGGTTACTACGCAGCCCTGACGAAAGGCTTCTACCGAGATGCCGGCCTTGCAGTGGAAATTCTTGAAATTCCGAACGATCGCGAACCATCCGACGTGGTCCTTGCCGGCGATGCAGACTTTGGCGTCGGCATGTCGGACCTTGTCGTACTTCGCAGCAAAGGTTATCCCATCGTTGTCCTGGCCGCAGTATATCAACACTCACCGCTGGTCTTGCTATGCAATGCCAAATCCGGAATTCGCAGTGTTCACGATCTGGTCGGCAAACGCGTTATGCTTGAGCCGCACTCCGAAGAGTTGGTGGCGTATTTCGAATCTGAGTCCATCTCTCTAAGCGACATGGTCGTGCAACCGCATTCATTTGATACCAAGAACCTACTCAACGGCGACGTTGATGCGATGACGGCCTACGCGACGGATGAACCATTTGTGCTGAGCGAAGCAGGAATGGCCCACACAATATTGTCGCCCCGCTCCGGCGGCATCGACTTCTACGGCGACACGCTCTATACAACCGAACAGCAGATCGAGAACAACCCCGAGCGTGTACGCCGATTCGTGGACGCATCAATCCGCGGCTGGGAGTATGCACTACGCCATCAGGACGAAATGATCGAACATATTCTCACTGAATACGGCGATCGCCACAGCCGGGAACATCTTGCCTTTGAGGCGGAGAAGGCGCGACGGCTCGTCATGTCCGACGTAATCGAGATTGGCTATATGAATCCCGGCCGCTGGCAGCACATCACTCAGGTGTATCGGTCGCTGAGCATGATTCCCGCTGATTTTACGCTGGACGGATTCATATACGACCGCGATCCGGCTCCGGACCTGCGATCGTTGTATACGGCGCTCATTATTATTGCAGCTGTCGCCGTTGTGATTTCCCTGGTTGCTATCCGTACCTCCAGACTTAACCGGTCGTTGCGGCAGGCACTGCAGGAGATTCGCGTGCTTCGCGGCATTCTGCCCATCTGCGCCGCATGCAAGAAGATTCGAGATGACCAAGGATACTGGAATCAAATCGAATCCTACATATCGGCACATTCCGACACAGAATTCACGCATGGCATATGTCCTGACTGCGCCCACAAACTGTACCCGCAATATTTCGACCGCCATGGAGAAAAGAAATCCTGACGTGGATACAGCGAAATTCATCTCGGAACTGTCGAAGAATCTTCGGTACCTGCGAAAGGACTAAACCACGCGATCGGCACGTGCGGATCGAAATACCGGTGCACACATCGGAGGCAAGGAGATTATTCCCCCCCCAACAGGCGAAGCCATACATGGCGCAGACGGCATCTCAAAATTGACGGACACACGGAGATCTGCAAGGGCGCCCAGAGTGAACAAATTGCAGTCGCGCCACGTTCGGCGGGGCTGATTGAGGCGTCGAAACTTCACATGTCAGACACCACATTCAACAACGCAGGCAACGACATCGCCGTGATCGGCATGGCGCTGCGCGTGCCGGGCGCTAACGATCTGGAAACGTTTTGGGACAATCTCCGGCACGGTGTCGAGTCCATCACACACTTCGACCGCGATGACCCGGCGCTACGAGAGGGCCTCGACGATCCCGACCTCGCAGATAATCCAAATTACGTTCCGGCGCAAGGCATTATCGAGAACGTTGACATGTTCGATGCCGCGCTTTTCGGCATCACGCCGAATGACGCCATCAACCTTGATCCCCAGCAACGGGTCCTGCTTGAATGCGCCTGGGAAGCCCTGAACCATGCGGGCTATGGCGTCGAACCGCCCGGACAACGAACCGGTGTCTATGTGGGCGTCGGGAGAGCGACATATTTTTACCGGTATGTGATGAGGCAGCCAGGTTTCACGCTGGACACGCTCGATATCAACGCGCGGGTGGCGAATGAAAAAGACTATGTCGCCACCCGGATATCCTATGCACTGAACCTCTCGGGTCCAAGCTACACAGTTCAGGCAGCGTGTGCAACGTCGTTGCTGGCCGTACAACTCGGCTGCCGTAGTCTGAAAGCGGGGGAATGTGATCTGGCGGTCGTCGGCGGCTGCTCGATTCGGATGCCTCAGAAGCAGGGCTACATGTACGAAACCGGTGGAATTCTGTCACCCGACGGCCGCTGCCGGGCGTTCGACGCCCGCGCGGCAGGGACGATCTTCAGCAATGGCGCCGGCATCGTGGTGCTGAAACGCCTGGCCGATGCGCGCCGCGATGCGGATTCGGTATTTGCCGTGATCAAAGGAGCGGCCGCGAACAACGACGGATCCTCGAAGTCCGGGTTTATGACGCCAAGTGTCAATGGGCAGGCGCAAGCTGTTTCGGCCGCCATCCGGCAGGCCGCCATCAATGCGGACACCATTGATTTCGTCGAGGCCCACGGTACCGGCACCACAGTCGGTGACCCCATCGAGATCGCCGCCCTGACCCGTGCGTTTCGCGAAACGTCGACAGCTGTCGGCGCCTGCGCGATCGGAAGTGTAAAGACCAATCTCGGCCATCTGAATACCGCAGCCGGTGTCGTGAGCTTTATCAAGGCCGTTCTCGCTGTCCACAACCGTATGATCCCACCGAGCCTACACTTCGAATCAGCAAACCCGGAAATTGACTTCAAGACCAGTCCGTTCTTTGTCAATACTGAATGCCGCAACTGGCCGGAAAAGGATACGCCGCGGCGCGCGGCGGTGAGTGCGTTCGGCGTCGGCGGCACAAATGTCCACGTGCTCATCGAGCAGGCGCCGGCGCTCATCGCCAGGCCACGCCACGTTGCCGCGGGACAGAACGCAGCATCGGAACACGAAGACCAGGAGACTCTGTTCTTACTATCGGCGCGTACACGTGCGGCGCTCGATACCGCGACGGTGCGCCTGAAGGAGCATGTTCGCAGGCACACGGAACTGGCGACGGCCGACGTCGCGTGGACACTGGCAACAGGGCGAAAGGTATTCAACTGCCGGCGAGCTATGACTTGCCGCCGCAACGATGCCTCCCCAACCGACAACGATGCATACTGCGTAACCTGGCAAGCCACGAATACCAGTAAAGCGGATCGGCCGCGGCTTGTATTTCTTTTTCCTGGACAAGGCGCTCAGTACCTGAAGATGGCCGCAGGATTGTACCACCTCGAGCCGGTCTTTCGTGAGCAAATGGACTTCTGCTTCGGGTACCTGAAAAAGACCCATGCGTTGGATTTACAGGCGATCGTGTACCCGTATGACACCAATGATCGCGAGACCATGCAGAACGTCCTCAATCAGCCGTTGCACGCTCAGACAGCATTGTTCGCGGTGGAATTTGCGCTTGCCAGACTCTGGGAGATCTGGGGTGTTGTGCCGGATGCCATGCTCGGACACAGTGCGGGCGAGTATGCGACAGCATGTATCGCCGGCGCTCTTACACCGGAAGCCGCCCTCACCCACCTCGTTGTTCGCGGTCGCCTGATGCAGGAGATCGCGGATGGCGCCATGGTATCCGTGCCCGCGCCTGTTGAGACCGTGCGAAGACACCTCGGCGATCGGCTCGCGATTGCTGCCGAAAACAGCCCGTCCCAGCTCACGGTGTCCGGGCCATCATTGGATATCGCACGATTTATCGAGATCCTGCGCGAAAAAGAAGGCATCACTTCCAAACGATTGCGAACACCGAAAGCCTTTCATTCTAACATGGTCGAGCCGATACTCCAACGCTATATCGACGCGATGCGGAATGTGCCGATGACGGCGCCGACAATTCCGTATATCTCCAGCCTCACCGGTACGTGGATCACCGAGCACGAGTGGTCCCGCCCCGATTACTGGGCTGATCTGACACGCCGGACAGTACGCTTCGCGGACGGTGCTGCCGTCTTGCTCGACAGCACGCCGACGCACTTTATCGAAGTCGGCCCCGGGCGCACGATGGCGTCGCTGATCAATCTTCAACCAATGTGCCGACGTCACCATCACGTGTATGCATCACTCGTATCAAACGCGGCACAGACCACTGACCGCACGCATTTGCTGCAGATCGCCGGTCGCCTGTGGTTGCACAATATTACGCCCCACTGGACGGAGATTCTCCACAAAGGCCGCCGCGTGCCGTTACCGGGCTATCCGTTTGAGCGCCGCCAATACACCGCGCCGCTGCCCGCACGCACGGCGGCGCCGGCGCCTGCGTACGCTACGCTTCGCAAACACACCGATACAGACGCCTGGTTTTACATGCCATCGTGGCGACGACTGTCGGCCGTAGCGCGGGCACCACTGGGCAGCACGGATACGGGCCGCACGTGGCTTCTTCTGGGCGATCACAACGACGTCGCCGACCACATTCGCCGGCAATTCATGGCCGATGGCGATGACGTTTTCTGCGTCCATCGCGGCCCTGACTACGCCCGCGTCGATGACCGCACGTTTGCACTGGACCCGGCTCGCACCGAGCACCACAAGCGCCTCGTCGCGGATCTCACGAATTCCGGAAAATCGCCTCACGGCGTGATTTCACTCTCGTTGACAACCAATCCGCCGGGAGATGCGGACGGCGAGGCGGCGCTCGATCACGTTGAGTATGGATTCTACGGCCTGTTGTTCCTGCTCCAGGCATTGATTCGGAACGGAGCCGCTGTGCGGCATGTCACGACGGTTACCCGTAACGTATTCGACGTCGTTGGCAACGAGCCCCCGCAGCCCGCGAAAGCCCCGATCATAGGACTCATGCGGGTGATTCGCCAGGAGTTCAGTGACATACGCGGTAACCACATTGATATTGGGCCGTCGGCAGGACAGCCTGAAGACGTTGTGAGGATGATCTGCGATGAACTTCGGCAACCAACAGCGAACACCATTGCGATTCGGGGCAGCTACCGCTGGGTAGAGTCTTTTGAGCATATTACCACGCCGTGTGCGAAGCAACTTCCGGTTCCAGTCCGCGAACAGGGCGTGTATCTCATCACCGGAGGACTGGGTACGATCGGAATGACCATCGCGACGTGGCTGGTCGCTACTTTTCGCGCGCGTCTGATCTTGACTGGACGTACGCCGTTGCCGCCCGCAAACGAATGGCCCGCGTGGCTCGATAGCCACCGCGCGGACAGTCTCGAACGACGACGGATCGCATGGTTGTCCGATCTCGAAGCGAAGGGAGCGGAGGTGATGGTGGCCGCCGTGGATGTGGCGGATGAGGACGCGATGCAGCGCCTAGTCGATGACGCCACGCAACGTTTCGGTGGACTAAACGGCGTTATTCATGCCGCCGGGGTGCTTGGCAGCAGCGCGTCCTGCAGCATCCTTGATCTCGACACAGTCAGGTGCGAGGCGCAATTCCGGGCAAAGATCCACGGCACACATGTCCTCAATCGCGTCCTCGCCGGCCGCGCCCTGGATTTTGTGGTGTTGGCATCCTCGCTGTCCGCCGTTCTCGGAGGAATCGGGTACACCGCGTATGCCTCGGCAAACGCGTTCCTCGACGCCTTTGCCACGTACAAGCGGCGCACGGACAAGACGCGGTGGATGAGTGTCAACTGGGACCAGTGGCAGAAGCCGAATTCTGCCGCCGACTCGGCACAAACCTCCCTGGCGCGATTCGCGTTGACGCCCGCGGAAGGCTTACACACAGTGATCACGGCGCTGCGGCATCTTTCGCTGGGACGGTTGATTGTCTCAACCGGCGACCTGCCCACACGCTTCTCCCACTGGACCGAGAGCGGCAACTCAACCCACAGCGAAGGTGCGGATTCGGCACATATGACGCAGACTCTGATCGACCACGAACGTCCGGAAATGGACAGTCCGTATGCGCCGCCCACAACGGCGACGGAACACGTAGTCGCGGACATGTGGGCCGAGCTTTTCGGATTCGCCAAGGTTGGGATTCATGATGATTTCTTCCAACTCGGGGGGCATTCGCTGTTGGCAACGCGATTCCTGAATAAGCTCCGTGAACGCGTCGGCGTCGTATTGCCGATACACAGTATATTCGATGCGCCGTCCATTGCCGCGATCAGCCGGCGCATCGATGATCAGGCTGACAACATAACGGCCAAATCGGGCACGTCGATGAAGGCTATGGTCGACACAGCGCAGCCGAATGATCGTGCGGCAGTCATAACGACATGCCTGCATCACATGCTGAATTCCGACGGCGATCAGGGAACAAATCGTGATGGCTCATGCGCGACGTCTGCGATGATCACCGATGCTGCGGACGCTGCGTCCGTCGCCCTGGATGTGCGGCGTGAGTTGGGGTTTCGTATTTACGCTCATCAAATACGGGAGTTAAAAGAGCTTTCCGCGATTGCGACATATATTGCATCCGAGATGAACCGGGAATCCGGCATGCCGCCTCACGATCGGATACCGGCATGGCCTGCTTCAGTGGGGCCGGAACCGGTCGGGACATTTGTGCCTGTCACGCAGCCATTGGACAAACCGATCATTTTTCTACTGTCCGCGCCGCGTTCCGGCTCGACGTTGCTGCGAGCGATATTGTCCTGCCATCCCGCTTTATTTAGTCCGGGTGAGCTCGGCCTCCTCGAAGTCGATAACATGGGAGAGTGGCAACGAAGCCCGGTGTGCCGCAGCCGGAAAAAAGGCCTGACTGATGTTATGACACGCCTTTTCGGCGACGAGCCGGCTACGTGGCGTCGCTGGATCGACGAAGCAATCCACCGCTTTACGCCCACACTGAACATTTACCGACTCATCCAGCATGGCATCGGCGACCGCGTGCTGGTCGACAAGACGCCAGACTACGCGATGGACCTGGATGTATTGCAGAAAAGCCAGGAATGGTTCACCGACACGCGATATATCCATCTTTGCCGCCATCCTCTTGCGGTCATCGAATCGTTCATCCGCAACCGGCTTACCGATCATTTTTTTATGGCGGACAACGATCCCGGCGTTATCGCCGAAGATTGCTGGACCGGATGCAATGACAATATACTGACACTTCTCGAAGACATTGATCAGGCCCGAAGCAGCCGGGTACATTTTGAGGCCATGGTTGAAAATCCTGGCCAGGAATTGTCGGTGTTATGCGAGAATCTCGGCATTTCTTTCGACCGAAAAATGCTCGAGCCTTACGCGTACGGAATGTTCGTAAGTAACCATGCCGGCGACCAGAATTTCATGACACACCGAAACATCGACCCGGACGCGGCGAACGGATGGAGAGCCCGGGTGCAGACTTGCGCGGTGCGAGAACGATGCCGCCGTCTGGCCAGTCGTTTGGGATACGACGTGTGATGTAGATTTCGCAACAAAGCAGGCAGATAAGGATAAAGAAATGAACATATTATGTGGCGATATTGGAGGAACACATACGCGCTTGGCCGTATTCCGATCGACCGGCCACGGCTTTGAAGTTGTCGAGGAAAACGTTTACAAGAGTAGTGCGTCGCCGACGCTCGAATCGGTCGTAAAACAGTTTCTGGACGGCAAACGGCATGCATGCGGGCACGCCTGCTTTGGTATCGCCGGCCCCGTGAAAAATGGGCGTTGCGAGGCCACAAACCTGCCCTGGATTGTCGACGCATCCAGCGTGGCCGCGCAAACACAGATTGAGCATATCCATCTGCTCAACGACCTGGAAGCCAATGCTTATGGGATATCGGCACTGAAAGAGGATGATTTTGTTGTCCTGAACGAAGGCGCTCCGGAGGCCTACGGGAATAAGGCGATTATCTCTGCAGGTACCGGACTCGGAGAAGCGGCGTTGTACTGGGATGGGCAACGGCATCATCCGTTTGCATCGGAAGGGGGACATTGCGATTTCGCACCTGGGAACGCCCTGCAAACCAGGCTCCTGGATCACTTGAATCAACATTATGAACATGTTAGTTGGGAGCGCGTTCTCTCCGGCCCGGGGCTGGTGAATATTCACGCGTTTCTTTGTAAATACCGAGCAGCGTCCCCGTCAGCTGACATGAAGAGGCAAATGACGGATGGCGATCCGGCAGCGGTAATTTCCCGCGCCGGAATGTCCCGTGACAGTGCCATTGCGAATGAGGCTCTGAATGTTTTTGCGCTGCTTTATGGAGCGGAAGCAGGAAATTTGGCATTAAAAGTCATGGCCACCGGCGGCGTCTATATCGGCGGTGGAATCGCGCCGAAGATTATCGACAAAATCAAAGAGCCGCACTTTATGGCCGGCTTCCTGAACAAAGGTAGAATGCGAAAACTAATGACGTCCATGCCGGTCAAGGTGATTCTCAACAACAAGACGGCCCTGCTCGGCACGGCCGAATATGTCAATCGCCGGGTATCCGCGCCGAGTCAAGCGGAGCATTAACGATGGCGAAGGCAACGAAACGAGCGCGAACCGGCTCCGACGCGAGTTCAATTCAACGCGCCGCCGAACAGGCACGTCTGCAGCACAACGCGACATCCGCCGTCGACTGGTACGCATGGGGGCCATATGTAAGTGAACGCCAATGGGGAACCGTGCGCGAAGACTACAGCCCGGATGGGGCGGCCTGGGAGTACTTCACCCATGACGACGCCCGCTCCCGAGCGTACCGCTGGGGTGAGGACGGCATTGCCGGCTTTAGCGACCGGAAACAGCAGTTGTGTTTGGCACTGGCATTGTGGAACGGCAACGACCCCATACTCAAGGAACGGTTGTTCGGCCTGACCAATGCCGAGGGGAATCACGGCGAAGATGTCAAAGAACTGTATTATTATCTGGATGCTACACCAAGCCACTCGTACATGAAAATGCTGTACAAATACCCGCAGTCCGCTTTTCCCTATTCTGATCTGATCACCGAAAACCAAAAACGGGGGTTACGTGATCCCGAATTCGAGATCGTTGACACGGGCGCCTTCGACGAGAGCAGGTACTTCGATGTGTTCGTCGAGTATGGCAAAGGATCACCAGACGACATTCTAATGGCGATAACCGTTCATAATCGCGGGCCCGACGACGCACGGATCCATATCATTCCACAGCTTTGGTTTCGCAATACGTGGTCCTGGCGTCGCAACGCGAAAAAGCCCGAATTACGCGCGGACACAGACGGACGCATCGAAGTGATACATCCGAAAATCGAGAACTACTGGTTGAGCGCGGACGGCGCACCCGAGTTGCTGTTCTGTGACAACGAAACCAATACCAAGCGCCTGTACGGGATCCCGAACAGCGACGGCCAATATGCCAAAGACGGCTTTCACGACCATATCATCGGCTGTCGCCCAAACGCAGTGAACCCGTACAAAACCGGCACCAAGGCCGCGTGTCACTATCAGGTTTCCCTCGCGCCGGGTGAAAGCCACTGCGTTCGTCTGCGACTGCAACGCGGGATGCCAGCAACGCCGTTTGACGACTTCGATGCAGTACTATCCGCACGGACACGCGAGGCCGACGCATTCTACGCCAACATACAAAACGCAATGACGTCGGAAGACGCCCGCAACGTGCAGCGACAGGCGTTTGCTGGAATGATCTGGAGTAAGCAGTTTTACCACTACAATGTTCCGGATTGGCTGGCGGGAGATGACGCGCAGCCGGCGCCACCGAATCAGCGAAAAACCGGTCGGAATTACGATTGGGTGCATCTCAACAACGCCGATATTATCTCAATGCCGGATAAATGGGAGTATCCGTGGTATGCCGCATGGGATCTGGCCTTTCATTGTATTCCACTGGCCTTGATTGATCCGGCATTTGCCAAGGACCAACTGGTCCTGATGACCAGAGAGTGGTATATGCACCCGAACGGGCAGTTGCCCGCCTACGAATGGGCGCTCGAAGACGTGAATCCCCCGGTACACGCGTGGGCAACGTGGCGGGTTTATAAAATCGACCAGAAGCGCAACGGCGGCCGCGGCGATCTCGGGTTTCTTGAACGCGTTTTTCATAAACTGCTGTTGAACTTTACGTGGTGGGTCAACCGCAAGGATGTGGACGGACACAATCTGTTTCAGGGCGGATTCCTGGGCCTGGACAATATCGGATTGTTCGATCGCTCTACCGGATTGCCGGGAGGCTATCACATCCACCAATCAGATGGCACCAGCTGGATGGCGATGTATTGCCTGAACCTCATGCGGATTGCCCTGGAGCTAGCCCGGGACAACCATAATTACGAGGATATTGCGTCCAAATTTTTCGAACATTTTCTCACCATCGCCAAGGCGATGACCGACATGGGCGGTGAAGGCATCGGCCTGTGGGATGAGGACGATAAGTTTTACTATGACGTGCTTCATGGCCCTGATGGCATTCGGAAAATGAAGATCCGTTCGCTGGTCGGTCTCATCCCTTTGTTTGCGGTTGAGACCATTGAGCCCGAACTCCTGCATGAATTGCCGGAATTCGCCCGGCGTTTGGAATGGGTACTTGAGAATCGGCCGGAACTCGCATCTCTGGTATCGCGATGGAACGAACCCGGAACTGGAGGCGAACGGCGATTACTGTCGCTTTTACGCGGGCATCGCATGAAGCGCTTGCTTTATCGCATGCTGGACGAGACCGAATTTCTCAGCGAGTATGGTGTTCGGGCGCTTTCCAGGCATTACAAGGACGAGCCCGCAACGCTGATGATCGACGGTCACCGGTATAGCATCACCTACCAGCCCGCAGAGTCTGATACACCCCTGTTTGGCGGCAACAGCAACTGGCGCGGGCCGATCTGGTTTCCGGTCAACTTCCTGCAGATCGAGTCCCTTCAGAAGTTTCATCACTATTACGGCGATGATTTCAAGATCGAATATCCGACGCATTCAGGAACTTACATGACCATTAATGATGTTGCCGATGCATTGAGTTCCCGATTATGCAGCATATTCCTGAGGGACGAACATGGTCGACGGGCTGTATTCGGCGACGACGAAATCTTTCAGAGCGATCCGCACTTTCGCGACTACATCCTTTTTTACGAATACTTCGACGGCGACACCGGTCGGGGCGTCGGCGCCTCTCACCAAACCGGCTGGACCGGATTAGTGGCGAAGCTCCTGCAAGCCCGCCATTAGTGAATCGAAATGATAACGGACGCGATGTTACGTATGCAGGCAACGTTGATTGGCCATAGAAATGACGGTGTATTTCGGTAACAATGGATTGATTCTTGCGCGACGTCATGCCGACAATAAGCAGCAGTATTCGTGGTGATCCGCGTCATCGCAGACGGAACACTTTTCGCGAACGGAACTGTAACGCGCCAGCCAGACTTGAGTAGCGTTCTATGGCGTTCGCGGGAATGGGACTACCGGAGTTCCGAATTGTTGTTCATCTGAACGCCCTGTATCTTCCGGGCTGTGGCGACCACAAAATGGGCGTTCAAATTTACTGGATTTTCACCCCAAACACTGAACTAGACCAATGGCCACCATTCGCAATACTCTTGCAAAAACATTCATTATTGTCGTATCGACAATAATGGCCTTCGCTATTGCTGAAACACTTGCAAACACTTATCTGCTGTACATTGCGGATCAAACGAAATTTGTACGGTATGCTTCGATTCGCCAGATTCAAGACAGACAATTGTCGCACAAACAAAAACACATACCACACAGATACATTGGTTATTATCCAGCTCCCAACTATAGCCAAGGGAAGAACAAACACAATTCGTTAGGTTATCGTGGCGACGAGATTGATATGCCCAAAAAAAAGGGACGGTTTCGAATCGTTTGCCTGGGTGGATCTACTACTTACACGACAAGAGTCGACGACTACCAAATGTCATATCCATATCTGCTTGAAAAATACCTAAAGGGACGAGGCTTTGAATATGTTGAATGCATAAATTCGGGTGCGGGAGGTTGGAGCAGCTGGGAGTCTCTAATTAACTTTGAGTTGAGAGTTTTAGATCTCCAACCCGATATGATAATTATATATCATGGAATTAACGATATTCACCCACGATTTGTTTGGCCGCCAAGTGCATATCGTGGTGATAACTCAGGAAGAAGGACACCCAACAATATTGGCGTTTTTATGCCGAGAATTATTGAGTATAGCACAGTGTTGCGAACAATAATGATAAACGTCGGCGCAACGGAATCACACGCTGATATTGAAAGAACAGTTGGCAGGTCATCAGAAACCTATTACGGCTCTCTTTTTAGAACTCAGAAAGCTCAAGGTGTTTACCCAACCGGATTTTTTAAAGACATAAGTGCACAAGACATGTTAAACACAAATAAACCAGTATATTTCGAAAGAAATATACGAAATATTATCTCCATTGCGAAAACGCACGACACTCACGTGTTACTAAGTTCATTCGCATATTCGTCTTTATTCATTGACCAGCCGAGAGTATCTAGTCAAGAGTATATGGCAACGCTTGCCGAGCATAATCGCATACTATCGGATTTAGCCCGAGAAACAGGCGTTCAATTTTTTGACTTCGCAAGCGCGTTTCCGACACATCGGGATTACTATGTCGACGGACGACATGTAACCGAAAAGGGTTCTCAATTGAAAGCCGAACTTTTTGGGAATTATCTTATTGAAAATAAATTAATCGCTTTTTAGATAAAATCGCCGACACTGTTGAACCACAAAGACGATGTAGTCGCGCCTACTCCAGCGGCTTAGAAACAATGTAAGTGTAGCTGATCCAAGTTGGCCCCGCGGCCTGATTCCGTTTGATCCGCTGTATCACTCCGCCGCATTTTCGCAAGAGCGCCACAACGTCTGCCACGTCGATCCAATACATCTCCATGATAGGTTCGGCAACCGACTTTTCCGACCGACCCAGTTTCGCCGCCACTTTCGTCCACACACGCGCAGCATGCCGTTTAGGACGCGTTTCAACATCCGGGTTTGATGGCAATTGAAATATGATGATTCCTCCAGGTTTCACAACCCGAAAAAACTCGACGATATACCGCGTAGCGTACTGCGGCTTCATATGTTGAAGGGTTATGTCTGACAGAACGAAGTCAAACGTTGCCCCGTCTAACGCCAGTTCATTTTGATTGTTTTGCAGAAAGGTACAATTATCGAGATCGTGAGCTCTTTTCGTTGCCTGTGCGATCATTGACTCTGCGATGTCAACGCCGACCGCATGCTCGAAATGTTGTGCGAGTCCCTGGGTCAGGCGGCCGACGCCACAGCCGAAGTCCAGCGCGGCGCCGAAGTGAAATTTCGGATCTACTCGGTGGATTATTTTTACGTACCGATCAACTGCTCGTCGTCCTGTTTGAAAAAAATCCGATTCATTCCATTTGTTGTTTTTCTTATCCGGGTGGGTTAAAATCGCCCAATATGGGTCCTGCCTGCCGAATTGGTCCCAATGCTTTTGCAGCTCGGATAGTTTCATTTAAACACCCATTGGCGGCATACGCACCATGCTACGATTCATAAGAAACATGATGGACAGTCGCGTTCACAATCACATCGAGCTTATTTCTATTCACGTTCCCAAGACAGCCGGCACGTCATTTCGCGACACGTTACGGGATGTATATGGCGCTGAGCATGTTCGACGACTGGACATCGCAGACAACAAATTGCATCTGGACCAACAACCATTCGACGAAAACGTCTTGCCGAAGAAGGTTAAGGTCGTCCACGGTCATATGTATTATTCCCTCTTCCAGGAAAAATTCCAAATGGATCGTAGAATACCCATAGTCACGTGGCTCAGAGATCCGGTCGAGCGAGTGATCTCAAATTATAACTATTTATCGAAACGCTTGGCGGAAGAATTGAACGAGGAAGAAAAGGGGCTGAATATATTAGCGAAAATGCGACGAACGCTTCTCGAGTATGCGCGCGACGAGATCAATCGAAATCGGATGAGTAAGTTCCTCGACGGCATCGAACCCGATGCGTTATTTTTCATTGGCATCACCGACCATTATAGCGAAGACCTGAGGGACTTGGCACGACTTCTCGGTTGGAAAGACTTCGCGGAGCACCGCCACAATATTACAGGTACAACCAGCGAAGGTGTTGATGAGGTGAGCAAAGCGGAGATCAGAGCGCTTAATCAATTGGACGAAAAGTTATACCAATCGGCCTGCGTCCTACGCCACAGGCGAAGGAAAAGTGCCAAGTGATCCAATTGATTTCCATCCATATTCCCAGGACCGGGGGGACATCGTTTTATCGTATACTCCAACAAGTATACGGTGCGCGCTTGTCGATTTCGTACCGCAGGATAGACTATTTCGAGGCGATAAAGGACGGGCAGGACTTTCGATGTTCATTGCCTGACAACATCGACGTATTGCATGGGCACTTCTACTACAAAGAGTTGCAACAAGTACACCAAAAATATCATTGCCGCTTAGTCTGTTGGTTTCGGCATCCAGTAGCAAGAGTGGTTTCAAATTACCGGCATTTCGTGAAACGCAATTCAGCCAGTAATTCAAACGGCTTGCCTCGTTGTGATAACGTCTCGCTCATTAGCTACGCGCGACGCGAAGAATGTCGCAACAGAATGACCCGAGTTCTCGAAGGACTTCGAATGGAAGACTTTTTTTTTTGTGGTTTTCTGGAATCGTTTAGCGATGACATAAACCGGCTTTCTCGCTTGTTGGATTGGCCACGTATCGACATACCGCACCTAAACGCCGTTGCAATCGAATCGGACGAAATTGACGATGACATCATTTTCGAAATTAATATGTTGAATCGGTTGGATATGGAAATGTTCAAGCGGATTTCAGAGCATAAAAGGACGAAAATAGATTTATGATTTGGCTGGCATCATTTCCTCGATCCGGAAACACGTTTATGAGGAATATACTGTATCATGTCTATGGTTTGGAGTCCATGCCGCATAGTGCCGAGGTCCCCCTGGAATCGCGAACCGGCGGCGGAATTTATCCCGTTGTTAAAACACACGAATTGCCTTCGACGTTGGCCCCTTATGATCCTCATAAAGTGATATACTTGATTCGCGACGGGCGCGACGCGCTTGTTTCCACGGCACGCCATAGGTCTGACATCGTTGCACCTGGGTCTGACTACCGTGAAAATCTCACCGCTGCCATACTGGCAAGAGGAGCAAGTCATTTTGGAGGATGGTCTAAGAATGTGAAAGAATGGTGTAATCGAGCTGATATTGTGATTCGATTTGAGAATCTCATCAGTAATCCATTGAACGAATTGACTAAATTACAATCGGTTGTTTCTTTGCCTGCCCCGAATGTTCAAGACATTCCTAATTTTATCGAGATGCGAAATGGACAGCAAAAATACGGCAGTTTCGTCGACGATCCAGGGAAGAGTCAGCTTTTTTTTCGACGCGGCATTGTCGGTGCCTGGAAGGATGAAATGCCCAGTGATCTGCACGAGTTATTTTGGGAATACCACGGCCATATGATGGCCCAGGCAGGGTATGCATGATACGGGTCGCTCAGAATTCGTGCCAAAATTCATTCTGAGCCATCTCTATACCTCGATCTGGAATGCATTCGAATCGACGGTTTCGATCATCTTTGTGTAGACGTTAAGCGTTTCCAGGGCCGTCTTCTCCCAGGAAAAGCGTTTTGATTCGTGGAGAGCGCGTTCTGCCAATTTTTCTCGAAGCGCCGGTTGCTCGATGATTCGTCGAAATTGATTCGTAATACTCTCTACGCTATTTGAATCGGCAGGAAGCCCACCGCATCCGACGACCTCAGGCATGGAACTGTTATCACCGAAGATAACCGGCGTACCGCAGGACATGGCCTCAAGCGGTGGCAACCCGAATCCTTCGAAATGTGAAACATAGGTGAAAACCAGGGCGTCTGAGTAGATCGACGCGAGGTCGCCGTCGTCGATAAATCCGGTGAAAATCAGACGATCGCGGAGGTCCGCCGCTTCGCTGATAATGTCATCAAACTTCCACCCCCTCTGCCCGGAAATTACCAATATCACATCCGTCTCGGGACACACCTCAATAAGTTGTGCATAGGCGCGAATCACCGAATCGAGGTTCTTTCGCGGTTCCAATGTACAAAGAGACAGAATGTACGGTGTGTTTTCGGTGATACGGTATTTTCGCCGGACCCGCAGTCGCTCTTTGTTATCGGTTACGGGATAAAAAACGTGTGGGTTCGTTGCTTCGTGCACGGCAAATGTCAGACTTAGATCGACTTCCGGGAAATGCTTGAAAACGTCCTTTCTCGTGGCTTCGGAAACCGCGATGTAACCGGCGTTTTGCGTGATTGAAAACCGCATACCTTTCTCCGCGGCATCGATGTTGTTTCGAACATGGAACTGTGGATGGCTGAGATGCGATAAATCGTGGATTGTGGTCACCAGACGGGTGATGCAACCCGGCAATGCGGTATAGAATTGTGGAATTGTAAGATGAACAAGGTCGAATGAGTTCGTGTCGCTTTGAGATTGCTTACGGCCAAGATACGTGACGCAATGCCATATCGCGCCAAGTACTTGTCGTTTTGCCATAATCAGATTAAAAAGAAATTCAGGAAGATTTGTCCGCGACCAGTTGTAGAGAAAGGAGTCGAATCGCAGCTTGGCACTCAATATCCGGAATTCCATGCCCAATTTGCGGGCTTGCCCTTCATCCTCATCGCAACGCGGCTCCGGCATCAGGTAGCCAGCGATGTCAAGCAAATCGTAGATCTTGCCCCTGCCCACGTGTACGTTGATGTTCCATTCATTGGATCTCGCCTTTGCAATAGGTGCCAGAGCACGCAACAATTCCAGAACGTATCGCTGACAACCGTCCCTTGCCGCCATCATAATTTCTGAGCCTTCAATCAGGATTTTCTTTCTCGATACCGCCGGCTCTCGATCTCGTACCCGTGAATTGATGACATCAATGGTCTTGTCAATTTCACAATCATGCCGGCTTACCCTATGGCGATGACTGCTTTGTATATGTTTACTCGCCTGCCGGCTCTCCTCTCCATAGCCAAGTGCAATCATTGTGTGGCCATGCAATTTCCAAAACAGGTCTTGCAAGCTCTCCGGCATTTCATCTTTCCACGACCCAACTTTACCCCGCCGAAAAAATTTTCGTTGCCACTGCGCTAATTCCTCTGGGGAAAGCGTCTCGTGATAGGGTGGCGCGAATGGCAATTTTCGGCGGCGCAATTGGTCGATTGTGGGCATTTCCGTCGTCCTCGGCGGCGGCAATTCCATGAATCGACGCAACGATTCGATACTGGCAATCGGCTCGGAAATCAAATCCTCGAATCGTATCATAATCGTGGCGCGTCGACGCCATTGATTCACATTCTCGCTCCAGCCGCCAAAGAACGTACGATTCTCGGCGATTATCGCTTCCCGTAAGTTGGTTGCATAATCCGAACCGGGGGCGATAATGTCCGACCGATGGCGAGCGATGGAAACCAGGGCGTCCCGACCGTCTCGTATCAAATATACCGCGGGAATATCGGGATCGACGGGTTCGAGTTGGTACGGTAACAAGTGGGTCTTGACGATCGGGTAGTTCCGGTAATCCGGATCGCGGGGATACCGGGCTTCAAGGTGGTACTCAGAGGATGACAGTCCATATACCTCATGGAGCATAATCCGGAAAAAAGTATTGCCCGATCGAGGAAACGACGCCAACCAGATCATTTGCTTACTCTCGCCTTGTTGTTTGTGAATGACCTATTTATACTGATCGTCATCCGGCTTTTCAAAACATACTTCTAGTCTCAAGCCTGGGGGAATCCACCACTGGCGGTAGGGGCTGACAGTCTTTTGGGGTATCACTGCGATATCGCACAAACGGACCGATTCGCTGGATTTCGCAATAGATTCGGTCGCAGTTCGACATACGTGCCAGGTCCGCGGTGAGTCCACATGTGTAAAACATTATTTTTAAGCAACTTAAACTAGTAAATGAACTCGGAAATGCCAGTCGCAAAGCAATCGATATCAAACAGACTGACCTTCATCACCGGGTTGTTTGCCTGCACGGGATTACACGTAGAACCTATTCCAACAACCGTGAACCTCTATGACAGATGGTCGAATTGAAGCTATACATAAAGACGCAAATCGATGCTGTTGACTGGTGTTGCCGTCGAGTGTGGGCGATTGCCCCCAAGTTGGTCCTTGTAGTCGTCGCCCTGGCATTGATAAAAAGTATTTTCCCGGCGGGTATGGCGATTGTCACGCGTTACTTGATCAATGCGGTGATCGCGACGATCGAAGCTGGGACCCCGGAACTCGATGCTATATATCCATGGTTGGCGTTGAGCCTCGCCTTTTCTATCTTGCATAGCGTCAGCGTCGAAGCCTCTGGATATTTTTCCAGGTGTCTGACTGACCAGATAAATCTCAAGATAACCGAAGAAATCATGGTGCATTCGGCAAGCCTCGATTTGTCGTTTTTCGAAACCCCGAAATTTCAGGACATCGTCGCGAGGGTGAACAGCCACACGGCCCAACATCTTTCACGGTTTGTAATGAATGTAATTGCTGCGATAACCAGCAGCCTCCAGTTACTTTCATTGCTGGCCGTGCTGATCGTGATCGAGCCGCTGATCATTCTTGCGTGTATTCCTCTCACCATTCCGTACTACGTTTTTCAACGCAAGTTATCGCGGGATCGTTTCCTGGAAAAACACGATCGGGTAACAAAACAACGTTGGACACGGTATTCGCTGTCACTGCTAACGGCGCATGACAAAGTGCCGGAAGTAAAGCTGCTCGGACTGGCGCCATATCTCATTCGCCGGTATCATGACGTGATCAAAGGCTTTCGTGATCGTGATCGAACGATTTACCGACGCCATTTTTTCGGCAAATCCGCTTTCCTAACGCTCGCGAATATCGCGTTTTTCGCAACCTTTGTTCGGGCGATTTCCCGCGCGGTTCATGGATCACTGACTGTCGGCGACGTGGTCATATACGGCGGAGCCTCATCCGGGCTGCGCAGTTTGCTGGATGATTCAGTGCTGTTATTTAACGCCATTTATGAGGATAGCTTGCACATCACTGAATTTCGCGCCTTCCTGAATCTGTCACCGGACTCACCGGCCGGGTCAGCATCCATCAGTAAGCCGGTAATTGGCGAGATTGAATTCGATGGCGTATCGTTCGCATACCCGGGAAATAAGCGGCACGTCGTTCAAAATGTCTCCATTAAGATTGGCGCCGGAGAAATTGTAGCTCTCGTTGGCGAGAATGCCGCCGGAAAAAGCACGATTGCAAAATTGATCGCCGGGTTGTACTACCCCAGCGAAGGCGCAATCCTGATCGATGGCACAGACAGCCGCAAATGGCAGGCAGGGCACTTGTCGTCGCAAATTTCCTTCGTATTCCAAAATTTCATTCGCTATCAGACAACCATTCACGACAATATTGCCTACGGCGACTGGCAACGTCTCATCGGTAATCCCGAGGAAGTAGAAAAAATTGCTCACCGGGTAAGAATTCATGACATGATATCGGATATGGCAGATGGGTTCGATACTGAGATTGGCAGGATGTTTGGCAATCGCAACCTTTCCGGTGGGCAATGGCAGAATCTCGCCATCGCTCGCGCACTGGCAAAGAAGTCTTCCATTCTCATATTTGATGAACCGACGTCGAATCTTGACTCCCGCAAGGAATATGATCTTTTCGCCAAGCTCAAGCAACTCGCCGAAGGGCGGACAACGATTCTGATCTCGCACCGATTCTCGACGGTAAGCCTGGCTGACCGCATCATCATGCTCGATCAGGGGCGGGTTGTCGAGCAGGGGCCGCATGAAGAATTACTTGCTCTCGGCGGGGCGTACGCGAGCTTGTATCGCATTCATCAAACGCATCTTGATTGAGCGCCTGGCAGCAATGTCCTCTGTCTTTATCACAGCCAAACACGTTGTCGCCCATAATCCGTCATGAATCATAGCGAAAAGAATTATCATATTGGACTGGTTCCCAGTTTGCGACCTCTCGATTCGGAGCGCGACGGCATCAGCGTCTATTCCCTCTCCTTGATCACGGCATTGAGCCGTACTGATACACCTTATCGCTTCACCATATTCACGTCGCCCTCTCATCGTTCGTTGTTTGACGGGCTGGGCGACAATTTCCAAATCGATACCTCGGCTCCGAATTCCGCGAATCTCCTGATCGATATTACATGGTATTTCATGCAGCTGCCCAGCCGTGCGCGAAAACGTAAGATCGATGTGCTCCATCTTTTTGCCGGCAACCGGAGGCTCAGTCTCTTTCCGTTTCGGCGAACGTTGGCAACCATTCATGATATCCATCATTTGAAATATTCGCAGCTGTACACGGCGCCGCGTTATCTCTTTTGCCGCACGGTGTTGGCCCCACTGATCAAACGCCACGTCAATCTACACGCCGTAAGCAAGGCGACTTCCGACGACCTACGGTGTATTCTGAATATTCCACGCGAACACGTTGCGATTGCACCGAATGGGTGCCGGGCCGGCTTCTATCAGTCTGACTACACGGATGATCACGCTAAGCGTTTTCGCATGAAATATCGATTACCGGCGTCGTACATTCTGTTTGTGTCGTCATTGGACCATCCACGAAAGAACCACGTCAATCTGATTAGGGCGTACCATCAACTCAAGGAAAAGTACAAGATAGCTCACGGCCTCGTTTTCGCAGGAATTCATTACTGGCAACCGGACGTGATTTACAAGGAACGCGACAAGCTCGGTTTGCGCGAGCATATTACCATAATTCCCGGGATACCCGATCAGGATTTGTTGCTGTTGTACAATCAGGCCAGCCTCTTCGCGCATCCATCTCGCTTCGAAGGCTTTGGGATGCCGATACTCGAGGCGATGGCGAGCGGCGTGCCTGTGGCCTGTGCTTCAATTCCGGCTTTCCGGGAAACTGCCGGTGACGCGGCGCTTTTTTTCGATCAGGAAGATCCGCAGGATATTGCGGAAACGATCGCTTGCCTGGACGGAGACCAGGAATTGCAGCAACACCAAGTCCGAAAAGGGAAGGTGCAAGCACAACGGTATACGTGGGACCGAACGGCGCGGCGCGTTCTTGACGCCTACAGGGGTATAGTCAATGGCAATTCCTTGACGTAGACGCCCGACGAGAAGGCCTCCCGCTGCCTGAACAAGGCCATGAACGATAGACGGTGAAACAGAAATGCGAGCCAGTTCACGATCAGGTTGTCCGAATAGGTGATTCTTAAACGACCGGTATGTCACGTCGTGTGGCGATGAAAGCAACCATCGGTGCGAAAGCCTCTTGTCATTCGCAACATTTGGCGACACAATGTAATCAGGTGGCACTAACTCGCAATATTCGACGAATATGGATTTCGAATCTACTCTAAATAATGATGTCATCATGGCCGAAATCGGCCGGCGGCTGGCGCGACGGCGGGTGAACATGGAGATCACGCCGGCAGCGATGGCCGAACGCGCGGGCGTGTCCAAGCGTACGGTGGAACGCATAGAGGCCGGCGAGTCAACGCAAATGGCCACCATCGTCCGGATTCTTCGCGTTCTGGGTTTGCTGGACAATCTGGATCGCATGATACCCGAACCGGGTCCAAGTCCGATAGCTCTGTTGAAATTGAAAGGAAAGGAACGTGTGCACTGCAATGTATTCCAGCGATTGGTCCCGATGCCCAACAGACCAACAGAATCTACGTCGATCAACTGGTTGCACTTGCGTCGAATGTCTTGGCAAACGAGTGCGTGTTCAAAATGTGACCGCTGTGCCATTCGCGCGCCCATGACACAGCGGTCACATTTTAAATACGCACTCCGGGCAGGGAAACGGCGCTGTCCATGCGCGGCAACCGCCGGATAATCCACGCACGGACCGCATTACCGGCATTACAACAAAAGGAGCTAGATCACCATGTATGTAGGACGTATTGTAGCTGTAGGGCGGAATCGCGATGGCAGACTCGGCGCCTTATATCGCGTTTCCTCCCGCTCGTTTCCAAATCGCGAAGCACGAAAACTCGGTAGTGCGACCGCGATCCTGCCGCGTCCAGGTTTCGAGGATGACATGCAGAAAAATCCATTTATCGCCTACAACTGTCTGACCACATCTGATCGCTTCGCCGTGGTGAGCAATGGCACGCATACCGACTTTCTGGCAATGAAACTCGCCGATGGCCTCAGCGTTCGCGATGCGATGGTGACCGTACTGCAGGCGATGGACTACGAGCACGACGCCTTGAATACACCACGAATCGCGGGCGTGATTGACGTCATCAAGGAAACCGGATATCTCGGCATCGTCACACGCTCATCGCTCCATGTCCGAGCGTTTTCTCTGAAACCGGGAACGTCGCACTATATCGCTACGTACGAACACGATACACCGAGCGACAGGTATCGCGACGATACGTTCAATGCGCCCACAGCGGAGGTAGCCTGCGACTACATACTGTCTGGCGGTGCATACGCCGATCTCGACAAGCCCGTTACTGCGGCATGCGCCCTTCTTGGATCCTCCGGACAATTCGAAACCGCGGAGAAAAATGCCAAATGAAACGATTGACGTATAGCGATACGGATTTTCCGGCTGCACTCGAAGCGTTGTGCACGCGTACTGCGTTTTCCGATACCCTGGACGCGCAGGTAGACGACATCCTGCAAAACATCCGCGAGCGCGGCGACGGTGCAGTGTGCGAGTACGCCCGAAAATTTGACAACATGGCGCTGACGCCGGGTGATTTTCTGGTTACACAGGCAGAGATCGACGCGGCCGACGCAACGGTCGACGCCGACACACGAGCGGCGATTGAGCTGGCACATGCGAATATCTGCGAATTCTCAAACCGCCGCAAGGCCGAGACATGGTCCTATTCACCGCGCCCGGGCGTGCAACTCGGCGAGCGCTTCGTACCGTTCGACCGCGTCGCCGCGTATATACCAGGCGGACACGCACCGCTTGTCTCAACAGTCCTGCATACCGTTACGATGGCGCGAGCAGCAGGCGTCAAGGACATTGTCGTCACAACACCCTCGTCGTCGACCGGTGCCGTAAATCCCGCCATTCTCCATGCGGCCAGCGTTGCCGGCGCGACCAGTATTTATCGTCTTGGCGGCGTCTATGCGATAGGCGCCCTCGCCTACGGCACACAATCCATTGCCAAAGTTGACAAGATCGTCGGGCCCGGCAATGCCTATGTCGCTGCCGCAAAACGCAAGGTCTACGGGCATGTCGCGCTGGATCTGGTGGCTGGTCCGTCTGAGGTCATGATCATTGCCGACGCGTCGGCGGATCCTCGATTCATCGCCGCCGACATGCTGGCGCAGGCGGAACATGGGTCGGGTCATGAACTGGCCGTTCTCGTTACCACATGCCCGACAATAGCCGACAATGCCGTATCGGAAATCACGCGCCAGCTTGGCCGGCTCACAGCTCCCGAAACGGCACGAAACGTTGTCGAAAACGGCGTATACATACTCCTGGTGCAATCACTTGAGGACGCCGTTGCCATTGCCAATCGGTTCGCACCGGAACACCTCGAAATCATGACGTCATCAGACGACGACATTGCGCAACGGATTACCGCTGCCGGCGCGATCTTTCTCGGCAAGTGGACGCCGGAGCCAGTCGGCGATTTCGTTGCCGGCCCGAGCCACGTACTGCCGACCGGCGGTACCGCCACGTGTTTCAGCGGTCTGACAATCGACCATTTCTACCGGCGGATCAGCGTCATCCAATACAATCAGGACGCCCTGTCCAGAGAGGTCCAAGCGATCGAGACCTTTGCCCGAATTGAGGAGCTGGAGGCGCACGGCCGATCAACCGCCATACGCTTCCAGGACTGAACGTTTCCGCAACCGTCGCCGCCCCTATGCTATCTGAACTCACCATTCGAAATTTCGCGCTGATCGATAAGTTGACCATCGAGTTCGACACGGGATTCAACATCATCACCGGAGAAACCGGTGCGGGCAAGTCCATTGTAATCGGCGCGCTTCAGCTGCTACTGGGACAACGTCCCGACAAATCCCAGATTCGTCAGGGCGCCGACCACTGCGATGTGCATGCCGTATACACCCTGGGAGAAGTTCCGGCAACGCTCAAGCGCCTTGGCGCTGTTCTGGATGACGCGGGCGCCCAGCCCTGTGACGACGGCCAGCTTATTGTCTCGCGGCGGATCACATCCAGCGGGGTGAAAAATTACATAAACGCCGCGCCCACAACAGCTCGTCTGCTGCGCGACGTCGGCGGGCTGTTGGTCGATGTACACGGCCCGTACGACCATCAGTCGCTGGCGCAACCCGCGCGCCAACTCGCCTACATCGATGCATTCGCCACATTAGGCGATGTGTTCCGCACCTATCAAACGTGCTACGGCCGGCTGTCGGAGCTGCGTCAGGAGATGGCAGCCTGCAAGGCCGACGCACCGCCTCCGGACCAGATCGACATCATTCGTCACCAGATCCGAGAGATTCGCGATGCGGATCTACAACCGGACGAAGACACAGACGTCACCACGCGCCATGCCGTGGCTGCCAACAGCCGTCAAATCCTCGAACTTCTCAATGCCGGGAACGACCGACTTGCGGGGGAAAACGGCGTCACCGAGATCCTATCCGCGATCATGCGCGACCTGCTGCAACTGGAACGGTACGATGCCGACACAAGCCGTCGTCTGACGGCCGGTCTCGACGACATTATGGTCGGCCTTACCGGGCTTGAAGACGAACTCAATGACTACGCGCAGCGAATCGACATTGATCCAGCCGAATTCAACCAACTCGAACAGCGCCTTGCCGTGATCCGAAAATTGAAGCAGAAATATGGCGATACGGTTGCAGACATCCTGCACTTCGCCGACAAGGCCGAAGCACGCCTGGCTGGTGTTGACAACCTTGAGGCTCGCCTTGCAGCCTTTCGTCAGCAGATAGCGGATGCAGAAACAGACGTGGCCGCAGCGGCACGCGAGCTTTCCGGGAAACGTCAGCGTGCGGCAAAAAAACTTGCGAAAGCAATTACCGCGCAACTGCGCAATCTCGGATTCGAGAAGGGTGCATTCTCGATCGAGTTAACGCCCACCGAGCCGGGTCCGACCGGAGCGGACCGCGCCGAGTTTTATTTTTCCCCGAATCCGGGGGAAGGCAGCAAAATGCTGCGGCAGATCGCCAGTAGCGGCGAGATTGCCCGCGTTATGCTCGCCGTGAAGACCATCCTGGCCGACGTCGACGACACACCGGTACTGGTGTTCGACGAGATCGATGTCAACATCGGTGGCGTCGTAGCCGGCGTCGTCGGTGCGGAACTCTACAAACTTGCGGGCAATCACCAGGTCATCTGCATCACCCACCTGCCCCAGGTTGCAGCCGCGGCAGATCGTCATTTTCAGGTCAGCAAAGCCCTGACCGCAGGGCGTACGACGGCGTCTGTCACCGTACTCGACGACCCCAACCGCGTTGCCGAAATCGCTCGCATGCTAGGCGGTGAAGACGCGAGTTCCGTGGTCATGAAACACGCCGCCGAACTGATCGATAAACATAAGAAGCCGGCGGTAAGATCGTAGCCGCGGCGCCACGGCTCGCGGCGACGCCGCCCGCCCTCCGCAAGATGCCCTTGCCGACGCGATGGAGGGCGTGAGCATCTGTGTCCGCGACCGGACGCAGAGGACTGCGTCCCTCCAGAAAGAGGACACCGCGCTTTGCGCGGCCCTTCGCGGCTTTGCGCGAGATCCATGCGACTGCGGCCGGATGATACGGCAGGAATGTACTCGCGCAATACTGGAGGGTCACAGGCCTCTGTGACCGAACACGGCAAATATCGAGGCCCGCGTACAACACAGGATGCCGGACGAGGCGCAGAGGTACCGAAACGCCACCCAGCAAACCGGACGCAGAGGACTGCGTCCCTCCAGAAAAGACGACACCGCGCTTCGCCCTGCCCGCCCTTGGTGGCTTTGTGGCTTTGTGCGAGATTCATGCGTTCGCGGCCGGGGACCGGGCGAAAAAGATTGTTATCGCGCAGAGACGCTGAGGCGCAGAGAGAAAAAGGACAATGGAGGGTCAAAGGCCTCTGTGACTGGAAACGGTGAATATGGATTCCCGCGAATAGCTCGTGCTTGAACGGAGACTCAAAGAGCATAGATCACAGCAGCGCGGGATCTGTGCAATCGAAACGTGCTTTACTCAGGAAGGAATGTCAACGTTACTTCAATACCGCTACGCCGTACTTTTCGAATCGGCTGTCGTGAGTGACGACCCTAAATCGCTTGAGTTTCGCTGTCGCGATTATCAGGCGATCCGCCGGATTCCGGTGAATGGACGGTAGACTGGCCGATGACAAACCGATTTCTCCGGTTATCGGTATCTCGACCAGGTCAAGTACATCGAGCGCCTTGCTATACCATTCCTGCGCAAGTATCGAGAATTACCGCAGACATTCCCAGTCCCCGGTTGAGTCATCATCAAAAAGTTGCCCGTGCACGTTCACGTGCAACTGAGAATGATTCTTCAACCGGTCCTTCGACTTATGCGCAACGTGTTCAGCGACCGGTCTGCCATTCTTGCAGATCAGATATGCTGTTCCCTTTTTCTCAATATCCGAAATCAGCCCCGACAGCTTGTTTTTTGCTTCAAAAATAATAGCCAGATTAGCTGGATTAATCAAATTATCGTGGCGATGGCGAGACGGTAAGAAAAAGAGCGGACAACAGTGCGTAATGCTTGTGTCGGAGCATACTTGGAGAATCACAGGGCGCTGCGCGGCCGGCAACTGTGGAGGCGCGATTGCCGCCGGGCGCGTATGACCCACCGCAACGCAATCCGGACGCAGAGGACGGCGTCCCTCCAGAAAGACGATACCGCGCTTTGCACGGCCCTTTGCGCCTTCGCGGCTTTGTGCGAGATTCAAAGGGGTTGCGATTCGGACCGGGCGAAAAAGATTGTTATCGCGCAGAGACGCTGAGGCACAGTGAGAAAAACGTAGTGGCTGACGAAGGGAGAGTGACGCAAACGGCTCGCGAGGCCGCTCGCCCTCCATGTGCCTTGCCTGATCCGAATGCACAGATTTCAATCATCGCCTGATAGGGCGGACGGCCTGGCCGCCGAAAACGGGAGGATTGTAGCCGTAGCGCCGGCGGTCACAAGGGACTGCGACCCTCCACAAGACTCTGCCGCATTCGTGCGACCCGGTTGGTTGGTGGCACGCGGGACGCGGCGGGCGCGAGCGGTCGCAGGGGACTGCGACCCTCCACAAGACTCTGCCGTAGTCCTGTGACCCGGTCGATTGGAGGGACGTATTCCTCTGCGTCCGTGGCCGGTAGCAGGGGACTGTGACCCTCCAGAGACAATCCCAATCACACTTTCAACCGTATTACTCCCTTCAGATATTGCATTCACTTTCAGTTTTTGCAGTGATCCGAGCATTGCATGAATGGCATGATGCCATCAAGGCATGTCGCAATGCACTAATAAAAAGGATCTTACAACAACCATATCGTAATCGGAAACGCATTTGCTACAGAGAACACAAGCACAAACTCAAGAGGCTATCAATGATGACAAAATTTTACAAACTCCTTAACGATACCAGCGGATCGATACTGGTCGAGTACGCCCTGCTCGAGGCGTTGGTGGCTGTCGGCGGCTGCGCGTTGATCATACCGGGCGGTCCCGCATACGACGCACTGCATGCTGACTTCGCCTTTCGCCTATGGTTAATCGCACTCCCCATAATCTAATCATGAACCCATTGCTCTACATATTGCCCGCCGCGTTCGTCGTCATTGGCTACACCGAGATGCGTTATCGGCGAATACCCAACTGGATCACGTTCGGCATGATTTGTATTGGCATAGCCGGCGCCACGCTTTCAATCAGCACGGTGACCTTAAGCCAATCACTCACTGGATTTCTAATCGGCGCCGGTGTGTTTCTACCGTTCTGCCTGACGGGCGCTGCCGGTGGCGGCGACCTCAAGTTCGCGGCCGGAATCGGGGCGATTGTCGGGCAGCCGCTGATATGGAAGGTCTTGTACTTCACGTGCTACGCCGGTGGCGCGATCGCGCTGATCTATCTGATCTGGACAGGTCAGCTCGGCGCCGGTCTCAGGAATACATGCCGTTTGGCGTTTCGCATGAAGTCCCGTGAGTCCACGGCGATCACGACGACGGTGCCATACGGAATCGCGTTGATCGTCGGAACGCTCGTCGCAATTGCCTCAGTTGTTGATTAATCACAGGAGTATCGTTGCGCATGCCAAAAAATACCCAGCCCGTTTTCAGTGACGACAAGCATCGAAACCGCGCCGACTGCTCTGGCGGTGCGTCCGAACGCGGCGCCGTCCTGGTCGAATTTGCACTGGCCTTCCCTGCCCTACTCGGTATTACCATCATGTGTATACACCTGTGCATGTACTGGGACGCCGTTTGTCTCGCGAATTACGCTGCGTTTTCAATCGGTCGGAGTGCCAAAGCGTCGTCGGGCGGTGGCCGTTCCCCCACAAGCGCAACTCCGGAATCAGGATTTCCGTCCGCCAACACTTTATCCACGACGGCAGCGGCTGCGTTGCTGATGACGCCGGCGCTGCGTTCGGGCCCCCTTCCCGGAGAGGAGTGGCTTGCGCAGCTGTCGGGCGCGGTACCAAGCGGCATTCCGGCCGGATTACCGGCCAAGCAGACACAGCGCTTTCTTCAGTCTTTGCAGCGGACGGTGTTGTTCGATGCGGTCGGCATTCGAACGGTTGCCGCGAACGCCTACGGGATACGGGACCACAGTCTTCGCGGGTTTCGCGGACAACAGACGGCACTGATCGAATCGCGCATCGACTTTCCGATGAAGTGGAACGCTGCCGCCGGGCTGCTGTTCAGCCGAGACAACAATCGCATTCCCGGGCCATCCCGATTGCTGGACAGGCATTGGATCCGCGCTCGCGGACACTCCGTTCAACTGGCGGAACCGTCGAACGTGATTCGGCCAGACGACTTTGTCAAAAACGAATGATCACCGAAGGACCTGCGATATGACCATCACCCTGAAACAAATCCTTGACGACGACCGCGGCGCTGTGATTCACTTCACTGCGCTCGCCGCGATCCTTATCGTAACATTCCTGACCATGTCGTATGACCTGGCACGCATTACAGCGCACAGAATACAGCTGCAGCATGCCGCTGATGCGGCCGCACTCGAGATGGCGGCATGGCAATCACGCGGTCTCAATATGATTCAGCACATCAACGACGAGGTCCACGACATTGATCGCGCGGTACAACTTGCGTACGTCGTCGCTGCATTTACATCGGCCGGTTCATGGCGGCACTTAAAGAAATGGTGGGGTTGGCCGAAATTCTGGCGCGAGCAGCGATTCGCCGCGAGTCTTGCGAAAATGGCGCGGGCGGCGCATCACGCTGCCATACCCGTCCTCAACAGTATGCGGGATTTTTACTACTACGGTTCAAATCCGCTTGGCTATATCAGCGCAAACGAGATCGCAAGAATGAACGGCGCCGGCCGATGGTCGGGCCCCGACTCTCTCGGCGATATACTGAGCACGGCGCGCCGTTTTCCGATTGGGTCCACAAGTGGTGCGTCATCCGTCGGCATGTTATCTAAATTGGGTGGAACGAGCAACGTTGCGGTTCCGTTCTTGAATCCGGGCGCCGCGAATATCCACGCACTCGGCATGAATACAAAATGGGACCACGCCCCGGTGTCCGTCACGCTCCCGCTGCTCAAGGTTACGGCAAATACCGTCGGGCAAGCCGGACGCACCTATTCCGACGAATCCCCGATCATGACGCGTCGAAATACCTGGATGCGCCTGGTAGTGCAGCTCTTGCAGTGGACGAACCTCAAGATATCCGGAGGCTCGACCGACCGCTGGTTGTGGGACGACTGGTACTACTATTCACCGCCGCCGTATGATTTCGGCGCAGCGCCGGACCATGGACAATCAATTTCGCCCATGATCTGGATTGTTCGCGGAAATGTTAAAGACGTCTCAATGCTTTCCCGACATTTCCTTGGGAAACAACAAGGTATTACGCTTACCGCGTCCGCTGTCGCGCAGGCTAAGGGTGCGAACGTTGTGCGACGGAACCCATCGCGCAGATCCGGGAAAGGCGTGCTGGCAACACCGGTCTTAACGCCCCTCGGCAGCGGCGCTGTCGATATCCCCGGCATCACACGCCTGTCATTGTTGCGATGAGCAGGAGGACAACCCGACGAGGAGAACGAAATGTCAACGACACCAATACTCAGATCAGATAACGGTGCGGTCCTGCTCGAGGCCGGACTTGTTCTACCTATATTTCTTGGCCTTTTCCTCATGTGCGTTGAGATCCCGCGACTGATGGCTGTCAAACAGCGATTATCGGATGTTAGCCGGTTGAACGCCGAGTTGGTCGCTCGCGGCGGTAGTGCGATTTCGCGAGAGTCGGCGACAACGCTTATGAAACATGTACCCTACGCGGTGAAGCCCGGACAGGTACGGAGCACCGCGCAAACGATAAAACGCGATGTCGACCGCACCAAACTTGTCGCCGGGACAGCTGCGGTGCTCGCCGGATCCCTGGCAATAACGAAATCACGACTGACGTCCGGCGACATCATCGCCCGTACACTTGCCGTTGGCTACTATCGCGACCTTTGGAAGACATACGACTACCATCGCGCCGACACTGCTACGGATATTTCTCTGCTTCTTCCCGCAGTCTTCTATCGCGTGTGGCTGGGCGACTCCGGGCGACGGTCAACGCTCGACGGCTGGTATCCGATTTACATGCCGAGTTGCGAAGCGGAACAACAGCGTCCACCGACCGTCGTCAGCCGAATTTTTTCATTGTTTTGAGGAAGCCGAACAAAAAGCCAAACACCACCAGGGAGGTAACAATGTCGATGCCAAAGCTAACGAAACGAGAAATCGCCAAACGGATCATCCTGTCTTTACTTGTGCTCACCGGATTCACAGTGCTAAGTCTGGGCGGACTGTCCTATGCGGCCTTCAACGTTCTCGAGCGATCGCTTCCAGGGAGCTGCCCACCTATTCATAAGGGGTCCGGATTCGAGTCCATTTTCGGCGGTGCACGCCAGGCGCAAGGCTGCGCGCCATCAGATATTCGCCCTGAGGCCAACCAACATTTCACGATGCAAATGGGAGACATCCGTGTCGAGCAGCGCGTGTGGGAGACCTCCGAAGGGGAACAGACAGTCAGAAAACGTATCACCGAAGACGCCCGCAAGAACGGTTGGGATCCGGTTGAACTGCCGCTCTCACCCATCCCGGGTGGGCCGCGGCTCGACGCACGGCATCTCTGTTTCTACGATGACGACGACATGATTCTGTACCAACTCCGGAGGCTCGACGTCGGCAAGCTCGAGGTGGTCGAGGCGCGATTCCTCGAACAGACGGCCGCCACGCTGGCATCATCGGCAGCTGCCGGCGATTCGGTACCCGCCGAGGTCGTTACTGCCATGTCAGCGCCACCGGCGATGACCATCGCCCGCTCGTCCACCCACACCGGCGCAACCTGGATCTGGACCCTCCGAAATACCGATATCGCGAACACGGTGTCTGCGGTCCGCCGGCGATTTCACGAACACGGCTGGCAGACGAAGGAGCAGACAATTCCCGACGGTGTCGATATCGCGGCTCCGAAGTCATTCCACCACTTCACTGCCACCGGCCACGGGCACACTCTGATCTGCCACGCAACGCCCGCCGCCCCAGGCGAGATATCGATTGGCTGCCGAACCACCACGGGTGAGTAAAGATTCCGCGCGGCGGCAACGGAATCGAAATTGCCCCGGGGAAAGTCGCAGCAGATCCTGCGCACTGGTGTGTTAGCAATACCGTTCGCCGTTACGCCGGCGGCCGACTACGTAGCGGCCTTCGGCCGCCAATAACGAACGCAGGCGGCTCGCGGGGACGCTCGCCCTCCAGGCCCCTATCGTGGTTGCGCGATCTTCAGACTACAATTACACCAATCGCCTCTATACCGCTTCCGTATCCTTACAGCTCCCGGCGAAATAAATCAACGACGCACCGCCGACCTGGATGACATCTCCGTCGTTCAACACCTTTGTGGAAGTCTTCTGGTGATTCACAAGGGTGCCGTTTGTCGAGTTGGAATCTACGATCCGGCAGGTACCGTCCTTGCACGTCAGAACGCAATGGCAGGCCGAAATAAAGCTATCTGCCAATACCAGCTCATTCGCCTGATCCGCCCCCATCCGCACATTGTCGCATGTGGGTAAAGAATGCCAGCGATGTCCGTTGTCGTCGCGCACAAATACCTGGTTGGCCGCGGATTCCCGAATGCTGTGATCTCCCAGAATTTTCTTCACGGCCTCCAGCCAGGCGACCAACGATGCATCGGTCTCTTCAACAACCCGCGTCTCGCCGGACCGCGCGATCGTCGGTGCAATAGCGCCGACGTCTGACTCCTCGACACAAATGCCATCACCAATTTCGTGCTCCAACTTGCGTACTTCTTCAACCAGATACCGGGTCAGACGACTTTTCAATTGGTAGATGTCGTTGGGCGTATACGCAACCTGGTAGGTATTTTGCATCCGCCGAATAACCTGCGACGTTTTCATACCGTGGACGACGATCAGCGTGTACGCATCGTAATTAACCGCATTCACGCGATCGCGCAGCCGGTCCATTCCGCGTATCAGGAGATTGGTCTTCCAGATTCCGTCCCACATCTCAAAGGTATCATCCTCTATGGCTGGATGCATACTGTCTTCCAACATTGCCGTTGTAGTCGGATAAATATCAGCAATCACGCGTCGAACGATCGTGGTGAGATACCTTCGAAAGCTTCCCGTTCGGGAGTTCGGCGTGAGAACAGGCGGTTTTTTCGATTTCAGTAAACGCAGAATGACCTCCTGCGGCACGTCGTCGACAATCGATGCCGGTCCCATTCGTCTCGCACACTCCTTCATATACGGAATATAGATTTCCGCGAACTTTCGCCATGCCCAGTTTCTCAAGTCACCGTCCGGACGTTCCCCGCTGCGCCGCCTATCGTCATTGCCGCTGCCGATGCCATCGTCGAAAAGGCCGTTTACCAATGTTACAGAAGTCGTTCTGTTCATGAGATGTACATCGCCTGTTATGACCGGTGTCGCGGGACACCAATGAGTTGGTGTTTCCTGTCTCCCCGATGACCGTCAAAATAGATCAGTGACGCACCACCGAGTTGAATAACGTCGCCGTCCACCAATTCATGTGAACGGATCTCCTGTTGGTTTACTCTGGTACCATTCGTCGAATCACAATCCTTTATCATTCTCTTACCGGAAGCAATCGATATCACACAGTGGCGGCCAGAGGCGAATGCATCGACGAGCACGATCTCGCTGCTCAGCTCCGTGCCGACATATATCGTATCGCATTGGACAGTCCACCACCGCGTGCCCGCTTCATCCCGGATAAAAATCTGATCGTCCTGTGAATCCGGTACGATGGCGTCGCCCAGGATCTTCCTGATCGCTTCAAGCCATGCAGTCAGGCCGGGATCCGCGATCTCGTGTACCTTTGTGTCGCCGGATACGACGTTTCGCGTCAGCAAATTCGCAATGTCACTGTCGTCGATGCACGTTCCATCGCCAATCTCATTTTCCAGTGTTCGGACTTCCTGTGACAAATAGTTCGTCAGCCGACTCTTGAGTTGATACAGGTGATTGGCGTTGTATGCGACATCATGCAAGGCCTTCATTCGGGGAATCACGTCCGGTACCTTTACACCGTGAACCGCCATCATCATATAGGCTTCGTAATTGACTGCATTCACGCGATACCGCAGACGATCCATGGCCGCGACCAGAAGGTTTATCTTCCAACGGCGGTCCCAGCGTTCGAAATAATCATCGTCCACGCAGCACTCCGTATTCGACTCAAGCGGTTCCGTCATTGCCGGCCATTTCGTATAGATCACCCTTCTCACGATCGTCATGAGGTAGCGGCGAAAACTTCCCGGTCGCGAGTCAGCCGTAATCACCGGCGGCTTCTTTAGGCGCAGTAGCCGCAGAATGACTTCCTGCGGCATGTCGTCAACCAGGACGGATGGTCCCTTTTTTCTGGCGTAATTTCTGATGAACGGAACGTATATCTCCATGAACCGTTCCCAGGCCCGATTCCTGACGTCCGAACAATGTACGGCACTCAGGTTCGACTGTGACCCGCGGCCCGTTGCAAATAGCCCCTCGACCAACGTAATGGATGTTGTACTCTTCATAATGATTTCGTAAGTGAATCACGAAATCAGGACGAATCTTATCTGCAACACACGTTTTTTTCTTAGAATCCTGCAACGTGCCTGTGAGCCGACTAGAAGTAGACGATCATGGACGCCAGGATTCGATGCTGGCGGACATCCTGGTCGCCTCCGAACACTGCGAGATTATCGCCATTCACATCGTTGCCAAATCGAAATTCGTATCCAAGATCGAGGGCGAATCTGGTGAACTGTATCCCGGTACCGGCGTTCAGTGTGACGTATTCGTCGGTCGCGGAAACCGCGGGCGACGGATCGTAGCCGATCCCGCAGCGGAGCGGAATCAGAACTCTGTCGGTTACCACCACGAACTCGCAGCCCAGTCGCATTGTGAAGGTATCGCGTAATGCGTCCGGACTGCCCGTTACCGGATTGATCTCGCCACCGCCTTCATCAACCCGATAATTTGACCAGTCGGTCCAGGTAACGTCCCACGCCGCAGTGAACACATCGTTGGGCTGCCACGCGGCGCCAAGGCCGATGATCCAGGGAAACTCAAGATCGGCTGATGTTGCGGCTGCAATCATAGTCGTGGACTGCCCCGTGTCATTCACAGTCCTCTCCAAAAGCCGCCGATCGAGCCCCATGTCAAATGCCGGCTTCACGACGCCCGAGAGCGACAGGTCCTTGGTGAGGCGAAACATCGCGCCTGCCACTATCGAATAGCCATCGTCCACCGTGAAGCGATTCTCCCTAAATACGGAATTGACGCCAAATACGTTCCCGTTGAATGTGACTACCTGATTCGACAGCGACTCGGTCTTGGAAAACGAACTGTTGCCCGTTACATCGTCGTTCCAGACATTGATCGTAATGCCCAGTGCCAATCGTGATGAAACTTCGAGTGCCATCGACGGAGCCAAAACGGAAAAGGCGCCGCGCTGACGAAAGTCATAGACACCGGCATGCTGAAGACTCGAACTTACGGCGAAGTCAAACGGCGTGCCGAAATCCCGATCAAATCGGTATAGCTCGAGATAATTCAAAGAAAAGACAAAATTGCGCCGCTTCCAATATGGCAGAACAACACTGGCGAAGTTGAGATCCTCAATGCGCACCGTCGTATCGTCGCCGGAACCTCCAAGGCGTTCACTATGGGCTATGGCTTCCCACGCACAGGAAATCTCCAGTGTCTGCAACCGGAATGCACCGGCTGGGTTCCAGAACGCGGCCGTCGCATCGTCGGCAACGCCAATGAACGCGTTTGCCATTCCCAACGCGCGCGCGCCTGAGCCTACCGGATTGGGATTAACGACCTCAAGCAGTTCAGGCCTGACACCGCCGCTTTGGCCTGAAGCGGTATTGGAGAAGCCAACGAGCAACGAAGCGAATAGAACAAACATCTTATGCATCATGATAAACTTCAATCCACTTGAATTAATTTAGCTCGGATAAGATAGGACAACGCCGGATCGAAACCGGGATGCCACGAACCAGCGGACACAAAATGTGACACCAGCAGGCTGAACGCCCGTACTCCAAAAGTTTCCCGATCAAGGTTGTCCGTGCAGGATCTGAGCTCAGTATGGCTGTTCACTCCATCGCTCATTCTTTGCGCTATGACGTCCGCAGTGCGATGCGATGCCCAAAAAGGTGCGACCACTTCACGAAGCTCTTGCCTCAAACTACTGAGCTATGATCTGCTTATGCGGAGGTCATCCTGAACACGGCGGTCGCCGGGGACGTCGACCCTCCAGTTTTTCCGTCAATGCGGACCTGCGTTTTGCCTGAAAAGACGACGTCCCCGGCGTCCAATCAAGCAGTGTTCCGGCCGCCGCAATTCGCGAGAAGATGATTGATCGACTATTGGGCCAATCTGGAGGCACGGCCTACGGCATGAACACCCACCTTCCCTCCAGACGCCTGAGCGCCGCTGCCGTCACGAACTCTCTGCCAGTCCACGTCCACGCATTGTTGACGCCTGTCGGTAACGGGCTCGGCTCGTCTACCGATCCAACCAAATTCCACCCCTTTACAAATCCAAGGGATCGATTAGTCACAAGGGTACCCGAAACTGTTGCAGAAGCTGGTAACGGCGCCCATACCCAATAGCCGACCTTTGGATGAATAAATTCAGCCGGGGTGTATCCAACCCCCTGCCACTCCCAGACTTCACCCTGGATGTGGCCGCCGAAGACGTCGCCAACATCATTGTCAAATGGAATTATCGGTAGTGACACCAGATTCCATCCCCGTCGCAACGCAATCGTGAAAACTTCATTCGTGCCGCGAGGGCTGAATACTGCCGTAATGCGACGCGCCCGGTTCATCGTGACCTTGACTGGATTGTCGGTCGTCCGGTTCGTACCCTCGGAAATCGCTCCGCGCCATTCGATGAACGTAAACGTATCCGAGTTGGTCGCAGCAAGCTCGATAGACTGCCCGGCTGCAATCCAGCCTCGATCTCCCGCAATAGATCCGGCGCCGAGGCCGTTCGTATCCACATCCAGAAAGAACTGGCGGTCCCATTCGACTGGAACCGTTTGCGGCGCATCGAGAATGTTGATTGCGCCATTCGGGGTGCGCGCAACGAATTGCTCCTGTAGTGGAATAACAACATCCGGACTGGTTACCGCCCATAGCACCGTCGACTCATGACGATGCCATCCATCGCCTGTGGTAGGTTGTCCAAGGCCGGATCGTGAGGGATGATCGCTGTTGAAACGAAGTCGATTCTGGCGCGTCCACGGTACGATAACGGTCTTGTCTTCCGTCATTTCGGCTGTCCCGGCCGACGTCGCGGTGACGAATCGAATGTCCGAGTCAGTGGACCAGGGCGTGGTAACCGACCACCGCGCGACATCACCCCGAAGATATGTTCCACCACCGCGCGGAGCGCCGAATGGACTGTTGATCGTCAACTGTACATTGTCTGCGGTTGCGGAGATGGGCCGCATCCGAAAGTGATGCTCAAACGCCACTTCCACATCGGCAACGATGACCTCCAAAAACGACTCCGGATGGTAGCCGCCGACGTTAATACCCAGTTCGATAGTTTCCGCGGTGTTCGTAACAGCGACCAGATAATTACCACTATCTGGGTAGTATTTCTTAACGACCGACGCGTCGACACCGATTTCCGATGCGCCGACACCAATTACCGACTCGTCCACCCCCTCAATCGGTTCGCCCGATTCGTAGTCTGTTATCCGACCTGTGACGAAATTGAGCAACAGCGCGTTGCTTTTCCGAATCACGACCTTGCGAGCGGACTCATTGCTCGACTTTGCGTTTCCACGGCGATCGACGGCGACAACATCCCACCAGTAGTCGTCGTTTACCAGGCCGGCAATAATGCGACGTGGCGGTACAAAGAAGGTTGATCGCAGAGGAACACTTTCGTAGACCAAGCCGTCGTCCGCGTGGCTGTCATTCGACCAGAGGCGCCAGATGTAGCGGATGATTGAACTCGCCGTACTCCTGTCCCACTCAAAGATGCCGGGAACGGTATTGAAGTCTACGATGGCCCCCGGAAGTGGTTGCAACTGCCCGAATTCCTCGGGTTCATCGGTACCGTCTCCACGATAAAGCGATAGAATCGCCGGCGCAGGCGACGGCGTGGTCTCGTCTTCCGCCACGAATACGAAAATTTCATATCGGCCGGGAGCCGCAAACAACGCGTTTGCGTCGCCGGGATTGGATGGATCGGGCCACACAAACACATCGGGCTCAGTGGTAGATTCGACCATTTGCCGGCCGTCGAATTCCAGATTTATTTGCATCGTTTCGCCTGCGTCGAACGCAATATTCTCGCTTCCCGGCGGACGGATTTCCATGCGAACCTGCAATTGCGACCGATCGGCAGGGATGTCGTCGAGTCTCACCCATACCGCGGAGTCGCCATTTGGCGTTAGATCGGTTACGTCGTCAGTCGAGTTGAGAAACCGCGAGGGACTCCGATCCACGATGCGCACAGACGGCAATTCCGAACCAGTGTTCAGGAAAATATTCGACGCGAATCCGCCGTCACCCTGGTTGTGGAATGCCAACCGACTGCCCCGCCCATCGCCATTGTCATCGAGCAGCGGATGTTGGCCTGTCTCGGCGAACCCGCCAACAGCCCGGTCGAACAAGAGATGCTCGGACAAGCACGATACGGCGTGCGCGCTACGGCGAAACGACTCCGCCAACGACCGCCGCGATCGCAACTCGTTCATCAGCAGATAAATAAAGTACTCTCCCTGCTGTCCGACCGGTGGATTGCCGGGTTCACGAATCGAGCGTTCATATGATTCGGAAGTAGAAATGACAATGCGTCCAGGTGCCGAAATTTCAGGAACAAAACTGCCGCCGTAGCACATGCCGAGCATCAATACGATGGGTTGACTGTCGGCGAGTGCGTTGGACGACAGATTCGATTCGAGAGTCGAGATCATGCCGTCGAGCTGTTCAGGGGACAGGTTTTCATCCGCACCGGGTCCCAGGTGAAAGGTCTTCGGACTGCCATGGTTCACCAGCACCACATACAACGGCGCCGGCGACGCGTTTATCTTGTTCGATGCCCAGCCCTCGATCGCTTGCGTGAGTTTCGCCATCGAGCTCTCGCCCGGCGCCCATGTCACCCAATGGATATCATCCGCATTGAAGCCCGACGACAAGAATGCAGACTCGGCAAATTCGAGTGTATTTCGGTGGACATCCAGCCCTTCGGAGCCGTCTCCCTCGGACACCTGGCCCTGGACAAGGATGGCGTACCCTCGCCGGCTCCGAATCTCAACGTCGTGAACCGCGGAAGCCGAGGCGTGAATATTTCCGGTACCAGACATGCGCGCCCGCAACCGCCAGACACCGTCGCTGTCCAATAACGTGGACGGCAACGTCCAATCCACCATACCGGTGGCGTCACTTGTGGCCTCGTGCGTCGATATCGGCCCGTTTACGGATGCAAACGGATGGGTCACGGTTAATACCACAGGGACGCCCGTGAGGTCCACACCACCGGGGTTTCCGTTCGACAACGAGAGCGTGGCCGAAACGTCGACATCGGCGCCGAAATCGGCAACATCGCCGGACAATGACAACACTAATTCGGAATCGACACGCTGCACCCGCAACGTTCGGCGTTCCACGGACTCATTGAAATCCAACCGGTTTTTCGGTCCGCGGACCGAAATATCCCACACACCGGTACTCGGTGGTGCAAACGCTACGGTTGAAGAGCGGTTGCCGATGTCCGGGTCCTGCACGGTATCGGCAGGCCGCTCGATGAACTGATTTCCCGGTCCCGCGAACGCAAATCCGACTTCGACGAGGCCTCCCGGGATATCGCCGGCGCCGTCGGTAAAAACTGCGTCCACATGTACTTCATCGCCGTAGCGGATCGTCGACGCCTCCGGCGGCCGCAGGATAATCATATTCGATGACGCGTCATTCGTTACCGTAAAAGGAAATGAAGAGGTGAAGACGGTGTCGAAATACGGACTGTCCGAATCGGTCACGTGTATGGCAACGTACCAAAGTTCGACGTCGTTGTCGGACTCGAGCGTCGTATCAATTCCAGGCAGGTGATTATACCCGCTAAGATAGTCCTGAACGTCAAGCCCGGTCGCCAGTATCTCTCCCGTATTCACAACCGTATCAGCATCAACAGACGGCGTTTGAAGCGCGTAAAGATCGAAATAGAACGAGAGATCGACGGTTCGAATATCCCACAGCACCAGAAGCGGTTGCTGTGGTGCGACGCGTGTTTCCGCATCGGGCCGCACAAACGTGATATCAAGCGGTTCTGCAATCACATTTACACCTTCCGACGAAATCGTAACGCCGCGATCGTCCGTCACTGCCGCATGGATGTGGTATTGACCAGAGAGCGGCGTCTGCCACGCGATGTCATACGGTTCTTCGGTCACGTCGCCAATTGGCTCGCCGTCCACGAAAAACGTTACCGATTCGATCGTTGTCTCCGTGGCGGCCGCCATTGCAGAAATCGTGGTATCAACCGGCACCGCGAGACGATCGCCGTTGTCGTGCGAGGAGATCCGTACTGTAGGCGCAGCCGTAAACGCCGCTTCGACTGCGCCGATGTCGCTGGCTGACATCGTGTCGTTGTCGCCGTCAACGGGCCGGGCCGTGCCGCGCTGGTCGATGACGACCGCGTTGTCCTGGTCGTCCCTAAACGTCGTGGGACCAGCGTCGATCACCGTACTGCCGGCCAACGGAACGTGAACGGCTGTAACCGTCGTTGGATGCGTCAATGGACCGAGCTGCGGATCAATGGCCGACATGTCGTGCATGTTTGCGAGCACGCAACTGCCGTCGCCGTCCACATTATAATCCGCGGAGCTAATGGTCCCTTCGCAATCCTCAGCGATATTGTTAGCGATAATCGTTCCGCTGACGGTCCAGTTTCCGCCGTTTGCGATGCCGCCTCCGGATGTTGCCGCCGTGTTGTGAACAATGGTCGCGAGCGTCGCGTTGCCGTTCCCTTCCACGTGATTGAAGACGCCGCCGCCATCTCTCCCCGCGATATTTTCGGAAAGGGTACAATTCACAATCTCGACAGCGGCATTGTTCCACAGACCGCCGCCGTCGAACGCCGCGTGATTCCCCCACAGCGCGCACCCACGCAGAGACAGCTGTCCATTAACGCCATCATGATGTATCGCGCCGCCGTTGCCTGTCGCCGTGTTGTTTGTAAGTCCGCAGGACATCATCTCCAGCCGCGAGTTAACACAGCGCACGGCGCCGCCATCCGCGGCGTTGCCGTCGCGGATAACGAGGTTGCGCATCGTGACGTCAGCATCGATTATGTCAAAGATTCGGCTGCCCAGCCCACCGCTAATGATGATTCCGCCGTCGTCGGGACCTGACAGCGTCAGATCCCTGGTAATCACCAACGTGCCGGTCGCCAGCGTAATCGTACCGGATACATTGAAAATGATCGTCTGTCCGTCTTGTGCATTGGCAACAGCCCGCCGTAAGGAGCCGGGTCCGGAATCAGCGGTATTCTCGACGGCAACGATCACGGTCGACACGTCAACGATCGTGCCGGTTGCGCGATCGTCCACAATCACCGCATTTGCGGGGTTGCCGAGCCGAATCATAACGGTCTCGTCGGCTTCTACCGTGTCATCCGGATAAACCACGACGCGAATGGTCTGCCGATTCGATCCGGGTTGAAACGACACCGTGCCGGTGATTGGCTGATAGTCGGCAATGGGCGTGGCGCTGCCGGGCGAAATGCGATAGTCGACCGTCACCGGCATGCTCCGCCCCGCGACCTCGTTGAGAACAACCTCGAAGTCCAGCGTAACGGATTCGCGGTACCCCTCGGCAACGTGAGCGCTGGAAATGCTGACGGCATTCTCGGCCACGCTGCTGATGTCAACCTGGCTGCTGTGCACGATGCTCCACTCGTCTTCTGCATCCCGTGCACGCACATACAGCGCGTGGCACCCGGATTGCAACATCCGAACTTCCGGCTGGAATGTGAGATCAACGTTATCGAGCGAAATCCCGCCGACCGGCAGTGCTACAGATCTGCCGTTGGCATACCCCGGATCGGCATCGAAAAAGTACTCGACGCGATCGATATGTGTTTCATGGTCAACCGCGGGCAGTACAACGAACGTTTGGCTTTGAAGTATGCTCCAGTGCCCCGCACTGTCCTCTCCGCGAACATGCACGGTATGCCAGCCTGGACCTGCGGTTTCGGCGTCGACGGTGAAGAACGTGATCACATCGCGGCTGCCGCTTACGGACACGGGCGTTCCCATCCCCACTCCGGGATCGCGGTCGATGAAGTACTCGATCCGCACAAGTTCCGGGACCACGCGTGGCTCGCGGCCAATGAAGAAGGTCCGCGCCTGGATCACGCTCCATTGGTCGTCGGCATTTCGCGCACGGACAAATACGGTGTGAAAACCCGGCTCAAGGCCGGCCGGGCCGACGGTGAAACCGCCGATAACAACGGTCGAATCTTCACTGTCGGATGCAAATGGTATCTGCGTACCGCCACCGTACCCCGGATCACGGTCGACGAAGTACTCAAGGAATTCGATCCCGGTGTGCGGCGGGATCGGTTGCGGGATGAAGACGAGTCTGCTTTGTACGATGCTCCACCGCCCCATGTCATTTCGTGCGCGAGCATATAAGGAATGAAATCCAGGATCAAGATTGGTAATGTCTACCACAAACGAGACCTCTTCGGTCTCCGTGTCAAACGGAACAGCGATTCCGTTGCCGAACCCAGGGTCATGATCGATGAAGTATTCGATCGCCGATAGCTCGGCAACTGGATCTACCTCAGATTCGACAACGAACAACCTACTTTGTACGATGCTCCAGCGACCGGCCGCGCTCCGGGCCCGGACATACAGTGCATGTGCCCCTGGTGCGATACCGGTAACGTCCACCGCAAACGTCGTATCAATTGAGGAACCTGCCGTTGTTACCATTGTGCCGTTGCCGAACCCGGGATCATGATCGATAAAATACTCAAAGCCGGAGATGTCGGATACGTCCACGTCAGGTTCGACGATCCAGAACAACCGATTCTGCAACACACTCCATAGTCCTGCTGTATTGCGGACCCGCACGTGGAGCGTATGGAAACCAGGTGTGAGACCGGTCACGTCAACGAGGAATGTAGAATCAACAACTGCGCTTTGCGCTATCGGCACATCGACACCGTTGCCATATCCGGGATCGTCGTCGACAAAATATTCGAGCGCGACCATGTCATGCGATACCGGGGCGGTCGATGTCACCAGAAACACCCGACTCGCGATGGTACTCCATGCATTGTCTAGGTTGCGGGCCCGGACGTGGACAGTGTGGAATCCAGGTTCGGGTACGTCGTCCAGCGTAAACATAACGTTGACGTCATCCCCGGCTCCCGAGATTGCTATGCCATTGCCGAAACCGGGATCGCGGTCGACAAAGTACTCAAGACCGGTCAGCGATTGCGTCACGATGTTCCCGGGCACGATGAGAAACACCTGGCTCTGTACCATGCTCCAGCGTCCCGAGGCGTCTTGCGCACGGATCAGCAGGGTGTGAAAACCATCGTCGAGCCCGGTCACATCCGGCGTAAACGCCACCGTTCGATCGAATGCATCCCCGTCGGCACCGGAGAGATCAACCGCCACGCCGTTGCCGTAGCCCGGGTCGCGATCAATGAAATACTCGATCCGATCGATCGCGGCCAGGTCCGGCATCGCGGACGCAATGAAGATCGGCCGGCTCTGGACCATGCTCCACCGCGCCGGACTCGACTCAGTCCGAGCGCGCACGTAGAGCGTATGGAAACCCGGTGCGAGAGTGTCCGTATCGACCGTCAGACTTCGGTCCACGATCTCGGCCACCGCGCCGGGAACCGAAATCCCATTGCCAAAGCCCGGATCGAGATCGATAAAGTACTCCAGATCGCCGACCTGTTGCTGAGCCGTCAATGACGGCATCAACACGAGCCAGGCGACATGCAGCAACCATGTGAGAAGTCGTTTCATTGGTTTCATTCCCCAAGCGATTCGAACCGTCGCCGGTTCAATGGGCCTTTGCTTTTACCTGAAACGTATGCGGCTCGGTGGCGCCGGTGTCCTCTTCGAAGAAATAGACCGCGGGAATGGGCGGTAGACCGGATAACACATACGGTTCGGCGCCGCCGAACGTACCCATGTCCGCGCCACTCTGACCCGTGCCGACAGCCGGCGAGCCGTCGCGTAGTTGGAGCCAGTTGTCCCCGCTACCGGACGGCACGAAAACCTGCGTCATGTCTGTATTCTGAATATTATGACCGGTAGCGGGAAATTGTGTGTCGTTGCAGATATTATACTCCGCATTGCTTCGCAGTGTAGGATCACTACCCCAGCGGAGAATGTTATTAACGAAAAAAGACACAGTGTTATCGATAATAACAGTACCTGATAATGTGTTATTTGTGACAGTAACAGTACTACTTTTCGGGCATTTTATCACACGCCAAGAACCACTATTAGATGAGACATAATTATTGGTAATTTTTGTATTTAAAACATCATCGGAAATCAATATCGTGTCAGTTCGAAAGGAAAAATGGCCATCATAATAATTTTGAATATAGTTTTGCTTAATGACAGTATCCTGGACATTGTCCGCGATGCGGATAAGGTGAGAGTCTCGACCGGGATTAAATGAAATATGATTCCTCGAAATCTCTATCCTATTGGCATTGACTTGGACACGACCAATAACGACCATGCCGGACAGTACTGACCCTGCCGATCCCTCGTTGAAGGTGATCGACCCCGTTTCCGCCCAGTTGGTTGACACCTGGGTCTCGAGATTATCACCCAGGAAGTATCCGGGGCCGAATATGGTTAGGCGCTTCGTTAATGTAAGCGCACCGTAGTTACCCTGGACCCCACGAACGTAAAGCGTATCACCGTCCATGACATCGGCGTCGTCGTGCGCCTCCTGCAGCGTATTGAACACCTTGACACCATCCACGCCTGTTGGACCTCCGACGCTCCAGTCAGCCGAATGTAGTGTTGCAGTCATTAATGAAAGTACTAGGATTGCACATATTTTCGTTATTAAATATTTCATCCGATAATCCCTTTGTTATGCTGGTTAATTTGGCGATTTATGTTAACTTTACTATCATTGATAAATATTATAATGTGTTCTCTCGTTTTATTAACACTTTTTCACCCTTCTAGTTCATATGTTTTTAACAACAAACAAATCCCCATCTAAACTGCATTAACGTTGTCTCACGAATGTATAATCGACCACTTCCAAAAAAAGTTTTCAAAAGTGATTTTTTGGATAGTACTTACCGATTATTCTACAGCTACTTAGATTCTCTTGCTTTGCGTTCAAAAAACCACAACTGAAGTTGTGAACTCCAACGAAGTACGTGGATTTTCTGTAATCGACTGTTTGGTTTAGTGCTGTTATCTGATGATTACTCGGTCTCCTTTTTTGATGGTGTCAATTTCGCTATCTGGGCGAATCTCGGTCCAACTGCCACCGGATTCGACGTTGTTGACTTTGCCTTGAATCCAGCATGGTGCTCCGCCGCTGCACGGATTCCGCTGCCATGGCAGCGGGTCGAATCGGTCTGAAACAGTGCGACCGAATAGCACGCGCGTATTGAGAATGACCTGATGTTCGCGGCCAAGCGATATGCCGATGCGGTCATGGCGTACATCGGTCACCGTCCCGGCAAGGACCGGAAGTTGCCTTGCAAGACGACTCACGGCCTCTGTTATTCCTTCCGTAACAGCCGCTACAGTGTCATGTGACATAGAGACCGAAACACTTTCTATCACATCACGCGATTCGATATCGATGAGTTCCAGTTGCAACGTAAATTCCGAGCCTGAAAATACCGAGACGTGACCCGCCAACAGCCAATCTGCTGTCCTGAGCCGATTGCGATTTACCGTGTTGAGGTACTCGTCGACGAGGTGGCTGCCGGAAATTAGGTGTTCCTGCACTATCCTGTCAAACACGGCGCCATCTCGCGCCAACACGTTGAATCGTCGCGGTTCGCCCGACAGAAGGTGCTGTCGCATCAACGCATTAAGGTCGTGTTGACCGGAGCGCAGACGAATGGTGTGTTGCCTGCGTTGTCGGTTGATCGGTGTCCGGAGGGAACGCGATACATCGTCGGTGCGCGCGATCTCTTCGTCCGCCAACACAATGATTGTGTCCAGATTGATGCGGTACCTATGATCCTGGTCCGGTGGGAGGTGCCTGTGGATTTTGAACGACCGCGATTGTTCGTTGCCGGTGCGGTCAACGGCACAAATGAGGATATCATTTACGCCTAAACCGAGCTGGAGTGGTAGGGGTTTTGTGTAGTCCGTGAGACGTTCAACATCCAATGTGACCGGTTGCACCGCGGTGTTACCCTGGTGCGTAACGGAATAATAGAGACCGGCGATCATTCCCGGATCCTTGACGGTCGCGATGATATCAAAAACGTGTTCGGTAGTATGGCGCACACCGCCTTCCTCAATCTCCGGCTTCAGCTGAATACTCGGCGGCATCGTGTCGCGCACGACTTTGGGACCCACCGGCGCAACGTCCGCGACGACGATGCGTGGATTGTTGCGAACGGTGACTTCCGCGCGATCACGATTGCGACGCAGGCTGCGGGTTCGTAGCGAGGCCTTTTTCAATGCGCTGGTCGAGCGCTTCCAGCGTGTCCGATTTCCGGCGCTATCGGTTGCATCCAAACGAATGGTCCGTGCCGGCGTTAACGATATCCCAACCGAAACCGTGCCGGCTTTGATATCCTGCCCCACCCCGTCAAGCTGCACGTCGGCTAATGCGAAATTGTCAGCCACCGTTAATGTGATGTGGTCGTCGCTTGGCCCCATCGATACGTATACGGCCGGCGCCGCGAGGTCCACAATCACACTGTGTTCCACGCGAATGGTGTTGCCGGCAAGGTCGCGCGCTTCGATAATAACAGCTGCGGGTCCCGGCATGAGTGTCACGCGTTCGTCGATCGCTACCGTTTCTTCCGCCAGTTGAATAAACTGGCGCGCACCGTTGATCGCCAAGCGATCGATTCTGTAAGGACTTGATACGGTGCCGTTGACGGCAATTTCGGTCTGGTTGGTATACCACGGCTCGGCTTCTGGAAGATCCGTCTCTATTTCGATAGCATCCGACCGAATATCCGTTCGCTGTTGCAATTGCGCACGGCGTACCCGGTTGAGGTAGTCCTCCGTGCGCGCGGTTGGGATCATTCCAAGTGAATTTAGGAGGGACTGCTCGGCATCGACAAGTCGGCCAAGCCGGAAGTAACACACGCCCAATTCGCGATGAGGAAAGTAGTCGTGCAGATAACGCATGCCGTACTTGCGTGCCCGACGTGTGTCCTGATCATGGGTGTCGAATATGCCGGGCGTGCGCCCTGTGGCGGTTTCGAAGTCGCGCGCCGCTGCCGCCCAATTCCCCACGGCAGCATACGCGCGGCCGCGGAGATAGTGATTCCAGAATGTACCCGGGATTTCCGCCGGTATACCGCCGGTGTCGGAGAGATGTCGGCAAGCAACCATCATGAACAACGGCGCGATAGCGATCGTGATCCCGGCCAATGAAGCCCGTTTGGTGGTCGTTCGATTCAACTGTCATCCTCCCGAAATAATGCGATTTCGCCATCCGTGAGGAGCTGAATCAAGCGAACACAGCTAAAGCGGTGAACTCCAACTGTATTCTGTGAAATCGTGGTTGGTGTGTGCATTTTCATAGTGTCGCGGGTTCAATCGGCAGCCAGGTAAAGCGCCGGCATGCCTGGTTTAATGTCGGCAGCCGATGCCGATGTCGTGAGCGTGCCAACCGCGTCGAATCTTCCTGTGCTGATAATCTGAATGGCGCCGATGGGTTGACGCCGGCTCAGCGACGTCGCGGTGTACGGTGGACTGTCGTGAAAAACCCGAAATTCCATTCCCTCGCTTACGCCATGGCACTGGCCAATGTTCAGTGATGCATCCTGGCCGGTGATCGTGCTTACCCGGCCCTGTATCGACTGATTTGCACTCATGACCGTGGTCACACCCGAGACGATACGATCAGGAAGGCTGTCGATTGCGTTCGCATCCGCCAGTACGAAGTGAATGATGTCGATGTATTCTCCGGTTTGCACGTCGGTTAATTCGACATGAAGCAGATCCCGGCTGCCGGACAAGGCGAGTTGAGGCGCGATAAGCACGGTTGCCGGCAGAATCTTCGGTGCGAATTGCGCCACAGGATCTGCCAATACATTGAGGTTTACGGTGTGCTCACGCAGGATCGTCGCGAACTCATTGCGATTCACAACCGGACAGCCCGTGCGTTTCTGCAGTTTCGCGAACAACGCAGACGTCCAGATCTCTGCGACCCGGTTTCCAGCGTGAGACGTGTCGCCGGCGACAAGCGGCAACCAGGAGTAGATTCGCGGCGAACTCGTCCAGTAGTCCCGGTCGTTTGCGCGATCGCCAACATACGCATCGAGTTCGCGAATCAGGTTGATAAGGTCGGTTTCGCTCGCGACGACTGGCGGATCGACAACAACCGTTCTTGCGGGCATCGATGAAACCTGAGCGGTGGGCGCTGCCGATGGTTCGGTCGTCGGCTTCCGGGCGAAGAACAGAACGCCCGCTGCAATGATCATGCCTGTGCACACCGCAGCCACAATCCAAACGATTGACCCGTGGCGCGGTGACCTCCCGCCGCCGTGACCAGCCCGTATCGAAGTCGTCGAATCAACTGCGTTATCCTGCCCGGTTGGCCGGTCGGTTGACTGGTCGGGATCGACGTTTGCGACACAAGGATCCGCGTCACCGTCGCCAAGACGAATGCATGCGGCGTCCAACGCCGCGAGAACCGCATCCGGCGTCTGAATTCTATCAGACGAATTCCACGCCGTCATTCGATCGATGACGTCGGAGATTGCTACGGGCACGGCGGGATACACCTCGTGCGCGCGGAGCCGCTTCGGCGGCTCTGTGTCCAAACGACCGGATTCGGGGTTGGACTGACGCGTTGCGTATGATCGCTCCCCGGTGACCATTTCAAAGAAGACGATGCCGAGCGAATAAATATCCGCCACGATATCAACGGACTCGGCGTTCTCGCACTGTTCGGGCGCCATGTATTCACGGCACCCAATATTACTGCCGTGCCGAGTGAGACTGGATGATCGGGATTTGCAGATGCCAAGATCGCCAAGCTTCGCCGAGCCGTTTGCCGCGATCATAATGTTGTCCGGCTTGACGTCGCGGTGGCAGAATCCCATTCGGTGCATCTCGCACAGCGCCAGTGTGACATCACGTATGTAGCGGATGGCGGTGGGAATATCGAGGTTACGGTTTGGGGCCGCATCGAGGACGTCGCGGAGGCTTTGATGGAGAAACTCCATCACGAAATACGCGTCATCATTGGTAGCGCGAAATTCGAATAGTCGAACGATATTCGGATGATTGATCTTCGCCGCGGTCTGCGCTTCCTGGCGAAAACGCTGCATAATGTCCGGGCGGGCGGCGAGTTCCGGACGGATCCGCTTTACCGCGATGGGGATGTCCAATTGAGGATGGTGACCGCGATAGACCTTGCCCATGCCGCCTTCCCGATGGAACGCGAGGCCCTTGAACTCACCGAGCGAAATCGTTTCCTTCGCTAAGGCGTTTGCCGGCATCACTTGCGTCACGAAATGTCTCCTCCCCAAGGTCACTGTACTGTTAGACAAACAGCGTCTTGATAGAGCCGATAAACTAATGCGGCAATCTGTACGCTGCAAGTATTGCGGGTTGTGGTCGGACCTGCGAATCGGACAAAACTACGCCTCCAACAAGGAGCGTCCACACGCAGGCCATCTATCTTCTAAATCTGGCAATAAATCGAAATCTTATCCGGTGGTTGCGTTTTTTTTCTCAGTTTTTTGTAATGACGAAACCGGACGAGTCACGCGCGGGACGGGGGCGACGGGGGCGGTCACAGAGGACTGTGACCCTCCAAAATGCGCGGGATCATTATGAATACGATGTTCTTTTCGTGGAGGGACGATGTCCTCAGCGTCCGCCGTGGTTTGCAACGACGGTTGTTGTCACCGACAATAATTGACTGCATGTGCGCGCAACATGCGGGCGGTCACAGGGGCCTGTGACCCTCCAGAAGACCGGTTAATACCGGTGCGGATAAGATTTTGAATTTATTCGCGATGTCATTCTTGGAGGTCGACCGCGTTGAACATCGAAGTTGTGGGGTTCATGACGTGTGGCACAAGGCGTCCGTTTTCGATGACGTTCCGCTGGTGAAATTCGTGTCGAATGGCTCCGAGCCGCACAACGAAACGTTGAATGATAATTCCCGGAAAGTTCCACTTTCCAAATAAGATCTCGCCAGTTCCGCTGATCTTCCTTTAGAGACAAATCGCATAGCACGATGAATCACACAACTAAAGGGAGGTCACCATGGAACGCCACGACACCAACAAGATCAACCGAAGCCAATCGAGGACGCGATTCCGCCGAAGCGGAAGCGATGTCATCATCGCTCTTGGTCTCGCATTATTGCCATGGGTACTGGCTCCGTCTGCAGCAGCTCAGGATGATGCGGTCGACCTCGACATGCAGTCCGTGATCGAAGCGATGCACGGCATTCATCGTGACGTGGCACGTGAGCGTTCCGGCCGATTGACAAACACGTGGGGTGCGCCGGTTCCGGTATCGCAGTGGATCACTCATGGCCCAACCTTCGTTGTCCCCGAAAGCGTTACCATAACGTCGACCGTGGACGCCGCGAACACATTTATCGTTTCGGTCGACCGGACCGGCAGCCCGGCAACGTCCAGTGCCTTCCAGGTATCGCTGGAGTTGCCCCGCGCCGATGCCGTCCCACCTGTCGTGGCGGACAAAAAGCCGCCGGCCAACCATACAACATTGGCCGCACCGGAAGAGGATATGGCCGAATCGCAAGGAGACATATCGACGCACACCGAGCCGGCGGCCGACCAGGAGGCTATCGCCCAGGACGAGAACCACGCGGAGCCCGTCAAGGCAGATGCGTTCGCAATACCGGTTCCAGCCGTATCACGAACCAACTAAACCAACGGGGAGGCATACCATGATCACTATCGACGAACGTTACAGAATTGTGGAGTACATCGATCCGGATCGCGAGGTGTTGATTCGTTGTTACGACGAGGTGAACAAGCGCGATGTTGTCATCAAGAAGATCGTGGGCGGCACCAATCGAAAGGAAAAAACTTACCTGCTGGACAATGAACGACGGATCATCGAGCTGGATCACGTGGGCATCGTCAAAGGCCTTGATTGCAAGTACGAAGATCCCGGACCGCCGTCCGTCGAAAGTCCCAACTACTACGTTGTCATGGAGCATGTCGACGGCGTCAATCTGCGAACGCTGCTGAAGCAGGCAGGTATACTGCCGCGACACCTGGCGTTGTATGTGCTTGCACGTGTCGCAGACGCACTGACGTACCTGCATGGCCGCGAAATCATCCACCGGGACTTGAAGCCGTCGAACATAATTATCGACAAGAACGGCATGGTTAAGGTCATTGATTTCGACAACAGCACGCTGCTCGGCGACAGTCCGATAGACATGCATAAGCGCGGAACGTTCGGCTATATGTCGCCGTTGTTCTTCGACGACAGTCACAGCGGCGAATTTGTGGGCAGCCCGCACACCGACATGTTCAGCTTTGGCATTCTGCTGTACGAATGCGTCACCGGGTTGTCATTCTTCGACACGCACAAGATCCACTTCGAGCGATATCCGGGGTGGATCCTGAATCTGTCAGACTCTTACTTCGACTTCGACCTACCAGTTTTTCATGGCACGGCGGGATCGCAGATAGCTGCGTTAATTCGGCGCTGCGTCGGTCTTGACACGGCGTTCCCTGCGATGGTCGATATCCAGACGTTCATCGAGGAAATCAATAATGACGTGTACGGCGGCGGCGACGCCATGTTCACGGCAAATTCAGCACGGGTTCAGGCAAAGACCCTCGTGAAGAGCCTGAAGGCGCCAACGATTGACGACTATTGTGTCATTGAGGACTCCAGCGACGCCAAGGTTGCGTTTCAGAAAGCCGGGCCGGGCGAGACGATTTTTTACCGCCTGATCGAGGTCGCCGGCGGCGCTAGACTCGCTAAAGACCGAATGGAGAGCCTGATTCGGGCTGCGGACGATCCGCAGCTGAACAGGGTCGTCCAGCTGCCGGTCGCGCAGGTAGACGGCAGAAACAGCCGGTCCTACGCTGTTTTCAACTGGCGCCGGCAATCGAGCTCCATGAGCGACGCGTTCTCTCACCCGTTTCAGGACGGCTATGTCGAGAGGTTGAATGCTGCAACAAAGTCCGTTGTGACCGCGCTGCAATATCTCCACGATCGAAATATATGGCACGGAAACCTGTCGCCGGACAACATCGTGATACACGAAGATCAGATATTTTTCCTCGACCCGGCGCTAACCGCGCCGGGCGGCGCGGCCACGGAGTGCCCGGACCTTTTTCAGGAGGATATCAGAGATCTTGGTAAAACGTTTCTTCACTACCTTACCGAAAAGGAGCCGGAACCAAATGCCGCACAACTGAACTATACCACGGCTGTTTGCACGCCGCCTGATCAGAACACAGCCGACTTTCTATCCGAGTCGTATTACCGTGCATTCCCAACGGTCCCACAACTGATGGACGCCTGCAGCGACAACGCTTATGCGCTCAAGAACATTCCGCTACTGAATCGCCTGATCCTGACGATGCTGCATGGGCGGCCCGATTGTTCGCACATCATCAGCTGCGTGGATGAACTCAAAGGCGAACTCTTTTATCGTTCGGTGATCACCGGTATTGATCGGAACGACGATCGCTACGAAATCATCGAATCGATACGCAACACCGAGACCGTGGCGGTGCTCAAGGTGCGCTCACTCAGTACCGGCCGCATATTCGCGGCAAAGGTATTCAAGGGTGTCCAGCTTGAAAACGCGAGACAGTACCAGGACGAACGCTACTCGCTGTACAAGCTCTTTCACCACCGCCACGACAACGTTGTTCGGTTCATTGGTCCGGGTAAGCTCGGCAATTGTCAGAGCCCCGGTTTCGAGGACATGCCCGTAATCGTCACCGAGTATCTCTCGGGGTCGACCCTTGCAAGCGTTATCGCCGACCAGGTCACGGAACGCCGTGTGAATGTGATTCGTATTCTGAAATACCTGGCTCAGGTGCTTGACGGACTCGACCACTGTCACAAGCACGGGATCATTCATCGCGATCTCAAACCCGAGAATATCATCATCGACGGAGACAAAGCGGTGATCATCGATCTCGGGATTGCACGCACCAATGACCGCACATCGTTCTTTTACGGCAGAGATCGGCTTGCGGGCACGGTGAATTACCTCGCGCCGGAACTGATGTCGTTGACGGGCGCGATCTGGGGTTGGGCTTACAGCGATATCTTTTCGCTGGGCGTCACGCTCTTCAAAGCCCTGTGTCTCGAGTATCCCTACCCCGAAGACGTCACCTGCAGGAGCGGTACCACGAAATCGGATGTCGGCGCGCTGCTTGAACGGCGTTCGAAGTGGTTCGCAGCTAACAAAGACGACGATTTTTGGTGGGTCGAGCGATTCGACCAGGCTGTAGAATCCTGCTCCGGATTGAAGATCGGCGAACAGACCGATGACGATACGCAGTTGCTCAGGGACATGTTCAGGTATGCGCTGGCGATTGCGCCGGACCGTCGATTTTTGTCCGCCCGGGAATTTCGATTCTACGTACTTTTTGTTATCGAGGCGTGGCACAACCAGGTCCATCTGAAAGACATTGCCCCAACGATCAAGCTGCCCGAGATCGCGTCGACCACGGCCGAGGCGCTCGACTCCGAAGAGGCGCCCGCATCAAATACGACACACGATGCAACGAAACTGCCGTATCTGGTATGGAATCTGTGTGACGCCGAAGACTCGGCGGAGGAAAAGCACGCTGAGCTGAACGTCTATGAACGTGAGCCTGTCGCGGTACCCTTAGACGTAACCGAAACCGTGTCGCCGATCAGCATTGAGGCGGATGCGACCAACACGACCGACACGTCCATCGTCATCAGCGAATCAAGCGTCGACGAAACATGCACAGCTGAATGTCCGGTTGACGTTGAAATTGGCGACGTGGTTCAAGCCGCCGACGCTGACGAAGCAATGCCACGTTCGGAAACGGCTGCCTCGCCGGTCGCGACAACCGACCCGGAAGATGCCGACACAGAGGATGTCGCCGCCACGGCCGCAGGACATGCAGGCAAGCCGCGTCGCCGGTGGTTCGCCGTGTTTGGATTGCTCGCAGTGCTTGCGGTCCCGCCGGCGATCCAAACCATCCGCGACGTGCACAGACATGCCATACTGACCAACATACTGTCTGAGATCCGGCAAGCACACTCAGTGAACGATATCCGCGCGCTTCACGACGCATTCGGAGCAGTGCCGCCCGGCCCGTACCGGTTCAGCCTGGCGCCGCGGTTGGGTTACGATGAGGATTTCGCAACAGACCTCTATCAGACGGCGCTGCCCGACGCGATCCAACGCACAATCGACACCGCTACCGATGTTGCGGTATTGGCATCCTGCGATGGTTTCGCTTCGCAATTGTGGATGCAAACCGCTGAAAAGGAGCCAGATGCAGTCGATCGTTACAACACCTTGCGGCGCCGCGCATTCGTACGGGCGCTGTCCTGCTACGACAGCATCTTACAGGCTGATAAGGCCAAGCCGGAAAGCCTGGTTGCCCAATACAGACTAGTAACTGAAGCATTTGAAATAGCACGATACCCGGAGCTTGGCAACACCGTACGGAACCACGGCACAATCGCGTTGAGTCGTGTCCGCACCGACGAGCCGAGCACTCAGCAGCACGATCTTGCATGGGACATCCTTGGCGCCGTGCAAACCGTTTGTCGTGCGACGGGATCCGCGGGAATACAGGAGGAGTACGGCGTCCAAATTCGCGACCAGGTTGATGATTTGCGACGTGACCTGAACGCCGAAATCACAACACTTCTGCCGGAAATGGCATCCGCCGAGCTGCCGTCCGCCTGTGATGCCACGGAATCGGGACTTCGCTCGGGATTGTATCGACTCGCCACACGAGCACAGGCCTTTCCGAATCTATTTACAGCGGAACACGAATTGGTCATTGCGGAATTCGAATCAGACGTTCTTGATCGCTTTTCGGCACTGCGCGACGGTCGGTTGCTGCTGCATGACTGGAACCGATCGGCGGACCACGACCGCGCAACGCGAAACCTCTTCGGCGGCAGGCCGGTGCACCATGATCCGATCCCCGGATACGTGCAATCCACTGTGATTCAGGACACGACAAGCGGCACCACCGATCAGGTTCTGGAACTGCGATTTCGCAACAGCGGAAGGGCGCCGATCTGGTTGACGCCTTTCCAGGAAATAGACATATCGGCTTTTGACGTTCTCAGCGCTGAGATTTCACGCGATGGGGTGGTTGCCGGATTCGAGATTGTGCTTGCAACCGCAGGGCAAGAACCGGTGGTCGCGGCAACGATCGCTGCTGCGAATGGTTCGACACCAGACGACAAGTGGGCGCCCATATCCGTCGCCCTGCAAGACCTCGCATTTACGCTTGACCTGACGCGTATCACGGGCGTCGGCCTTCAGTTTCCGAATCGCGGAACAGGCAGTGTCGAGTTGAAGAACCTATTCTTTGAACGCCGGCCAAACATGAGGTCGGCTGTGCCGATCATGTCGGATTACAGCGGACGGCCGCGCAGCCTCTGGGTCTGGAAAGGGAAACCACTCTTTAACGTTTCAGCACAGCGTAAAATCATCGATTTCACGGCGGCGAATCGTATCGACACGCTCATCGTGCACACGCCGGTATTGAAGGAGGAAGACGACCGCAATCCGGCTCGGATTCGCGATTACTTCCGCCGTACGGCCGGCGTACGAACGTTCGCCCTCGAGGGCAGCCCGGAATGGGCCCTTTCTTCCCGACACAATGACGCGGTTCAATGGATACAGCAGGTCCTGGAGTACAACACCGATGCACCGCCGGATCAGCAATTCAAAGGCGCTATTCTGGACGTCGAACCCTATCTCATGCAGGCCGAGTGGGCCGAAAACCGCCGCGCTGTGAAGGCACAGTTCATTGACCTGCTCCGAGCCGGCAGTGCAGCTATCGAGGCCAGTAACACCCCGACCTTCCAACTCGGCGTCGCCGTGCCCGGATTCTACCGTAGTGACCCCGATTTTTGTACGGCAATAACGGACGCCGTAGATATCGTCGCTGTCATGGCCTACTACGACACGCACCAGCGGATCGTGGAACAGGCCAAACCGTTTCTCGATATCGCGGAAAAACACGGTAAGAAGGTCTGGGTTGCCGTCGAAACTCAGGACGTAGCCGCAATGGGTGAAGGCGCGCGAGCGAATACGTTCTACGAAGAAGGGTGGTTGAGGCTGGAGGCTGAACTGAAGCAGGTAGAAGATCAGGTTTCCGGGTACGCGTCGTTCGACGGGTTGTCGGTCCATTGCCTCTACAGCTATTTCGGATTGCCGGAGGAACCGCGACAGCTCGCCGACCTGACGCGGTGGTTGCGGCCCTTCCCTGTCACGATCCAGAGCATTCCGGCAACATCGCCCCCCGTACTCGACGGTCGCATCAGCGAATGGCCCGATGCCTTTGACGCAGATGTAAGTGAACGAGACAATGTCGTCCACAACGCCTCCGGCTGGATCGGACCGCAGGATCTTAGCTATCGCGTGTACAGTTCATGGTCCGCCGGCAAACTCTATGTGGCAATTGATGTCTGCGACGACGTCTTGATCCAACACCAAGAGGGTCGCGCGATGCTCAGCGGCGACCACGTCGAAATCTGGCTTGATCTACAGCTGGGCAACGATTTCGCTGACGTAACCGCATCCGCCGATGACCTTCAACTAGGTTTCAGCCCGGGAAATTTCAACGATGTACCACCGTCGGCAGCCTTGTTCGTGGGTGATGACCGCGATCGCATCGATATCAGTCGTATCAAGCTTGCTTCGGCGCGGACGTTGACTGGCTACAGCATTGAGATCGAGATTCCCCGGGACGTGCTGTTCAACCGTTACACCGTCGGCACGAGCGACATATCGGTACGGTGGGAGAATGATCGTCTCGTGTCCGAATCGACGGCCTCGGGACTCAGCGCACAGTTCTGGCCGGGCTGTCAGATGGGAATCAGCGTCGAGGTTTCGGATGTTGACGCCGTCGGCGAAGACGGCAGCATGATGTCGACCAGCCCCAATCGGCGGTTCGGCAACCCGACGACCTTTGGCCTGCTCGCGTTTTGCGGAGCCGATGTGGTCGCAACGGCTCCGAAGACCATGCCCGTGCTTGACGACGACGACGACACGCCGAGTGACGCCTTGATGGAAACCACGGTCGCACCTGCCGAGATACGGGTCACTGCCCTCGAAGATGTGCCAGGCTTGCCCGAAGATTGCGACATCACACCGATGCTCGACCATTGGAGCAATCGTAATGCGCACAGCCATTTCGAGGACGCCGCGGGCGTCAGCAACGCCAGTTCGGCAATGAAAATCGATATCGGCTTCGACCCGTCTCGACATCGTGTGCCGCAATCGAACGCCGGGCCGTACACCGCCATGTCAACACAAGGTGGGCTCGAGATGTGTTATCACAGACGTGACGGACAGCGTACGTATTGCGGCTGCTATCTGATCATCAAGGGTGATCTGTCGGCATATAAAACCCTTGCATTCCTGATCAAGGGACGTGGCGACCTGCGCTCGTTCGAGATCGGCATGAGCGATGTTCCCTTGGCGGATGGGCAGAAGGACGCCATGATGGCCGGGGCACTTACCCGGTTTCTTCCAGAGGGTGTAACCGACCAGTGGCAGTTGGTACGCATACCACTCACGGCATTTCCCGGTCTCGATATGCGCCAGGCCTTCGCGCTTGTCTTTCGCTTCAACGAGCCGGGTAAGGGCTCGCTCTGGATCGACAACGTCTGTTTTTCGAATGAACCCACACCGCAGCCGGGCATCGGTCTGGGCGCTGAAAACTCGCTGATTCTCGACAACTTCGATCACAGCGACATCAACAACCTCGGCGGCCAGACAAACGCCTATTATAGGCGACCGTCCGTATGCCGCGTCGCACGAGTAGACGATCGAAACCAGGGCCACCGGTGCCTGAAACTCGACTACGTGCAGGTTCCCAAGAGTTGGTGTGGGTATTACTCGACCATGGGAGCGGACGAACGCAGCTTCGTGGATTTGCAACACTTTAACCGGCTGTCATTTCTGGTACGCGGGGAGAATGGTGGCGAACAATTTGAGATCGGATTGGGCGATGCCGACTGGTACGAGAAGGAAGACACGGTGAAATCAAAGCCGGTTTTGGAATATCTGCAACATGGCGTCACACGTGACTGGCAGCGCGTGACCATACCGCTGAGCCATTTTCGAAATCTCGACATGACGCAGATGAAGACGTTCGTGATCAACTTCATTGAGCAAAGCCGAGGCACGATATACGTAGATGATGTGACGTTTCTGCGCAAGGCGCCAGTACTGACCGATATCGATACGGAACGAAAAACACGTACCACAGGCGTATCAAACTAACACGGGAGCTTACATCATGATAAAAGCCTACATTAAATCGTATCTTACAGGGGCAAATCGATTGCTACGAAACGGACATGCACTCGTGGGGCGGGGGCGGTCGTGCGATATCAATTTCGATGAGTTCGATAATAGCGTGTCGCGCCAGCACGCCCGAATTATCGTCAAGGAAGGAACGTATTTCCTTCATCACGACGGCACAAACTGCACCTGCCTCAATGGTGAGCGGCTGCATCGCGGGCGCAGTTACAAGCTGACAGACGGCGACACCTTGCAATTCGGCAAGCTGGCATACGAGTTCCGCATCGACGTCATGCCGGAACCGCCGCCATCGAATCCGACTGACGAGCTTACCCACGCGATTGACAGCGTCCTGCGCGCCGCAAATACGGACAGCAAGCCGGCCGCACCGACCGCGAGCCGACATGCAGCAGGAACAATTGTCGGCGTCACGCCGAGACTGCTCGACACGCTGCGCCGGGCGGAAGTCGTTGGTGACTGGACGGACCCGGTCCTGATTACAGGCGAAACCGGTACCGGCAAGGGCCTGCTGGCACGGTACATCCATGACAACAGCCGTAGACGAAGCAAGCCGTTCGAGGACCTCAATGCGGCGGCTCTGCCGGAGACAATCATCGAGTCATTGTTGTTTGGCACCGTCGAGGGCGCATATACCGGTGCGGTGAATCAGGCCGGATTGCTGGAGCAGGCAAACGGCGGATCCGTGTTCCTCGACGAGATCGGCGACTATACGCACGCGCTGCAGCTGAAGATCATGAAGGTAATCGAGGAAAAGCGCTTTAAACGCATCGGCGGCCGCAACACGATAGAAATCGACGTCAAGTTCATCTTCGCCACCAACAAGGATCTGGAGAAAGCGGTTTTCGAGAAAACGTTCCGCGAGGACCTGTACTACCGCATAAATGTCCACGACCTCTCGCTGCCGTCGCTGCGAGATCGAATCGAAGACCTGAAAGCCCTCGTAAGCCATATCATCGAGCGCGTACGCACAGACAACCCGGGTATCCGTGCGATGAGCGGACGGCCTCTGGCGGCCGGGATCACCAACCCTGCGCTGCGTCACTTAGAGAGCTATAGCTGGCCGGGCAACATCCGACAGCTCGAAAACTACATCCGCCGGGCACTGGTCAATGCCACAGGCGATGTGTTGGACATTGGTGAGCTGCCCCCATTTCCCACGATGTTTGGGAACACAAAAGTTTGCGATACCCAGAACCTCGAATCCCTGAATGTCGACGCCATGATCAAGCTGCTCGCAAGCGAGGCGTTCGAACGTGCGAAAGGTGTAAAGTCAGTCGCAGCACGGATGCTGGGTGTGTCGCCGGCGACCATGGGCACGTGGGTCGATAAATTCCGCCTGGTCTATCCCAGGATCCAGGACGCGGCGTAACGCAGACATACAAACTCGGATGAAGGAAGGGAACGACCATGTCACACGCTTTGGCGCAGCACCAACGTTTCGTAGCCGACTTGAAACTGGATCGGCGTCTGGACCGCAGGCAGATCCAGTCGCTCGACGTCCTCCAAAGATCCGGCGCAGATTTATCGGCATTGATTCGGATCGAAGCAGAGACGAATCCCCTACTCGACTTTGGCGATCCGGCATTTGATCAATCCGACCGCGGCGTCGCGGGTTGCGGTGCTTCGAACGAACAGTATAGGCAGTACAGACTTGACTCCGTGCCAACTCCGGTTTCGTTATTTGATGATTTAGCAGAGCAACTGAGTTACCGAACATGCGAGCCGGAAATCACATACGCCTGCGAGGCCGTTATCGTGAGCCTGTCGTCGGACGGGTACCTCCGCTCGCCACTGAACGAGGTAGCCTCTACATATCGGCTTGTCCGACGGGTGGCGGAGGAGGCACTGCGTATGATTCAATCGTTCGAGCCCGCGGGCGTCGGCGCCAGAACACTGCGGGAATGCCTGCTGCTGCAACTGACCCGTCAACGACGGGAACACTCGGTTGCGTACAAGATCGTCGATCAACACCTGCATCGGCTTGCGGCGAATCAACACGACCGCATTGCACGAGCTTTGAAAAAACCGTTGTCGGCGATTCGTGACGCTGTCGACGAGATTCGAAGGTTATATCCGCGTCCATGTTCGGGCTTCGGAATTACAGTTGAAACGTTGGGTGCGCCTGAGGTCAACGTCAGCTTTGACGATACCGGCCAACTACAGATCTCTTCTGTAACGCGCGGCACACCCTCGTTTGAAGTGCCGCCAATCTACGATCAGCTGCTGATGGATCCAGCTATCAGTGAAGAAGACCGCATGTTCATACGTGAGAAGAAACAGCGAATCACGATGTTGAAGGCCGACATCGCTCGTCGTGAATCGACCGTGTGCGCAGTCGCCCGGGTCATCGTTGCCCGTCAACGCTCATTTTTCGCGTCGCCCGATGGGCGGCTCGTTCCGCTCACCAGGAAAGATATTGCCGCCAAACTCGGCGTGAACGACTCAACCGTCGGACGCGCCGTTGCCGGCAAGACGATGCGAACGCCACGCGGCGTTTACCCGATGGAACACTTCTTCGTGGCCGCCGTAGGTATGTTTGACGGGTCAACGGTCACGTCCGGTGAGATCGACGATAGAATCCGTTGGATCATTGCCGAAGAGGATCCCCGCCGCCCGCACAGTGATGCAATCATTGCCCGACACCTAAAGCAGACCGGAATCTGCATAACCGGCCGTACTGTCGCAAACCGCCGCGACCAGCTCGGTATCGCTTCATCGCGCAGTCGTCGTTTACGCGTGTAGCCGCACATGTGGAGGGCGAGCGGCCTCGCGAGCCGTGCCGCTACGTATCGGCGGCCGAGGCCGTCCGCCCTCACTGGATCTACCCCCCGGATACACGCGGTGCCCCCCGAGACACGTTTCTAACAGATCCAACGCCGTTGAGTTAAGCCCTTCGTTGGCGCTCACAGTCACCGTGTCCGTTGCGCCGGCAAGACGCTGGAAATGCCACATCTGAAACTGTGAACTCCAACGAGAGTCGCACGTCCATGTCCTCGGGAAATGGCCCAACGACATTTACCATGTGCCCGTTCAATTTCTGAATGCCGCGTTCAGGATTCACTAACATTCCCCGCAGGCCTTGCCGCCAATCACTTCCGAGCAATCACATAAACCACTATCAAAAAGACAGTTAAGACAACTTCATGAATCTTCGGAAACCAATTCGCTACATACCAGGCATGACGATCACACACCACACCAACCACAACGAAAGGAGGTGCAGCCAACATCGCCAAACACGCATACGCAATACAAGACCTGAAGCGCGACGTTCGCGTATCGCGGACGACCACCTATAGAAAAATCAACATTCACATCCCAGCGGAGGTACCAAAATGACACTTCTAACACAACACACATTCATCATTCGCAGTTACATCCGAAACGGCGTTCGCAAGATCGCCGGCGATTCCGGAGCCACATTCGTCGAATACGCCCTGCTGACCGCCCTCGTCGCAATCGCGCTGACCACCATGGTTGTGACATTCAGTGGCAAGCTCGAAGGCCTATGGACGAATATCGGCTCGGTCCTTGACACCGCGGCGACGAATTCGCTGAGCAAGTCGATTAACGGAAGCTGATACCGGCACGCCGCGCGATCGAGACGCATGGGCATGCGATCGTACTGTCGGGTCACCACCCGGCAGTGCGATTCGCATCCAGCATTGTGTGTCGCACGACACGAACTCGCATTTAACACGGAAGGAATACGATCGAAATGAAACAGACCGTTAAGAAGGAAATTGTACCGGTAGCCGTTGCCGTCGTCATGGGACTGTTGGGAATTGTCGGCATAAATCGCTACGTGAAGGCCAGGACAGCACCCGTAATCGAAGAAACCGTATTTCTCGTTGTGGCGGCGCAAGCGATCGAACCGGGGCAGGAGATCTTCCGCGACATGCTCGAAACCCGAGAGGTGCCGCTGCGCCACACCAACAGGGTGCAGGTCAGCGTCGCCGCCGGCGACTCGCCGGCGAGCCGGAACGAGGCTGAGGAGGTCTTTCTGTCCGTTGTCGGGCGACAGGTGAACCGACCGCTCGAAGCCGGCGACCCGCTGTTATGGGTCGATCTCGAAAAAGATGCGATCGAAACGCTGTCGCGGACGATCACAGCGGAACGCCGCGCGATCACCATACCTGTGGACGGCGTCACCGGATTGAGTTCGAACATCGTCGCGGGCGATCGCATCGATGTCATTGCCACCGTCGACCCCAGTAACCTCGTTCTGCCGACAATCGTCGCCAGGGACTTGCGATCATACCTTGACATCGACGATCCGAAACCGTCGAAAAAGACGTCGGAGGAAACACCGACTCCCGTCACCGTGTTGCTCATGCAGGACATTGTCGTGCTGGCTGCAGGCGCCGAATTCAGACCGCCGACATTTCAACAGGCCCATCAGCAGCGCGGCGGTTATGCGTCGGTCACGCTCGAAGTCACGCCGGAAGAGGCGGTTCTTCTCACGCACGCACGCCAGTTCGGTTCACTGTCCTTTACCCTCCGCAATCCGGACGCCGGGCACCGGATCGACGACCCGGTCAATACCGAAGTCACACACAAGACCTTTACATCGATGATCAGCAGTCTCGACCACGCAAAGAAAGCCGGATTCACGGTGTATGACGGCAATAAAGTACGACACGAATGGGTGGTAAACCCGGACAACTGATGCGGATGAGCCGGCGATTGCAGCATTAACGACAGCGGACTACCGGAAAGGAACGACAACATGAACAGACACATCACAACCTGGAGGGCGGACGGCCTCGGCCCCCGAGAAAAATTACAACGGTTCCAGGGGACGCTCGCCCTTCAGATAAGCTCCGCACGGATGTCCCGGCCCCTGATCCTGTTCATCTTCTTCGCACTCCATGCCGCTTATGCGGGCACGATCGAACATGTCGAATTGCTTGAGGGGACGACCGGAATTCTGACGGTGCCCGGAATCGAAAAAGTCGTTGTCGAGGATGCCGGCATTGTGGAAGCGGGTACGTCCGGAAGCTCGGAACAGTTCCTTATAAAGACCATTCGCTTCGGTAAATCCAAAATCTGGTGCCGCGACGCCGCGAATAGGGAGTCGACCTTCAGCGTATGCGTCATCCCGCGCTTTTGGAACACGCTGCTCGCGCTGCTGGAGAGTTTTCCCTCGGTGTCACCGCAGCTCAGCGGCGATTATGTCGTGTTGTCGGGATTCGTGCCGAATAAGACCGATCTTCTCGCCGTAGAACGTGCGACCATACTCAGCGATCGCATACTGAACACGGTCAAGGTTCGGACCACGGATCTCGACCAACGTATCGATACCGTCCTCCAGCAACACGGTCTGCAGGGCATCGAGGTCGCCAATATCGGACACACCGTGACGCTGCGCGGCGAAGTCTTCGACGCGGAGGTCTATAAAGGCGTCGTGGACGCGGTCACGTCGCTGGCCGATCCGTACGGCGTCAAAGTAAACCTCGACGGCCTGTATCTGAACAAGAACAACCTCATCGTCACCGTCGAATTCATCGACATCAGCAAGACCAAGGCACGCGATCTCGGCGTCAAGCTGGAGAATTTCGTGCTAGACTCCGGCGTCATTCAGGCAGATTTCACGGAGGCCTCGGGCGGTACGTCAGGCATGTGGAGCGCTGCGGTAACAAGTTCATTCCGCGCTCAACTCAATACACTGATGCAGGAAGGCGCTGCCAGTACGGCATTCACAGCGGACATGGCAGCGAAGAACGGGAATCAATGCGCCTTTCACAACGGCGGCACGATCTATCTGCCGGTGCAGGGGCCGCAATTCTCCGACGTGCAGGAAATCGACTACGGATTCAAGGTTGTGACCGTGCCCGCCGTGCTCAACCGCAGTCTGCTCGATGTTCAGATAAATCTCGAACTCAGCATACCGGTCGCCGGAACCAGCGGTGACGCACCGTTGAATCTGAGCAAATACTCGACGGCATCCAACTACACGGTCTCCCCCGGCGACAGCATCATTCTCAGCGGCCTCAACCGCGTCTTCGAAAAGGTAGCAAAGCAGCATGTGCCCATACTCGGCGAGATCCCGGCATTGGGTGTGCTATTTCAGAACTGGCAAAAAAACAAGGATGCTCAGGAGGCATTGGTGATCGTGACGGTCGACTGGAAGAATCGCCGCGGCGCCCGCGTGGAGGCACGCCGGGACGCATTGAAAAAGAGTCTCGGAAAAAGGGGAGATCGCAATGAATAATATGCACACAGCCGGTGATCTTTTTATTCTGTTCGACAACGACGACGCGGTCCTGCTCGTCGCCGGTCGCGACAACAACGTGTCGATCGGACGGACGGAAGACAACGATATCGTACTGAACGACATGAGCGTTGCGGATACGCATGCGGTTATTTCTTTCGCGCGCGGTGGCTGGTGGCTGGAAGACAAAAATACCTCTACGGGAACCTACACAAGCGGAGAAGCAATTGAACGGGTCTGTATATCAGATGCCACGGTCGTTGATGTCGCTTTCGGTGATGTTCATTGCACCGCCCAGGTCAACGCTCCAACAACCGGGGAAAGCAGCGGCGACACGAATAACAACGAGTGTGAACATGATCGCCAGGGGTTGATGCGGGCGGCCAAGACATTTCTGACGGCTGAGTTGTACGCGCGCATCGACTTCCGACACCTGCAACATGACAACCTCACGGACGACCAGCTCAATGCCAAGGTCCGCGGTTTACTGGTCTTGATCTCGGAAAGGAATAAGGACCTCGACGTTCTCAAAAGCCTGACCGAGGAAGAGGCAACAGCGGTCGCCACCGAAATCCTCCACGATACGCTCGGCCTGGGGCCGCTGGAATATCTGCTCGACGACGACACGGTCACGGAGATCATGGTGCTCGGGCATGATACGATATTTGTCGAGCGCGATGGGATACTGGAGCGAACGGACCTGCGATTTCCCGATGACGACAGGCTGCGCACCGTGATTGAACGCATCGTTGCCCCACTCGGCCGTCGCATCGACGAGGCGTCACCGATGGTCGACGGACGACTCAAGGACGGATCACGCATCAGCGCGGCCATCCCCCCGGTGTCGCCCGACGGTCCCGCGCTGACGATCCGGAAGTTCGGCAAGCATCCGATCGATCTCCATACCCTGATCCACCGCTACAACAGCATGACAGTGGAGATGAGCGACTTTCTCAAGGCCTGTATCACCGCCAAGAAAAACATTCTCATCAGCGGCGGCACGGGAAGCGGAAAGACCAGTCTGCTCAATGCACTGTCGGGGTTCATCGGGAACAAGGAAAGAATCATCACGATCGAGGACGCGCTGGAATTGCAACTGCAGCAGGAGCATGTACTTCGCTTCGAGACTCGTCCTCCGAACATTGAGAACAAAGGCGAAATCGGCGTGCGCGATGCACTTCGGCACTCGTTGCGGCACCGCCCTGATCGGATCGTTGTCGGCGAGTGCCGCGGGGGGGAGGCCCTGGACATGCTCCAGGCCATGAATACCGGTCACGACGGCTCGATGACGACTGTCCATGCGAATTCCCCCGAAGACGCCGTGTATCGCCTGGAGACATTGGTGCTGATGTCCGGCATGGACCTGCCGTTGACAGCGATAAAGAGCCAGATCTCGGCGGCCATCGATATCATCGTGCAACAGTCGCGGTTGGCGGATGGAACGCGCAAAGTGACACGTATCAGCGAGTTGGTTGAATTCAACAACGGCGCGCCGTCACTGCGCACGATATTCGCGTACCATATCGATCACACCGAATGTGTTGGCGGCGTCATGCGGGTGACCGGCCGACACATCGCCGAAAATGCGCCGGGTTGCGTCGACGATTTTCGCGTTCGCGGTATCGAATACGACCTATCCTGCTTTGGTAACACCACACAATCGGTGTCGGCCATGCACCACACCACCGGGAGATCCTGACCATGCCGCCTCCCCTACCCCTGGCCGCTTTGTTTGTGAGTGTTTCAATAATGGCCTATCTCGTGATCCGTGTGAGTTCAACCGGTTATTCGAGCTACACCGATCGTGCCGTAAAAGCAATCAACGCGCAGTTGTCCGAGAATTTCCTCTTCGTGATGGATCCGCAACGATTTTATGTGCTGAACCTGTTGGCCACCGGCTTCGGATTTATCGCCGGCTTTGCGATCGCCGATGACTCATTGGCGTCGCAACTGTCCGCCGCGATGGCGCTCGCCGCCGCCGGCTTTTGCCTGCCGCGAATCATCCTGAGAATCCTGGCCGCAAGGCGACTCGAACGCCTCAATCGCCAGCTGCCGGAGGGGCTCGACCTGCTCGTCAACTCCATGCGCGCGGGTCTCACTCTGTACCAGGCGATGCAGCGCGCCATTGCGAAGGTGCCAAAACCACTGGCCGCCGAGTTTGGGGTGATACACCAGGAATTGCGTCTGGGCAGCGGCCTGCGCGACGCATTGCGCCACTGGGCTGTTCGCAACAATCTCGTCGACGTCAAGTTGGTCGTGATATCCGCGGATATTGCCTTGCGGTACGGCGGCAACGTGACTGAGGTGTTCGACAACGTGTCGCGACTTATTCGCAGCCGGTACATGTTTTACCGTGAATTACGCTCGCTTACCGGCGAGGGCCGACTGCAGGCTGTCGTGCTGGCGATATTGCCATTCCTGTTGCTTATTTTGCTCACCATCATCAATCGGCAGAGTATGGTGCCCTTTCTTATGTCCGGACTGGGCCAGTGCATCGTCTGCATCGTGTTTGTCATGCAGGTTATAAGCTATGTGTGGATCAAGAACATTCTCAACATCGAATACTAATGAAACTACTCCTGATAACATGCTGTGCCGGTGTATCAATCGCCTACGTCGCCTATGTATTTGCGGCGTGGTTGATCAGGCAATTTGTGCTCGACGAGTACGACTGCGAACGGCATCACGGCCTGCTGATCTGGCTGCTGACGCCGGCCGCGAACATCATTCGCGCGTCCGGGAACCACATGGTGATGGATAAACTGAAAGAAATTCGAAGGTCGCTGTTAAAGGCTTACATCTTTATGGGCGGGCTCGACGCCGCCGAGGTCTACGCCCTGCAATGGACGTCCGGCGCACTGCTGCCGATAATGCTCTGGTCGACCGGTGTGACCGCGCGGCTGCCGGCGGCGCTTGCAGCGATCGTTATGGGCGTCATCGCAGCTTGCGGCTATGCCACGCCGATTGTACTGCTGAACCAGAAAGCTCGTCTTCGGCAGAACCTGTTTCGGAGGCAGTTTCCGAATGCTCTGGACATCCTCACCGTGGCCGTGGACGCAGGTTTGGATCTACGGTCCGCGACTGATGCGCTGCTCGCGTTGTTTTTACCCGGACCCGTGCGCCAGGAAATGTCCCGCTTCCAGCACGAACTCAAACTCGGAATACCCGCATCGCAGGCGCTGCACAATATTGCCGTGCGCATCGATCTGCCGGAGGCTACGGCTGTTCTCTCTGCGGTGTCGCAGTCGCTCGTCCTCGGTACCCGAGTAAGTGATATACTCCGGGAAAGCTCCGCGGAATTGCGCCGTAAGCGCCTGCTTGCCGCGAGCGAGGAAGCCAAAAAGGCGACCGTCAAGATGACAATGCCCGTGATCCTCCTGATCATGCCGGGAATTTTTCTGGTCATTCTCGGTCCGATAATAGCAGACTTACTGAAAACGTTTTGATATGGGGTGCACCATGGCTTCGGCGGCGATTCGAATAGAGACTGGTTCACGCAAGGGAGAGTGTATCCCACTCAATCCGGAAACAACGCTTCGGATCGGGCGCAACATCGACAACGACGTCGTAATTCGCGACAAAGGTATATCGCGATTCCATTGCAGCTTCTCCCGGAGCAGCGCCAATGAGCTGGAGATTGATGATGCAGGCAGCAAGAACGGCGTGTATGTAAACGGAGACAGAGTGGAGAGCACGTGTCCCCTGCACTACGGCGACCAGGTCTTGCTGGGACACAACGTGCGCCTGGTGATGGTAGACAATTCGACGGTCGGTACAGGCCATTTCGCCACGTCAGATGCAACGCACACACTGGCCGATGAACCGCCCCGTCCGATAGATTCAAGCATAACGGCTCTCGAGGCCGTTCGCCCTCCACCAGGAAATGAACAACAGGGCGCGATCACGCCAGCACAGGCGCTGGAGGGCGGACGGCCGCGGACGCCGAGACCGCCATACTCACTCAAGTCCCGCCTTAAAATCTCGCCGGACGACGCTGCGGACATACTTACACCATTGTCACACGACCCCATCGTCGAACCGAATACACGCGCAACCGTCAACGACATTCCGTCTTCCTTCGGCACAGCAACCACCTCCGAACCAAGAACTCACCGGCCGGCTCGATCTCACACTCTTTTGCCGGCTATCCTTGTCACGGCCACCGCAATCACCGCGATCGCCACACAGGTCGTCTGGAATCGCACCTACGGCGCACAAACCGCGACTACAAACGCCTCGGACGCAACCATCGTCGGTGACGTCGATCATAAATCGTTGTGCACGATCACCGTCCCGCCCGGATGGGAAACCCTGTCGCCCGATTCCGATGCAACGGTGCTTCAATCTCCCGACCGTAACGCCCAGGTCATCATACACTCCGTCATCGCGGAGGCCAATCGCTATCGGGCCCTTGCGACAGACCGTGATGCGGTGGCAAATCACGTTGCTCCGGCGCTGCGTGCTGCCGGCATCGAGCCTGACGGTATCGAGCCTGACGGTATCGAGATAAACACTGTTGACAAGACGCAATTTCGCGGGAACATCCCATCCGTCACCGCGCTGTTTTCCCGGGCTTCGACAAAAGGATTCGCACAGTTCTTCTTCAGCCGCGATGCATCGGTTACCATTCTCGGCCTGTACAACGATGAATCCGCCAGGGCCTCATGTCAAAAATTGATCGGCCATATGACCTGGCACAACGACTACGAAACGCCGTTCTTCGATCGTCCGTACCTCTCAGGTACAGCAATCCCCGACATCGCGGCCCAGACCGCGGCGGCGAACGACCAGCGCGCCGCCGGCGATCGCTACTACGACAACCGCCACCGCGACAATCGTTATGTCGCCGGTGCGATCGCGGCGTACCGGTCCGCCCTGCGCACAATAGCCGAGTCCAGACATGTGCCGGATTGGACCGGCGGTGTCGCGGAGAAGCTCGAAGACTGTCTGCAACAACGGCGTCAACAATTCCGGATCTATCGGTCGAAATATCAGCAATACATCCGGGTACGCGACTACGGTCGTGCCGTCGCGGTGTTACGCAACATCCTGGCTGTGGCGGTGCTGGATTGGGAAAACAGCGAACGTGAATGGGCAATGCTCCGCATGCGTGAGCTGCGCGAACAAATGCAACAAAAGACGAAACGAAAGGGATCGATGGTGTTGTAGGCGACGAAAGCGAGATCGGCTGTTGACATTCGGCACACCAGGAGCCTGTCGGGCTTCGCCCGACATCCTCATGGTGACAGGCGACCGCCTGTCACAGTGGGCGTTCATTATTTTCGTTAAGGTTACGCGATTCTCATCGAAGTTGACCGCCGATTTTGGGTTCTTCTCGGATTTCTGTGAAATCGATTTGGGTGAATCATTTCGGGTAGTTAAGGAACTGACTACATAACGACTTATCTTTCTTGACCAATCACAGCAACTCAACAACTCTGGACTTTAGTCCAGAGGTTCCTATTTCGAACTGAAAGTCCGACACTACATTTAATAAATGAGATACACGTTGGTAATTTTCGTTATCTTACGATCGTTCGAGATCTGAAGAGCGGTGCGTTGCTCCACATTGGCAACGGCCGTGGCGGCGACACCCTTGATGATTTCCAACGTCGTGTTAAAAGATCACAATGTCAGATTGAAGCCGTGACCATCGATTATTCCGCAGCATACACTTCTTGGATCAAGAATAGAAATGATCGGTGTGGGCACCTGGACGTACGCAGGCCTCTGCGTACGTGGGCATTTGGTTGCGAATGCTGCCGCTGTTTCCCGCCCGCGACACCGCTCGCGGGCGGGCGGGCGGTCACAGAAGACTGTGACCCTCCAAAAGACAAGGCATTGCGGGACCAATCGGCGGTTGGCACCGGATCCGGTCTGAATATACTGCGTTGCTTTCAATGGCAGGAATAGCGGATAGGGTAACAGGCATTCGACGCGGTGAGACATCAAGCAACACAAACCGGTGTCGTCAAGCATTCCCGTGAACCGTGTCGTGTGTCGAGAGCTTGCTACAAATGCAATACAACCTGTATAAATCGTGCGTGGTTGCGCTTTTGGCGCTGGCCCTGCTCACGTGCTGCAAACGTACTGCGGCGCCGAACGAACCCGATGTGCGCGGCCTGCCGGCAGCGACACCGCCACCGTCGAGCGCGCTGAGAATCCCCCTTGACGGCGCCGTCTCCACGCTGGACCCCGGACTTACGGAAGATACGAATTCGATCGAGCTGGTGGAGCAGCTCTTTCTGGGGCTGACAGACTTTGATCCGCAAACGTATGAGGTGGTGCCGGAACTGGCGACGCACTGGACTGTCGACGAAACCGGCACGAGGTATCGATTCACCCTCCGATCGGACGCGGTCTGGAGCGACGGCAAATCCGTCACGGCCGATCAGGTCGTTGCCGCGATTCGACGTAACATCCTTCCGGGAACGCAGGCGCCGTATGCCCATGTTCTCTACATCCTGAAGGCGGCCGAGGAAATTCACACCGGCGCGGAGAACGATGTCTCGAAGCTCGGCGTCCGCGCCCCGGATGAACACACTGTTGAATTCTCGCTTGAATACGAGGCGAGCTTTTTCCCGGCGCTGGCCGGCCTGTGGATCTATCGGCCCCTCCCTATGGCGTGTATCGAGGAGCACGGCGCGGCATGGACGGATCCGCAAAATATTGTGACCAACGGCTCGTATGCGCTCGATGCGTGGACAAGAGGCGAAAAGCTGGTTATGAAGCGGAATCCGCGCTACTACGACGCTGATAACGTGGCCATAGAGACGGTTCAGTTTATTGTCGTGGAAGACAGTTCCGTTGGTCTGATCATGTATGAGAACAACGATCTGGATATTCTTGGAGGCCCGTATCAGAAGCTGCCGTTGACGGAGATGATGTATATCAAGACCGAGCCGAGCCTGCGGACGGATTACCGTAACGAACCACAATTTTGTACGTATTACTATGGTTTTAACACGCGCAAGCCGCCGGTGGACGACCCACGGGTGCGCCGCGCGATCGTTTCTGCTATCGACAGGCAGCTCTTGGTAAGTATCATCACAGGCGGCGGCGAGGAGCCGGCACGTACCTTCACTCGGCCGCCGATATTCGGATCGGTGGATGCCTCTGAAAACGTCGGGCTGGCATTCAATCCGAACCGGGCCAGACAATGGCTTGCGGAGGCGGGATACCCGGGTGGCGAGGGTTTCCCGGAGATCGAACTTTTGCACAATCACTCCGAAGTGCACGCCCAGATCTCCCGTGCGGTCAAGATCATGCTGAAGCATTATCTTAACATTAATGTCACGGTTGCAGCGCTGCCATGGGATGATTATATGGCCTCGATCACACAGCCCAATACACCGCACATGTACCGGTTCGGCTGGTGCGCCGACTATCCGGATGCTAATAATTTTCTCCACGATGTATTCCACCCGGAAAAATCCGCCAACCGGATTGGTTGGCAGAACGCTGCTTTCACGACTGCGGTCGAAGATGCAATCCGCACTAACGACGTTTCCGCACGAAAGGCATTGTACAGGCAAGCCGAAACGATTCTGACGGAGGACGAGGCGGCGATCATCCCATTGTATTTCTACACTGCTCAGTATCTGGTTAAGCCGCGTGTCGGAAACTGGCAACCGCTGGCGCTCGGCGGCCAGCACATTCGAAACTGGACGTTGGCCGTTACAGCGCCAGATGTGCGTGTGCGGAGGTAGGGCGCGGGAATGTGCGGCGATGGTGTTGCGTGAAACCCACGATAAATCGTGAACTCCAGCGAAGGGCGTAAGAATTTCGGGAAAGAAATGAAACGAAACACAATTATCCTGCTGGTGCTCGTGTCGCTGGTATCGATTATCGGTTTCCTGATTTACGCCGAACTCCGTGCGCGCCCACGGCATTATGTGGCGGTGGTCGGACCGATGTCTGGCGAAAGCAGATCGGCCGGGACCGATATGGTGAACGCCGTATCGATGCAGCTCGACAAGCTGAATCGTAGCGGGGGCATCGACGGGCGCCCCGTGGAGCTACTGGTCTTTGATGACGCAAATGATCCGGACCGCGCCGCAGCCGTTGCCGCGAAAATAGCGAAAGACGAACGCATTGTCGCGGTTCTGGGGCATTATTTCAGTTCCACCAGCCTCGCCGCCGGCGGTACCTATCGCGAGCATCGCCTGCCGGCGATTACGGCATCGGCCACAGCAGATTCGGTCACGGCACGCAACGACTGGTATTACCGGATCATCTTCAGCAATCGATACCAGGGCGCATTCATTGCCCAATTCGTCCACAAGGTTCTGGGATATCAGCGGTCGTGTGTGATCTTTGACGAAGACGCCTATGGCGCGTCGCTGGCGGATGCCTTCCAGGCAGAAGCTGAGACCGTCGGTCTGGACGTCCTGGGCAGACACGCCGTCACCGGAAACACGTCAAAGCAGGATCTCCAGGCACTGGCGGCATCGGTACGCGAGTATGGCGACGATATCATGATTTTCCTCGCCACTCATGCCCCGGAGGGCGCACAATTGGTCACGGCGCTGCGCAGCCGAGCCGGCGGCAATCGCGTCGCGATCATCGGCGCTGATGCGCTGGGCACCGATATGTTTATCGACACGTTGAACACGATCCCGCAGGAGCGGGCTCGGCCGGGATTCTTCTCTGACGGCATTTATGTGGCGGCGCCGTACATACCGGATATTTCGGCACGTCAGGCCCAGGTGTTCCGCAACGATTTTCGCCGCCGGTTCGGCACTCAACCATCGTGGACGGCAGCCGGTTATTATGACGCCGCAGGGATTGTGCTGGACGCGCTGCTAGCCGTTTCCGGCAACATTGGTGATAAGGATACCGACGCTATCCGTGACGGCATTCGGCGATATCTTGAGGACACCAGCAACCCCATGCGCGCCTACCAGGGGGTGACCTGCAATATTCACTTCGATCAGAATGGCGATGTCGTTCGCCCGCTTCGTATCGGCCGCTTTCAGAACCAGATGCTTCTGTCGGCCTTCGCGCATGTGGATATCTTTGTCAATCGCGAACCGGACCTGGATACACTTCTACAGCAGGCGTTGGCCAACAACATCCTTGTGCTCGGAGACAACTTGATGAAGCGTATTCAAATCATCAACACCGGGCTGCAGTTCAACGAAATCACCGGACTCGATATCAACAAGGGTACCTTCTTTGCCGACTTTTACCTTTGGTTTCGCTCGGTCGATGACTTTGACGGCCATGACATTGAATTTTTGAATGCGGCGGCGCCGATCGAACTCGGTGAACCGGTACTGGAATCGAACGATGGCGCCGTTACCAAGCGGGTCTACCGCATCCGTGGCGAATTCAAGGCGCATTTTCAACTGGCCGACTACCCGTTTGACGCACAGAACCTTGAGATCAGCTTCCGGCACCGAAAATTAACGACGCAGGACGCGATCTTTGTTGCCGATATAAGGGAGATGGACTGCTTCAATGTCGACACGTGGCTGCAGGACATGCAAAAAGGCGGCGTTTTTAGTGGGATCCGCGCCTGGAATATCATCGATGCGTGGATCTTTCAGAATGTTCAGAATACCTTTTCCAATCGTGACAGGCAGTCCCGCGGCAAGGGCTACACCGGCGTTGGCTTCTCGCAATTCAATACCGTCATCCGAATTCAGCGCAATGTTGTCAGCCACGCGATCAAGAATCTCATACCCATCATTGCGATAGCCATCGCCTCGTACTGTATCTACTTTATTCGCATGAACGAAGCGTCGATGTTTAGTCTTCGATTCAACATTACACTCAGCAGCTTGTTAACGCTATCATTTTTTCACCTCAAGCTGTCGAACGATCTGCCGGAGATCGACTACCTCGTCGCGATGGAGTACGGGTTTTTCGTTCTCTATTTTCTCTTCGCGTTTGGCATGCTCGCCAGTGTACTGTGTCGGCACTACATGAATCGGGATCGACCGGAAATCGTTACGCGATTGTCGGCTTTCGGCACGGTGTTTTATCCGGCAACAATTATCACCGCGATTGTCGTAATGTATTGGAAATATATGCGTTAACGCGATGCCGGTTGCGCACGGGAGCGAACCCGAAATTGATGCGAAAGAATTGTAATGCAACGACATGGCAAGTGGATAGACAAGAATGTCAATGTTACTTACGCAACTCAACCTGCAGGCGCCCTTAACTTTCTCCGATAATGGGTTTCCGCCGGCTGCGCACGGGTAAGATGTCGCTGTCTGATCCTAATTCAGAAGTTCGAAACGGCTGTTTTGCACCTGTTTTAGTACGATTTTCTTTCCGGTAACATCGCCTCGTCCGTCAAACGTATGAACACCGGTGACACCAGACCAGTCGGTGATCTGGCGGAGGGCGGCCGCCACAGCGTCGGGCGCCGATGTACCAGCCGTTTCGATTGCGTATGCCAGAAGCTTCACAGCATCGTATCCCAGCGCGGCCTTCGCGCCGGGCGATTTGCCTACATGCTGTTCGAATGCTCTCGAAAATTGCTGAACCTCCGGTCGCGGTTCACGGGGGTCAAAACTTGATGCCACAGTTACACCTTCGCTCGCCGGCCCAAGTTCACAAAGCTCATTGTAATCCAGCCCGTCACCGCCGATAACCGGGGTAACGATACCGTTGTCCCGCAATTGAACGATAAAGTCGCCTGCATCGGGCATCGACCCTGCCACAAATACCGCGTCGAATTCGAGATCCTGCCAGATGTCTATGACGTTCTGGAAATGCCCCTTGTTGGCCTCACGGAAGGAGTGGCGATCAACAACTTCCATCTGCAGTTGCCGGGCACGCTTTTCGAAGGCGTTTGCGAGATCGAGGCCGTAACGATTTTTCACATAAAATATCGTGATTCTGCGATAGCCCTGGGCGTGCGCATGCTCGGCCATTACGCGACCGGTGGCATAATCATTCGGTATCATGCGAAAAATATTGCGAAAACCTTGCTCCGTGAGTTTCGGGCTGGTCGACGTGGGTGATAACATGATCATCCCGGCAAACTCGTAGATCGCAGACGCCGGGATGGACACATATGAGTTCTTATGTCCGATCACGGCTACTATTCTCGGATCTTCTGAAAGCTCCTGGGCAATGATACGACCATCGTTTATGGACGAGTGATCTTCACGCCAAACAATTTCAAGCCGGCGCCCAAGTACGCCCTGCTCATTGACCTCGGCCAATGCCATGTCCACGGCCGGACGGAACTGATCGTGGTCGCCACTATCCGGCCAGACCACTGCAATGGTGATCGGGCCTTTTTCCTGTGCGGCGATACGTTTGCGCTGCGTCGCCGGGTCGTTTTGTGCACAAGATGCGATCAACATTGTGCACGATATGACGATGAATCTACAGAATGTGTTCACGTGTCTATGCTGTTCTCTCGTTGCCTGCTGTGTGTATTGCTGTGAATTGATGCCGTGGCGTCAGATGATGTATCAAGCGAATCAAGATATTCAAAATCAGGCGGGTGATGCCTGTAATCCTGCCACTGTGGATGTTCAGGTGACGGGGACACGCCTGACGTTTCTGTTGCCAACCATGCTTCTGTTTTTTCTTCGGGAGTCTACGCCAGTTGACGTTTCGCCAGCGCGGCAAAACGCCCGTTGTTTTTCATTAGTTGCTCGTATGTGCCGGCTTCCGTGATTTCACCGCGTTCGAGAACAATAATCTTGTCGGCATTGATGATGGTGCTAAGCCGATGCGCGATAACCAGGCGCGACACCTTTAATTTCTCAAGGCTCTCGCTGACAATCAGCTGCGTCTGATTGTCCAGCGCACTTGTAGCCTCGTCAAAATATATCATCTTCGGTTGTTTTACGAGAGCGCGCGCAATCATGAGCCGCTGCCGCTGCCCTCCCGACAGCGTACTGCCGCCTTCGCTTACGATCGTGTGCATCCCCATCGGCATCGCCCGGATATCGTCGCCGAAACCAACCATATCGACCGCACGCCACGCATCTTCCAACGTCAACTGTGACGAACCGACGATGTTCTTGAACAAATCTCCGGGCAGGATACGACCGTTTTGCAACACCACACCGATCTGGCGCCGCACGGCGCGAATATCAATATTATCCAGCTCGCGCCCGTCGTAATATACCGCGCCTGACTCCGGGCTCTCAAATCCGAGCAACAGCCGCAGCAGGGTCGACTTTCCGGAACCTGATGAGCCGACCACCGCAACGAACTCCCCGGCACGGATCTCAAACGACACGTCGTTGAGGACAATCGGCCCATCGTCGGCATAGCGAAACAGAACGTGCGCGACCTCAACACGCCCGGAGAGCCGGCCGGGATGGGGCTTCGCCGCGTTGGTTTCGGGAACGGCTTCGAGTATCGGCCTGGCACGCTCGTATAAAGGTATCACGTTGGCGACACCGATCACGGCGTTTACAAGTGACAACGTGCCGGTGAGAAACAAGGTAAAGGCCGCATTGAACGCAAGAAAGTCACCGACCGAAAGTGGCGATCCCCCCCCGACTGTTGCTGTTTCATAGGACTTCAAAATCATAAAAAAGATACACATTGCGCAGATCACGGGATATACAGAATTAAAAACGGTGAAGTAATTCTGCAACTGCACATCCCGAAATGTCACCTTCTTCTTCTCCTCGAATACATGCGCCCAATAGGCGAATGCCCTCTCCTCTCCGCCTGCCACGCGGAACTTGCTGATGCCACTGATGAGCTGGTAGACAATACTGGTAAGTCGACCTTCGATCGCGGTCACCAGGCGCTGCTCGCGTATCTGAGAAACAGCGATGACAGAAGAGATCAAGATCGCGATGGCCACAAGGCACGTGGCCTTCAACGCCAGGTCGACGCTGTAGTAGTATAGAAGCAAATAGTTCCCGAACGAAAATAGACCGGCGAACATGGTCGACATTGTCGTCCCCGACAACTCCATACGGATCTGCTCAATGCCCATCGCACGCTCGCTGAGATCACCGGATGTATAATCGCGGAAAAATGGTACCGGCAAGCTCAACAAACGGTCCCAAATCGCTGCCTGCGTGCTCGATTCGCTTTTTGCCGACAGGCGAATCGTTGTAAGACCGCCGGCTACAGCGAAGAGCATTGACGCGACCGTGCAAACGACCAGCGCGACAGTCACCTGGAGTAACATAAACCGATCCGCACCAGGTATCACAATATCAAAAACAGCTCCAGTAGCGAGCGGGGTCACGACCCCCACGATTGCAGTCAGGACGCCAACTGCAATGAGCAGCAACATGTCCCGTTGACAAGCGAATGCAGCAAACGCCATAACATCTTTCATTTTTAACGGCCGGGCCGGAAACGGCCGATAAAATGTGAATGCAATTGGCTCCAGCTCCGCTGCGACCTCGGCAGTGGCTTGCGTCACCTGGGCTCTTGCGATATCGTGCAGTACATACCCACTGCGGGCACCCGGAAGCAGGGCCGCAGGCCGATGGTCGTCCTGAAAATAGGCAAGCAATGGGCCGTTATCTTGCCGCAGCCAATCGTCACGCAACAGGACCGCGCGTGTGCGAATCTGGGACGCCGCTGCAATATCTCCCAGCGGGTCCTGCTGCGGCCGTCCCTCCACACGGTCGGGGTGTTGACGAAACGTGATGCCCAGTTCGTTCCCTACGAGCTGGCATGCCGCCAGAAGCGAGTCGGCGGTGTCTGTAACCGGCGGCGTTCGGAATTTTTGCAGAATATTCGCGAACCGCGACAACGCGTTGTGAAAAATCTGACCGTTCTGCGCGGCGCCGACTTCAGCGCGTTGCCGCTCCTGCTGCCGTATTCTTTCAAGGTTGTCCACAATGATCGCCTGAATCATGCGATGCGCCGGTGCGACAAGGCTCCCGACCCCATCTGACACGATGCGGCTTTTGATATCGATGCAGGTCACTTTCGCCGGTTCACGGGCTTGTAACCACAACCTTCTGGAGATCGGGAACGCCTGATCACCCGAGATGGCGGGCAGCGACGTGTTGCCGTTCAGCGTTGACGCTCCTGCGACATGCACGAGCCAGACCGTTTGCAGGTCCGTGCCGGCCGTGTCACCCGTATCAAGCGTGATTTCCTGACCTTGCTGCAGATTCAACGTCGTGTCCGGCTGTTGGATGTTCAGGAGTCCCTCCAGCATACTTGTGAGCCACCGTCCGATGATACCTTCGATCACGGGGGTCAGCCCGGGATCCCTGCCGCACGCCGCTATTGCCGTCGGGTCTACAGCGAGGAGGCACGTACCGCGCGTGCCTGAGGCAATGACAGCGAATTCGCCCTCAGCAGGATCACGCACCATGCCACATACAGCGTCACCGGGTTCTGCTCGAAAAATGTGCTGCCGTGCACCGGGCTCACCGTTGCGTGTCGCCGCATAAAAGATATCGACGTGTCCGGTACGCACCAGCCAGATCCCGGCAGAATCGGTCAGCAGAAACGGCTGGTTGCCGTTGATGCAGATGTCGCTGCCGTCGGCGCTGAGACGATCGATCAATTGTTGTATCTTTGCCATATGCTGTAATTATCAATCGCACTGGGTAGGACTTCGAGCCGAAAGCGGCATATTCACGCACAGCTCTGAACAACGCGACAACGCCTGCTGCCGCGAAAAAAACACAGCGCACGACGAAACAGATCACGCGCGGCCTACGCCACTTCGATCAATTGCCTGTAGGGCCCTTCTGCTTGCGACATTTCTTCGTGAGTGCCGCGCTGGACGACCTTGCCGTTATCGAGCATGATAATCTCGTCACAGTCGCGAATGGTGCTCAATCGATGTGCGACGATCAGGCATGTGCAGCCCCGTCGTCGGATATTATCGTCGACCCGTTGTTCGGTGACCGGATCAAGTGCACTGGTGGCTTCATCCAGAATCAGGATCGTTGGGTTTATTGCCAGGGCGCGCGCGATCTCCAACCTCTGCAATTGACCGCCGCTAAAGTTGCCGCCGCCTTCAGTGACGATGAAATCGTAGCCTCCGACCCGTGCCGTTATCTCGTCGTGAATGCATGCGTCTTTTGCGGCCTGCACCAAATCGGATTCAGGAATGGTGCTGTCCCACAGCGTCAGGTTATCTTTAACCGTACCCTCGAACATAAAAATATCCTGATCCACCACCGCTACGGAGGTATTTACGATCGCTCGCGTTATGTCGTCGCGCGGACGCCCGTCGAAGAATATTGTGCCGGCCCACGGACGATAAAGACCGGCAACGACTTTGGCAATTGTCGACTTTCCGCTGCCCGAGAAACCGACCAGCGCAACACGCGCCCCGGGCTGTAATCGCAGGCTGAAATCCTGCACAAGCGGAGGGTCTAACCGACTGTAACCGAACGATAGCTCACGGACCTCCAGACGCCCCGTGAGCCGGGACTTATCGTCCTCCTGGATCGCTATCGCGGCGTCTCCGAAAGCCGGGTCCAATTGGTAACGAAACACGTCGTCGATCCGCGCCATACCCGCCTTGATATCCTGCAGCGCGCCGCCCATTTGCACCATCTGGTTTACCGGCGCGATAAATCCCGCCATCAAACTCTGGAAAGCGACCAGCATACCGATGGTGAGATGACCGTCCATCACACGTAGCGCACCAAAAGTGAGAACCGCAACCGTATTCAGACCGGTCAACATCACCGGAACAACCCCGACCACGGTCAATGACGCCTCGAGCTGACGGCGCGTGTTTAGCAAATTCGCCTGGTACCCGGACCAGGTCGCAAAGAAATCGGACTCACCACCGGTCGCTTTAAGCGTTTCGATATTGCGCAAACCACCGATTGTGACGCCTATGAACTTGCCGCTGTCCTTCTGCAGCTTCATGTTCTGGTCGACGCGCATGCGGTTAACCAAAACCAATACGACAATGTTCACCGCCGCAGTCGCGATGCCGACAAGGGTCAATACGGCGTCGTAATACATCATAATTACGGCGTAAAATACAATCAGAAAGCAGTTTATAAACGTCGTCGCCAATTCGCCGGATAGCAGCGAAGCGATACGATCATTGATCGCCACGCGCGACCCGATTTCGGCAGAATGGCGTTGCGTAAAAAATGACATTGGAAGACGCAAAATGTGCCACAGGAATCTCCCCGATGAATTCAGCGCCAACTTGGTCTCGAAACGAAGCAGATAATACTCCTGCATCCAAACGAGGATCCCCCGCAGCAAGGCTGTGATGCCCATGCCGAGAAGAAGGGGTTTGAACCAGTCTTGCATCTGACCCACGAGAATGTTGTCAACGAAGATCTTGGCAAATATGGGGATAACCAACCCGGGAATAACCAACCCGAGCCCTGCAAGCACGACAAATACGAGCGCGGCTTCGGACCCCTTGATCCGGCTGGCAAGCGCCTTAATGACATTCGGCGAATTGCCCCCCTTCCGGAAATCATCGCCTCTCTCGAAGGACAACACAACGCCTGTGAAAGACTCATCGAAGTCCTGTATATCGACGACGCGTCGACCGCGGGCCGGGTCGCGCAGATACGCCTTTCCTCCTTTGAATCCTTCGAGCACCAGATAGTGGTTGAAATTCCAGAAGACGATGACGGGGAACGTCAATTCACCCAAATTGTCCATGCCCTTTTTGAACCCTTTGGCAATCATGCCGTAGCGGCGTGCCGCCTTGACAACATTGCTGGCCTTACTACCGTCCCGCGACACACCGCAGGCATCGCGCAATTCTTCGAGCGGCACCCACAATCCGTGGTGCCCCAGGATCATTGCAAGCGATGCGGCACCGCATTCCACTGCCTCCATCTGCAGTATCGTCGGGCACGTAGCGATTCGGGTTCGCAGTGCAGCCGCTTGTTTTACATGTGTCGGTTTAGTGCTCATGCATGTACGCCTTCGTGGGTCGTAAGGCTGGAAATGGACGGGAACGGTCTGCTACTGATAAATGCCAAAGGTTTTCCGTAGCAGTGGGATGATCAGCGTTATCGGCTGCTGTTGTTGTACCGTAACTTCGCCAACACATTGCGTGCCGCTGAATATTTTCGCATCCGGCCCGAGAGGAGAGGTCCATTTGTATCCGCTGTACGTCGATGAACTCGGTGTGAGATCGGCGTAGACCTCGATCGGTGTACCTGCCGCCATGATTTCGTGCACCAGTGAGTCGTTCCCCAGCACCCGCCGCATCCCGGCGGGACTTGCGGGAAACAACCCCACAGACGTGACCGTACCGATCAACGCGCCGTGTTCCTCTTTCTTGATCGTCGATGGTGATACCTGAACACTCATGCCCGGACGAATCTTTTTTCCGTCCGCCGTGGGCACGTAAAGTACCAGTTCGATGTCCTTTATCTCCCTGCCCGCCAGCTCCATTGTCATGATCGCCGTACCGGTGCCGACGAGATCATTTTCGTTGAGTGATACTTCGAGTATTCTGCCGGAATACGGACTGATTACCCGCGAACGATTGTGCATCCTGGATGTAAGGGCATCGATCTGGCGATTGAATGCATTGATCTGTTGGTCAAGCGACAGCAGCTCTAATTCCTTTTGCTTTTCCAGCTGCAATGCCTTGATATCCAACTGCTGAATCTGATTCTCGGCCCCCTGAATCTCCTCTTTAGCGGCGAGCAACCGCTGCTCGTGCACAGCACGCTCGCGCTCGATTTGTGAATGTTTCCTTTGGATTTCCTCGAGCGCGGTGTCGTGGCGCTGTTGCGACGTCATAAGGGCTTGCTTTACGACCAGCCCCTGTTCGAACAATTGCTGCTGATTTGTGATCTTCTCTTTTTGCCATTTGAGTTGATCCTCAAGAATCGTTATCGAGCTTTGGTGGATTGCCAGCTGTTGTTCGAGCAGTTCTGCCTGGACGCCCAAATTGCGACGTGCCGAATCTATCGACGTTTCGAAAAGGCGGCGTTGCTCGTCCATCAACTGTTTCTGCATCTCGATATCGCGCTGACCGAAAGCATCGATATGTTCCCGCTTTGCAACGACCTCGGACAATTGCGCCTTTACCGAGCGAATTTCATCGAGGACGTCCCATTGCGCAAGGCGTGCCACTACATCGCCTTTGCGCACCACATCACCGACACGTACGCTGATATCAGTGATCTGCCCGGCCGCATGCGACACGATCTTGTAGACGCCTCCCGATTTTATCAGCATGCCGTTGCCGATGACCTTACTCGGCACACTGCCGTAAATGCCCCACAATACCGCCGTCGCGAGCAGCATCCACACAGCCGCCAACGCGATCCATCCCTTTGGCGTGGTGATCTGGATCACTTGATCCAATTGCTCTGGAGACTGAAGCCGCTCCAGCGCCGCTTTGCGAAATATCTGTCTGCTCATTGTCAACTCCGGATAAACGTTGTTAAGCTGTCACCGAATATCGCCCCCCACGTGCTCGGTATCCGGCACCTCGACCAACCTGTTGAAATCGATAGACACCATCACGTTGTCGTTACCGGGAAGCAACAGCCCGGCTTCGAAGCTCAACCTCACAACGGCTTCGAAATATCGCAATTTCGCCGCTACCGCCCGCAACTGCACATCGGTGAGCCGATCCTCATAGCTGATAAGATCGATATAGGTAGCCATGCCGAGATGTAGTTTTTGCCGTTCATTCTCCAGCGTCCGCTGAAACAGTCGCCCCGCCTCCTCGGTTTTACCAACCTCGAGCGCACTGTTGTGAAGTGCGTTTACCGTGACTGTGATCGAAGCCTCGATGGTTCTGCCAAGATCGAATGTAGACACGCGCGCAAGCTGGTAGAAGGACTGGTGCCGACGGAAGTTTCCCACCGCGGCATCGTTGCGAACAGGCCAATCGAGAATGAAAAAAGCACCGGCGTTGAACCCGCTCTCATGGGGATTCAGCGAATCCAGGTTGCGATCGAGACCATGCCCCAGGTTGAAATTATCGTATCCAATATCAAGGCTGAAATCCAATCTTCGCTTGATGCCGTCTTCTGCCGCTATCATCTGTATCTCGGTAATGTCCTCGCGCTTTCGTGCGGCTTTGTAGTCGTCACGATACATCCGACCGGCATCAATAAAAGTGGCGATATCCGGTGCCGCCGGCAATCGGCTCACATCGGGCGTAACCGGAAAGCGATCTGACGGGGCAGGCATCTCAGACACGGTAGCCGACGATAAGCCCAGAGCCAGAATCAAGAGTTGCCCCGCCGTCACAGCTTCCTGCTCGGCGCGAATGCGAAGACCGGCTTTCTGCGAATGCAGGGCTTCGAGTTGAAACCGCTCCGCAGACGGAACCTCATCCTTATCTATCAATTCCAGTGTATCCGTTAGAATCTTCTTGGCTCGTTGCTCCGACGCCTGTAGAATTTTCAGACTCTCGAGTGCCGCAAAGTAGCGCCAATACGATGTCACGGCGTTACGAATAATTGATGCTGCGACATGCCTGGATTCAAGGAGGCTTTCTTCGTGGCCGAAGATTGCAGCCGCTTCGTCAGCCGTTGTTACCTGCCTGCCGCGCCCCCGCCACAGTGGCTGATTGATGACAAAATTGAAGTCCCCCGCATTAGCCGGAGCAATTCGGTCCGATGCCTGGTCGACGCGGCTGACTTCGATACCGGTAGCGATGGACAAGCCACTGCGCAACTGTTTGCGAACACTTGTCTCATACGCGAACGTATTGATGTCACCATCGGATGCCCCTGCCGAGCGCTGTTGCTCGCGCAGACGTTCCGGAAGCACATCGATAGATTCTCCAGCTGCAGCGCGAATATGCGAATCGAATTGTCCCCGAGCCACCATCACAGTATCGGCTGCGATGTCATCGCGAATCTCGCGAATCTCGAGTTGCGGATGTGTCTTTACTGCTATTCGCACAGCGTCGACAAGCCCGAGTTGGGTCGGCACGCGGACGGACGAATCTCCTGCATCTTGAGCCACTAAGGGCCATGCCACGCATAGCGATATCACCAGCCACAATTGGTGTGTCGCACCGGCGATACTATTGATTTTCCTCATTCTGTCATTGACCCTTAAGCCGAAGTGTTCACTCAATCAAATCATAATTGCGGAGCACAATATATTGGCACATTAGCTAAATCACGAATCAGACGAACAATTGAGTATGCTTGCGGCGGGTAGCGGCCCCATCCATATCGGTCAACTGCCAGAATAGAACGCGACGTCGCGCGAACACAGTCGAACGTGACAGTGGCCAACTCGCCATCGGCGACAGGGCGTGTGAACCCCGCGCATCGCGCTGCTGCAGTGGTGCCGACACACGTCGCGCGATGATCGCGGGCTGTTGGAAGTTCGCGCGTCAGCGCGCGCGGGCGACGCCGTGCGAATCGGTCGACACGATGTGACGTGACTTCGACACTGAGGTGTGAACAACAAGACGTGCGAGATCGACAGCCCGACTTACTTGAGGCATATGCCAATGGGCTGGGAGGCAGCGTCTCCCGTCGCTGAGTTGCGTGCGGGAATGCTTCGGAAAGGTGTGAACGGCGGCGCGCTTGCGGTACAAAAAAACAGGCGCCGCTTTCGCGGCGCCCGTTTTGCATGGCGTGCATGAAAAAAGTTTGCATCCACTCGCTGTCGGACAAAATGCAGCATGGCCGGCAATCCAGGAACGACACCTATATCGAATTATGACAATGCCTTACCCAACAGAGCCATTTATCTAAGCAGCGTCCCGAGGGACGGTGTCCGTTGCATTTTGGGACGCTAAGAAAGCCACAGGAGACGCTGTTGTCCTGCCGGATCTTACCGGTCGCGGCTGGCCAGTGTCTTGTCGTCGAAGATCAGCTGAGGATTTCGAAAATAGATCGTGTCGGTGCCGAGCACGCCATCATCCGGCTTGGACAGCAAGAACTTAACGACCTGTATCCGCGCCATGTCCTCGGCGTGAAATTCGGGAGAAATCTTCTCTGGTCTGGTCTTATGCATGTCGCCGACCTGGAATTCGACCGTCTGCCAAGACTCGGTGACCGGCACCGCATTGGTTCGATTTAGTTCCAAGGTTGCGTCGAACGCGGTCGCCACGGCAGCGTGAATCCTTGTCCCTACCCCTCGCTGGCTGCGTACATCGACGCGAACGGACGACACCGTCCGCCCATCAACGGGTTCTGCCAGTTGGTAGCGCATACCGATGCCCCATGTCGCCCGACCCCAGTCGGCCTGGATCCGCGCCTCATTTCTGCTCGGGTTCGCGCCGTTGTCCAACGCGCCGTAGCCGAAACATTGCCAACCGCCACGCGCTACGTCACGGATCAGTGTGACCGACTGCGGCCCTGCGCTCGCCGCGGAGAGACTCAGCAACCCTGCGAGTACAAGTATTGTCGGGACTGCAGCTCTGTGGCGTATGCGATGCAATGCGTGTGCCCCAACCTTGGTGTGATCACTGTGACTGGCGTGTTCGGAAACATGACGTTTCATTTTTTTCTCCCGGTTTTGTAGATTACAATTTTTTGTAAATGGCGCGAACGATGAACAGTATGGGAGACAGCAATCATGGTGCCAATTACCGTCTATCTAAATCGCAGCCACGTTAAGCAAGGCCATAAACACTGGAACAGTCGACGCGGCCGCATACTGCAATAATGCCGATCACGAGCCATAAAATTTGTAATATAAATCTCTTATAAAACAAAACATCCAAGATTATCTCGTATCCAGAATCCTGCAGTCCGTTCTTTTTTCGATGAAAATTTCACCGTGATTCAAATTCAGACCGGGATAATATGAAGGTTCGCCGGCATCCCACGTGAAAATTGATACAATCTGATTTCGAAATCGATTTCAGTTTCGACAAATCTCAGAAACACGCGAGGCTGTATTCACTGGAGCGATTCCAGAATTTCTTTCATCGACCGCACCATGTATTCAACCTTGAAACTATCACATCTACGGGGTATAGTTCTACAGTTATTGTCGTAACTCAGGTCCTGATCTCTCGGGATCGGCACGCTGATTGCTGCGCTGAGATATCAACACGGCACGACCGACCCCGGAACCACCGCTCCATCATGAATATTATACATCATCCCCGATCGCCCTTACGCCATTGGTTGCCTGGATTGATCATCATGACCTGCGTATCGGTGACTTCCGATGCCGCGATAATTGGTTCACACACGGCCAACCAGGACGGTTCGTTCACATACGTCTATACCGTCGACAACACGTCCGGTTTCTTTGATATTGTTGCCTGGTCTCTTGAATTTCCGATTCTCCCTGACTGGAATCCCGACGACATGTCGAATCAGCCCCCGGGCGATGTCGCCGTGGCCACAGACTGGATTGCCCAGTCAGGCACACCTGTAACAGGGATGGCAGCACAGGATTTTATTTCAATTGACATGATGAGCGAAGTACTTGTGGGCAGCAGCCAGGCCGGATTCTCGTTTACCAGCGACATTTCGCCCGGCGAGATCGTATACTTCGAATTCGGCGGTAGCGGCGAGACGGAACAGGGCGTTACGGTCGGCCCGATTCCCGAGCCGTCAACCTGGGTGATTTTCGGCGCCGTACTGGCCGTGCTCGCAGGCCTGCGCCGCGCCGCGCAGAATGTACCCGAGCGCCTGCAAAATGGTTGAATTATTTTCTGCTGCGGTTATAGTATCCATTGCCATTGTTTGAGGAGAATTGTGTTCGCATGGGAGTGAGTTTTCAACACAGCTCATTATCATTCCGCCCGTCGATGATTGGCTGGAACCGTATCGGACAAATATTGGCAGATCTCTAACCCGCAACAACGGTGTTTTGTTGCGGGTTTTTTTGTAGCTTATTGCCCAATAAACGTCCGCACGATCATAGTATGCGTTAGCTTTTTCAACGTTGGGCGTATCGCACAAATCATACGCAATCGATGATGAATTTGAAACACATGAGCAATGCACCGGCATAACTACCCATACCTATTATATAATGATCAGGAGTTCACCATGAAGACAACTACCTTTCTATCGATTTTCGGCGCCTGGCTAGTGTTATCGGCATGTCAGGCAGGTGCGCAGAATCCGTTCGGCACCGGTGTCGACGGGGACCTGACCGTGTCATCAGGAACGGTCACAACCGATGCCGTGCGATCTGCCGTTACCGGCTTGAATACGCCGGGTGATACGTCACTCGACGTAGCCGACGCGAACGGTTTTTCGGCCGGTGACGAGATTGTTGTCATCACGATGATCGATCCTGAAACCAATCTCGGCGCGAACGCCGCAGGGACGTACGAGAACCACACCGTAGTGACCGTCGATACAGGCAACAACATCTTGATCCTGGCAACCCCACTTGCACATGATTTCAGTTCCGCCGACGGACGCATCCATCAGGTTATTCGCGTCCCCCATTACAACGATGTCACCGTTAGTACTACCCTGACCTGTGCCGACTGGAACGGCGCAACCGGCGGCGTGCTGTTCTTCCGTGCGACCGGCGCTGTTGTGGTCAACGAAGGCGGGACAATTCACGCTACCGCAAAAGGGTATCGCGGCGGATTGGGAAATTTCCCAGACGGCCAGCTCGGCGGTCGCGGCGAGGGCGTAAACGGTAATTACAACATTCAGCTGTCCGGTACCTCGGGCAACGCCGGCGGTAGCGGTAACGGCGGCGGCGGCGGCGGCAACGGCGCCAACGGCGAGGGCAGCGCGATCGAGCCGGATATTTTCGGCGCCGCCGTAGGTGATCCCGCGCTCAACAAGCTGACGATGGGCGGCGGCGGCGGCGGCGGCGACGATAACGACTCCAACCGTAATGACTCGACGGAAGCCCGCGGCGGCGAAGGCGGCGGCATTATCCTTATATATGCATCCGAGATTAATGCAGACAGCATTGTCAGTAACGGCACGGCCGGCACGACTTCCGACCCTCATGCCGTCAATGACACCGACGGTGGCGGTGGTGGCGGTGCAGGGGGTTCGGTACATCTGATCGCCAAGAGCGTCACCGTGAACGAGCTGAAAGCCGAAGGTGCAATCGGCGGACCAAAAACCTGTACCGGTTGCTGGCCGGAGCAGGACCGGTCCGGCGGCGATGGCGGTGACGGTCGTATTCGCATCGATTCACCGGCGGTCGCAATCACCGACCAAAGTCCTGCGTCGTTTTCAGGAGATTTCCTGAATATTGCGCATACGCCACTACTAGACACGCCGCAAAGCGCGACGGACGCCGTGAGTACGGTAAGGCATATCGAGGCCTTCATCTGTGACGACAACGGCGATCCGATTACGTCCGCCGGCGTATTTTTCCGCCTGGCCGGCGAAGAGACGTTCAATGAGATCGCCATGACGACCAGCGACAACACGCGGTTCACGGCCAGCCTGCCGGCGCAGAACGGCGGCGCCACGGTTGAGTATTACCTTGAAGCAGCGACGGCTTCAACCACGTACAACCTGCCAATCGCCGCTCCCGCGGAGATCTTCTCCTATGCTGTGACGGGAAGCGCTCCGGTCAATATGACCGCAACCGCCAATACCGACGGCACGACAACCATCAACTGGTCGCAGCCGGAAAATACCGCTAATCTCACCGGATTTTCAGTCTACCGGACGCTCGCCCCGGACGAACCGCCGGAAATCGGAAACAGGGTCGCCGCCTTGGGCGCGTCGGATTTCAGTTTCGACGACTCCGGCCTTCTTGATTTTACGACATATCACTATGTCGTCACCGCGGTGTATGACATCGGTGGCGTGGTTACCGAGCATGCTATTGCCGGCCAAGTACTCACAAACGATGCGTTGGAAGTCACGATTCGCGGAGAGATATTTCTCGAATTCGCTTCGAACCACGCCAATATCGCGATCACATTTAACCCGATTTCACCGTCAGCGGTGTTTCATGAGGTGACGACCAACGCATTGGGCTTTTTCGAGACTGTCATCGCAGCCGGTGTGTATGACGTGACCTACTCAATCGGCAATTATCAGGACTTCCCCGCCCTGACGAATGAATCGATTATCGACGACCTCGACATGGGCTCAATCACCCTGGATTTTCTCGGCACCGTTGTCGAAGCCGGTGATGTTTCGGGTACCTGGGACGGGATTTTCTCGATTCACGGCGACGTGGTAGTACCTGCGGGCGAGACGCTGACGATACTTCCCGGGTCCGAAGTCCGATTCGTTGGAGCGTTCCAACTCGATGTCAACGGATTGCTGACAGCGATTGGCACACCAGAATCCAAAATTCTGTTCACATCGCTCCCGGCAAACCAGCAAAAGGCACGTGGGCAGTGGGCCGGGATTGATTTCAACGGTACGTCCGACGACAACTCCCTGGTGCAGCATGCGGTTGTTGAATTTGCGGTTGACGGAATTTTCTGGACGGATTCCAATGCGCGTATACTGGATTCGGTTGTTCGCGAGAATTCGAGCAACGGCCTGGACCTCCGCGGCGACGGATCGGATCCACAACTCGAGAACGTAGAGGTCTACAACAATTCAAGCTCCGGCATCTGGGTGGAGAATGCGGACCCGACGTTTATCAATTTCGACATCCACAACAACAGCGGCGGCGGCATGTCGTCGGACGAAACGAGCAGTAACACATCCCATGTACGCTTCGAAGACACACGGATTGCGCACAACAACAGCAACGGCATTTTCAAGGATCGTCGCGGCAGCTTGACGTTGATAAACTGCGATATCGACGACAACAACGCACACGGGGTCCGCACGGACGAGGCCGACCTGACAATGGAAAACTGTATGGTGAGGAACAATTCGAACGACGGTATCCGTGTGAACGACGTCAATCGCGATTGGGTCACCGTGCTAGTCTCCGATACAGTGGTCGATAATAACAGAGACAATGGCATCTACCTATTCCATCGTGTCCTGCCGCAGAGCATCATCGAGCGCTGTACATTCACGCGTAACGGCAATCCGTCGACCAATGACTCGCCGGGTGTCCGTTTTCACCATCGCATGCATGGAACAGTGCGCGACAACATCATCGCCAACAATCACAGTCACGGTATTCTCTACAACACCAGCACCGAGAACAATCCCACGATCACACGCAACATCGTCGCGTATAATTTCCACGACGGCCTACACAAAGGCAATACATCATTCACATCGACAATCACATACAACATCTTTTACCAGAACGGCAGTGACGGTATTGAAATCAACCACGCCACCGGCACCGAAATTATTATTGGCAATGCGATAATTAACAACGGGCAATTCGGCATTCGCGCCAACGCGCCGATCAACGGCGCCGGCGAGGCGGTTCGTTTCAACAATATCTTCGGCAACAGCGACGGCCATACGTCCGATCTAAACAACCTTCCGGTCGATGCGCTGATATTCAATTCGACCAATGAAAACGGCGACCTTGGCGACATCTACCTCAACATCAGCGAAGCGCCGGAATTCACCTTCGCAGACGGCGACGAACTCGATTTTACGCTGGCAGCGACGTCGCCGCACATCGACGCAGGTGATAGAAACGACTACGACCTGGACGGGACCTTCGCCGATATCGGCGCGCTCTACCGTGACGCGGGCAATCCACATACGATCAGTACAGAGGCATACGCGGACGGGACAGTCTCAATCGGCTGGACCGCCGTTGACAACGCCGTAAACGGTACCCTGCTCAGTTACAACGTCTACCATCGTGCCGACGGCGAAACGGATTTTACGTTTTTCAGCAATACCGCGGCGCTGACAGCAGATGTCAGCGGTCTGGTCAACAATACTCTCTACGAATTCGCGGTCAGCGGCGTGTATGACGGTGCGTTCGAGTCGATCCTCTCGCCGAACACTGCAGTAGAGAAGCCGGGGCTGCCGGAGTTCTCACCCGATCCGGTGGCGTTCCTCCTTGACATTCCGGAAGAAGGCCTGATCGAGGATCTTGTGGTGCTAAATTCCGGGAGCCGCGACCTCAACTTGTCCTTGCCGATCGGCACCGAGGTCGGGTCGGTGTTTTTCAGCGATACTACCGAATTCGGACAGGTCGGTAACATTGGCAAACTGTCGAGCTTAAACCAGTTGACGATGGAATGTTGGATCCGCCGGCAGTCGGATGGGCATTTCGAGTTCATGGGCAAGAACTTTCAGGAGTACCAATTTTATGTTAACAGCAGCAATCGCCTGGGCATGTACAAGGGTTACAACATGTTGGGCAGTGCTCTGTTCCAGAATTGGACATCAAGTTATGTGCTGCCGTTTGGCGAATGGCACCACGTTGCGGCAACGTGGGACGGGGATCGCACCATTTCGTTTTACGTTGACGGATCATTTTTGGAATCGTTTGATACTGCAGCACCGTTACCGATTCATAACTGGGGGCATGTGTTTGAGATTGGCCGGCGCGCGCACGACGGCGGTCACCACATGGTTGGCTATCTCGCCGAGGTCCGGGTCTGGAACGTCGCCCGGAAAGAAGACGAAATTCGCGAATTCCGCGACGCAGCTCTAGACGGCGACGAACCTGGTCTCGTCGGCTATTGGCCCCTACATACGGACACGGTCGATCGTTCACCGTCCCCGGCGAACATGACGCTTCACAGCGGCGCGGGGCTGGTGACGAACGTGTCGCCGCCCACATTAGAGCTGCTGCCGTTTACGCTGCCGGACATCGAGACATACGTGGTCGCACCGGCAATGGCTGCAACCATTCCTTTCGCCTTTGCAGATATCGGGATTAACGGTACGAATACCCACACAACACCGATCTTCACAGACATACCGGATGAAAATGGTGTCGTGGGATTCGATGAATCCCAGATCGACTACGAGCTGGCGCTCTCGTACGGTACAGTCGTGCCTGCCACGCCCACGCACTTCGATCCGCTCGCAATTGATCAAACGGGAAGCACCTATACCGTCGTGATAACCCATGCCGCAATCACCGGCTTCGACGGACAGAACACCATTGATACCGGTGACGAAATCGGCGTGTTTGACGACGAACGCCTTGTAGGTGCAGCACGATTCGCGGGCGACTTTAATCTGGTTTTGACGCTATGGGGCGGCGCCGGCGGATTCTCCGGCAACCCGATGTCATTTAGAATCTACGACATCTCCGGAGATCGCGAGGCGGTGACGACGCCGATATTCGCAATTGGAACAGGAAGCTTTGCGCATAACCTGTTCTCCAGCGCAACGCTGGACGGCACCATTTTTGTGACGCAGGACATCGCCATCAGCGCCGGCATATTCAATCTGATTTCGACCAACCTCTTGCCGCGGTTTCCTGATGCGGAGACCGTGTTCAGCAGCGTAGCATCGCTGCGCATCGCCGACAACGATCAGGGACAGGTGTTGCTCCCCGAATTTCCGGTCAATTCGATCGGCGACATCGATATCCGTGACGGCTATCGCGTCTTCGCCGACAATGCTGAAACGCTCACGATCGAAGGCGTTACCATCGACCCGGCCGCATTCACTATTACACTTGAACCGGCACAGTGGAATGCCATCGCGTTCCTGGGTTCCGGACCGCAGGACGTCACCACCGCGTTCGGCGATATCAACGATTCCATCGCCGCCGTTCAAACTTCGACGGGCCTGATGTTCGAGCCCGACATGGCGGTGAATACGATTGTCGACATGGTCCCCGGACTGGGCTATCAAGTCCTGCTCAAACCCGAGGTTGCCACTCCCGTCGACTTCAGTTACACCATCACGGGCCCGGCGCCGGTCGGAGGGGGGTCCATACAGACTGCGGACCATGAATGCATCTTTGAAAGCGTTGCCGCCACCGGGCAACCGTACAATATCGTGATCGAAGATGCCGGCGGTATTCTAGTGCCGGGCACGGCCGTCGCCGTCTTCGAGAATAACCAGTGCGTAGGCTCCGCGATCTACAAAGAAGGCGAAACCATGCACGTGACGGCCTGGAAAGAGGTTGACGAAAGCGGCATCGCGTTACCGGGCTTCTCTGCGGCCGGCGCCAATCCAATTCGAATTTTTGTTCACTACCCGGAGGAATCCGGGGAAAACGACGGGCCGCGCGAGGTATTCGCGACCTTCTCCCAGGGCAACGGAACGTTTGGCGACGGCGTCTACGCCATCGCATCCATTGGCATGCCGGACCTGCGCAGCACCGGATTCGACGTGAGTCCCGACAACGTCACACAGGGCACAACGCAGGCATCGTTCACGATTACGAATCAGGGAAATTTCGACAGCGGCCCGTTCTCGGTCAACATCGTGCTCTCCGATGACGACCAGATCGGAAACGGCGATGACATTGTGGCGGCGTCCGTCCCCTTTCTCAACTTGACGCCACACGAGTCCGTTACACAAAACGTCACGATTGCGCTTGACCGAACGCTTCTGTACGCTCGCGCGATGAGCGATGATCCGCCGGACTCGTCCAATGCAGCCGCAACCAACGCGGATGTCCTCGGGTTGGTCATTGATGTGGGCGGCGATGTCGTGGAGAACCTCGAGGCGAATAACATCAACATCGGCCAGGGCGTGGACCTTGACGATATTACCTTTTTCCCTTGGGACGTGAACCCGGCTGACGGGGTGATCTCGCCCACCGATGCAATCTTTGTGATCAACCGCCTGGGGCAGACCGACGACTCGAGTGGCGGCGATATTGATGGTGATGGAGCAATCTCTCCAACAGATGCGATATCCATTATCAACAGAATTGGACTCACTATCAACAGCACCGTGTTCGAGGATTGACGCGCGCCGCAGCCTCGATACCCGAATTTGTGGTGCGACGATCGGCTGCAACACGCGTTGATCAGGATAATTGCAACATGTTTCAAGGCATCCAATATGGCGGAAGTTCGAATGTGGACCAACCGGATAGATGATGTACGCCCGACATAAACATACCATGATCCAGGTCTTCACGGCGGCAACGACATGCCTGCTCGTGCTGTTGCCGGCGTCGTACGGCCAGAACGAAGCGTTGAACCTCGATGGTTCCGGGGACTTCGTGTCCGTACTTCACAGTGCCAGCCTCGATTTCACCGGCGACATTACGGTCGAGGCCTGGTTCAATATGACGAATACAAGCCCGGGCGACCACTGGTTGTTGATAGACAAGAGCCACGGGTTCGGAGACAATACCGGCTGGGGTTTTCAGGGGCTGCCAGACGGTACATTACTGTGGTTCTTCGGCGACGGAACAGACTTTGATTCAAGCGTGGGTTCCTCGGCGGACCTGGCCGACGGGGTATGGCACCACGTCGCCGGCGTCGTCGACGGCGACGAAATACGGCTGTACGTTGACGGTGTCCTCGACGGCAGCGTCACGGTGTCAGGGGGCATTGCACAAAATACGCGCGCTGTGAATATTGGCGCGTCATGGGGTGGCGGCACATTTAGCCGATTTTTCACCGGCCAGATCGATGACGTGCGCATCTGGAACGTCGCGCGCACGGAGTCGGACATCGTGGCGGCGAAGGATACCGAGCTTGCCGGCACCGAGACCGGTCTGGTCGCGTATTGGAATTTCAATGACGTCAGCGGTGGTTCCGTTACTGATGCGAGTGCGAACGGAAACGACGGAAACACTGTAGGCGATGCAGGAACAATCGCGTCGGGCGCCCCGGTCAGTGCGATTGCTACCGACGTCAGGTCTGCGGTAGCGATCAACGGCAACGGCAGCCACATCGACTTTGGCGCCGGATTCGATCCGAACAACAGCGACATGACCATTTCATTCTGGCTGAGAACCAACCAGGCCACGCGATTCGACTTCGACAAACGAACTGGATCCGCGAACGAAGATCAATTCGGTATCATTCTATCGTTTAACAGCGCGGCTGAGGATGAACATCATTTCCGTTTTGGCAATGAGATTGTCGACTGGACGTACGATATCAACAACGGCAACTGGCACCATGTCACCATTGTACGGGATACCCTGAACAGTACGCTGACCGTGTATGTAAACGGGATAGAAGTGGCGACTGCCGCAGTGACAATCGGAAATATTCAGAATACCGCTGCGTTCCGAGCGGGCATCGACAGCACCGGCACGATTTTTTACGACGGCTTCGTAGACGATCTCCAAATTTGGGCGGTAGCGCGCACTCCGGCACAGATTCAGGCGTCGCTCTTCACGGAGTTGACCGGCACAGAATCCGGATTGATCGGATACTGGAATTTCAACGAACCCGAGGGTACCGTCGCCGCGGATATCACGACCAACAGCAATGATGCCGACCTTAATGGTACCGCCGCATTCGTGTTATCAACGGCGCCGGTCGCACCCGAAGCCGATCGCGATGCAGGCAGCCACGTCGAGTTGGACGGCGACCGCGACTGGGTGCTCATAGGCGACGATGAGTCGCTGGACATCACGCACACCATTACGGTCGAAGCGTTGATTCGAACAAAGGATCGCGCCACGCAACCGGCATTTCACAACTATTGGATTGCGGCGAAGTGGCTCAGTTCATCAAATGCGGGGACCTTTATTTTCTACGTGACAAACAGCGGTCTGTTGTCCGTCCGGATCGCGAATTCCGACAGCGGCTTTGTCACCGACAGTCTGTCGTCCAACGCGCTGCTCTCCGACGACATCTGGTATCATGTCGCCTTTACGTACGACAACGGAGCACTGAAACTGTTTATCAATGGTGTCGAAGACGCGTCAAGACAGACGGCGATAACCAACCTTACCGTGAATGAATTTACAACAGACGACATCTTTATCGGTGATTTCTGGAATTCGGCGCCCGGCGTGGAAGAACACTCGTACAAGGGCGATATCGACGAGGTTCGCATCTGGAATACCGCCCGGTCAGCAGCCGACATTCAGGCTACGATGAACGCCCGGGTGCTCGATGCCGAAACAACACCCGCATTGCACCTGGGTTTTGACGGCGGCAATGCCGATGATGCATCAGGCAACAACAATGACGGGCTTCTCGCAGGCAACGCCGCAATCGCAACCGGCACAGCGCCGATATTTACGTCAGGCGCGGACGATACCTTCCCGTTCAAGCGTGCGATCAGCCTCTCCGTCCCCACCAATACAGCCAATGTTCCCGTGGAAATACGATTGACGCCCGGCACATTTGACTACGCCGCGGCGCATGTGCTGGGTCATGATCTTCGTTTTCGCGACGTCAGCGGTAACGAGCTCAACTACTTTATTGAAAACTGGGACGCGACTGGCACGTCCGTGGTCTGGGTGCTGGCGTCCGACAGCGGTACGACAGGATTCGAGATGTACTATGGCAATCCACTAGCCCTGTCGGCAAGCGACAGTGCCGGTGTGTTCACAATATTCAGCAAATTCCCTGACTTTTCCGGCTGGTCCGACATGCGAACCAGCG
>JAJFLQ010000103.1 GCA_021772615.1 Verrucomicrobiota bacterium | reverse complement strand
GACGCTCGGCCAAAGCGACCGCTGATGTGCAAACGACGGCGAGAACCGAGCGTTCGCATATCAATGCGAATCTACTGCGGAGCGAAGCGGAGTCAGTAGCATTCGCATTGTTCTGGCGCGAGCGAAGCGAGTCGCCAGAACGATCAAAGTGATCTACCTGTAGTGCGAGCCCGCGAGTACTACAGGTTAGATCCACTGCCTGGTTCGGTCCCTTTTCTTGAAATATGGGAATAAGTCGCTTCACGGATCCTCCGGACAGCTTCATTCCACTCTGGAGAAGCAAGTGCTTCCTTCATAATCTTTGGCAATTTGATATTTCTTCTCCACGTGTATCCGCCATCACCCGAAACTTTGAGATGGTCATGCCAGCGTTGGAGATCGTATTCAAAATCGACACTGGCAATGTCCACCAGCATTTCTCTTCCCTCCATAATACGTTGGTCTATCGACCGATTATGATCCATTGGAGGTTGTTGCCCGCAAATCAGGTGAGTTGCCAACTGTGCCGGAAATAGTCGCATTTTCTTGTACCGAACGTTCGGCGTGACCCTCGCTGCGCTTACCGTCGACCGCATTAAAATGCATCGGTCAGCGTAGGGTCCATGCCCTGGTTCGCAATCAGTACTTCTCAGTTTTCCATCCGTGCTTTGCCATCTGACATTTCGCATACTCAACGTCAAACCCTGACTGAATTGTAGCACCAGGCAAGAAAATACCGTTACGCCTAGTTGGATTTATCCTCAGAAATATTAGATCTCGTTTTTTTGATATAAGCATGCCAAGGGAGGCGTCGTAGAAGAAGTTTAGTCCAATCCGAGCAATATCAGTGGCTTCTTGCGGAGTGATGGTACGGGTCAATATCCCCCAATAAGGACCTAATATCAGAGGGGACAATTGCCCCCAATGAGAGGAATCGCTAACAAAGCTATTAAGATGCTTAACGTTTGATTTTCCAGCTCCTTCTGCAATCTCGTCATAGACATTCACGACTAACTCGTAACTCTCAACATCACAGTACAAACTGACGGGAATTAAGTGACGTAGATCATACGGCATCATTCCCAACTCCGTGGTTTTAATGTTTGAAAATAGGTCTGTTAAAAATCCCATATCCACTTTCCTTTCTGCGAGCATAGATGGTGCACATTAGGCATATTATTCTCTTTAACTACGAACATGAAACTTAGGCGGTGGGCAGACTTCAATAATGCCGTGCTTCTGCAACCGTCGTGGAAGCTCATCGGCTGTTACCACGTTCCAGGCAGATTTACGCACATAATTTGACGTCTCCACGCCTGTCGGCATTTCATCTTCTGTTACAATAAATAAAACCTTGTCCAAGCATCTCGTTTTTTCGATATGGGCAATCTCCTCCTTGGTGGCATGCGATGGGTATCGTGTATCAACCACGATAACCGGTGCCATTGTGATCAGACGGAAAACCTTGGGTTTCCAGTCGGTGTCGGAGGTCGTCCACAAATTGTCCCAATCAAACAGGTTTCGTCTAAACGACGAAGCCAATGTCTTGCCAGCAAGAGATGGCGTAAACAGAGCTAACACTCGGTATGGATTTACTTCTCTTTCCAATGTTTCTCTGAAGAGAATCGATTCAGGACGCGCCTGACTCAAATATAAGACTGACGGAGGAATGCTCAAATACACCCAATTGTAGACCTGAAGAAATACCGGAATCAGTATCACATATGTCGGAAAGATCGTTCCGTTCAATAGATATAACACCATCGGCACCAGTAGAGTCGCTAAAGGACTGTAGAGATAGTGAGAATTCGGCGCAGAGGAGACGAATGCGAGCATATCTATCGCCTCCTTGGCCAGTGGTTTTCGGTACAGTCGAGTTGTCTTCCTCCACATGCTTAGGGCGAAAGGGTATTTGAACACAATCCATGCGCACCAAATTACTCCGACCCATCTTGCAATTCTAAATGTTTCTGGGCTCATACGTGATATACCGTGATTAAAATCATAACTGGTATCGGATCTTTGGATTCTTCAAAAACTTCAGCCATATCTGCGGAACGGCTTTTTTACTCAGTGATATCGTAAGTATGGAGACCGGATCCACGAGCAGCCCCCCGTAGAGAGGCTAATCCAGGAACTTCTTCTTCCAACTGAGCCTGCATCTTCTGCAGAAAGGCCATGAATTTTCCATGGAGCGGGGCCCCTTCGGCCCTCGTTAAACCATATACTGAATGTTAAATTATAATTGTCGTCACGTTGAAATGTAATTGTCGCTTGACAGGATCTTCAATAGTAATTGGTTCATGGCATAGTCCTATCTAATCTCGACTTTTATTGAACTCGTGATATTTCGGCGAACAATGCGAATCTACTGCGGAGCGAAGCGGAGTCAGTAGCATTCGCATTGTTCTGGCGCGAGCGAAGCGAGTCGCCAGAACGATGAGGTGACCTATGACGATGAAGCGGTAGCGGAATCGTCATTGGGTCGACCGCCTGGTTGTGCTTAGAGTTTTTTCTGGTCAACAAGTCTCCAATAGTGACCACCAAGTGCTGTCAATCTGCATGATTTGTTGTTCATTGCAGCGTAATACATGTGCTCTTCAGAGACAGGAACGACAAGACCAACACCTTCCATTTTTTGAAGATCTTTGAAAATATCTACCTTCTTTTCGTCCGGTTGGTCTGAAGTGTCTTCGAACGAAGGATCGAGGGAAATCTCATCTGTTGGGCTTGGAAAATACGTTATCAACTTACGCAATGTGGTAAGAGGGACTGGAGGTTGAATATTTCTGAGCGAGGTAAACTTCGTTACATTCGTCTTAAAAATCGGCCGTTGATCCCAGGGCCCGAGTGCTTGGTCGACGTATGCATAAACACTGCCGGGGGTTACATGTCCTCGTAAGTCTGCGGCTCCTCCTTGTAGCGCGTCTACTACGAGCGATGTAAATAACCCTGCACCTCCGTTCTCCAACGCGACTTCGTCGCTCTTGCATGCGGTCAGGACGGTAATGCCTGGCGAAAGATGTGCTTTCTGTGAGTCGTCGATTGCAGGAGACCCAAAAGACCCAGAATGGCAGCAGTCTAGGATAACGATACGCTCTTTTGATGCTGCCTTATTGGCGTAATTCAGAATCTCATCCATTGAGATTCCCTCATCATATTTCTGGTAGTCGTCGGTGACGATAAGGCCACCGTTTGTGTTCACAAAGCCATGTCCAGAAAAGTAGAAGAGAGCAACATCAGGGTCGCCTTGGAACAACTGATCAATCGCCTCTCGGAGTGCTGACTTGGAAACCGAGCCTCCAGGGTTCGTCATGAGACGAACAGAGAAATTGGGGGAACCATCGCCATTGGTCTCCAAGACTGCGGCGACGGTATTTGCGTCATTCACGCAACCCGAAAGAGGCGCGGTAGCATATCCATCAATCCCAACGACAAGTGCTTTTCTCATTTTTTGTCCTTCCTAAAGTGAATCGATCCAATTCTTGATGTTGTCCCATGTCCAAGAAACAACCCTGACGCCATCCAGTTCTTTGGGAAGAGTGGCGGGTCGATTGTCTGAGCTTCCATAAATCCCCCTCCTTGGGATTGATTCATCTTTCGCGCAATTGATCTCCCAGAGCTGACCGTCGGCGTTCTTGGTGTTCTTCGTCACGATAATGATCATGCCGTCGCAACCCTTGATTTTCGTCCGGCAATTCGTCTTCCACGCCGAATCCCAAGGTTTCTTCACCGACATGTCTGTGAAGACGAAGGGAGACTGTTTGTTTTTCGCCTGTCCTACGAGGAAGTCTCGCAGCGTGACGTCTTCTATGGAGAAGCTTATGAATATCCGTTTATTGGCCATTGGTGTTCCTTTGCTGGTTTAGGTTCATTTTTTCTGCACAACAATGCGAATCTACTGCGGAGCGAAGCGGAGTCAGTAGCATTCGCATTGTTCTGGCGCGAGCGAAGCGAGTCGCCAGAACAAGTGATTATCCTAACCGATTAGCGCTTCATAACCCTCTCCTGCACTGCATCATTCATTGATACAGGCGACACGTTCCGCTTAACCGAACTGTATCGTAGGTCGCCGAACTTGCAACATAGCTGCCGCACACCGTTCTAGGAATAATTGTGATATCCGGACAGGCGACACCGCAACGGTACGCTAGCAGTCTGTCGGACTTTGGACACGCCGACTGCAAAAACGACAGAATCAGTTCATTTTCCCCAAAAATCGGCTTAAATATGTGCAATATTCGCGCAGATTTTGAGGTTACTTGGCCGAGTAACTCTAAAGCGGTCGCCTACACCCCCAAAACCAGCGTCGCTGGCGGCTACCCGTCAAAAGTCTGTACGCCAAACGCTGGTGGAAGCGGCAGCGTGTAGCCACCTCTCTGTGTGACGTGCCGTACGTTACGTTGCTTCGCGTTGCGTGGCACGGCTCACAGAGCCGTGGCTACATCACCGTACTGAAATTGATCTCGCGCAGAGACGCCCGCCTTCGCCCAGGCTACGTCGCGGCAGGCAAAGCCGCAAAAAAAAGGAAGAAAGCATAATCCCTCATCAAACGTTAACCAAAGTTGGACAGAGCTGTATAGTTGGACGTCCTTTATCAACACGCCGCGTTCCTGCTAAACGGTGCAAGGATGATGGCATTCACCTTTACAGACAGTCGAGCGTACGCTATCGAGTTCTGGGTATCCGGCACGTCCGACGCCGCAATCGCTCGGATCGACATGGCGTTCTGGTACTAAACCGCCTCGGTTTCGCCGCCGCACGGAATCCGTCGATGTGATTACCGAGAATGGTACGGAAGCGGCAGTCCCCGAACCATCGACCTTCTTGTTCATGCTTTTCGGATGCCTTGGACTCGCCGCGATGCGGTTGAGACGCCGACGCGCCACGTCACATGCATAGCGCAATTGTTATACGATTCGAAATAGGTCACGCCCCGCCCAAAAAACCTCAAATATCCCGCCACGACCGAATTGTCCAGTTTTTCAGGTCGAACGTTTCCTCGCCGCCATAGATGCACTCGCCGGAGCCATCGTCAGCACGGTCTTGAATCGAATTTAGATTAGGCTTTCGCTCCGACGAGCAATGTGGTGGTGCCCATTCTCGCGAAGCCCACAAATTTCTGCGTGATAAGAGCTGGTATGGAAAATCCTCTGCCCTATCTATTTGCTTTGGGTATCTCTTCAAGGATTTTTGCGAATTTTCCCGGAGATATAACCGTGAGATCTTCGATTGTTTGACCGTAGAGGTGTCCAAAATCCCGACGATCTCCAGTGACCAGATACCTACAGTTTGAACGTATTGCCGAGCAGAGTACGGGCTGATCTTTTTGGGCAAGATCTATGGGTAAGTCAAACACGGCCACCGTACTTTGTTTCGTATTTTTAAGGAGATGTTCAAAGGTAGCAATCCAATCGGGACGTTTTAATAGGAGGTTTCGCCGGGCTTCGGTTTCAACGAAGGAATTGCTAATCAGAGTTACACGCAACATCGCTTGCTCGATCAATCTGTTTATTATGCCTCCGGGATTGCTGGCCGAAAACAAAACATTGGCATCGAGAAAAACTCGCATCACTGTTCCAGTTTAGGAAGGATGTCAGCTATAACCTGTTCATCGCTATTGAATTCCTGGATACGTTCTTCCGTATAGATTTCAAGAGGCACGCTGATGGATGGCCGCAAAAGTAAGCCTTGTTCCGTATCCTCGATGATCAGGCGATCAGAACCTTTCAGCCCGAATGTTTTCCGCATTGGGGCAGGTATCGTGATGGTACCGCGCTCATTCATTGTAACTTCTATCTTCATACTTATAATATACAGCATTTCAGTAATTCAGTAAAGCTATTTATTTTTCCCCGGTAAGGACGTGAGTAGTACTGGAGCGGAAAATGGGGTTAACGCACTTGATCCGTGGAGGTGAACCAAATTTGCGGACACTCGACACAATCATTGCCACGTTTGCCGGCAAGATCGCTCAACCATTACTAAATAATCGGGAATCCCTTGTGCCGAAATTTACACCGTGGGATGGCGGCAATCTGGTATCCGGCACATCCGACGCGGCATTCGCTCGGATAGACATGGAATTCTGGTTCTATGCCGGCGCCAGTGTGCCGCCGCCGTTCTTCGGCACGGAATCCGTCGACGTGATCACCGTGAACGGTACAGAAGCGGCGGTCCCCGAACCATCGACCTATATGTTCATGCTTTGCGGATGCCCTGGGCTCACCGCGATGCAGTTGAGACGCCGACGCGCCACGTCCCTTGCATAGTGCAATTGTTATACGATTCGAAATAGGTCACGCCCCGCCCCCCCAAAAACCCTCAAATATCCCGCCACGACCGAATTGTCCAATTATTAAGGTCGAAAGTCTCCTCGCCGCCATAGATGCACTCGCCGGAGCTACCGTCAGCACGGTCTTGAATCGAATTTAGATATTTCAGGTTCTTGCAAAAACTCTTGTGGAAGGTTTCACTGGATTTTATTTCAGTGGGAATGAGCGATCCGGAAAAACGGCGAAAAAAACCTCGAGCATCCAAGAGAGTTTGTTCGCGAATGTCCGGATCTTCCAGAAGAACATATTTATGCTCGGGGAACAGCTCTCCGGCAAGCGTGGTTTTGCCGGATTGTCTCGGTCCGGTAATCGCTATCACCGGATATTGTCCCGCCTCTTCTCGGATAACGCTTCTCAATGTTCTGTCAAACATGACGAATACGATAACGCAAGCCAAAAGGGTGTTAATCCAAAATTCAATTTTGGATCAACGCCAATTTATGCCGTCGGGATCAATAGGTATCCTGCGTAGCCGATGGGGGGCTAGACGATGTCCAGACCGATGTGAGGTGCCATCAGGTCGAAATCCGAATCACTATGCACTATCTGGAAGCCGTTCTGCGCGCAGAAAGTACCGATCAGGACGTCAATCGTCTTGCGGACGGTTACTCCCTTTGACCGCAGAAGCCGGTAGTTAGCGGCCGATTCCCCGGCGATTGCGAAGCCGACCATCTCGAACTGTGGGAGCGAAAGCAAGAGAGAGGACACCCGAGTTTGCGCTCGGGGCGAACGGATGCCTTGCATCACCTCGCTGTACACCAGATCGCCAATCCCGACAACATCCTGATCCAGGCAGCTGTCAACTTTGGCGACAACATCAGGGATGCCACCCTTGAGGTACTCGATCCAGGCGGACGTGTCCACAATCACCATGTCAGTCTCGCCTCATCTCGTCGAGATCGCCTTCCCAGGCAACCTTACCTTTGAGTTCACGCAACTTCCGCTGCGCATGTACTTGAACCAATAACCGCAAACCCGATTCGATAGCAGCCCGTTTGGTCCTACAACCGCTGGAACGCAACGCACGTTCCATCAACTGATCATCTATCACCACATTCGTCCTCATCATACACCTCCTTTATACACATCTACTATGCGCATATCAGAAAGCACGTCAAGTTCCATGCCCGAAGATCAGCGATTCTGTCCGCCAACGGACTTAGATGAGTCATATCCTATTCGATATGCGACGCGGTGCACGCGCGTACAATCTCGCATATCAATAGCGTGCTCCCGCTCAGCACAGGACACGCTCATGTGTGTTGGAGCTCGGGTGAACGGGCAGGTACCCCGCCCCGCACGCGGGAACAGGAGCTGTTGCCGCGTCGGACGACAGTTGCTCAATTTTTTGGTTGGGCTCTGGATTCCATCCACTTCTTGAAGGAATTATGACTTTCTCCGGATCGTCGTCCTGCAAGAAGACCGTCTACACTTATATACTCGTCCAAGTCAGGCCAATGAATACCCTCACCATCGCCAACCAGCTCGTAAAGATCAGGCGCGGCGGTTAGCCGTTGCCTGAATCTGCTTGTTCTCTTTTCGTTTATTTCTCTTTTTACCGACAAGTTTTTTTAGGCAGTACGAGTTTAAACTTTCGCCTTCTCTAAGGGCTGAGATCGCTAGCTCCTTATGTATATCTTTGCCGACTCTCAATACAAACTTGCCTGAGTATTCCTTGCCTGCAGTTGCCTCAGGGAGCTCTTCTCCGTCGTCTTTGTAAATTTCAATCCATTCTTCAACAACCTCACATAGCTCTTTGTACACATCGGATTCATCGTCCCCATGAACTCCTCCCAACATCAACCCGGGACAAGTACCCACATAGCATCTGTCTTCTTCCGACCATTCCACTATTTTCAAATAACGATTACTTTCTTTCATTTTTGAGATTCCTCTATTGCTTGCTTGACGACTCGTTCTTGATAAGGTTTTGCGTCACTCCCAAGTTTTCCGCTCACCGTGACTTCGATCAAACGTTTCCGCCAGAGGGTGCGAGAGATAACGACACGAACGCGTGGCCGCAGTATCCGGCAAGTCGTGGATAACCGTAACGAATACCTGCGGGGTTGGTGGGGCTATTTCGGTCTCACTGAATCCTACAATCGCCTGAATCCGTTGGATCACTGGATTCGACGGCGACTGCGAGCGGTCCTCTGGAAACAGTGGAAGAACCGAAGAACCCGGGTTCGGGAACTCCTCAAACGGGGAGTTTCTCTGGATTATGCGGTGACTACCGGTTGTGCTCGAAAAGGTCCTTGGCGGATGAGTCTGGTCAAGTGGGTGCATATCGCCTTGCCGGATTCCTTTTCGAGACAATTTCGTCCCCAGTGAGATTTAGGAGTGGTAACATGATGGATTGATAATCCGGTATTGCCATGCGGTGTTTATTTCTCCTGCGAACAAATAGGATAACTCACGGTTTATAGAGCGTGAGACAATCTATAAGCCGTTGATATTCAACCGCATGTAATCATCCCGATGTGTCATTTCCGGTAGATTTCTTTACGGTGTCCAATCTTGACCACGAGTATTAGTAGTCTGTCGTCATGAATCTCGTAAATGATTCGGTAGTTCCCGATCCGAATGCGCCAAGCATCGCGACCGCTTAACTTCTTGACAGCGTCGGGCCGGGGATTGGTCGATAGACTTCGTAGGCCTTGATATCATCTAACTCTTCCATCTCTTCAAGTATCCGTGCCCATTCAGCTAGCGGAATCACTACCGCCTTCTTCTCGCCTTTGTCGTCCACTAAATATTCTTCGTGTACAGTAACCATTAGTATCAATCCTTTTGGGATCTCAATGCCTGTTGATTCTTACATAAATATTCTTTCAAGATAGACCCAGTTCGAAAAGCTTCGAACTGGGAAAACACTAAATTTCAATACTCAAATCGCAAATAAATCCCTAAACGACAATGACTAAAACGCCAAACCTAATGCCCTGTGATTCCAATCATGCACGGAATTAGAAATGTTG
>JAJFLQ010000102.1 GCA_021772615.1 Verrucomicrobiota bacterium | reverse complement strand
CGGCGACTGGTTCCGACGCCGGGATCGACGACGATAACGTGGATGGAATCAGGGGGAAACCAGCGGTACGCTGCGTGAATCAAGAAGGATGCGGAATCGATATCGTACGGCTGGATATGGTGCGCAATGTCAACGATCCGGGCAGTGGGACAGATGGTAAGGATCACACCCTTCATGACCCCGACAAAGATGTCCTGTGCACCGAAATCCGTTGTCAATGTCACCACGCGATTTGTGGTCGGAGACAATATATTCACAGCCTGTGCAGTGCTCCCGGCAGATATCGCCGGTGTCCACAATGTGCCGAACCGTTATGGATCGGGTCGGAGACCGTGGTTTTCCGCGCATGCCGGCGCAGGATGAACTCAGGCCTTGTTGACTCGGCCCGAACGTATGCAGGCGGTACAGACTTGCACGCGTCTGGTGGTCGAGCCTTCACGAACTCGAGCCGGCTGCAGATTCGGTTTGAATGTACGTTTCACATTCTTCACCACGTGCATGCCGATACCGCCCTGTTTCTTGGCTAAACCTTTGCGCGTGATACTGCCGCCTACTGTTTTTCTTTTACCGCAGATATAGCATGATTTGCTCATATTGGACCTCTCGATGATGTAAAATGGGTTGGCCGGGGCTCGAACCCGGGACCCACGCCTTAAAAGGGCGTTGCTCTACCGACTGAGCTACCAACCCGTCGTAGTGAACGTTCGGAGTAAAAGCGCTAAATATGCGAATACTAAGCGAAAAAACAAGCTTAATAAGAGTCTATTTCGAAAGATCAGCTGTAAGCAGTGCGTAGGGGGTTGGTAGCGCGAGCATCGGAGCTCGCAGCTACAGAGGAGCACGTGGTCCCCAATACACGTCGTCCAATTACACTCTGGCACCTCGCGGTCATCGTTCTGATCTGAACGTTTCGATTTTCGCGACAAAATACCGGTGGACCTCGATTGATCCGCTCAACTCCGGATGAAAGGTCGTGGCGATGTTGCCGTTTTCCTCGACCATGATAGGATCATCATTACAGGTCGCCCGGACGGTGACGTTTGGGCCGATACCGACGATTTTCGGCGCGCGGATAAAGACACACTCCAATACACGTTTCTTGTCTAAGTCAATCTCCACGGTCGCTATGAAGCTGTCGTTTTGCGCGCCATAGGCGTTGCGCCGTGTCGCAATGTCGATCACGCCAAGGGATTCCTGATCGGGATTCGAAACATGCCGGGATATCAATATTGATCCGGCGCAAATGCCCCAGACCGGTCGCGTGGCGGCAAAAGCAATAATGCCGTCCCACAACTCACGTGTACCCAGTTTGAGCATCGTAGAACTTTCGCCGCCCGGAATGATCAGGCCGTCTGCGTCTTCGAGATCCGAACCATAGCGAATTCTGCGCACGTCTACATTCAGCTGTCGCAGAACGGATTCGTGAAGTGCGAAGCCACCCTGTAATGCGAGCACCCCAACGGTCATAAGAGGATTACCACCCGCGATGCTGCAGCTTCTGGTGATCGGTGAGCGTTTCCATAGCAATACTCGGCATAGGTGCACCGAGATCTCCGGAGACGTCCAGCAATTTCGCAGGTTCGTTGAAGTGCGTTGTTGCCTCGACGATGGCACGTGCGAATCTGGCCGGGTCTGACGATCGGAAGATGCCCGACCCCACGAATACCGACTCCGCTCCCAACTGCATCAGCATGGCTGCGTCCGCCGGTGTGGCCACACCTCCGGCAGCGAAGTTCGGGACCGGAAGCTTGCCGGATGTCCTGATCGCACGTAGCTGTTCTACTGGTGCCTGCAGACGTTTCGCTTCCGCGAACAGTTCGCTTTCGTCGAGCTGGGAGATGCATTGCATTTCACGTTTGATCGTTCGGATATGACGTACCCCCTCAATGATATTTCCGGTACCCGCTTCGCCTTTGGTGCGAATCATGGCAGCGCCTTCGGAAATGCGGCGCAGCGCTTCGCCCAGATTCGTTGCCCCGCAAACGAACGGTGTTCGGAACGCCCATTTATCGATGTGATGTGTGTCGTCTGCCGGAGTTAAGACCTCGCTCTCGTCAATGAAGTCAATCCCCAGTTGCTGGAGAATCTGTGCTTCCACGAAGTGGCCGATCCGCACCTTTGCCATCACCGGGATGGACACAGCTTCCTTGATCTCCATGATCATCTTTGGATCACTCATCCTGGCGACACCGCCGTCACGACGGATATCAGATGGAATCTTTTCCAATGCCATTACAGAGCAGGCTCCGGCATCTTCAGCTATTCGGGCCTGATCCTTGTTGGTCACATCCATAATGACGCCGCCGCACAGCATGCGGGCCAGGCCGACATTCAGCTTTACTTGTTCATCACTCATCGAGCAAGTCCTTGTGGGTTGGGGGAATATCGCGTTGTGGCAGCCGTATTGTTTTGTCACGACACGACAGACTGCAGGTGAAGATTGAATTGACGATAAGATAGTTCCGGTACAAATTCATGTCAATGATCAAACGTGACCAACCACCTTTTGGGGGGGCGGCGCCAGTCCTTTACCGTAGCGATGTACTCGCGGAGGATGTCGCGTGTCAGCAAGCCGGTATCATGTAACGCTGCGGCTGGGGATTGTACAATGCTGCGCAGGTGCGGAAAACGCCCGCCACCACCGGCAATGGTGTAGCTGTTGAATGCGACGGGAATGCGTTCGTGACGGTCCAAGCCTGGTCTGTCCGGCATAGTGATCGCCACAGGCACGCCGCTTCTGAGCATGATCTGCGCACCATAGGCGCCGTTGAATGAGCGGTGGTCCCGATAGGTTAATTGCTCTTTCATTATCGTCAGGATTTCCGCAGATGTCAGTCTTGCAATGCCGATACCGTTTTCGTACGGCACGGTATCGAACAGGATCGATTCGGTCACCACGGTGCCTGCATTCCACTGCCGATCGGAGAGTCTGCCGTGAAAGACCATTGTGGCGCCTGTTTTCCAGGCGATGGCCCGACAGATAAGGTCGCTCATCTCACAGTCCACACCCGGTTCGCCAACGGCCCGCACGCTCTGCCTCGCGGTCGTCAATTCGCGTGCCGCGTAGGCGGCCAAGCGCTGGAGGTCTGGTGCCAATTTTTGCAGTATGCGATCGTGCGGTCGGGCTGTACGCGTTGGCAGCAGGATCGATGAAAGTCGCACAACACGATCGGCCTCGGTATCGATCGTTGCTGTAATTCTCGCTACGGAGGCAGCGTGCGCACCCGCCTGTACATACCACGATGAACGGACGCGCCTCC
>JAJFLQ010000101.1 GCA_021772615.1 Verrucomicrobiota bacterium | reverse complement strand
GTCGACGAAAATTGGGCTGTGCTCCAGGCGGCAACGTCTCTGGAAGTGCTGAACGCATTTCGCGCGATCAACAAACTTGCCGATTTCGCGGATTTCTCGGATGAAGAGATTCTGGCTGCGATCGTCGCGAAGCGTGACGGCGCTGCGGGGGGCAGTGCGGGGGACGATGGCGGAGATGACAGTGTCAGAGACATCAAGGGACCCGAGTGGGATGTCTTTACGAATCCCGCTGCCGTATTGGCGAGTCGGGACTTCAAACTCAAGGCGGTCGAGTTGCCGGAGCGATTTGAACGGTACTTCGAGAAGGTTGTTATTGTCGAAAAACTACGGGAGGTGAAAGCCGCCGTTGGTTTTACGCGGATCGAATCGGTGCGTGATTTTGATACGCCTTTTGAGATTCCACAAAGTCAGCGGATGCGGTTGTCGCGGCGCGCACCACCGTGGATACCCGCTGCCGAGACCCGGGGCGAGGGGATCTTCATTCAATTCCGGGAATCACGTATTCAGGCATGGGTTGACGAACATCCAGAATATGAACAGGAGTTTCTTGCTGCGCACCGGCAATGGCGACACCGTTTCGGTCTGGACCCGGACGAGGGGTTTCCCGGTCTTCGATATATTCTTCTGCATAGCTTCGCTCACGGTTTGATTCGGCAATTGTCGGTCGAGTGTGGATACACCACGGCTTCGTTGGCGGAACGCATTTATTCGCAACAGCCGGATACAGGTAAATCGATGGCCGGTGTGCTGGTGTATACGGCGGCCGCCGACAGCGAAGGTACACTCGGGGGCCTTGCCGCGTTGGGCCGACCGGAAAGGTTGGATCGGCATTTGGCACGGATGCTGGAAGTCACAGCCCTTTGCGCGTCTGACCCGTTGTGTTCCGAATTTGATATACGCGATGGCGACGCACTTCACGGTGCAGCCTGCCACGCCTGTGCATTCCTGCCTGAAACATGCTGTGAACGCGGCAACAAATATCTTGATCGCGCCGTGTTGGTGAATACGCTGGAATGTGACGACATGGCCTTCTTTGAGTGAAACGCGATGACCGAGTTGGCGAACACCGAACGTGTGATTTCCCTGGCTCACCAGGTGAGTCTCAAAGTTCCCGGAGGAGTAATCAATCTGGCGGTGGAGAGGATGTTCGCTGTCGATTGTTGGGATACCATCAGGAATGCGCTGGCGAACGATATTCCGCACAATGATTTTCGGGGTCGGCTTGAACACTTCTGTGCCCAGTGTGACGAGAAATTTGCCGTACCGCCGGCTGCCGCCGCGTGGGCGTTATTGGCTGTTGCCAGGGTAGAGGAATACCACCGGTCGAATCCCCGAATCGAGCCGGTTTGGAGTGGTCCTGACCCGGATGGCATACCGTTTCGCAAGACGCAACAGGCAATATTGGAAGTGTTGGATTCGGCGGAACGATCGATCACGCTGATCAGCTATTCGGTCTACCGGATTCCGGTTATCGGCAATGCGCTGATTCGAGCCGCCGAACGCGGTGTTGCGATTCGCGTGATTGTGGAAACGCCCGACCTGCTCGACCTTGGCAATGAGTACTCGACACTGGCAGCGTTGGGGAAAGACGTCCAGCGTTGCACCTCGATCTATTACTGGCCGAAGGATGCCCGGGAATGTGCAGACAACGGCAAACCGGGCATCCTTCACGTGAAGTGCGCGATATCGGATGGTCAACGTGTTTTCCTTTCGAGCGCCAACCTGACACGGCAGGCTTTCACGATAAACATGGAACTTGGTGTTCTCGTTACTGGGGGCGAGCTTCCGGAAAAAATTGAAAGCAGGTTTAGTGCGCTCATCGAGACGGGTGTCCTTCTTCCTGTACCAACAAAGACGGCTCGAACCGGATTCCCGTTTGAAGTCATCGAACCCAATGAGTCCGAAAAGTATGTCACCTGCGTGCCGCTTTTTGACCTTGAGGCCGCTGCCGGCGCCTTCGGCAATAGCTGCGCGGTCGAAGAGCTTATCCCGGATCAATGGGCCGTGCTTACAGACCGTCGCAGTCTTCGACCCGGCATGTTTGTTGCCAGAGTAGTGGGAAAATCCATGGAACCTCGAATACCCGACGGCGCCTATTGCCTTTTTACCTCTCCGGTTACCGGTAGCCGGAACGGGCGAATCCTCCTGGTTCAACATCGGGATATCGCTGATCCGGAAAACGGCGGCAGTTATACCGTAAAGAAATATGCCAGACCACTTCAGGATGCCTCGGAAGACCAGGGGCGGGCCGGGCGCATCCTGCTGAAACCGCTCAATGCGGATTACCAGCCAATCGTGATCGAGAACGGGGTCGAAGACATCCGAGTCATTGCGGAGCTAGTCCAGGTATTGGGTCGGTCGGGAAATGAAACCCATTGGTAATCCATGAGCAGTCTCAAAAACGAAAGTGATCAACTCCAACCGCTGACAACGTTCGATCCGTTGGCATTCCAGGGCGACCAAGCGGTACCTCAGGATTTATGTAACTTTGTTCTATCAGTGTCTCTGCTGTACAATGATTTAAAGAATTCGCTTATTGGCTTTCGTTTGCTCATTGAGAACCAGCCAGACAGCGCGGCCGCTACAGCTCTGTGCTCCGGAGCGGAACAAATCCAGCCTGACACCGGATCTCCGCGACACGTGCCGCAAATTCCCGTTGGACTGTCAGGGTAGCGCGGCCATTCTTGGCTGCGTCGGAGATGCTCAGGCAGGAATGCCCGAGCTACTTTCCGCCTATGCAGTCGATCTCACGAGGGTCCAACGGGATTATGTGGCCCATAGGTCCGCGACACGTGCCCTGCCTGCGGGCATGAGCTTAACGCTGTTTTTCCGGCCTGAATCAGCAACAGCTAGGGTTGATGGGGGCCGGCTACCGTATCTATTCGGGATATAAAGAAGGGCGCGCTTTCAATCCCTTCGTCGGTGGTCAACGGTCCATTTTTCATACTTCTCAGGTCGACCAGCGACGTAGCTTCTATAATTGCAATACAGAGTCGTTTTTTGGGTGCTTATTCAGTCCCGAAAAATTGCGGTAAACGCTATGGTAGCCATTGTCATACCATCCAAATTGGTTGCCCCAGACGTCAGAATACTCATGCGCCTCGGATTGACGTGGTCGGAGCGGTATGTTAGTCATCGCTGATGGTGGTTGAGGCGTCTGCAGGTGCAGGCATGGCAGAAGGCAGTTTCCAGAGAAGAGCGAACAATAGACCAGGGAGACATTCTTGAGTCCGAAGAATCATGACAAATTCACGATCGTGGCCGGAACCGCCACGCTTGTCTACTCACTATTGGCGGGTCTGGGTGTTGCTGTTGCCGTCGCGATGGTCTGGTACATACTGGACGGCCTGGAGCGGGCACTCATTGACAGGGTAACTGAATCCACTGGTCGCGGCGTTGAAGCGTTGATCAAGAATGATATAGAAGACCGAGTCACATTGCTGTCAGGACTTGCACATCGATGGGGGCAGCCGGCTGAACTTACGCGTGCGGAATGGGAAGCCGCAGTCAGAAACATCTTCGAGACGCAACCGGGGTACGAAGCAATCGGGTGGGTCGACACGTCACTGCACGTTCGTTGGCCTTTGTTGCACGAAGTCAATGAAACGCCTGTGCCGGATCTTGATCTTCGATCCCGGCCGCGCGCACTGGCAGCGGCACAGGCGGCGCTAGATCGCGACAACGTTGCTTTCACAGATCCCCTTGATTCGATCCACGGTGGTAAAGGTTTTGGGATATACATTCCAGTCTATCGCCCCACTCCCGATGGTCGGAAATTTGACGGCCTTGTGGGCAGCGTGCTGTTGATCGATGCGTTGCTGGAAAGTGTCCTCCCCGCAGATCTGCTTGCTGAGCACGAGGTAATCATATCCATCAATGGGCAGACTCTTTTCAGAACCGAACCTGAGCGTCCGACGACAAACCAACAGTGGGCCAAACACCGGCGATTCAAGCTTTATGATTTGAATTGGCAACTGGAGATTGTACCGAAAACTGAGTTCCTTTTGGATGCTTACTCCAGGTTTTCGAAGACCATGCTGGCGCTGTTAGTAATACTCAGTAGTCTGGCAGCCTTGACCGTTTATTCTCTGCTGACCTCGCGCGGGCGGGCCAGACAAGCCCGCGACACCGCGCGCCGTCTTGACCAGTTGCTCAAAAACCTCCCAGGTATGGCATATCGCTGTCAAGACCGTGAACACTGGCCAATGGTATTCGTCAGCGATGGTTGCCGGGCGCTATGCGGCTACAACCGGGAGGAACTGGAAACACAGCGAGTTCTATGGGGTACATTGATTCATCCCGAAGATCAAGAGGCGGTGAAACAAGACGTTCAACTTAGTGCTGCAGAAAAGCGACCGTTTCAGCTTGTTTATCGGATTCGCCATCGCGACGGTGGAGATCGATGGGTTTGGGAACAGGGCCAGCGCGTTCCCAGCGACACGGCAACAGAGATGTTGGAAGGCTTTATTATGGACATAACTGAACGTGTGACGAGCCGACGCGAATTAGCAAAAGAAAAAGCTGTGCTGCAAACAATCGTAAACGGCGTACCGGACGCATTGATTACGGCGGACATGAATCGAAAAGTAACGTTCGGCAATCCAGGCGTACATCAGATTTTTGGGTACGAAGATGGCGAGCTTGACGGTCAGCCGACGTCTGTTTTGTACGCGAACCCGCAAGACTTCGAGCGACAAGGTAAAGAGCGATTTAACAAAGATGCCGGGAAGCACTATGAGGTAACTGAAATCAACTGGCGCCGGAAGAATGGTGAGACGTTTACGGGAGAGACCGTTGGAACCGTGATTCGCGACGGAATGGGAGAATCAATCGGCTTTCTCGCGTTGATCCGAGATATCACGGATCGAAAATTGGCAGAAGCAGCGCTGCGCGAACGCGAAAACCATTACCGAACGGTCGTCGAAACCGCAGGTAGCGTCGTGTTGTGCGTGTCAACCGATTTCAGGATCCTCGAATTCAATCCGGAAGCGGAACGTATTTTCGGGTATTCCCGGCAAGAAGCACTGGGGGCACATGTCCTGGAACTATTGCTGGACAAGGAATTGTGGGCCGACACGGCGGCGGTAGCGGGCGAGATCCTGTCCGGGAAAACGCTTCGGGGGTTCGAGCTTACCTGTCGCACACGCGATGGAGGCCAACGAATTGTCTTATTCAATGCAACCCGACTACTCGATGCGAACGATCAGCCGATTGGTCATATCAGCGTGGGACAGGACATTACCGAACTGAAGTTGGCTCAGGACAAGCTGGTGCAGTCCGAACGCCTCACCGCAATGGGCCAAATGATATCTTCAATCGCGCACGAGAGCCGTAACGCATTGCAACGCATACAGGCCGGCGTTGACATGCTCAAGCTGGATATTCGAGACGGCACCGAAGCTGCAGGGGATCTCGCCCAAATCGCCAAGGCACGGAGCGACCTGCAGACCTTGCTGGACGGCATGCGCGACTTTGCAGCGCCGGTTGTCCTCGATTTGCAGACATGCAACCTCAGAGATGTCTGGCAACGATCGTGGCGGAACGTCGTTCAGCTGGGAGGCGGTCGTCAAGCCGAACTTGTCGAAGTCATTGAGGGTTTCGACCTTCAGTGTAGGATTGATTCGTTTCGCATCGAGCAGATTTTTCGCAACCTGATTGAAAACGCGTTCGATGCTTGCGCCGATCCGGTAAGAATCACCATCGCATGCACTGACGGTAAACTCGAAAATGTGTCAGCGGTGTCCATTTCCGTGCGGGATAACGGGCCGGGACTAACTCCTGAACAACAAGATCGAATCTTTGAGGCTTTTTACACGACGAAACCGAAAGGAACTGGTTTAGGCATGGCGATTGCTATGAAAACCGTGAAAGCTCATCACGGAACACTTGTAGCAGGAAACAGCGAGACCGGCGGAGCGGAATTCGTAATCACACTTCCACGCAATCTCGCCTGATTACCAATCAGAAAAGGGCAGTTGCTTCCAGCCGCAGTGACCACGTAGCGCCGCGCCTGGAAGCCGCAGCCAAGGGGAAGGTATCCGGCACCGGAGGACTTGGCTTTAGGCTTGCCCGCGGGAGGCGGGCGATAGCTCCGAAAGAGGGCGCATGAGCAATGTGCCGGTTGGCGTTCACAACTCTTGTTGTGGCCCCAGCAAAAACGCAGGATGGTGTCGATTCGTCCTCGTCCTCGCAACGGTCGATTTCCGAGGGTGAGGACGAGGGGGAGTATTGTGCGCCGAATCTTGACTTAGTAACATGGGCCAGAGGCTCCAGGCTCTTACGTTACACTAAAGAAATGATCAAAGATGACTGAATCCGATCCTCTAACGACAACCAATTCCCTCCGAATTGTTGTTGCCGATGACGAAGAATACATCCGTCACTACTTTTCCCGTATTCTGCCGCGCCTTGGGCATCGGGTTGTTGGCAGTGCCGGCAACGGACGTGAGCTAATTGAGTTATGCCAGGCAGAGAAACCGGATTTGGTCATTACCGATATTCAAATGCCGGAGATGAGTGGCATTGAAGCGGTAGATGAAATCGCGAAGTCACAATCCGTTCCAGTAATCATTGTCTCGTCGCATGACAAACCAAAAACCGACAATCCCAACATCGTCCAGTTTCTCGTGAAACCGATTGCGATGGATCAACTGGCATCGGCGATTGCAACGGTGCTGAGATAGACCTTCGTAGAAACGGTCAATGGCGGACTGAATGTACGACAGCCAGGTAACCAGGCTTCCGCAAGCGTGACCGGACTGGTGTCCAGAGCTCGATAGGCTCAACCGTCTGTAAAGTTGACTGCCATCATCCTTGCACCGTTTAGCAGGGACGCGGTGTGTTGATAAAGGACGTTCAACTATACAGCTCTGTCCAACTCTGGTTAACGTTTGCCGGGGATTATGCTTTCTTTTTTTCTTTGCGGCTTTGCGGCTTTGCGGCTTTGCGTCTTTGCGCGAGTTCAATTTCGTTACGGCTTGATGTAGCCACGGCTCTGTGAGCCGTGCCACGCTTGATGTAGCCACGGCTCTGTGAGCCGTGCCACGCTTGATGTAGCCACGGCTCTGTGAGCCGTGCCACGCAACGCGAAGCAACGTAACAACGTACGGCACGTCTCACAGAGACGTGGCTACACGCTGCCGCTTCCACCAGCGTTTGGCGTACAGATTTTTGACGCATAGTTGCAAGCGATGTTGGTTTTGGGGTGTAGGCGACCGCTTTACAGGTACGCGGCCGAGTAAAGAACGCTCTAATTGCGCAGACAGGAATGTCATCGATGCGACTAACCCTTTAGACAGAGCTTGTTTTTCCTCGGATTCGACTTAAATATGCCCAATATTTGCACCAAATCCGCAAAAAAGCTGGATGTATACCGACTTGAGCTTGAGTTGAAACCATCTCACACAATACCAGCCTTAAGGCCTCGGTCACGACCAATGACTACCGCGAAAACAAATCTCCCATCGACGCCGAATGCCGACTCGCAATCCGCTCGAGTGCTGATCGCGGATGACGATACGAGTTTTGGCAATATGATTGCGCGCAACTTCACGCGTCGTGGTTACAAGGCCCATGACGTTGATTGTGGTGAAGCGGCACTGGACATGCTGGAAAAATACGAATTCGATGTTTTGATTCTTGACGTATCCATGCCCGGAATGACAGGTATCGAGGTACTTCAACGACTTAACGACACAGGAGCGGATACCGAAGTCATTATGTTGACCGGAACGACAACGGTCAAAACAGCCGTCGACGCCATGAAGTTGGGAGCTATCGACTACCTCAACAAGCCCGTTGAGATGGATGAACTGATTGTCGTGGTTGAGAAAGCTCGAGACGCAGTTCGGTTGAAACGAGAAAACCGGCACCTGAAAGCAATCTTGAATCGATCTGTGCCATCATTTGATATGGTAGGGCAATCGGAGGTAATGCGCGAACTTTTTCGTCTGATCGAACGAGCGGGCCCTACGAGCAAACCGATACTGATTCAAGGTGAAAGCGGGACTGGTAAAGAGCACATAGCGCGTGCCTTGCACCAGGCAAGCAGTGTGTCTGACAAACCGATGGTGGTCATCAACTGTGCGGCCTTGTCCGAGAATTTGTTGGAGACCGAATTGTTTGGTCATGAGAAAGGAAGCTTTACCGGCGCCGCTTCGGCCAAAGAAGGTCTGATTGAAATCGCCGACGGCGGCACGTTGTTAATCGACGAGATCGGTGAAATGTCGGGATCGCTTCAAGCCAAAATGCTTCGCGTCTTGGAGGACGGCTCGCTCCGTAGAGTCGGTTCTGTGAAAGAGCGTAAAGTGAACGTGCGTATCATCAGCGCCACAAATCGCGACATGCAAAAAGAAGTTGACGAAGGTCGTTTCCGTGAAGACTTGTTTTATCGTATCGATGTGATGACGCTGAAGGTTCCGCCGCTGCGCGAACGAGCGGGAGACATTCCCTTGTTGATCAAATATTTTGCCGGGGACGATTGGAGCATATCGCTAGAGGCGCTAGACGCGATGAATGCCTATTCATGGCCGGGGAACGTACGCCAACTCATTAACGCTATCGAACACGCGAAAATTCTTGCCGACGAAGACATCATCCATCTTAAAAACCTACCTTCCGCCATCACCGAATCACCTTTACGACCAACGACGTCCGCGATTGGCGCCTCCACTTCCAGGCAACGCAAAGTCGAGTCACTGCAACGGCAGCACGTTATTTCCGTACTGCAGCAATGCGGCGGGAACAAGGCCCGGGCAGCTCGCTCACTCGGCGTCAGTCGCCGCACGCTCTATCGATTGCTTGACAAACACGACATCTCGCTGGACAAAAGCGAATGTAAAGTGACCGATCCGATACGACCACACCGAAGATGACAGCCCCAGGTGGCTGTGGCTGTCAGGCGCGTTATCCATCGGTCGTTCTTTCCCTGATTGGTGATCCTTTGAAAACCAGCGATTCCAACTCGCATGACCGCGCGTCAGCGTTCACTCGCGCTGAGAATATCCATGCCCTGCACCAATGAATCTCGCAGTTAAGTCATGTTCGCCGGTATTTTGGAGTCCACGCTTTAGCGTGCAAAAGTGTAACCCTGATGTGTGCGGTATCCACTTTTTGTGTAGCGTGGCACACTTTCGAAATGCGTAAACGCCCATTGTGACAGGCAACCGCCTGTCCCCATGAGGATGTCGGACGAAGCCCGACAGGCTCCTAGCCTTCAGTTTTTCGATACATTTTATGTTTTGGCGTGCTACTTGCTCAGTTCTGGTAGTGGTCAGCTTGTCGGTCGGCCAGAACGCTCTTTCAAAACGTACTCTCAGGATTCTCGAAATCATGAGCCATAAAGCAAAACTTCTCATCGTCGATGACGACGAATGGATCCGCGATATTTTGCATCACACATTACAGGGAACCCACGATGTTTTCGTTGCGGCAAACGGTTTCGATGCGTTGACGCTGAAAGAAGAACACGAGATCCGTATTATCCTAACCGACATTCAGATGCCGGGAATGTCAGGTCTGGAACTGGGCGAAAAAATCCGGAATAATGATTTGGACTCTTTCCTGTACGCAATGACAGGAAGGCCGGATCTGTTTACTGCGGCCCACTGCAGCAAGCTCGGCTTTAACGGTTGTTTTTCCAAGCCATTTGAATTAAGTGAGATCGAAAATGCAGTCGAAAGAGCGGTTCAAATGCTACAAGAACGGGATGCACGTGCGAACAAGAGTTCGTGTAAACCGCAGCCAGGGCACCATCCGGGGAGCGACCGGCATCACTTGACCTCAACGCATTCATGATAAGCCAAGACGGCAAACAAAGATTCATAACTCTCAGGTTCACTTGATGCTGAAATTATCTGGCAGGCGAGGCCGAAATGGCACCAGAATAAGGAAGAACACGGTGCACAAGAGAACTACAGTCGTGGATTACGAGTTATTGGCTCAGTTGCTGGAATTTCCGGGCCAAGACTATTTTGCCATCCTTGAGAGGGTTCGAAAGGACTTGCTGAAGAGCAAGAATTCGGAGGTTTGGTACTTTTTTACAGATTTTTTTGAGTTCGTCCTGAAACACGAGTTGGATGAGCTTCAGAGATATTACCAGCATACGTTTCGCGATACGCCCAACCGTTCCCTATACGTGGGCGATTATTGTTGTGAGGATGAAACGTCCCGCGGGGAATTCAACGCCTGTTTACGAGCCATATACCGGGAGTTTCGTTTCAATACAGGAACTGACGCTGCCGACTATCTACCGAAATTGCTTCATTTTTCTTCCCGGATCACGGATCTCCGCGACTACGAATCATTTCTGAATGACTACCTCCTGTATCCCATTCTCAGGCTTCTCGATCAATTAGACAACGCAGATCCATACAGGAGTCTGCTATCGTTCACGGGCAATATCATTGCAACCGAAATGTGCGCTTCGCGGAGGCATTGTGAAACGACCTCCTAAAATCGCTGGGATCGGAGAGATCCTATGGGACATGTTTCCGGACGGTGGACGCCTCGGTGGCGCCCCGACGAATTTTGCCTGCCATTGCCGCCAGCTTGGCGGCGATGCCTACCCGGTAAGTTGCGTGGGCGATGATGATCTCGGGCTTCGGACCTATACCGAACTTGAGCGATTGGGGGTGAGTGCGGAATATGTGCAGCAAAACGCCACGCACTCGACAGGCCGCGTTCTGGTCTCCCTCGATGGCGCCGGTACGCCCTCCTACGAAATCATCGAGGACACGGCCTGGGATTATTTGACTTGCACCACCGAATTGTCATCACTGGCGCCATCCCTGGACGCGGCATGCTTTGGAACGCTCTGCCAGCGTTCCCCGGTTTCGAGGAAAACGATCCGGACATTCCTGCGGGCTATGCCGGAGCGGTCGCTCAAGATTCTGGACATTAATCTGCGCGCGCCGTTCTTCTCGAAAAAGGTGGTCGAAGATTCGCTTCAACTCGCCACCATTCTCAAGCTCAGCAGCGAGGAGCTTCCGGTACTTGCCGGCTACTTTGACCTGGTGGGTAACGTGACGGACCAGTTGCTCGCGCTTCGGAAGCGATTCGCGCTGAACCTCATCGTCTACACCCGGGGGCGCCGGGGCAGCATGCTCGTCAACACCGAGACCGTGGATGAAAACCCCGGTTTCGAGGCGACAGCCATCGATTCCGTCGGTGCCGGTGACGCATTCACCGCCGCACTCTGTACGGCGCTGCTGAAAGGCCGGCCGTTGAATGAAGTGAATCTGTTTGCCAACGAAGTGGCCACGTTTGTCTGCCAGCAGAAAGGGGCGACGCCGGACCTTCCGGCTCAACTGATCAGGAAGGCGGCTCAATTGTGAAACGGCGCCATCAGCCTGATTCATGCATAAAACCTTGTCGCGATGCCGCTTCCGGCGCTTCATCTCAGCGCGTTACGGAAGTTATGAGGTTGAAAAGGTACTGAACTACCTTGATATCTCGGTTTCTTCACAATGCGGTGCGATATGTGGCCGCAGCAGCGTGTGCATAAATTTTCAGGTTTGTATTCGACACATTCGATAGTTGCGGGTAAAGTTCTCTATGGCAGGGACGGATACGTGGTAATCACAAGTAAGATAAGGGCGCATATCATGAGAACAGCACTAGTTGGACTTTTGGTCGTTACAGTCGGCTTGTCGATTATTGGTTGCGGACGAAACAAAGATCAGGCAGGCGGAACACAGATAAAAATCGGTATGACCGTTCAGGACTTAAGTAACCCGACGTGGTCGGGCTATTGTCAGGCCATTCAGAATTATGCCCGGTCCCAGGGCGCGAAAATGAGCTATGTCGCCTGTGAGAGCAATGTATCCAAGCAGATCATGCAGATCGAGAATTTTGTCGCCAGCGGTGTGGATGTTGTGATTGTCCATCCGGCGGATCCGGCGGGAATTGAAGCGGCCTGCAAAGAGGCAATGACTCGCGGTGTAAAAGTGGTTGCGTGGGATGACGACATTGAAAATGCCGATGTGCGCTGGCTGATCGATAACCATGACCTGGGCTATCTGGTCGGCAAGGAAGCAGCTGCCTGGATCAATGAAAAACATGGCGGCAAGGCCGAAGTAGCTATCCTCAATTACCCGCAGCTTCCCATTCTGCTGGCCCGGGGAAACGGCATCCGAGACGCGATAACCGAGTTGGCGCCGAACGCAAAAATCGTCGCGGAAACCAGTGCGATCAACCCGGATGAAGGCATCACGAAGATGGAAACCATTTTTCAGTCGCATCCCAATGTAAAGGTGGTTGCCTGTATCGGCGGCGGCGGCTCGGTAGGCGCCAACGAAGCGGCCAAGGCCGCGGGGAAGGACGCTGATGATTTTGGCGTATTTGCGGTGGACGCAACGAAACCGGAACTCGATGCAATCAAAAATCAGGAAGCGGTAAGAATGAGCGTGATCGTCACCGGCACCGATGAGGATGTTGCCGAAACCGTCTATGGTTTCGTGAAAAAACTGGCGTCGGGCGAGACGGTTCCGGCCAGGGTCTATCGCGAATTGATCCCCGTAACCCTCGAGAATGTCGATGACTACTATAACCTGAACTAAGCGATTGCTCGGCTCAGGTACAACACATAATGATCAGCCTATGTTCCTGCACCTGAAAAACATAACGAAGCGATACCCAGGGGTTGTCGCATTGAGCGATGTCAGCCTGGATGTCATTGAAGGCGAGGTCCACGCATTGGTGGGGGAGAACGGCGCGGGCAAATCGACCCTGATCAAGACCTGCACGGGCGCCGTGACACCGAACGAAGGCACGATCGTGGTACAGGGGCAGGAGTTTGCTTCACTGACACCGAAATCCTCCGAGCAATTGGGGATCGCCGTGATCTACCAGGAATTCAATCTGGTCGACGAACTTTCGGTGGCTGAGAACGTTTTTCTCGGACGGGCAATCCGTAAGGGGATCGTGATCGACAAGAAAGCCATGCAAGAGCAGGCGGCCGAGATTTTCAGGCAGTTCGATATCACAATCGATCCGTGCGAGTTGGTGGCGAATCTAACCATCGGTTATCAGCAACTTGTTGAAATCGCAAAAGCGGTCTCGCAGAACGCGAGAATGCTGATCATGGATGAACCGTCCGCACCATTGACCCAGGCCGAGGCGGAAGCGCTCTATGCGATGGTCGACAAGCTCAAGGCTTCCGGGGTAACGATCCTCTATATTTCTCATCGAATGGATGAAATTTTCAGGCTCTCGGATCGTGTCACCGTCATGCGAGACGGTCAGAAAGTGAAAACGATGGATACCGGGGATACGAACCTTGATGATCTCGTCAGACTGATGGTCGGCCGGGAACTGACGGAAACCTATCCGGCCCGGAAGCATTGTATTTCCGACGAGGTGCTGCTGAATGTGGAAAACCTGTCCGGCAACGGTTTACACGACATCAATCTCCAAATCAGAAAAGGCGAGGTTCTCGGCCTGGCCGGCCTGATCGGCGCCGGTCGAACCGAACTGGCTGAACTTCTTTTCGGCGTTCACCCGAAGACCGGCGGGCGCGTCGTCCTGAACGGCAACGACATTCATCCGAAAATCCCGAAGGACGCCATCGCGTGCGGTATCGCGCTCGTGCCGGAAGACCGAAAAAAGCAGGGGGCGCTCCTCGAGATCGATATCCGCGGCAACATCAGCATGGCGATCCTCGAGAGAATATCCCGATTCTTTACGGTCAATGAGAAAGAAGAGCAGCGCATTGCCGATTACTACAAGGATGCGATTCGGATTAAAACGCCGACCCTGCGGCAGAAGATCAAGAATCTGAGCGGCGGCAATCAGCAAAAAGTCATCATTGCGAAGTGGCTGGCCACAGAACCCACGCTGGTGATTTTTGATGAGCCGACACGCGGAATCGATGTGGGGGCGAAGTCGGAAATTTATGCGCTGGTCAACAGTCTGGTTGAATCGGGCAAGGCGGTCCTGATCATTTCCTCGGAGATGGAGGAGGTGATGGGGATGTCCGATCGCATACTTGTTTTGCACGAAGGACGAATAACCGGCGAGCTGGAGCGAAAGGATTTTTGTCAGGAAACCATAATGGGCTTTGCCTCGCGAACCTGAAAAAACGGGGAACATGAGCATGGAGACTACAGCGTCATCAAAAAATACCGGCAACGTTGTTGCCGCGATTGCGAAACGATTCGGCATTTACATTGTCCTGTTGGTGCTGGTCATCTTCTTTTCTATTGCATCTGAAAACTTTTTCGTCGGCAGCAACCTGCTGAATGTTGCCCGACAGGTGTCCATGCTCGGCATTGCCGCCGTGGGGTTTGCCTTTGTGCTGCTGCTGGGCGGTATCGACCTGTCAGTCGGTTCGGTCATTACACTGGTCAACATTGTGACGGCCTGGCTGATGGTCAATTCCGGATGGAACCCGGTACTGGCGGTTTTCGTTGCCTTGTCGATTTCCGCAGCTATCGGGTTTGCCAATGGCTGGATCATCGCCAATATCCAGATGCCGTCCATCATTGTCACCCTGGCGATGATGATCATCATCGAAGGGGTGGCCTATCTGATCTGCAAAGGATTGCCAATCTACGGGTTCCCGAAATCGTTTGCCGTGATTGGTCAGGGCTATCTGGGGCCGATTCCGATTCCTGTGATTATCATGATCGCGGTAATGGCACTCGGAATGTTTATTCTCAACAAGACCTATTTCGGCCGATATTTTTACGCCGTTGGAGGAAACGAAGAGGCGGCAAAGCTGTCCGGAATTAATGTCAAAAATGTAAAATACCTCGTCTATACACTGTCCGGTTTTTTCGCCGGCGTCGCGGGCATTGTTATTCTGTCCAGAACGAACTCGGGTCAGGTGCTTTCGGGCAAAGGTTTCGAATTTGATGTGCTCACCGCCTGCGTGCTCGGTGGCGTCAGTGTGGCCGGCGGACACGGGAAGATTTCAAATGTACTGGCCGGCGTTCTCATTCTCGGGGTTCTCAGCAACGGCCTGGTGTTGCTCGACATCAGTCAGTTCGTCCAGATGGTGATCAAGGGTACGGTCCTGATGTTGGCTGTTGCCGTTGACTGTCTGCAGCACCGCAAGCCGTCCTGACAACGCGCGGAGAACCGAACCCACACGCGGCGGTATCCAAGATCGAGGATCGAGGCATGATGAAGGTCATCCGATTGAACCAGCGAAGCCTCCACGACCTGCCCGAATCTGTCGCGTGCCCGAGTTACGACCGGAGCAAGCTCACCGCCGGCATCGTTCATGTCGGGGTGGGTGGATTTCACCGCTCCCACGAGGCCTGCTATACCGACGATTATCTGAGGACGACCGGGGCGACAAACTGGGGTATCTGCGGTGTCGGACTGCGCGCAGCCGACCGCAGGATCGCCGATGTCCTGAAACGGCAGGATTACCTCTACACCCTGATCGTAAAACACCCGGACGGGCGGATCGACAACCGGGTTATCGGATCGCTTGTCGATTTCATGCTGGGCTGTGACAACCCCGCTGCGGTCATCGACCGGATGGCCGACGAGATGACGAAAATCGTCTCTCTCACGATCACCGAAGGCGGCTATAATTGCAATCCTGCCACCGGTGATTTCGATCTCGATAACCCTGATGTGAAGCACGACCTGAAGAATCCCGAAAACCCAACCCTGGTTTTCGGCTACCTGACCGGGGCACTGAAAAAACGTCGCGCCGCCGGCCGGCCCGCGTTCACCATCCAATCGTGTGACAATATTCAGCACAACGGCGACATGACGCGCAAAATGCTGGTCGCCTTCGCCCATGAGCAGGACCCTGAGTTGGCCGAATGGATCGGGCACGAAGTGAGTTTCCCGAATGCGATGGTCGACCGCATTACCCCCGTTACCACACCGGCCGATATCGAAACCCTCGAAAACGACGTCGGTGTAAAGGATGAGTGGCCGGTCACATGCGAGCCGTTTCGTCAGTGGGTCATTGAAGACACGTTCACCAACGGCAGGCCGCAGTGGGAAGTAGCCGGCGCGCAGTTTGTGCCCGATGTGACGCCCTATGAGACGATGAAGATCCGCCTGCTCAACGCGGGACATTCGGTACTCGGCCTTCTGGGCTCTATCCACGGGTACATGACAATCGATACTTGTGTGGCGGACCCGCTTTTCGCAACCTATCTGCGGCGCTTCATGGATTCCGAAGTGACCCCGGTGCTGCAACCCGCCGAGGGTATCGACGTCGACAGCTACAAGGACTCCCTCCTGGAGCGCTTCGGCAATCCAAACATCAGGGACAACCTCGCCCGAATCTGTCTGGAGAGCTCGGCCAAGCTGCCGAAGTTTCTCATCCCGACCATTGTTGAAAACCTGCACCACGGGGGCAGCACGGAATACTCGGCCCTGGTGATCGCTGCGTGGTGTTACTATTCCGACAAAGGGATGAGCAAAGACGGCAGGAAGCTCGACATCGTCGATAAGATGAAGGCGGAGCTGCACGGAGCTGCTGCGGGTACTTCAGGCGACAAGCTTTCATTTCTGAAGCTGAAGCCCGTCTTTGGGGGGCTCGTGGACAGCAAGGCCTTTACGGATCAATACAGTCGTATGGTCGACGCCGTCTACGAAAACCCGAATATTGCCCGGCACATGCAGACGCTGCTGTTCGGGCGGGAATAGTCCATCGGGTCCGGGGCCCGGCGCCAACAAATCCAAGAGGAGGCAATGATCATGAACAAATGGATTACAACCACATTTCTGGCGTTATCAAGCATCGCATTGGCAGAAGGGCTCGGATCGCAGACGTGGTACGAACGCGACCAACTCCTCGGCGACGTTGGCGGAGCCCGATTAACACTGGAAGCGTCGGGGATCACGCCGTTCGCGTACTACGACTCAATCGTTGGCGCCAATGTTTCCGGTGGCTTGAGGAGAGATGAGCAGTTTGCCGGGCAGTTCTATGCCGGGACAGATCTGAATCTTGAAGAGCTGCTGGGATGGCGACACGCCACCATGAAAATTTCCATGGTCACCCGTCATGGCAATACCGTCAGCGATGCGGTCGGCGGCATCTACGATCCCATGACGATTTACGGCGGTCAGGTGACGTATCTGTACCAGCTCGCGATCGAAAAATCAATCACCGACGAATGGGCTGTGAAGCTCGGCCGGGTATCGGCCGACAACGACTTCGCGAAGTCGCCCCTCTACGGCTACTCGCTGAGTACATCCATCAACGGCCCGATCCGCGCGACGCTGCTCGAAAACGTGATTACGTCGTTTCCGTACGCCGTTTGGGGCGGTCGCGTAAAATACAACCCTTCGGAGCAGCATCAGTTCCAACTCGGGGTCTACCAGATCGGTGACAGCATGTGGGATTTCACGAAACACGGCGTCGACTTTAGTATTTGTGGCGATGACGGCGTTTCTGTACTGTCGCAATACGACTGGACGCCGCAGAATATCGAATTCCCGGTCCGTGCCTTCATAGGCGCGGTGAATTCGTTCCACGATTTCCGCGACTTCGACGGCATCGGCACCACGGACTATTTCCTGCGCACCTATGCCCATGCGGATGTCGAAGTGGCCGAGGGACGCAAGCTGTTTGCCATGGCGACCTATTCAAGTCATGATGACGTGGCCAGGACGCCGGTACAGGTCAGTTGCGGATTCAACGGTAAGGGCATAATTCCGGGCCGCGAAAATGATCACACCATGCTGTTTGCGACCTACGGGCGGCTCAGCGACGACTATGCCGACTCCATTCGCAACAACCTGGACTTTGAGTCCGTCTACGAACTGGGCCATCGGCTTCAGCTGAAGCCCGCCTTCTTCGTCCAGCCGTCGATTCAATATATACAGAAGCCCGGCGGCACCGGTAAAATCGGTGATGCCGTGGTTCTCGGCGCCTGGATCGGTGCAACGTTCTGAAGTACTTGGTGCTTCCGTCCAAAGTCATCCTCACGGATACTCCTGACGGGCACCTACAGCAAGTATCCCAACTCCTTCATACGACTCTTGAAACGGGCCAGGTGGGTACGAAAGACAATGACATGATGGTCTTCAGCCTTGAGCACCAGCCGGCGCAGAACGGGATCCTGGGCCACCAATGTTATCAGCGCCTTGTTGCGGGAAAGTTTAAATACGGCGTGCGGCCCCACCTGCTTTAAGGGATTGCAGTTATCCAGCAACTCTTTGAAGTATTGCTGCCAGTTTTCAGGAAGATCTTCACCGACGACTTGCCTGAATAGCCTTATCTTTTCGCTCAGATCTTCTTTTGTTCCACATGCTTTGAGAAAGCTCTGGTTACTGACCTGATATCGATTCAGCGACGTCTTCGATGCGAATCTCTTTAACAAAGCCGTCCCACGCAACGCGAAGCAACGTAACGTACGACACGTCTCACAGAGACGTGGCTACACGCTGCCGCTTTCACCAGCGTTTGGTGTACAGACTTTTGTCGTGTAGCTGCAAGCGACGTTGGTTTCGGGGGGTAGGCGACCGCTTTACAGTTACTCGGCCGGGTAACCTCAAAATCTGCGCGAACTGTAAAGCGGTCGCCTACACCCAGGACGCGGCCGGTTCAAAAAATGGACGTTCAACCTTACAGCTCTGTCGAACTCTGGAACTGGATTACCGCGGGATCCGCAGGGTAGTTTCGAACCGTCCTGGCGCTACGGAAATGGTCGAAGATATCGCGTGTGATCATGGTCTCGTATGAGCATGTGGGGCAACTTGCAAAGCAGTGTAGGTACAATCGCTACTCGATTCGGCCACGAAGCCGGAATGTATTGATCACGAGGAATCTTGCAAGGTCGAAGGGGAACTTCCGCCATTCGGGGTCCGTCGGCATGCGATTGACTTTACAGGCCAAAATACAGTTTAATACCTGCCAAGGTGTTGGACGTTGCGACTGATGCCAATATTAGGCCCATTACCCGACTAACGACACTCGCACCACTGGATCCGATCAATCGATTAACGTGGCCTGCTATAAGCATTAACAGATACGTCACAAAAAGCACAGCTAACATCATGGATGCTGTTTGTACTTGTTCCCAGGCGCTAAATCTATTGTTTTCGGTTAATAATACGGCAGCCAACATTGCTCCTGGGCTTGCAATGGAAGGAACTGCGAGTGGAAACACGGCCGTCTCGCGATGACTGTGTACCAGTTTAACCTCTTCATCAGGTTTACTCTCACCGAAGATCATTGTCAGTGCAAAAATAAACAGGACGATTCCACCCGCAATCTGGAACGCGGGAAGTGGTATCGACATCGCAATCAGGATGTACTCTCCGGCTACGACGAAGAACAAAAGTACCGCTGCCGCTACCAGAGATGCAATCAGCGCAATTCTTTTTCTACCGTCTTTGTCGAAATGTGACGTGACGGCGATAAATACTGGTACAGTGCCAATAGGATCAACGACCGCGAAAAAAACAACAAATGTCGCTACAAAGTCAATCATTTATATCAGTGACATCCTTCTCTGTGTTGCGCAGCGTTCGCCAGGCGCGGCGATCGATAGACAAGGTCGTGAATATTGCGTTTTCCTCGAACCATGCCGATCCAGGTAAACGAGATACGATTGAAACCTTGCGAAGACATAGACATGTACTATGGCAATGACCCTATGCGCCGTCCGCACCCGGCTGTTCGATCACCGGGGTGGATCAGCGGAACATAATCTATCCGATGGCAGCTTCGCCGACTTCCTCGGTGCGGATACGGATACATTCACCCAGGTCGATTACAAAGATCTTGCCATCGCCAATCGCTCCCGTTTTAGCTCCTTCGGTTATCGCGGCTACTGCCGGTTTAACGAATTCGTTATTGACCGCAATTTCGATGCGGACTTTTTTAAGCAGGTTAACCTCACGCGGCACACCGCGATACGTTTCCGTAAATCCCATCTGTTGCCCACAACCCAGGGCGTTCGTGATCGACATTTTGGTTATTTTATTCTCGGCAAGTACACGTTTTACGCGGTTGAGTTTGCCGGGCTGTATATAGGCTACTACGAGTTTCATTGTGGTTCTCCCGTCACCATTATTGTAGTGGTGCAATTAGATTATTCTACTGCGTGGCGAATATCTGGAACCCACCGTAGGACTCCATCCCGTGCTCCTCAATATCCAATCCCGTCAGTTCTTCCTCCTCAGTTACGCGGACGCCCATCGTAATCTTGATCAGGCCGAAGACAAGAAACGCGGCGACGAAACAGAAACCGCCGTAACAACAAACGCCAAGCGCCTGGATGATAAAGGAATGTTCGGGGTTGGTACTGAAGATACCCACAGCCAACGTTCCCCAGATACCACACACGAGGTGCACACTGATGGCGCCAACCGGATCGTCAATCCTCAACTTGTCAAAGGTCCGCACGGAGAACACGACCAGTATACCGGCTATAAGTCCTATTATCACAGCAGATGCCGGGGATACGGTATCGGCGCCCGCAGTAATGCCTACAAGCCCGGCCAGGGCGCCGTTCAGTACCATGGAAAGGTCGGGCTTTTTCTGCACCGTCCAGGTAGTGAACATCGCACCGATTATGCCTGCGGCCGCGGCGATGGAGGTCGTCACAAAGACCAGGGACACGAGATTGGGGTCCGCGCTCAATACCGAGCCGCCGTTAAATCCGTACCAGCCCAACCAAAGCAGGAAGACACCGATCGTGGCCAACGGCATGCTGTGTCCTTCAATCGCGTTGACTCTGTCGTCTGAATATTTGCCGACGCGCGAGCCAAGCAGAATGACACAGGCCAGCGCTGCCCATCCTCCGACCGAATGAACCAACGTGGAACCGGCAAAATCGTAGAATCCCTTCCCGTCCAGGAAACCGCCGCCCCATTTCCATGAACCGGCGATCGGATAGATCAGGCCGACGTAGATGGTAGAAAAGACCAGGAAACTCTTGAGCTTGACACGCTCGGCAACCGCGCCGGATACGATCGTCGCCGCTGTGGCGGCAAACATCGCCTGGAACAGAAAATCCGTGTAGTAGGTGTAAGCGCCTCCCGCATAAGCCGACGTTTGGCCTTCAGCGCCCGGATCAAGCCACATACCTGCGAAACCAATGAACCCGTTGAAGTCACCGGGATACATGAGATTAAATCCACATATGGCATAGGTCAGCAGACCGATGGCGATGATCGTAGTATTCTTGAAAAGGATATTGACCGTGTTCTTGGCCTGCGTCAATCCGGCCTCCAGGCAGGCGAAGCCGAGGTGCATGATAAACACGAGGAACGTCGCCACCAGCATCCAGGTATTATTTACCGTAAACATTGCCGGCGATACCGCTTCATCCTGCGCAAGCGCTGCAGGTACGAATCCCAATACGCATATGGTTAAAAACATGGCCCTTATTGATATCCTCTGACTAAACATAAGCGGTAAGTCTCCTCTATAGAAAGATCGTGAATAGCTGAAGCTTCGACGTTGGGTTATGCCCGATACAGAAGCCATTTGTATGCCATTAATTTGACAAATATATACAACCAATTAGAAATGAATATGTTGCAAAATATCTTGCTGCCGCAATAAAGCATCGAGGCTACCATTCCGGGCAAGGGATTCTACAAAAATGTAGTTTTTTATGCAGCAGGCTACGAAAAAGTAGGGTGATTGTAGGGGGCACGCGGGGAAACGGTTCGTCCTGTCGTCCAGAAGCCAGTCGGGCGAAGCCCGACAGGCTTCTGGCGCGCTGCGTTCGTGGTGAGGAGTAGCACAGGTTTTCCAACCTGTAGCTGTGCGATGTCAAACTCGGGAGTAACCCGGTGTCGTGCTACAAGACTATGATGCGGCAGAAAGGCACGTTGACATAATATCGGAGTCATTCGCCTATGCCGGGTTCCCCAGAATTGTTTTTCGGCTGTAGTTCCAGCTAACGCACGCGCGCGGTCCGAAATTCACGGGCATTAATGTGATACTTTTTCACGCGCAGCCCCATGATACGTTCTGAAATGCCCAGTGCACGTGCCGATTCAGCCTGGTTGCCCCGCGTATTCTTCAGCGAATCAACGATCATTTCCCGTTCGACGTTTTCCACTGTTTCCCTCAGGGTCTCATGGACAACCGTCCCGCTGGCCTCTGCGGATTGCAGTGTCGGAGGCAGATGGTGACCGTGGAGAACGTCGCTGTTGCTGAGTAAGACGGCGCGCTCGATGCAATTTTCCAACTCCCGGACATTGCCTGGCCAATGGTAGCTCATGAGCATATCGATGGCCGGCGTTGAAATGCGTTTGATGGTCTTATGATTCTTTTTGCTGTAGAACCCGACAAAGTGGTTCGACAAATCAAGGATATCGGCGCGCCGTTCCCGTAACGGCGCGATATGGATCGGAAACACATTTAGCCGGTAATATAAATCCTGTCTGAACTGTTCGGCTGCCATGAGCGCCTCCAGATTGCGATTGGTGGCGGCAATGACGCGGACATTGATCTTTCGGGTCTCGACACCTCCGACCCGTTCAAACTCCCGTTCCTGCAGGATGCGCAGAAGCCGGATCTGCATCGCGGGTGACAGGTCCCCGATTTCGTCCAGAAAAATGCTGCCGCCGTCCGCCAGCTCGAAACGGCCCTTCCGCTGGGTCACGGCACCGGTAAAGGCGCCTTTTTCATGACCGAACAACTCGCTTTCGATTATGGCTTCGGGCAATGCCGCACAATTTACCTTTACAAACGGTTTAGCCGCACGGAGGCTGTTATAATGGACCGCATGCGCCACAAGTTCTTTGCCAACACCACTTTCTCCCCTGATGAATACGGTACTGTCACTCTTGGCAACCTGAGCTATGAGATCAAAAACCTCTTGCATGGCACCCGAATTACCAATGATGTTGGCCGGTCGAAAGCGGTCTTTCAATTCTTGCCGAAGGCGGGTGTTCTCCTTGATGAGGCGGTCGCGTTCTTCCATGGCTTCCTGGCGAATACGCACAGCCTGAGCAATCATTGACGCAATGATAGTCAATAGGCGAACGTCCTCATCAAGGCTTTCGGATTTGGGAAAGAGGTGATCGACGCTTAATGCCCCGATGGTTTCCCTGCCGATCTTAATCGGAACGCAAACGAAGCCAATTTGATCTTTGTGAATATCTCCGCGCGCGCCCGTCCGATCAAGGAATCTGGGTTCGTCCGCGATACGCGGGATCACCATCGGGCGGCCGGACTGGACAACCTGCCCGGTAATCCCCTCACCGGTACGATACCTACCTCGCTCCTGCTGCTTTACGGAGAGTCCATGCGCGCTTTCGATATAAATCTGTGCGGATCTACGATTTAGAAGCGTCAACGTACCGCGCACCATATCCGTATGGCGTGCAATTGCTTTGAGGACGGCATCAACCTCATCCCGCAGATCGACGCTGCGATCGAGAGCCTGGCTTATCTCAAAGAGCAACGTCAGCTCTTTGACTTCTTTTTTGAATGTTGCTTGCCGCGGAATCGTAGACATGAATACCTACCGGAATCTCGGAAACCGGCATCAACTCGACAGGACTGTATTGAATAGAGAGAGAACCTACATAATTGTAGGATTTAGAATGAAAATATCAAGTGTATTTCGTCGCACTCGCATTCAGCCGCCGCGGCGCTCAACCGGCAACGAGGACATCGTTGCGGGCTAACTTGCCGTCGAATACCTGAGATCCGTCGGGTCAACTGCCATTGTTGCCACCATCGGGGTGGAAATCGCAACCGTCTTTTCCGAAACTATATGACGCCCGCGCTTCCTCGGGCGATTACCCGACTATCGTTCAATAGTTTGTCGTTACGTACGTTGATGCCGCATGGTTTGTCCGTATTCACCAAAAGCAAACTCTCTCACCCCTTCGGATCACGCTGGTCTCTGAAGTGTGTAGCGGCGAAAAACTCCAGCGAAATGCCTCAAGTCAGCCGTGGAGATCTCATCATTACTCGCTTGTGGCGCGGCAATTGCGTACATTCGACACGAATAGTGACCCTGCCTACGTATTTGCGAACAAATTGCAGGCTGAAAAAGGTCAGACACGCCATTTACCAACAACCACGCGTTATCCCAGGGGACCGATACTATGGTTTACTATGTATCGATACATTCCGGTTGTGTAAGCGACTACTTAAGAACGCCTGTTTCTCACACACTCAACGTTCTTGTCATCATCACGTGCGTGTTCATTGCAGGCAATCTCTCCGCCGAAGAAGAGCCTTCTCGTTCGCCGACCCGTGGGCCCCGCATACCGACAACACATCGAGGCTCCGGAGATCAAGAGACGACGATTCATGTTGGTGCAACCTATTATTTCGACAATTGCGGCTTCAATACACTTGCGATCAATCCGTCAATAAAGAAATTACCTTTGAATTTTTCCTTTCTGGAGAGAAAACCGCCAGCACAGTTGGCTGCAGTGGCGGCTGTTGCCATTTGAAACCGATGGTGACGGAGGGCAGGCAAGCCTGATTTACTTCATCCCAATTTCGGAGCGACTGTTCATTAACGGGTTCGCGGACTTGAACGCCAGTGAGGTCGGATCAGACCGGTGGGGCGTCGAGCCGCAACTGAATTTCAAATTGAACCCGTTCTTCATGCTGGTCGCTGAGTATCGGTTCAACGGCTTTGAGCAGGCCAACCCTAACCTCGATGGACAGGGATTAGCACTCGGTGTACGAATAGACTATTAAGAGTAAGAACTTACATAAATCTCAAAGGAGTAGAGCCAGAATGAAGTATACAAATTTGAGCGTCAGCAAGATTTGCATCATGATCATATTCGTAAACTCGCAAATTTTCGTGATGGCGGATAGCCTGACAATGGCCCATGGCTGGAGCGTCAATCCCAAAGGTGGAATCCCGGCAATTCAGGAGGCCATATCAATGATGAAGGAAAAAGTAGCGGCGCCGGATTTCATCGTCGTCTATTATACGGCGAACTACGGAGACAACCATATCCATGCCGAATTGAGACGCCAATTTCCCGAAGCGAAGCTATTTGGAATGAATGTTTACCGTGGCGTGTTTTCGTCGGACGGGTTGCATCTGGGTGACGGCGGGTCACTCGCCATCATGGGATACCAGGGTAGCGACTTTTCGTTTGGAGTCAGCGTGAAGAAACTTGACACTGGAACCGATGTCATCGCAACCACCAAAGAAGCGGTGAAAGACGCCGTGAAAGATGCCGGAATGGAGACCACTGATGCCCCTGCTGTCGTACTCCTCGGTACCGCGAAAGGTAGTGAAGACACTATCATCGAAGGTTTGAATTCTGTATTGCCGAAGAGCGTGTCGCTTGTCGGCGGCACGGCGTGCGATAACGACTATCGCCCGGGATATGTATTTGACCGCGACAGCTTAGTCAAGCCCGGAGTCGTTGTGGGGCTCATCTATTCGAAAAAGAAAATCGGGGCCTCATTCTATGCCGGATTTATCGGCAAAAAGAAATCAGGAAAAATTACTTCCGGCAACGGGCGACTGTTGGCTGAAATCGACGGAAGACCAGCACAACAAGTCTATCGGGAGTGGGCGCACGGCCACTTCGACGACATCGATGCGTCACAGGAAAGTGTGATGGTGATGTCGAGTTCCGTTTGCCCGCTTGCGAAAGCGATACGATTACCCAATGGGAAACTGCGATACATTGCTGTGCGGCCGTGGAAGTTTAATCCTGACGGTTCCATGAATATGGGTGGTGATATTCACAATGGTGAGATGATATATTTTGTGGAAGGAAACAATAGAGTACTAAAGAAGCGCGCCGGCGTTGTCGCCAAAAATGCACTTATCGACGGTAAGATAAAAATTAAGGATATCGCCGGTGGAATACACATCTATTGTGGTGGCGCCGCCAATGTCCTGGGATTCGGCGAAGACGGAGAGACAACTGCAATGGTTAGTCAAATAAAGGACGTCCTCGGCGAAAAACCGTTCATTGGCGCATTCACTGCCGGTGAACAGGGGGATATTAAGGACTACGGCTTTTTTCATGGCAACCTCATGAGTTCAATGGTGATCTTCTCAGAATAGCGGGACATGTTGAACCTTAAAACTAAAATCTTTGCAATCGTCTCCCTGCTGGTGATTTCTACGGTGACTATCGTCTCACTGCTGTTCCTGAAGAATCTGAAATCCAGGGTGTATGACGAATTCACAAAAAGGGGTTCACTTATCGTTGATCACTTCGCAAGACGTTCAATGGAAGGCATACTTATCGAAGATATAGAGACCTTGGAACAGTCAATTAAGCACCTTTTTATGGTCGATGATATTGTCTATGCGAGCGTTCACGATGTAGACAATGTACTGCTTGCAAAAACTGCAACTGTAGACATTCTAACGCAGACGAAAGAATCAGAGTTTCAACGAGTCGATAGCGTCTCAACGATAGAGACGATAAATGAATATCAATCCCCATTATTGCTCTTCCAAAATCCTGTCTTCGATGAAGACCAAATTTACGTCGGGTATGTGCAGGTGGGAGTGAGTTTAGAGAGAATTAATATTGAGATAGAAAATATCGTCAGGCGTACGATGACCATCTTGATAATTCTGATCATCGTCTGTTCGTTGATATCGCTTTGGGTCGCCGATAGCATTGCTAATCCAATCAAGGCCTTGACCGAAGCCTCCAAGTCCATCGCTGATGGTAATCTCGATCACAGTGTCGACATCAAACGTAACGATGAAATTGGAGATCTTACCATGGCCTTCAATAAAATGACCGCCGAACTGAACGAAACCACCGTCTCAAAAAGCTATGTCAACGACATTCTGGGGTCGATGACGGATGCGCTATTCGTCGTCACGGTAGATGGAACGATTCAAACGACCAATTCATCATTATTGAACATGCTGGGGTATGGAGAGTCCGAACTGATCGGTAAGCCCGCCAAAATCATTTTTGGCGATGAGAATTTACTTGATGGAACAGCGCTGGAGAAACTAGGCGAAGACCGTCCCATTAAAAATCTCAAAACGACGTACAAATCGAAAACGCTGAAAAAACTACCGGTTTTATTTTCGGCGTCTGCAATGGGTGATAGAGAAAGGCAGACCTCAAAATTCGTTTGTGTTGCGCAAGACATTACTCACTGGATTCGGTTGGAAGACTCAGATAGAGAACGCAGAGATCGTCTGCATAGACAGCAATCTATGATCCTTCAACTCGTAACCAACAAAACCATATTGGCCGGAGATTTCAAGCAAGCAGCACGAACCATCACTGAAGTGGCGGCCGATGCCCTCAACATTGAAAGGGTCAGTATCTGGTTTCTGAGTGACGAAGACCGCACGCTTACGTGTGATGACCTGTTTGAAAAAACAGCCAGGAAGCATAGCGAAAACATGGTTCTTCAACAGGAGAGCTATCCTGAATACTTTAAGGCGTTGAGATGTAATCTTGCGATTCGGGTTGACGATGCCAAACGTGACCCCAGGACGAAGGAATTCAAAGAAGGGTATCTCGATCCCTTAGATATTGCGTCCATGCTCGACGCACCAATTCGTATTGCGGGAGATGTAATCGGTGTTGTGTGCAATGAGCATGTGGGGCCTGAACTGCGGATCTGGCACGATGATGAAGTCCTTTTTTCCGAAGATATCGCTAATCAGGTGGCGCATGCGATAATGCATTTCCGGCGTGAACAAGCACTGGAAGAGCTTCAAATACAAAAGGAGAATGCTGATGCAGCCAATACCGCGAAAAGTGAATTTCTTGCGAATATGAGCCACGAACTGCGAACGCCGCTGCACGGCATACTCAGTTTTGCCGGATTCGGCATTAAGAAACATACGACTGTGACAGCAGAAAAAACTCTCCAATATTTTCAAAAAATTGAGAAGAGTGGTCACATCCTGCTCTCGCTACTCAATAATCTTCTCGACCTGGCAAAACTTGAGTCTGGCAAAATGGAATTTGTTTTCAATAAGTGTGATATCGATGTGTTGGTTTTCACAGTAATAGAAGAATTTGATACCTTGATGTCGGAACGCAATATCACCATTAATTACATTCACAATGACAGTATCCCCAAGATTGTCCTTGATCGTTCAAAAATCATGCAAGTCATTCGCAATCTGCTGAGTAACGCAGTCAAATTTTCTCCGACCGGAGGCATTATCGAGGTCGCTCTCAGTCGGACAAAACATCACGTAAAATTCTCCATTCAGGATCACGGTAGGGGAATCCCTGAGGACGAGTTGGAGACGGTTTTTGACAAATTCATTCAATCAAGCAACACGAAAACTGGAGCGGGGGGAACGGGGTTGGGGTTGTCAATATCCCAGGAGATTATTAAGAGTCATCAGGGCCGAATATGGGCTGAAAACAGAGGCGGCGGAGGCGCATTAATTTCGTTTGAGTTACCGTTGAAAGTGTTCCGCTATTCGTAGCGTCACCTGTATGTTCCACCAACGGATATGCGCAAGAGCTTCCACCGCTTGTCGGCTGGGCGGAAACCCGTAGTTTGGATTTCAGCTGAATTGGCCGACGGGTGACCTCAAAATGCCTGGCAAGCCACGTCCTTGCCAAGACGTTGCGAGTGCTCAGTGACGATTGGCAGCAAAGATACGGCCACCCGGTCTACCTGGCCGAGAGTTTCGTCGACCGCAGCCGGTTCCAGGGAACCTGTT
>JAJFLQ010000011.1 GCA_021772615.1 Verrucomicrobiota bacterium | reverse complement strand
GATCGCGGAGATGCTTGAGCATGCAACCGTATTCGAAAAATCCAGCTTCAGTTGTTTGGGCGCCGGTGACTGCCGGAATTTTTTGATTAATTCCTCGCGTCGCGATATTGTCGTGGCCGGTATTGAGGCCCACGTTTGTGTATACCAGACGGTTGTTGATCTGGTCGACGCAGCCTTTAACGCCCACGTTGTAGCGGATGCCGTGTCATCGCGCTCCGCGGTCGACCAAGAGGTTGCTATGGCGCGAATGCAGCAGGCGGGGGCGCAGATAGCGACCACCGAGATGGTGTTATTTGAAATGCTGCGAACAGGAGAAGGCGAGACTTTTCGCCGTATGTTGAAAGTGCTGCGCTAACGTGTTCCGGGCTTTGACCCGTGCTCGCAGCACACTGAAGGCCGCCGATTGAGTCACCGAATTGGCAGTGTAACCAACTCTTTCATGTTGAAAAACTATGGCAAGGAAAAAGAAATCTGTGAAGTACATCTTTATTACTGGCGGCGTCGTTTCGTCCCTGGGCAAGGGAATTACGACTGCGTCGATTGCATTATTGCTCAGTCGACGTGGTTATCGCGTTCGCATGCAGAAGCTGGACCCGTATCTGAATGTCGATCCGGGTACAATGTCGCCCTACCAACACGGAGAGGTATACGTCACGGTAGACGGCGCCGAGACAGATCTTGATCTGGGACATTATGAGCGGTTCACGGATATTCCGTGTTGCCGCGAGAGCAACTATACAACCGGCCGTATCTACAGTTCGGTGATCGCCCGCGAGCGCGAAGGTGGTTATCTCGGCAAGACGGTTCAGGTTGTGCCCCATATAACCGACGAAATCATCGCTTCGATTCGGTCTCTTGAGAATACCGGTGATTTCGATATTGCCATCATCGAGATCGGCGGGACCGCAGGTGACATCGAATCGCTGCCGTTTCTCGAGGCGATTCGTCAGTTTCGGCAGGAATTGGGCCGGAGCAATGGACTTTTCATTCACCTTACGTTGGTGCCATATATCCGTGCTGCCGGTGAATTGAAAACCAAACCATCTCAGCAATCCGTGGGTATTCTGCGCGAAATCGGTATCATTCCCGACATGCTGATCTGTCGATCCGATCACCGGCTGAAGCTCGAGCACAAAGAAAAACTTGCACTGTTCTGCAACGTGACCAAGGACCTTGTGTTTGAAGAGCGGGATGTGTCGCATTCTATCTATGAAGTGCCGCTTGAACTTGCCAAACAGGACCTCGACACCTATGTCCTGGAATTACTGAAGCTTCATGTGAGTTCATTGAAGATACAGGATTGGAAGGATATGGTTCACGCCCTTATCCATCCGCAAAATCAAGAAGTTGAAATCGCTGTTGTCGGCAAGTATATCAGTTTAACTGATGCTTACAAAAGCATTTACGAAGCGCTCGGGCATGGTGGGATCGCCAATTCCGTGAAGGTGCGTTTTCGCCATCTGGAGGCGGAAGATCTCGAAAAGAAAGATGCGGAAAAGATGCTTGACGGTGTCCACGGCGTTTTGGTTCCGGGCGGTTTTGGCGACCGTGGCATCGAAGGGAAGATCGAAGCGATACGAATCGCCCGCGAGCGCGGCATCCCGTTTTTCGGAATTTGCCTCGGGATGCAGTGCGCTGTGATCGAATTTATTCGCAATGTCTGTGGACTGATCGGAGCGAACAGCAGGGAGTTCGACACCAAAACGATACATGCGGTAATTGATCTGATGGAAGACCAGAAGAAAGTTACCCGCAAGGGCGGGACGATGCGCCTGGGATCCTACCCCTGTAAGATTTTACCAGACACCAAAGCCGCCATGACCTACGCTCGGAAAGAGATCGCCGAGCGACATCGTCATCGATTCGAGTTCAACAATGAATTCCGCGACATCGTTGAAGAGCATGGCATGGTGTTTTCCGGAATGTCTCCCAACGGGAAACTGGTCGAAATCGTGGAAATAGCCGACCATCCGTGGTTCGTTGCGTGCCAGTTTCACCCTGAATTTCAATCGACCCCGTTGAACGCCCACCCCTTATTTTACGGTTTTATCCAGGCTGCCGCGCAGCATCGCGACATGTCACTGGCAGATGAACATCGATCCGCAACGTAATCCGACGAACGTGAATTCGCGGTGCGCATCGGTGCGCACCATAAACGGTCATCCCGAACTCCAGCGATCATATGAATACATTTCTTGAATCAGACAAGCCCAAGGATCATTGCGGCATATTCGGTATCGCAAATCACCCCCAGGCGGCAGACCTAACGCGTCTGGGGCTCTACGCCTTGCAACATCGTGGGCAGGAAAGTGCGGGAATTTTTCTGTTGCGTAATGGTAAATGCGAACTTCACAAGGGTATGGGACTGGTTGCGGATGTGTTTCGCAAGTTACCGAAGGAATGGTGGAAGACACCCCAGTCGATGGCGATAGGACATGTTCGTTACAGTACGGCGGGGTCATCGTCGCTTGTGAACGCGCAACCGTTCGCGGTGGAGTTCGATAAGTGGTATCTCGCCTTGGCGCACAACGGTACGCTCACAAACGGGGGTGCGCTCCGGAACCAGCTCAAGCAGAATGGTGCGATTCTGCAGGGTAATACAGATACCGAAGTCGTGCTGCACGTCGCTGCGCGCAATCATCGTATGGGGGCGAAGCCGTGGGATGCATTGAAGACGGCTCTGAAGAGTGTTGCCGGCGCCTATTCGATCGTTGCCTCGTGCGAAGCGGGCATGGTTGCGGCTCGGGATCCGCATGGCTTTCGTCCCCTCGTGATGGGGAGCCTGGACCAGGCCGTTGTCTTTGCATCGGAAACGACGGCGCTGGACATGATCGGAGCGAAGTACGAGCGTGACGTGAAGCCCGGTGAATTTATTATCGTAGACAACAACGGCAACATCGAGTCGGAGATGTTCACGTTTGCGGGTCGGAAAGCGCATTGTATTTTCGAGCTTGTATATTTCGCCCGGCCAGACGGATTAGTTTTCGAGGAGTCTGTATATGAAGTTCGGAAAGCACTCGGTCGGAAGCTGGCCGAGGAGTCCCCGGTCGACGCCGATGTGGTCATGCCGGTTCCGGACGGCGGTGTGTATGCAGCACTCGGTTTTGCCGAGGCATCGGGGTTGCCGTTCGATCTGGGCATCATGCGGAATCATTATATAGGACGTACCTTTATACAGCCAAATCACGAAGCACGGGTGTCCGCGTTGCGCATCAAGCTGAATCCCATAAGCGAGGCGATCAAGGGGAAGCGGGTCTGTCTTATCGAAGACAGTATTGTCCGCGGCAATACAAGCCGCGAACGCGTGCGGACGCTGCGCGACTGCGGTGCGAAGGAAGTGCACATGCGAGTAAGTTGTCCGCCGCACATCAGTCCGTGTTACTACGGCATCGACTTCCCGAATAAAGAAGAGCTGATCGCGAACAATTATGAAATTGACGAAATTGCCAAGCTGATTCAGGTCGACAGTCTATCGTACCTTTCACTGAGCGGCATGCTGTCCTGTGTCAAGAATAGTACTGCCTCCGATTATTGTCACGCCTGTTATTCGGGCGAATACGCCGTGAAACCCTCGCTGGGTTGCGAGCGTGAACACGTTGACGATGTCGATGAGTGATTGCGCCTAATGCCGACTTGACCCGGCCCAACCCAACCATCCGCCACATGTAAGCAAACCATGCCTAAACGAAACGATATACACAAGATCATGCTTATCGGCTCCGGCCCCATTGTCATCGGGCAGGCGTGCGAATTCGACTATTCCGGCACCCAGGCCTGTAAGGCGCTCAGGGAAGAAGGTTATGAAGTCGTCCTTGTAAACAGCAATCCGGCGACGATCATGACCGATCCGGAATTTGCCGACCAAACCTACATCGAGCCGTTGACGATCGATATCATCGAAGAGATCTTCCGCTGTGAGCGCCCCGACGCGCTGTTGCCGACACTCGGTGGCCAGACAGCTTTGAATCTCACGATGGAGCTTCACGGCGCGGGGATACTCGAGCGACACGGCGTCGAGTTAATCGGCGCCCGTGCGGATGTGATCGAAAAGGCCGAAGACCGATCGCTTTTTAAGGCGGCAATGACCAAAATTGGCCTTGAAGTGCCGCGAAGCGTCTCCGTTCACACTATGGCAGAGGCATTGGCGACTGTCGATGATCTCGGGGGCTTTCCCCTGGTCATCCGGCCTGGCTTTACCCTTGGTGGGACCGGTGGGGGCATCGCATTTAACGCGGATCAGTTTCATGACATCGTCGACACCGGACTGCGCTGCAGCCCAATCTCCGAAGTATTGATCGAAGAGTGTATCAACGGCTGGAAGGAATTCGAGCTGGAGGTGATACGGGATCGAAAAGACAACTGCATTGTGATCTGTTCGATCGAAAATCTTGATCCGATGGGCGTGCACACCGGCGACAGTATCACGGTCGCACCGGCGCAGACTCTGACTGACCGGGAATATCAAATTATGCGTGATGCGGCGTTGCTGGTCATGCGGGAGATCGGCGTCGAAACCGGCGGTTCCAATGTACAGTTCGCGATCGACCCCACCTGCGGTCGCATGGTCGTTATCGAAATGAATCCGCGGGTATCGCGTTCGAGCGCGCTCGCCTCGAAAGCCACGGGGTTTCCCATCGCTAAAATTGCGGCGAAGCTGGCCGTTGGTTATACGCTTGACGAACTCCCCAATGACATCACCCGTGTAACGCCGGCATCATTCGAGCCCACCATTGACTACGTTGTTACGAAGGTGCCGCGCTTTACCTTTGAAAAATTTCCACTGAGCGAGGATCTTCTCGGCACGCAGATGAAATCGGTCGGTGAGACGATGAGCATAGGAAAGACCTTCAAGCAATCATTGCAGAAGGCGCTACGGTCGCTGGAGATTGGTCGATCTGGCTTTGGCGCTGACGGCCGCGACCAACGTTTCGAGTCTGCGGATGATGATGCGCTCGCGGCGCTGCTTGAACTGCCAAATTCAATGCGGCTTTTCGCCGTGCGGGCAGCCTTTCGGCGTGATTGGTCGACGGAACGGGTTCATGAACTCACGGGAATTGACGGTTGGTTCCTGAATCATCTCGCCGACCTTGCGGCATATGAGGATGAAATTAGCGGTGCGGGCAGTCTGGCAGCATTGCGCGAAGACGTTGCGCTGTTTCGACAATGCAAGGAATTCGGTTATTCCGACCGGCAGATCGCCTTCCTTCTGGACGACACCGAGGATCACGTACGCGCCGCCCGCGACGCGTTGGGCATTCACCCTGTGTACAGTCTCGTCGACACGTGCGCTGCCGAGTTTGTTGCCCATACGCCGTATTACTACTCGACCTATGGAGATTTCAATGAATCCGTTCCGGGACCGCGCAAGAAAGTGATGATACTTGGCGGCGGCCCGAATCGAATCGGGCAGGGCATTGAATTCGACTATTGCTGCGTTCACGCTTCATATGCCCTCCGCGAGTTGGGGTACGAGTCGATCATGGTCAACAGCAATCCCGAAACCGTTAGTACCGATTACGACACCAGCGACAAACTCTATTTCGAACCGCTCACCCTCGAGGATGTGCTGCACATCTATCGCAACGAGAAATGTAGTGGTGCAATCGTTCAGTTCGGCGGCCAGACACCGCTAAACCTCGCGACAGCCCTTGAGGCTAACGGCGTACAGATTCTTGGGACACCTCCGTGCAGTATCGAAGCGGTGGAAGACCGCAAGTACTTTCAGGAACTCGTGGACAAGCTGGGTATCCGCCAAACCCCCAATGGCACAGCCGTGACGGTAGACGAAGCTGTGGCTGTGGCCGACAGGATCGGCTATCCGGTTCTCGTAAGGCCGTCATTTGTGCTCGGCGGACGAGCCATGGTCATTGTTTACGAAGAGGTGTATCTGCGAAAGTACATGGTAGAGGCAGCAGCGGCCGCCGAGAACCGTGCCGTCCTGATCGATCATTATCTGGAGAACGCGGTTTAAGTCGATGTTGACTGTGTTTCTGACGGTAAGACTGCGGTGATCGGCGCGATTATGGAACATGTCGAATTCGCCGGCGTGCACTCCGGCGATAGTGCCTGTGTCATTCCGGCGACAACCTTGTCCGATGCTGCCAAAAATCAGATTCGTGAGCATTGTTACGCACTGGCTCGCGAGCTCGGCGTCATTGGCTTGATGAACGTACAATTCGCGATTCGAGACGAGGATGTTTACATCCTGGAGGTCAATCCGCGGGCGTCGCGTACGATCCCGTTCGTCAGCAAAGCGATAGGCAAGCCGCTTGCCAAAATCGCTACTGCTGTGATGACCGGAAAGTCTCTGGAGGAGCTGGACTTTACCAGCGAGATCATTCCGACGCACTATTCCGTGAAGGAAGCGGTTTTTCCGTTTATTCGATTTCCCGGGTCCGATATCACCCTTTCGCCGGAAATGCGTTCCACGGGTGAGGTGATGGGCATTGATGACTCATTCGGAGTCAGCTATATTAAAAGCCAAATGGCGGCCGGCAATACGTTGCCGAAGTCCGGTAATGTGTTCTTGAGTGTACGCGATGCCGACAAGTCCGTTCTGGTTCCATTTGCCAGGCGGCTGGACAAGCTTGGCTACACCATTTACGCGACGCTGGGAACCAGCACCGTGCTGCGCGACAACGGGATCGCAAGTGAGGCGGTTTTCAAGATATCCAGCGGTCGTCCCAATGCATTGGACATGATCCGGGCGCGCAAGCTTGGTTGGATCGTGAACACTCCTTCCAGCGGTACGGATCCGAAAATCGACGAAATCCGCATGCGCGCCGAAGCCGTGATACACGGCGTACCGATTACCACCACGATGAGTGGCTTGAATGCCGCGGTCTCGGGGCTGGAGGCATTTCAGGCTGTCGGCAAGCTTGGCGTTCGCAGTTTGCAGGATTATCATAAGGATGTGGTGCATTGACTTTATCTGCAAAGGGTTGCGCGATGTAATTGATGCGAATTCCAATGGAGTCGAAGCTTTGACGCCCTGTAATTGTGCCTCATTTCGTAACCGGCATGCGTATATTTGACCACGATCCGATCAGGCCGGTTACTGGCGTCGGCTGAATAAAATCGGAAAAAATACCAATTGATACTTGAAATTGATGTCGGTCTTACCTAAACTAACTAGTAACGATAATGCGGGTCCGATTTCCTCACTGTTGCTAAGTCGATATCATAGGTCGGATCGCATACACGATGATAAAGCGATATCCCTCGCGTCTAAGGTTTCTGCCGGTTTCGACCTCCTTCATTTCTCCCGCTTTGTCGTCTCACGTATTTCAGGCTGATTCTTTCACATATATTCCGAAGTATTAATTCTGTTTTGTTTTCCATAAACGGTCCACAGATAGTCGACTGTTACTCATCCACAATCTTAGAATTCTCCGGTATCGCATGCCGTCCGGTGTGTGTGTCTGATTACTGTGTTGACTCCTTGAGCGACTGGAGAATCTCGGCGACTGGAAGTCTATATGGCTTTGTTCTGGGGCTGTCGCTGTCGGGTTGCGCCATCGTTGCGGCAAGAAGAATGCGACTGTAAGTCGTCTGCCGACCTATGATCCTCGGATCGCTACGCCGAATACCGGCAAATGTATATGCATGGACAGCGCTTTTTTGCGCTGGTATGTGCATGCGAAGGTAGATGTCGTGATTGGGGTACAATGCCATTCTCGACATCGGATGAACCAGGCCGCCCAGGAAAATCATGCGACGTCGTCGCGAAGTTAATTTCGCATCAACCCTAATTGAATATTAATCGCTACGTGACTACATGAATCGAAAACGCACTACACCGCCAAATAAAAGGAATTCAGGCAACATGCCCAGGTCAAAACCAAAATTTCAAAATCCCAATCGGGATAACGCATCCGACTATTCCGGTCCAGGGGGCGGCAAAACCGGTACAAGTGACGCCGGGCGCAACCGGCCAGACTCCGATCACCGTACTAAGCGAGATGACCGTCATGGTCAGTCCGCCCGCTCGTCAGGCCATCACGGTCCCAAGAAGAATGGCCGTTACCATAGAAATACCAAGAGCAACCACGGTGACGATCACGGCTCTGGTTCATCCGTACAGAAAGACATCCTCGCGCCGAGTCTCAATCTGATCGAACTGCATGAAAAGTCGATGCCGGAGCTTTCGCAGATGGCGATTGGTCTCGGTGTCGAAGCTGTCGGCGCCATAAGCAAGCAAAGCCTCGTATTTGAGATATTGAAGGCCAATGCCGAGAAGAGCGGCCTTATGTATGGCGGCGGTGTCCTGGAAGTACTTGGAGACGGATTCGGGTTTCTGAGATCGCCGAAATACAGCTATCTGCCTTGTCCGGAAGATATCTATTTGAGTCCGTCTCAGATTCGACGGTTCTCGCTTCGCAAAGGCGATATGGTCACAGGGCAGATCCGTTCGCCGCGTGAAAAGGAGCGGTTTTTCGCGATGTTGAAAGTCGAGGCAATCAACGGTGAGCCGCCGGAATTCAAGAAGGAGAAGATACCGTTTGAGAATCTTACGCCGCTCTTCCCCACCGAGCGGTTCATGCTGGAGCAGGACCCTAATGAGATCGCTACGCGGATCATCGATCTCATCACGCCCATCGGCAAAGGCCAGAGAGGGCTAATTGTCGCACCGCCTCGTACCGGGAAGACGATACTGCTACAGAAGATCGCGAATAGCATTACGGCATCGAGTTCCGATATTGTTCTCATCGTTCTGCTCATTGATGAGCGCCCGGAAGAGGTGACGGACATGGAGCGAAACACCAAGGGCGAGGTTATCAGCTCGACATTCGACGAACCGCCGCAACGCCATGTCCAGGTTGCCGAGATGGTAATCGAAAAGGCGAGGCGTCTCGTTGAACACGGGAAAGACGTCGTGATCCTTCTGGATAGTATCACGCGCCTGGCTCGCGCATACAACACGATTGAGCCTCACAGCGGTCGTATTTTGTCCGGCGGTGTCGACGCAAATGCGCTTCACAAGCCCAAACGTATTTTTGGATCCGCGCGGAATACCGAAGAGGGTGGCAGTCTCACCATCCTCGCAACTGCGCTCGTCGACACCGGTAGCCGCATGGACGAAGTGATTTTCGAGGAGTTTAAGGGCACCGGCAATATGGAAACACATCTCGACCGCTATCTTGTGGATCGGCGCATTTTTCCCGCCATCAACATTGCAAAGTCGGGTACTCGTAAGGAAGAACTACTGCTTCATCCGGAGGAACTCGAGCGTATCTGGCATCTTCGGCGGTACATGAACGACGTTCAGCCGGCTGAGGCGATGGAGCTGATAATCAAAAAACTCAGGGAATGTAAGACAAACGCGGAATTCCTGATGGCGCTAAAAGGTTAAAAAATACCTGATTTATTCTTGACTGCGATTCCAGGCTCTATAATATGTAGGCGTTTTGAAGCGCCATTCATCATCAGGAGTTTCCTGATTGCGAGCAATAATCGAACGGGAAGGAATCGGGTATGGAAAAGACGACATGTCCATATTGCGACGTTGAAGTTCGGATGGACGACGTGGACAATGAAGGAGGCAGTTGTCCAGAATGTGGTGCAATGATCACCGGTTCTTTGCTTTTCAAAAATTCCGGCGATGACTATGACGACGACGAAGAAGAAGATCTCGATTCGGATCTGGATGAGTGATTATCGTGTTGTACGTCTCCGTCCCTGCATTCTGAATGTTCCTGGCCGGCGACGTCCCGCGTCGACATCACCAGGGTGATTTCACCTTTCCAGCGTCGCCCGGCCAGGCGTTTGCACAATATTCCGACGGTGCCCCGCAACGTTTCCTCAAATTTTTTGGTTGCCTCCCGTAAGATTGCGACTTGCGTGGTTCCCCCGATCTCTTCGTCGATCTCTTTCAGGAGCCGTTCCATCCTGTGGCACGATTCAAATAGGATTATGGTGGTGCGCATCGCACGGAACTCGCGTAGTCGGTTTCTGCGCTTCAAGGACTTCCGGGTGAGAAACCCCGCGAAGTAAAACGATGTGGTCGGTAGACCGCATGCGCTTATCGCGAACGTCAGTGCGGATACGCCGGGAATAATCAGCGGTTCTATGCCGTGGTCTACGGCATGTCGCATCAGTAGATAGCCGGGATCCGATACACACGGTGTTCCCGCATCCGTCACCATCGCCACCGCGGACCCGGATAGCGCTGCATCAATGAGCATCGCGGTCTTCCGGTGTTCATTGTCTTTGTTGTACCGTAGAACTCTGGTGGAAATGCCGTAGTGATTCAGCAGCACGCGTGCTCGACGTGTGTCTTCAGCAGCTATGATGTCAGCGTTTTTCAGGCATTCGATCGCACGGACAGTGATGTCGCCGAGGTTTCCGATCGGTGTAGCGACAAGGGCCAGGCGGGCCGTTTCCGTAGGGGACTCAGGATTCATCCGGTAGGTGGCAGCTCGGGTTCGCGATGAAATACTTTGGCTGGATTAAATGGAATTGTACATCTCGCGGTATATAATTACCATTTTATCAATGAACTGTTCCGATGCCGAGGTCGGATAATGAAGCCCTTTCGGGGATGCAAATATGGAGACGACGACCAGTGAATAAGAAGACGCTACGTGATGTGAAGCTTGGTAACAACAAAGTCGTGATGCGTGTCGACTTCAATGTGCCGATCGATGATGGGAAGATCATGGACGATACCCGGATCCAGGCCGCACTACCCACGATCCGTCACATTCTTGACGCCGGATCCAGTCTGGTACTCATGAGCCACCTCGGACGCCCGACAGGCACCGGATATCAGAAGGAATTCAGTTTGGCGCCGGTCGGCGCGTATCTCACCGATCACTGCGGCCTGAATGTTACGATGGCGTCGGATTGTATCGGCGACGACGTGGCGGCGCTGGCTGCGGCTCTGAAACCCGGCGCAGTATTGCTACTCGAAAATACCAGGTTCCACACCGAGGAAGTGGGAAAAGTAGACGTCTCGAAACTCTCGGATGCGGATGCGGCCGCCGCAAAGGCCGACATGAAGAAGCGACAGAATCGGATGGCGCAGCAGCTGGCGGCGCTCGGTGACATTTATGTCAATGACGCATTCGGCGCTGCCCATCGAGCCCATGCGTCAACCGCTGTCATCACGTCGTATACCTCGACTGCTGTCGCCGGGTTTCTGATGGAAAAGGAACTGCAGTATCTCGGAGCCGCTGTTGAGAATCCGGAGCGGCCGGTGCTGGCTATCGTCGGCGGCGCCAAGATTTCGGGCAAGCTGGAACTGCTTCTTAACCTGATCGATAAGGTCGACGCCATCATCATCGGCGGCGGCATGTCATATACCTTCAAGAAGGCGCTGGGCGAGAAGATCGGTACATCGATCTGCGAAGACGATCTCATTCCAACCGCGTTGAAAACACTCGAATCGGCAAAGAATAAAGGGCGAAAAATCCTGCTGCCAGTCGATAATGTGCTGGCCGACAGGTTCGACGCCGACGCCAACACACAAATCGCATCGGGAGACTTTCCAGATGGCTGGGAGGGTGTGGATATCGGCCCGAAAAGTATTACGCTATTTTGCGCAGAAGTCGCTCGCGCGAAGACCATAATTTGGAACGGACCGATGGGATGTTTCGAGATGGCGCCGTTCGCTGCGGGCACAAACGCTATTTGTCGTGCGGTCGCCGACAGTGGTGCAGTGAGCATAATCGGCGGTGGTGATTCCGTCAGTGCAGTGCGCAAATGCGGGCTGTACGATAAGATGAGCCATGTGTCGACCGGCGGCGGCGCATCCCTGGAGTTCCTGGAAGGCAAGGCCCTTCCAGGTGTCGAGGCGCTTGACGATGCCAATGAATCTTAATGATCGATAATCCCGAGGGTATGAATACGATGAAACGCAGACCGATTTTGGCCGGCAATTGGAAGATGAATCATAATGTCAACGTCACCCGTGACACGGTGACGGAGTTGAGGGCTTCATTATCCGACATCGACGACGTGGATATCGTGGTGTGTCCGGTGTTCACCTCCCTCGCGGTGGCCGCCGCCGCTGCCGAAGGTTCCGTGATACATGTGGGCGCTCAGAACGTCCACTGGGCTGCGAGCGGAGCGTTTACCGGTGAGGTTTCGGCGGGCATGTTGACGGAAATTCCGGTGCGTTACGTCGTTATCGGGCACAGTGAACGGAGGCAGTACTTCGGCGAAACCGACGAAAATGTAAATAAGCGTTTGCGGGCGGCGCTGGACCACGACCTCATTCCGATTGTTTGTGTTGGCGAGGTGCTCGAACAACGGCAGGCGGGAGAGACGGAGAGCGTTGTTTCGGCGCAGATTGCCGGTTGCCTGGATGAATTGAGCAAAGACGATATGTTAAAGACTGTGATTGCATACGAGCCGGTATGGGCCATCGGTACCGGTGTCACCGCGACACCGGCACAGGCACAGGACGTGCATGCGTTTATTCGCAAGCGTGTTGCGCAGCAGTTCGATAAGGCCGTAGCGGATGTTGTTCGCATTCAATACGGAGGCTCGGTAAAGCCGGGGAACGTGGCGGAATTGATGGCGGAACCGGATATCGACGGTGCACTTGTTGGCGGCGCCAGTTTGAAGGCCGCAGACTTCAGTGCGCTGGTCAAAGCCGCGCGCTCGTAACACGGCCTCGCCGCAGTACACGCGAATGACGGTAGATTGTATTTCCGGTTACACGATTAAAATAAAATACGGAGTTTAAGCATGATTGGTTTCGTCATTTCATTCTGCATGTTTTTGGAAGTTGTATGTGCGATTCTGCTCATCGTTGTCATCTTAATGCAGCGAAGCAAGAGCGGCGGTGGCTTGGGCGCCATCGGCGGTGGCGCGACCGAGGAAGTTTTCGGTTCGAATGCGGGCAACATTCTCACCAAAACCACGGTCATCCTGAGTATCTTCTTCCTGCTGAATACACTGAGCCTTGCCGTACTCCAGGGCAACGCGCTGCGTGGTCGCGGTGTAAGTGTTGTGGATTCCGTAGAAGAAACCGACGCATCGTTGTTCCAGGCCGGCGATGATGCAAAGAAAGGCGAACAGGCACCCGGCGCCACGGCACCCGCAGCACCCGGCGCCACCACGGAACCCGCCGCGGGTGGTGACGCAGCACCTGCACCAGCCGAGGCTCCGGGGAAAGAGGGATCCTGAGGCGTTCATCGTTCGAATCGGTAGCCTGGCAGTCCGTGAAGCAACGACCCGCGTCGCAAGATTTTGGCGCGGCCTTTCACAATAGTTCGCGTTCGACGTAATCGGCAAGAAGCAGTCCCCGGGTTGTCAATCGGATACCATCCGTTGCGACCGACATTAGGCCCGCATCGGCGAGTGTGTTCAAGGTGTCGCCACATAGCGAATAGATGTCCATTCCGGTGCACTGTTGAAACTCCGCGGTCTGCCAGCCCGCGACCGTACGCAGGCCCGTTGCCAAGATCTCAACCGCTCGCTTGTCCGGCGGCAGATAGTCTTCCACTGGTGGTGCCTGAGCGATCCACTCATCAAGATCCGAGGGGTTGGTCCAGCGCGACGTTCCGTCGAAATAGCATGCGGCCGGTCCGGCGCCGCAAAACCTACCGCCTTTCCAGATATCAACGTTGTGGCGGCAGTGGTGCCCGTTGCGCGCAAAATTCGATACTTCGTAGCGTTCAAGACCGCATTGGTCCAATAAAATGTCCTCCGCGAGTTGCCACATTTCCACCAGAAGATCGTCGTCTGCCTCGTTTACACCGCGTAGCGCAAGCGGCGTGTCGGGTTCGACAATCAACGAGTAGGTCGATACGTGCAACGGTTCCAGGCGAACGATCTCCCGCAGGTCCAGTTCCCATTCTGCGGTCGTCTGCAGCGGCGCTCCGTAGATAAGGTCGCAGTTGAAGTTATCGACGCCCTGATCGCGTAATGCGTCGACGGCCCGGTAGACCCAGCTTACCTCGCCATCGCGGCCGATGCGTCGGCGCGTCTCTGCGGAAAAACTCTGAACGCCGATAGAAAAGCGATTTACACCGCCATCGAGGAAAACCCGAACCTTTTCCCGAGTGATGGATCCGGGGTTGCCTTCCACCGTGAACTCATGATTGGCGCCGAACTGAAAGAACCTGCCGAACACATCCATCAATCGGCTCAACTCCGATACCGTGAAATGCGTCGGCGTACCGCCACCTATGAATATTGTGTCAAGGGCGCCACAGTTTCTGGACACGCGCTCAAGCTCGGACGCGAGCGTGTCGAGATATCGCGTGCGCATCTGTCGGCTGGCGTTCGCAACTGAATAGAATGCGCAATAATCACATTTCGCGGCACAAAACGGTGTGTGAATATATAACGACGAATAGGGCATTTGCGCGTTTGTGTGTTATGGAATTTGACGGCACAATGACCGGCTATTACGTTAACAGAGCTATGAAAATATTTGAGAAACTTATACAGCGTGCCAGCCACAAGGCGCTTGGCGACCTCGCGGAAGACGAGAATTATCTGTTTGTCAGGAAAAATTATCTCTTCAAGGAAATCAGTGCCGAGGCGGTATTGTTCATCATGCAGCGGCTCGTCGAACGGCGGTACACAGCAGACGAACTTGTCTTCAAACAGGATAATCTTGGTATCTGTCTGTTCATCGTAAAGCAGGGCTGCATCGAGATTTATTTGCGGACGGCCGACAACGAGAAGATCGTGTACACGACCGTGTCCGTCGGTGGCCTGTTTGGTGAAATGAGTCTGATATCTGCGACATACCGGACCGCGACTGCGAAGGCAGTCGAGAATGACACGATTCTGCTTACACTCTCGACCTTCGATATCGATGCACTCACAGCGCAGTACCCGAAAGAAGGGATGAAAATCCTGAAAGGAATCACCGACACCATCGCGGACAACCTCATTTCTACAACTAAACGCCTGCGCACAACCGAACTCGAGAATCGCAAATTGCAGGAAAAGCTGGCGAAATATGAAAGATGACAGGTTCTACCGCAATCTCTTCGTCATCGTGGCGACAATAGTTGTTGTCGCCACGCTTTACAAGGTCAGAAGTCTGCTTACCCCGGTGTTCTCTGCGTTGCTCGTTGCGTACATTATTTACCCCGTTGTGCTTGGCGCAAGTCGCATTGGCATTCCCAAGGCGGTGACGATCACCATGATTTTCGTCGCGACTGCCGGATCGCTGGTTCACATTGGTTACAAGGTTATTCCCGCCGTCAACAACGAAGTCAAAATGCTTTCCCGTCCCGATGATTATAAGGCGGAAGCGGAGTCCAAGTTGGTGAATATTGGCCGCGATGTCTCGAAAGAACTGCAGAAATTGGGCATTATCAACGAGACCTGGGAAGACGAGAAGATCATCAGGGAATCCAGTGCGTGGGTGGCGGAACAGAGTTCTTTCCTGCTCTTTTCGGTCGGTGACTTCGCCAAGAAGACCGGACAATTCCTGATGATTTTCTTTTTCGTACTGGTTTTCGCACTGCTCGATGGCGACAAGTTTTACCGCACGTCTGTACAGCTGATACCGAATTCATTCTTTGAACCGGGCGTATACATACTAAAAAAGACGGTTGACTTGCTGGGGTCGTATCTGCGTGGACTGGTGGTGGAGAATATTATTCTCGGCGTGGTGTCGTTTGTGCTTCTTCTGGTGCTGGTCTTTTTTACCTCGCTTACGGTCATACTGGCGCTTGTTATTGCCTTTACCATCGCTATTACCAACGTGATACGAATTATTGGCCCCATCATCGGCGCCGTGATCGGATCCCTGCTGGTCCTCGTGTCGTCGACCGATATCATTGCCATGATCGGCATTATTGGCGTGGTGATGATTGTGCAGTTCCTGGATAATATTCTGGTGCTACCTCTCGTGATGAAAGAGCAAGTAGAGATTCATCCCGTGTTTTGCGTCCTGGGCGTGTTGATGGGCGGGATGCTGGCCGGAATACTCGGTATGATCATCGCCATACCTGTGATCGGCAGTATTAAGGTGATCGTGACGATTCTATCTGTTGAGATGAAAAAATTCAGTATGGAACCCGAATCGGTACCGGAGCTGGCACGTTAACAACCTGACGTCAGCGACCTGTGACCCGGAGGATTCGAAATGTTTCCAGCGGCTCGCGACTTATCGTCCAGGGCAGATACTGGATACTGGAACTGTACAAACCCGCCTTGTTTACCATCGTGCGAACTCGCGTCGTCGGTGAGGCAGGTATGACGACGGTATCGATCGTCTCAAACCTGATCGCTCCGGTTCGGTTCAGGCGTTGCTTTTCCACGCCGTCGGGACTCACAATGATGTCATTCTCCCGTAATGACGAGCGATGCATGTCGTACGGCGTCATGCCGGCGTCCGATGCATACCACTGCCACCCCCAGTGTCCGACATACCACATGTGGTTACCTTGTGTCGCATAGCGCGACGCCACCACAGCGGCAGTGCGCCGGTAGGTATCTGCATGATACCAGTCGGACACACCGATGACGGCGCCAAGCAATACAGTGGCAGCCATGCCGGTCAGCGTTGCGACACGGCTTCGTGTGCTGTTGAGTAGAAAGCTGTCGCGATTCAGCAGCAGGAGCGGTGGGATGACCAGCAGAAAATGGCGCACCGCGATAAACGGTGCAAAGAGAATGATGAACACGGCCGCGCCGACGAGCCAGGCGCCCGGTGTCACGTAACCTGTGATTACGGGCGACCGCGATATCGTGTTGAGCGACCTGAGTGCTTCGATGATTCGCAGTGCTGACACGGCAACGATCACGCATCCGTTTTCGAAAAACACGATGCGCAGAAGCGATTGCCACTTTGATTCGGCCATGTAGACATTCAACGTGTTGCAGGCAAAGCCGGCGGAAATTGCGATGGCCAGCAGCACGGCAACACGACGCTGCCGACGTCGCAGAATGTACGGGATGAAGGCGATCGAGAAGGGTGCAATCGCGCCAAGGCAAATAATCCATGCGACAGTACGCTCGCGGACATTCACCTCCCGTATGCTGCGATTGAGAATATGGATGCTGCCGTATTCCACATAGTTAAAAATTGACCAGCATATGATTGCTGTGATCGGTACGAACAGCACGGCCAGGCGTCGCCACTGCCGGAGGAATCCTAAATGTATGGCGGTCAATGGCAGCAGTACCAGGCCGGTATACTTTGTGAGGCACGCGGCGGCGGCCAGCAGGCCCGCCGTCGCCGAACTCGGTGGTATCTTCGTTATCAACCACATCGAACCGAGCCAGAATGCTGCCAATGGTATGTCCGTCATAAGATTTTGTGACGGGATGAACACCGGCCCCAGGCAGAATGCGGCGGTCAGCACAACAGGGCAGGGGGCATCGAGCATTTTCGCAAGTCGAAAAAAACATACGATGGCTCCGAGGCTGAAAACAGCAAGGAATACGTGAAGCAGCGGGATGGACTCCCCGAAACAGGCGAACACCAGCGCGTAACCGTAGAACAGGAGATGCGGCTGGTTGGTATGGTGAATCGGTTCGACCGTCTCGCGTCCCCAGAACAACTCGCCGGACATCGGTTGAAACGGGTGCGAAACAATGTGGCGTGCGATCTCGATGTAGGCCGTATCGTCGATATGAACGGCCTTCGTGAGGTTGAACAGCGATACAAAAATCCAGAGGATGCCAATCGTGATTGCGTTCTTCACGTTACTCGGAATTCTCGGAACACCAGGCGTTGTCACACCTCTTCATTGACCACTGGATTGCTCAAGGCGCCGATCGCGTGAATGGTCAAATCCAGTCTGTCGCCGGCTTTCAGGAAAACCGGTGGTTTGCGTACGCAACCCACACCGCTTGGCGTACCGGTGAGTATGACAGTGCCGGGAAGCAGGGTCATGATCTCGGACAGGTAGGTGATGAGTTCGGCTACGGAGAATATCATATCGGACGTGTTGTCATACTGTTTGAGCCGCCCGTTCAGGCAGCACTTTAGTTGCAGGTTCTGCGGATCCTTAATTTCATCGGGGGTGACGATGGCGGGGCCAAGCGGGCAGAACGTATCAAAACTTTTGCCTACCGTCCATTGTTTTCCGCCCGCATTTTTCTGCCACGTACGTGCTGTTACGTCGTTCGCGATCGTGTAGCCGAGAACGTGATCGAGTGCGGTCTCCACCGTGACGCGTCGGGTCAGGCTGCGAATGACCACTGCGAGTTCCACTTCGTAATCTACCTGCAGCGGGTCGACGCAGGATGCGGGAATCACAATTGGGTCGTCAGGATTCGTGACGCACGACGGATTTTTCATGAACACCACCGGTTTGCGCGGTATGCCCGCTCCGATTTCGCGTGCATGATCGCGGTAGTTCAATCCGATTCCTATAATGGCCGCGGGCTCTACCGGCGCGAGAAGTTTCACGACTTTCGTGCGCTTCTGCGCGGTGGCAAGGCGGCCGAAAGGGCTACCTTTGAGAAGCTCCGCGGTGCCGTTTGGCCGCGCAAGGCCGTACCGCTTTCTGTTTGTTGAGTCTAAAAAACGAATGATCTGCATAGACTGGTGGGCTCCCCGCGACGCATGATGGTTGGTCGTGAGAATATTCCTTTCGAAATGTTGAATTCAACCTAACTCGTGTGATACTGTACGTTTTTGTAAAGAACCAATTTTTGTTACCAACTCCAGAATTGTCGCATGCATGACATCAATAAATTAAGGGGTATTCTGGCTTCGAACGGCCAGGACCATGTGCTTAGGTTCTGGGATGTGCTGCCTGCGGGCGATCGTGATCGTCTCATCGCAGACCTGGACGAAATCAACTGGGATCGCTTCGGGGTATGGAAGGACTTCGTGACCTCGGGGGTTGCTTGCGCGATTCCTGATGACCTTGAACCGGCGCCCTATTATCCGTTTGTACCAACCTCCCCAGCCCTTGAAGAGCGTTTTGAGCTGGCAGAGAAGACCGGCACGGCACTGCTTCAATCCGGCGCCGTTGCTGCCTTCACTGTCGCGGGTGGGCAGGGAACGCGGCTTGGATTCGATGCGCCGAAGGGAATGTTTCCCGTGACCCCGGTCCAGGCGAAGTCGCTGTTTCAGTTGTTCGCCGAGGGACTGGCGCGCAACAGCGAGATCTACGACCGCAGTATTCCGTGGTATATCATGACAAGCCCGGACAATGACGCTCAGACGCGGGCGTATTTCGCGGAGCAACAATTTTTCGGGCTGACGCCTGACGATGTGATGTTTTTTCCGCAGGGCCGAATGCCGGCATTTCATCCTGACGGTCGTCTGATACTCGCGGAGAAGGGCCGGCTCGCTCTGTCTCCAGACGGACACGGCGGCAGTCTGCGGGCATTGAGCAGGTCGGGCGCGCTGGATGATATGCGCCGTCGGAACGTCACGCACCTCTCATATTTCCAGGTCGATAATCCCTTGGTCTCCGTAATCGATCCGTTATTTATCGGGCTCCACCATCTCGACGGCGCCGAACTCAGTAGCCGCTGTATTGCCAAAACCGGGCCGTTCGAAAAAATGGGCGTATTCTGCCAGTCTGGCGGGCAGATGCAGATTATCGAGTATAGCGATTTGCCAGAGGCCCGCGCCGTCGAAGTTGATGCTGCGGGGAATTTACGGTTTATATCGGGAAGCCCGGCCATTCATATTTTTCAGCGCGCGTTTATTGAGCGGCTGAATCAAGGGCATTTTCAGCTGCCGTTGCATCGTGCGCTCAAGAAAGTACCGTATGTGGATGATGATGGCCGGCGAGTCGATCCGGCCGAGCCGAATGGCGTGAAACTGGAGACGTTTGTTTTCGATGCGTTGACACTCACCACCAAGGCCATGCTCCTGGAGGCGCTGCGTGAACGGGAGTTTGCGCCCGTGAAGAATGCGTCCGGCGTCGACTCTGCCGATTCCGCGCGCCGCATGATGCAGGAGGAACATGCGCGCTGGCTAGCGCTGCGCGGCATTATTGCGCCGCGACATCCGGATGGCACGTTAAACTGTGAAATCGAGCTTTCACCGCGCCGATTCGCAGGTGAGTCGGAATTCATGTCCGGTGAGATCGAGACTGTTGCAATCACGGCAGGGCAGCGTGTGTACCTGTCATGACGCCGCGGACACTCGTCTTCAGTACCACCGACATCGTATGCAACTACGAGCAGGTAGCCGGCATTATCACGCAAGCCTGCAATCGCGGACACGACCTGTTTCGCGTCAGCGGTGTGTGTCAGGCGAGCGAAACTATATTTTTCCCATTGGAAGTCGCGCTGGCGGTACAGTCCTTGCGTTATGTCATTGCACCGCTGTCCGGAAATACAGACGCCCATTTTCGTGCCGATATATTTGATCGGTGGGCCGCAGGCTTCGCGACCCGTGGCTCGATACGGCTTTCAGAAATATACCTGGGATTGTTTGAGATTGAGCGTCCCAGATCATCTCTGGCTAAAAAGGACGATTGTTCATGAGTAAAATTCGAACAAACCATGTGTTTACATCTGAATCGGTATCGGAAGGACATCCCGACAAGGTGTGTGATCAAATCTCGGATGCCGTCCTTGACGCCTGCCTCAATGAGGATCCGGAAAGTCGCGTTGCCTGCGAAACGCTTACCACCACAGATCTCGTCGTCATCTCGGGCGAGATCACCACGCGTGCGACGGTGAACTTCGACAGGGTAGCGCGAAATACGATTCGTGACATAGGCTACACCGACAATGCAATCGGATTCTCCGCCACCGACTGCAAAGTATTCATCTGCATCCACCGCCAGTCCGGCGATATTTCTCAGGGCGTGACCGAAGGCGCCGGTGCGTTCAGAGAGCAGGGCGCCGGCGACCAGGGAATGATGTTCGGGTACGCATCCGACGAAACGCCGGAGCTCATGCCCGCGCCCATTTTATATGCCCACAAGATTGTCGAGCAACTCGCGCGCCTTCGAAAGGACGACCCTGACACCTACGATTTTCTGCGTCCTGATGCCAAGAGTCAAGTCTCTGTTGAGTATTCCGCCGGGCGACCGGTTAGGATCCGTTCGGTCGTTGTGTCCCATCAACATACCGAGTCCATGCCCGATGGTGCCCTGGGATCGCTGGTGCGCGACGTCGTTGCCGATGTGATTCCCGCCGAATTGCGGAAGGGCGAGATCGAATTTTTTATCAACCCCACCGGTCGTTTCGTGATCGGCGGCCCCCATGGCGATACGGGTTTGACGGGTCGCAAGATTATTGTCGACACATATGGCGGCGTCGGTAGCCACGGCGGCGGTGCGTTTTCGGGAAAAGATGCGTCGAAGGTAGACCGCTCTGCAGCCTATATGTGTCGCTACATCGCCAAAAATATTGTCGCTGCCGAACTAGCGGAAAAATGCGAAATTCAGGCAGCATATGCCATTGGCGTTGCCAAACCGTTAAGTGTAAATGTCGACACCTACGGTACCGGAAAAGTCGGCGAAGACGATCTGCAGCGGATCATCGAAGCCGGCGAGATTTTCGACATGACGCCAAAAGGCATCATCGACGCTTTGGACCTGAAAAATCCGCGACGCGGCGGCTGGCGTTACCGGAACACCGCCGCCTACGGACATTTTGGCAGGCAACCGTTTCCGTGGGAGAAAACCGATCGGGTTGACGACTTGCGTCAGGCTCTCGGATAACCAAGCGGGCGACGTCGCAACACGCTCTGGAAATACGCCATGCAAACCTCATTTCAACTCATTGGGATCGGCTCGCCGCTCGTCGACATGCTCGCGCATGTGAGTGATGACTACCTTGCCGGCATAGCCGGCGAGAAGGGCGGTATGGAACTGGTGGACCACGTCGACATCGACCAGATCATCGCGCAACACGATGGGGTCGTACACCAGGTCTCCGGCGGCTCGGCTGCAAACACGATCATAGGATTGTCGAAGCTTGGCGTAAACTGCACGTTCCTCGGGAAATTGGGCAAGGACAATCTCGGCGAGTTCTATCTCGAGTCACTGGTCTCTGCAGGTGTCTGTACGCGCCGGTTCAAGCATTGCGCCGTATCGCCTACCGGACGGTGCCTCAGTATGATTACTCCGGATTCCGAGCGCACCTGTCGCACGTTTCTCGGTGCAGCCATGAATCTCGCGGTGGATGAGGTGACGGCCGTGGACTTTGAAGCCTGCGATCACGCGCATATCGAGGGTTACAAGTTGTTCAATCGCGATCTGACCTACCGGTTGCTTGAGAGCGCAAAGGAAGCCGGCTGCACCGTGAGTCTCGATCTGGCCTCATTCGAAGTTGTTCATTACAATCGAGACATTCTCGACGATCTCTTGTTTCGTTTTGTCGATATTGTTTTTGCGAACGAAGATGAGTCGCGTGCGTTCTGCGGCTCTGACGATCCACACGAGGGCCTTGCGTCGTTGAGCCGCTTTTGCGAGGTCACGGCTGTAAAGGTTGGCGCAGACGGTGCGTACCTCAGGCGCGGCGACGATGTTGTAAAGGTGGACGCACATCGCGTCGATGCGGTGGATACAACCGGCGCCGGCGATCTCTGGGCATCGGGGTTTCTATACGGCTATTTCAATGGCCACGATCTTGAGACCTGCGGAAAAATGGCATCGATCATCGGCGCCAACGTAGTGCAGCGTATCGGCGCGACGATTCCCGAAGACGATTGGAAAGTGATCCGATCACACATGCATGGATTGTAATGTGTCTCTTGCCAATCGCCGTTTGAGGCGGATTCGACGTCGGTATGCAACCGCGCGTCGGTTGGCGAGCGGCTCTACCACCACACAGAATATGGAGTGAACATAATGAGTCCCACAGTAACAGCAGCACAGACAAAAATCGACTACAAAGTAAAAGACATCAAGCTGGCCGACTTCGGTCGCAAGGAGATTGATGTCGCCGAACACGAGATGCCAGGCCTGATGGCGACACGGGAGAAGTACGCTAGCGCCAAACCGCTGGCGGGCGCACGTATTTCCGGCAGCCTGCATATGACCGTGCAGACGGCGGTCCTGATTGAGACCCTGGTAGATCTTGGCGCCGATGTACGCTGGGCATCATGCAACATCTTTTCGACTCAGGATCACGCCGCTGCAGCGATCGCAGCGCGCGGCGTCCCGGTATACGCCTGGAAGGGCGAGACCCTGGATGAATACTGGTGGTGCACCAAGATGGCACTGACCTTTCCGGATGGGGGAGGGCCCGACCTCATTGTTGACGACGGTGGTGATGCCACTCTCGTGATCCACAAAGGTTACGCCGCGGAGGACGATGCGTCCATCCTTGACAAACCTACGGACAACGCCGAGCTACAGATCATTAACAAACTTCTCAGGCAGACATTGGACTCCGATCGAGGCTTCTGGCATCGCGTGGTTGATAGATGGCAGGGGGTATCGGAGGAAACCACAACCGGCGTCCATCGGCTGTATCAGATGCACGAGCGTGGCGAACTGCTGGTGCCGGCGATTAACGTCAATGACTCGGTCACGAAGTCGAAATTCGATAATCTCTACGGGTGTAGGGAGTCGCTGGTCGACGGCATCAAGCGCGCAACAGACGTCATGATTGCGGGGAAAGTCGCCGTGGTTTGTGGATACGGCGACGTCGGCAAGGGTTGTACGCAGGCACTAGCCGGACTCGGCTGTCGAATCATGGTAACGGAAATCGATCCGATTTGCGCGCTGCAGGCAGCGATGGAAGGTCATCAGGTCACCAGAATCGAAGATGCATTGCCGGTGGGCGACATTTATGTGACGACAACGGGCAATTGCGACATCATTACAGCCCAACACATGCAGGGTATGAAGGACCAGGCCATCGTCTGCAATATCGGACACTTTGATAACGAGATTCAGGTACAGGCATTGAACGACATTTCCGGTATCAAGATCACCAATATCAAGCCGCAGGTCGACAAATTTACCTTTCCCGCAGGCAATTCGATTTATCTCCTTGCGGAAGGTCGTCTCGTAAACCTCGGTTGCGCCACCGGGCATCCAAGTTTTGTAATGAGCAACTCGTTTACAAATCAAGTACTGGCTCAAATCGATTTATGGGAAAACAAAGACCGTGATGCCGGTGTCTACCTTCTCAGCAAGAAACTGGACGAAGAGGTTGCCAGGCTCCACCTTGCCAAGATCGGAGCGAAGCTGACTACGCTCACGCAAGAGCAGGCCGACTACATCGGTGTTCCCGTGGAAGGTCCGTACAAACCGGATTACTATCGGTATTAATTCCGGTCTTGAGAGAACATACAGTTGACTTCGGTTTTGCACGGCATGCGCCGGATAGCTCCGTCATGTGTATGCCTGTTCATCCACATTCCGGAACATGACGTTCGCCGATTTGCTGGCGCCACATGGCGTAGTACAAACCTTTTTCCGCCACCAGGTCGTCGTGTTTTCCAGACTCGACAATATGTCCTTTCTCGAGGACATAGATCCGGTCGGCGTGCATGACGGTCGATAAGCGGTGGGCAATCAGAATCGTGATACGGTCGTTGCCGGCGGAGACGTCACGAATCGTCGTGTTGATCTCGTTCTCCGTAAGTGAGTCCAGTGCGGAAGTGGCCTCGTCAAAAACCAGAACCGCGGGCTCGCGCAGCAGCGCGCGCGCGATCGACAGCCGTTGGCGTTCTCCACCCGACACCTTTATGCCGCCTTCGCCTATCACGCTCTCGAGTCCGTCTTGCACGCGTTCCATCAAGCTGTCACAGGCGGCTTGCTCAAGGACCTGGCGACATCTTGCGTCGTCGGCATCGGGTTTGGCAAATAGAAGGTTCTCCCGGATCGTTCCGGAAAACAACTGCGTATCCTGCGTGACCAGACCGAATTGATTGCGAAAGTCCCCGAGGTCAACCGCTTCCAACGGAGTGCTGTTGAAACGGACCTCTCCTGTATGTGGCCGGTACAGGCCAAGCAGCAATTTCACCAGTGTCGTTTTACCGGAACCGGAAGGGCCGACAAACGCCAGAGTTTCCCCGACGCCTCCAGAAAATGCGATATCCGTCAACGCGTTGTGGGTTGCCGTTCGGTGACGGAAGCAAACCTGGTCGAAGTCGATCCGACGAATTTTTTCGAGCGCAACCGGATTCGACGGTACGGGCTCGCGATCCAGGGCCAATATCTTCTGGAACTCGCCGAGCGATGCCTCTGTTTCGCGATAGATATTGATGATGTTCCCGAGTTCTTGAAGCGGGCCGAAGATGTAAAAGGAATAGATAAACAGGGTGAAGAACTGTCCAACCGTCACTTGCTGATGAAAGATCAAATACAGCATCAGAAACAAGATCGCTGTTCGCAGCAAGTTCACGCATGTGCCCTGTATGAAACTTAAACTGCGGACGTAGCGAACCTTTCGCAGTTCCAGCTCCAGGATCTTGTCTGTGGTCGCATTCAGCCGATCAATTTCCTGATGGGCGAGGCCCAGACTCTTTACCAACTCGATATTACGTAGTGATTCGGTGGTCGATCCTGCCAACGCCGTGGTCTCTGTAACGATGATCTGCTGCAGTCGCTTGATATGCCGGCTGAGAATGGACACCACCACGCCCAGGACAGGAACGGAGGTGAAGAGAACCGGGGCTATGACCCAATGAACCGTGAATGCGTATATCAGAATAAAAACGATGCCAACGAAGGCAGGAAACAGGATGTTGATGACTGCCGTGATGAGTTTTTCGACGTCGGTCCGGACCTTTTGCAATTTACCCAGTGTCTCACCACTTCGCTGGTCTTCGAATAGCGAATACGGCAGCTCCAGCGAATGCGTAATGCCGTCTGCATATAGCTTGGCGCCGAGTCGCTGCGTGATAACGTTCACATAATAGTCCTGAAAATTCTTTGCCAATCGACTGATCAGGGCCACGGTCACCGCCGCCAGGAGCAGCAATCCGGAGCCGCGAAAGAATGCCGATTGACTCATTTCGTTGTAGCGCGACACATAGCGATCGATAATATGCTGGAATATAAACGGATCCAGTAGTGAGAATATCTGGTTGACGGCAGCAAGCGCTAACGCGAGAATCAGCATTCCGGTATAGCCTTGAAGGTATCGCAAGAGGAGTTTCATGATCGCTGACCTGGTGATTGGAAAAAATAGTGTCGATAGAGAGTCAACCGAGCGATACGTTGCAGGTAAATCGGCATTATATCAATGTGGCTGAATGCGATGGTCCCATACCGGCCGGTTTCAGGAACATGTGAGCTATGCAATCAGGTCGTGCTCCGATTCAAACGTTGGGCGCGGGGCCATAACAGAGGTGTAATATGCGAACAAAGATGAATGCTGTAATGCGAATGAAAAACACAGCGATCTGCAAACAGGCGGTTGCTGGTGATGGCGGCGATGATTGTCCAGGTTCTCACAGTGATTTTCAATCTGTCCGATCGTGGTGCGCTACCGGCACGCTGTCGATCGCGGCCATAATGAGCGGTGTTCTGGCAATGTTAAGTCTCGCGGCCACTGATCTCGTTGCTTCCACGGGCAATAAGATCGGTTTCGACGAGGTATTTGCGTTGGCCGAGGATCGCGCAGCGGTCCTCGAACAATTGATCCCCGGGACAGAGGCGTATTATTATTACCATTGCCTGCACTACCAGCATACAGGAGATACCCGGGCGCTTTCCGACACGCTTGCACTCTGGATCAAGCGGCACGGGTATACTAGGCGCGTCGACGAGATTCGAAACCGGCAGGCGCTCCTCACTTATGCGGCGAATCCGCGGGCATCGCTGGACCGTATCGTCGATACGTTGGCACTGCGTTTCGATCATCAGAAGGAACGTTTGGACGAAGAACGGGTGCTGCCGACAGCTCTCGATGCATCACGAATCAGCAGAGAGCGTTTGACTGCAGAGGCTCTGAGTGCGTATCCGGAATCTCTCAATGGCTTCGAAGATTCTGCGCTTGAGTTCCTAAGTCGCGAATCGCTTTCCACCGAACGACTGCGTGACCTTCTCAGACGTCTGCGGCGTCCCGATATTCCGGGACTTCCAGGAATGGTGGTGAAGGATCTCAACAACCGGCACAGCGGTGGTTTCGGATCCCATGCGATCCATGCTCAGATGCTCATTTCGCAGCTCGACGAGTGCTTGAGACTGATGCCGGAGTTGTTGAATCACCAGCAATTTATCCATGCCTATCTCACCAAGCTGCAGCCGGATAACGATGTGAACCGGCAGCAGGATGCTGCCGCCGAGAGGGCGTATCTGGAGCGGCTTTGGGCGTTCGTCGACCGGTTGCCGTCGGCACAAAATTCGCTAAAGGCAAATATTCTCTATCGCCGTCTTACATTCGATGAGCAGCAGGGCGAACTCGACCATGAGAGATTTATTCGCTATCTGAAGCTCCCGCGAACCGTCGGGTATCTCAACCACGATTTTTTCAATCGAACGATGCGCAACGAAGCCCGGGCAAATCTGCGTGTGGATTTCACGCACATCATCGGCTATCCGCCGGTTATTGCCGATGAACCGTTAGTACGTCGGTGTCTCCAGCACTTCCTGAACGATGCGCGGTCGCCACGTGCTTTCGCGGATTATCTGCGTCAGGATTACCTCGATCAGCTATTCGCCGAGACGAAGATTGTCAGCGGCGACAGCGATGTGGAGCGCTGGGCATCGATGCTCTCGCCGGAACAGTTTCAGTCTCTTAAGGAGCGGATTGACCTCGATTTTCTCCCCACGAATATGTCCATATTCGCTGCCGAAGCGCCGGTAGAAGTCGGCCTTGCTATAAAAAATGTGTCTACGCTCATCGTGAAGACGTACGTGATCAACAGCTTTGGGTACTACCGTGAGCACGCACAGGAATTGTCGACCGGCATCAACCTCGACGGACTCGTCGCAAACCACGAGCGGATTGTGGAATACAAGTACGGCCCGCTACGGCGTCATGTCGAGACGTTTTCCTTTCCCGAGTTGGATGCACCCGGTGTGTACGTCATCGATTTCATTGGCAACGGGCGCAGTAGTCGTGCATTGATTCGTAAGGGGCGTCTTACGTATCTTGAGCGCATCGGCGCAGCCGGACATGTGTTTACGGTGTTGGACGGTGCCGGAGCCATCGTAGACGATGCCGAAATCTGGCTCGACGGCCATCTTTTCGCTGCCGACGACAGTGACGAGATCGTCATTCCCTTTAGCACCAACCCGGGAACGGCACAGATCATTCTGCGCAGCGGCAATGCCGCTGCACTGCACGCGTTCACGCACCAGGCGGAATCCTACGATTTGCGCACGGCGTTTCTGGTCGACCGTGAAGCGCTGCAAAGCGGCCGCAATGCGACGGTTGCGGTTCGGCCGATGTTGCTGATGGCCGGTATCCCCGTTGATCTCTCGTTGTTAAGCGACGTCACCCTTGTCGTGGAGTCTACCGATCTTCAGGGTGTCAGCACGACCACATCCGTGCCGGATTTTGAGGTGTTCGGAGATCGGGAGTCGACCTGGGAATTTCGTACGCCGGAACGCCTGCAACGCCTACGTGCGACATTGACGGCAACTGTTGCACCGGTGACACAGGGCGAGCCCGTGTCGCTCGCCGCGTCGCGTGTTTTCGAACTGAACGGAATCGATCGGACGTCGGCGACCGCAGCGTTGTTCCTGGCGCGCGCCGGCGATCGGTGGAGTGTGCAGATGCTGGGAAAAAACGGCGAGCCAAAGTCGCGGAGACCGGTCGATTTCGATTTGAAACACAGGGAATTCCGCCAGCTGGTGCACGTAACACTTCAGACCGACGAATTGGGACGCATCGAGCTCGGCAACCTCAAGGATATCACTCGCGTACAGGCGCGGACCGCGGACGGCGCGGCGTGGTCTTGGACCCCGGGCGATGCCGCTTATGTATGGCCGGAAGTGATACATGGTGATGCGGGAGAAGCTGTTCGTGTGCCGGTCTTTGATCCGGCATTCGCCAATAGCGACAGCATCTCGATTCTGGAGCGCCGGGGAGAATCCTATGTCCGCGACGTCCGCGACGCCGTAACCTTCTCGGACGGTTTTCTGGTCATCAAAGGATTGGAGCCAGGTGATTATGACTTGTTTCTAAAGCCTGATCAGACATCGATTCGAATCCGCCTTACTGCCGGCAAGGCGATTCGGAGCTGGCGTGTGTCCCGGGATCGCATGCTCGAAACGCGCCATACCGCGCCGCTGCATATTGTCGACGTCGGCGTCAATTCCAACGCAGATGCGGTGCTGGTGCAGCTGGCGAATGCGACGCCGCAGACGCGTGTGCATGTCATTGCGAGCAGGTTTGTACCGGACTACGACACGTTTTCAGGCATGGCATTGCCGCCGTCATCCGAACTGAAGTCGTCACGTATTAACATGGCCGAGTCGCGCTACGTGTCCGGACGCAATATCGGTGATGAATACCGCTATGTCCTCGAACGCAAGTACACACAGAGCTTCCCGGGCAACATGCTCACACGGCCGTCGTTATTGCTCAACCCCTGGCGTCTGCGGGATACCGACACCGGCGTTGCGCTCGCTCAGGCTGGAGACGATTGGGCCGACATGGCGGAGTCGCCGCTGATGGCGTCTCGATCCGCTCTCAATCAACGTCAAAATGGCGGTGGCGCGTTGGCGGCCGAGACGTCCTATGCCACCATGGATTTTCTGCCGACGCCATCGGTCGTGATTCTCAACCAGCGGCCGGACAACGCCGGGAGGGTGCGTGTATCGCGCGACCTGCTCGGAACACGTCGTCATGTTCACGTGCTGGCCGTTGACGCGATGTCGACAGTGTATCGCCAGATCGCTCTCGACGCGGTTGAGCAAGGGCGACGGGACCGACGCCTGAAACGGCCGCTGCCGGCCGCCAAACATTTTCTACAGGAAGATGCTATCACGACAGTAAAAAGCGGCGGCCGATTTGTCGTCGACGATATTACCAGTACTACGTTGGAGATGTACGACTCGTTGGCGGCCGTTTACGCGTTATTCAAAACGCTGTCTGGTAACGACACACTGACCGAATTCGGATTCATACTTGATTGGCCGAAGCTGGATGCTGCTGCAAAGCGCGCGGCGTATTCCGAGCATGCGTGCCACGAGCTGAATGTTTTTCTGTATCACAAGGATCCGGAGTTCTTCGAAGCGGTTGTGCAACCGTATCTGAAAAACAAGCTGGACCCCACGTATCTTGACCACTGGCTGCTTGGTGATGACCTGTCGCGTTATCTGGAACCGTGGGAGTTCAATCGACTCAATTGCGTCGAGCAAATTCTGCTGGCTCAGCGGAAAACCGATCGGGCCGCGGCAATTCGGCGTGAGCTGTCTGACCGGTTCGACCTGCTTGTTCCCGACCCAGAGCTTCAGCGGCGATTATTTAACACCGCTCTGCGGGGGCGCGGCCTCGACACCGCTGACCGTCTCGGGTACCGACAGGCGGCGGCGGAGGAGGTTATGAAACAGGAGGCGATGAAGAAGGCCAAGGCATCGTCACAGCGACATTCGGATTTCAAGGAGCATGACGAGCGGCTGAGCGGTCGCCTTGCGCGCGAATCAGAGGCGATGCCAATGGCGGTCCTCGCTGATATGGCGGTAGCGGCCGATGCTCGTACAGAGGCTGCCATGATCGGGGGGCAGGCCGCCGGCAAGGCTCTGGCCATGGACGACGACCGCCGGCGTATGAAGAATTCCAAACGCGATCTTGCGCGGCGACGCGAGCAACGCGTCTTTTTCCGCAAGGCGGACACGACGCAGGAATGGGTGGAAAACAATTACTACAATCTGCCGATCGAACAACAGACCGCTGCATTGATTACCATCAATGCGTTCTGGAAGGATTACGCCGACAAGCAGGATGGTGGGCTGTTTTTATCCCGGCATGTCGCTGCAGCGTCCGGCAATTTCGCCGAGATGATGCTTGCACTCGCGGTGCTGGATTTACCATTTTACGGCGGCGAACATGAGACGACGTACGACGATGCGCGAATGTCGTTGGGGGCCGCCGGCAATGCAATCGTGTTTCACCGGGAAGTTCGCGAAACGGCGGCTGTCGAATCGTCGCGACCGGTGTTGCTGAGCCAGAATTTTTTCGCCCTCGATGATCGCTACCGCTACGAAGGCAACGAAAGGTTCGACAAATTTGTATCCGATGAATTTGTGATTGACCGGGTCTATGGCTGTCAGGTCGTTCTCACAAACCCGACATCAGCACGGCGTGCACTCGACGTGCTCATGCAGATACCCGGCGGCGCGATACCGGTTTCGGACAGCGAGTATACCCGCAGCAGGAATGTCGTTCTCGAGCCGTACTCTACGCGTACATTCGAAGTGTACATGTACTTCCCGGAGCCGGGTGATTTTACGCATTTTCCTGTGCATGTGGCGGAGAACCAGCACCTGGTCGCGTTTGCCGCGCCGACGCCGGTTCACGTCGTAGCAGACCCCACCAAGGTTGACACGGAGTCGTGGGCGTATATTTCGCAACATGCCGACTCCGCTGCCGTGCTGCAATTTATCGCAGACAGTAATATCCACCGTATCGATCTCGGCAAGATCGCGTTTCGCATGCGGGATCGGGATTTCTTTGGCAAGGTCATCGCGTGCCTGGAGGAGCGGCTGGCGTATGATCATACGCTCTGGTCGTACGGCCTGTACCACAACGACGTCGCGGTAATTCAGAATTATCTGAAATACTCACCGTTCGCCGACCAATGCGGTCTGGCGATTGACACGGACCTGCTCGTCGTCGATCCGGTCGAAAGACATCATTATCAGCATCGTGAATACTGGCCGCTTATCAACGCGCGGACGTACCAGCTGGGGGCGGATCGCAAGATCCTCAACAACCAGTTCCACGAACAATACCATGCGTTCCTGGAAACACTGCGCTATCGTCCGGCGCTCACAGATATAGACCTGATCAACGCCGGTTTGTACCTACTCCTGCAGGACCGCGTCCGCGACGCCCTGAATGTGTACGCACGTACCGCCGTACCGGCCGGGATCCATACCCGGATTCAATACGATTACCTCGCCGCCTATCTGGCCTTTTACCAGTCAAAGCCCGGAGAAGCGCGTACGATTGCCAGCCGCTATGCCGACCATCCCGTAGATCGCTGGCGGCGTCGATTCACGGACATCATAGGGCATGCAGAAGAGATAACAGGCGCGTCCGCGGCCGTTGCCGACCCGGGCAATCGCGATCAGCAGCATAGCGTCCTGGCCGATACCGAGCCGGTGTTGGACTTCGGTATCGTGGATCGCATGCTGACGTTGAATTACCGCAACCTCGAGCGGTGCAGGCTGCAGTTTTATCCAATGGATATCGAACTGTTGTTTTCCGAAAATCCGTTTGCCCACGAGTTGTCCGGGCAATTCACGGTGATCCAGCCGCATTCATCGCTGGATATCGAGCTGCCGGTTGGCGAGACCGCTGTACGCCGGCCGCTTCCAGAAGCGTACCACGGTCAGAACGTGATGGTCGAGGTCGCGGCGGCTGGACATTCGCGGTTCCAGACATACACGCCGCATACCATGACTGTACAGATCATCGAAAACTACGGACACCTTCTACTCACCACCGATAAGACCGACCAGCGGCTGGCGCAGGCATACGTAAAGGTTTATGCCCGGATGAAAGATGGGCGCGAGCTGTTCTACAAGGACGGCTATACCGACCTGCGAGGGCGTTTCGACTACGCCTCGCTCAGCACCAATGAATTGGAGCAGGTCGAGCGATTCGCCATCCTCATCAACAGCGACCGCAACGGCGCTGTAATCCGTACTGCCGCTCCGCCGAAGTTGTAGCCTGATTACGCGGAAGAAGAAATGGGGACGAATAAGTTGCCGTCCTCTTGCTTTACATCGCTACTATTCGGACCATAAAACAGGATTTCGTCTGCATACTCTGCGAAATATGGTATTGTACGCAGCATAGGTGATTGCGGCCAAATCCAGGGTATCGGAGATACACCCTATATGCTGGTCAGGCAATTCCACAGGCAATGATAATCCTGTAATTCGAGGAGAAGTAATGGCGATGACAAAGGTGCAGTCAGATACGCTCATTTTTCACTCACCGCTAACATCCCAGGCGAAGGGGACGCGAAATGCGTGAGGCATGGAATTTCCCGGGAAGCAAATGGTGGAAGTTCGATTTCCACACACATACGCCCGCATCGGATGATTACGGTCGGGGTGACCAAGCTCTCAAGGATATTCGTGCGGAGGGATGGCTCAAATGCGCCATGGATGCCGGTCTGGACTGTGTGGCGGTAACGGATCACAATACAGGCGGCTGGATTGACGCATTAAAGGAGAAAAACAAGGAACTTGCCGACAGTGACACCAAGGCGGACTGGTACCGTCCGCTGATAATCTACCCGGGTGTTGAAATCACGGTTGCAGACAGCAGCAGACGGGTACATCTACTCGCTGTGTTCGACCCTGACTGCTGCAGCCAAAAGATTTTCGGGGTTCTGGGGTCATGCGGAATCACATCTGGCTTCGGTGATGAAAAACAAACGTTCACAACCACTGGCTTTGTTGAGACCGTTCGCAAGATCAACGAGGCCAACGGGATTGCCATTCCTGCTCACATCGACGGCTCAAACGGGTTACTTTCGGACGTTACAACTTTAACGCCTGAGCTGACAAAGAGCCTGGATACTGTAACTGCCGCTGAATTCTGTAATCTTGACGCGTTCAACGACGCCGAGTTTGAGTTAAAAACGGCGGTGGATCGCCTTGCCAAGTTGGGCGGTTCCGACGCTCATGTTCCTGGCCATATCGGGAAGTACTACAGTTGGCTCAAAATGAGCAAGCCGTCTGTCGACGGCGTGCGGCTCGCGTTGCTGGATCACGACTATTGCGTGAGAAACCAATCGGAGGATCCAAATCGTTTGCCTGATCTTTTTCTCTCGAAACTGACTATTCAGAATATGCAACGTTGCGGTCGCGGTAGCATTGGCCCATTTGTAGCCGACTTCAATCCACATTTTAACGCCGTCATCGGAGGACGAGGAACCGGAAAGTCCACGCTTCTCGAATCCATCCGTATTGTGTTGCGCCGTGATCAGAATCTGGCAGTCGAGGCTCCGAGAGTGAAGGACGAACTGGACACGTTCATGAAATCGGCCCAGAACAAGGGGGTCATGCTGGATTCCACGGAAATCCTGCTTGAGTTGCACCGACGCGGCAAGACCTATCGCTTGCGCTGGCGATTTGATGGGCAGGGCACGGTCCTGGAAGAGGAGATCGGCGGTCGCTGGCAAGCAATCGAGGCAGGCGATTTGATCGAGCGATTTCCGATACGTATTTTCAGCCAAAAGCAGATCAATGAACTCGCGTCTAATCCGCGTGGACTCCTGGAAGTCATCGATCATTCACAAGATGTGAATCGCGCGGAGTGGCAGCCTGGATGGGAGAGCGCCAAGAGTGAGTTTCTGCTGTTGCGCGAGCGAAGAAGAGAGCTATTGCGGCAACTGGCTGGAGAACAGTCGCTTCGCGTAAAACTTAGTGACGTAGAGAACGACCTGAGGCAGTATGAAGAAAGAGGGCATAAAGCGGTGTTCAAACAGTATCAGCAACGGAACCGGCAAAAAAACGGGTTAATTGGAGACCGGATTTTCGACGATTTGTCATCGGGAATGCGTGAATTGGCGTCTACTGCGGAGTTGTCCGATTTCCCAATGCATTTGTTCGATGATGATGAATTTGCCTCCGAGATCCGGATGATTCATGAGAAGAGCGGGCTAGAACTGCAAAAGATCCGCGAAACACTTGAGGTGCTTGCCGAAAGCGTTGATACACTCCAAGCCCAGCGACGGAAGGACATTGCGTCAAGCAAATGGAATCAGGCGGTCCTGGCCAGCATCGCCGCGTATGACACATTGGTCAAGGAACATCAGGATAAGCAGAACCGATTCAGTGTTTCACTTTATGGTGAATGGGTTCATCAACGCAATCTATTGCATGCCCAATTGAAGAAACTGGACGCCGTTCGCGAAGAGATACAGTCAATCGAAAAGCAAATTGACGATACCCTGACAACGCTTCAGGAGCTGCGGTTGGAGCTTCTCGTAAAGAGAAAGCGCTTTCTGGACGCATGTATTGGATCCAATACCTTTGTGCGTATGGAATTGGTTCCATATGGCGATGTGAGTACCGTCGAAGAAGAATACAGGTCGTTGCTTGGTCTCGACAACGGAATATTCATCAATTCGGTATATGATTCTGAAACTAAGCAGGGAATCCTCGGAGAATTCTGTAACTGGGAGAATGCAGGAACGCCGGAATCTGATTTGTCGGGGCTCATCGCCGCGATTAAAGCGGAGACGCAGAAAATCGCCTCAGGAAAAAGTTCCGGCAACCATGGTGCGTTTGATAATCGCCTGAAAAAGTTGCTCGAAACGCAACCGGCCGTTTTCGATCAGCTCGATGCGTGGTGGCCCGAGGACATGCTGCGCGTCAAATATTCCCGGGATCCGTCGTCTGGTAAATTTGACGACCTGGAAAAAGGATCGGCCGGGCAAAAAGCCGCCGCAATCCTGGCATTCCTGTTGAGCCACGGGAGTGAACCATTGGTTATAGACCAGCCGGAAGACGACCTCGACAATGCACTGATCTATGATCTCATCGTCAAACAAATCCATGAAAACAAGAACGGCCGGCAGCTCATAATTGCCACTCACAATCCCAACATTGTCGTCAACGGTGATTCCGAGCTGGTGCATGTCCTGAAATTCGAGAACGGTCAGGTGCAAATCGATCGGCAGGGCGGCATGGAAGAGCGTTGCATCCGCGAGTCAATTTGCGCTATCATGGAAGGCGGACGAGAAGCCTTTGATAAGCGGTACAGGCGAATCACATTGAAAGCTTAGCTATGTTTGAAACTACCGAAGAATTACTGAGGCAGATCCGTCTCGGTGAGGACTCCTCCCTGGAATTGAAGAGCCTGAAATACAAGGGGAGCCGTGTCAACGATCCGCACAGGAACACGATGGCCGACGAACTGGCGGCGATGGCCAACTCTGGCAACGGCGTTTTTGTCCTGGGCGTTGATGACAAGTCGAGAACGGTTGACGGCATACCCGAGGGCCAATTGGATACCGTGGAAACGTGGGTACGAGATATTTGCAATGATCTCATAACACCTCAGCTGTTTTGCCGCATACGAAAAATCCCTGTCGCCACTGACGACGGATCAGAACGTATTCTTATTCGTGTGGATGTCCCGAAGAGTCTGTATGTCCATAAAAGTCCCGGCGGCTATTTTTACCGAATCGGCAGTTCCAAACGAGAGATGTCTCCCGATGTCCTCGCCAGGCTTTTTCAACAGCGAAGTCAGGCCAGAATAATCCGGTTTGATGAACATTCCGTTACGACCGCAAACCGGGATCGTCTGGATAAGGCACTATGGGAACGATTCAAGACATCGTTGTCTCCAGATAGTGATGAAGAATTCTTACTGAAGCTAAAACTTCTCACGGAGGACGAGGACGGAAAAATTAGCCCGAGTGTCAGCGGAATCCTGATGGCAAGCCGGCAACCCGAGGCGTTCCTGCCCAATGCCTTTATTCAGGCGGTCGCCTATCGGGGGGGCGAACGCAATGCAGCCTACCAGGTGGACGCCCGGGACATCGCAGGGCCATTGGATGTGCAAATCACGGAAGCCTACAAATTCGTTAGAAAGAATATGAAGGTCTACGGGCGGAAAACGCCGGCACGAAGGGATATCCCGCAGTACGCGATGCAAGCCGTGTTCGAGGCGTTGGTAAACGCGGTCGCACATAGAGACTATTCTGTTCAGGCTTCAAAAGTACGATTACACATGTTCTCCGACCGTCTCGAATTATTTTCGCCGGGCACGATTTCGAATACAATGACTATTGAGAGTTTGCCATTGCGCCAGGCGGCCCGCAATGAGTTGCTGACCAGCCTTCTCGCCCGTTGCCCGTTGCCGTTCGACGACTTTCCCGGAGACCGCAGGTTCCTGATGGATAAGCGGGGTGAAGGCGTGCCTGTAATCCTCTCCGAGAGCGAGAAGCTGTCGGGAATTCGTCCGGTGTATCGTCTGATTGATGATGCAGAATTGATGCTGACCATATTTGCGACACCGCCGCCTCGCGGCAAGGATTGAGGTGAATGATTTGAGTGAATTGTAGCAACCTGGAGCTTCCGGTCACCATTAAATAACGTTGCCGTTATGACGGACAACGGTGGACAAAGCGAATCCGGTAAACCTTGCGCCCTTCGTTGGCGTTCACCGCTTTAGCTGTGGTCCTTCCGTTGGCAAGGCGCATTGAAGCTGTGAACGCACTACGTCGCTGCACCAGACGCTTCTCCGTGGGCGTAAGGTTATCAGGTTTAGTTTCCACCAATGGTCGGATGGTCACCGGGCCTCCCATGTTAACGTTGCCGAAACCGGTACTCTCTGTCGCCTGCTTTTGAATTTCATCCGCCGAGGCGGCAGATTAACGATTGGACCTAAATGAAAGTCACGAAGAGCAACAAAAACGTTTCCGATGAAGTTCGTTCTGTGAATCCTGGCCATACTACCACAATGCCCGATAATTGTACCGTGCCCGAACCTCCCGCACCATGCATTCGCGTCGGATTCGCGGGGAAACGCTGGCGACCCGAGTCGGTCGGGGATTCGGCCCTCGAACCCGAGCCCACGTCCGTGTCGTCGGTACGCGAAACGCTGGCGTGTATTCTTGACACAATCGAGAGAGAAGCGATTGCCGTTGGCCTGCGATTTAGGCGCGGCGCCGGCGCCGGTGGGTTCTACGCCGACAGGCCGTTGGAGTTCCGCCTTATCACCGGCCTGGCCGAAGGCGCCGACCAGCTTGCCGCCGATACCTTTTTGGCCGCCGAACCTTCCGATGTTGTCCGTCGCCTGCATGCCGTTATCCCTTTCGAACTGGACGTTTATCGCGACAGCCGGGAGAGGTGGTTTCGCGACGACCTGGATGCTGCGGCATCGCGGTGTGAGACAGTCGTCGCTCTCGACGGCATCTACGATAAGCCGTCTCCCGATACGCCGCTGGCCCGTAACCGCCGAAGTCGCGCGTATCGCAGTCAATCGCGCCTGTTGTTGCGGCAAAGCGATATTCTCCTCGTAATCACAGATCCCGAGGCCCCGACTGGGAGCGGCGGTGCTCTCGAAACCGTCGAACGCGCGCTGGCCCGGCAGATTCCGGTGATCTTTGTTTCCTACTCCGGCGATCACGACCAAGTCGTCGTCCGCCTCCTCGAACCCGGCGACGATGTGTCGGTGAGCGATTTTGGCAAGACCACCGCGGCATGGGAGCAGCGCGCGCAGGAATGGGTTCGTATTATTCTGGCAGGATCCGTCGATGAAATCTTGGCGCCGGTATCCGATTCCGCTTTGATCCGGGAATACTTCGATCCCGCCTGTGCGGCGGCCGGTGGAACGCGCTGGTGGCAGCCCGCGAATATGCAGAAACGCCTGTGGTCCGGGTTTAAGTCGTGGTTCGAAGACAACGTGGAGCCCAATCCGCGGGACAATGAGATCGAACCATTTGCATCGTGGAAGAAGCGGGCTGTCACGCTCAATTATCACTACGCCGATCTCTATCGGGGCGTAATCCTGCTCAATTATGTATTCGCACTCGTGGCAGTAACCATTGCTGTTGTGGTCGCTGCCATTGAGACCGGGAGCGGACAACTCTCGGCCTGGGTGCGTCCGTTGGTCGGGCTCCAGTTCCTGGCGGTCATATTGATATTCAACAACACGCGAAACGCAAATAATCACGGTTGGAACAAGCGCACGATTGCCTATCGATATCTGGCCGAGCGCCTGCGCTCGTGCTTTTACCTGCCGCTTGCGGGCAGCTTACGCGTGCCGTCGGTAGGTAACTTTATATTCAAAACACGCGTCTTGCGCCAGAGCGCGATTGATGTGTTGTTCGATGCGATGTTGCGGCAGGCGCGCCTGCATGACCTGACCCGGCGCATTGACGGCGCCAGGGTTTACGACGGCATCTCTGGTACCGGCCATGTTATCGTCAAACCGCGCGCCGCCTTGCGTTGCATGCGCGAGCACTGGATTCGCGTGCAGCAGCACTACCACCAATACAACAGCCGGTCGATGTACGCGATGAACACCTTACTCCGTCGGCTTGGGTATGCCCTTTCTATTGGCGCAGTCGCCGTCGTCGGGCTCGAGGTTGCTGCCTGGTGGCTGCCCGTTACAATCCCGTTTACCGCTTTGCTCGCGGCGATACTGCCGGTCGCTGCGGCTGCGTGTCAGGGCATACGTTTTCAGTCGGAGTGCGGCCGCCTGGCCGAACGCTCGGAAAAGATGATGGACAGGCTCAGGCGTCATCTCGATCGGATCGAGGAATTGGAAGCGCGCATCGTCGAATTCCAGGCGACTCCGGAATGTGACCCCGGCAGTTGGACCGGCAACGTGTTGGCTTTGGCCGAGGATATTGCCGCGGAAATGATTCAGGAAGTCGCGGAGTGGTCGGTTGTCTACGACAAGGAAGTTCAGGATGCTTGACGCAATACCCGGAATGAGGCCCGTACCAGATCTCCGTCGAAACGGTCACGGGCGGACTGATTTTTCCGAAACGAAGTAATTCTGCCATTCCCGGGTGAGCGAAGAACGTTGCGATTCCACAGACAGGAATGTCTATGCTACTGACATATTCGACTGAGATTGTACAATGGATGCACCATCAACGACACTGAACTTTAGTCGGCAAGATGCCCGCGCCGATGCGGATCGTACCGTTTGGCTTCCCGGCGATGTCCCTCTGTTTTTACGGCAGATTCCGGACGGACGTTTTCTCATGGGGTCGCGAGGCCGGTATCCCGATGAAGAGCCGTTACATGATGTTGTGATCAGCCAACCGTATTGGCTGGGACGAACACCGGTGACGCAGCGGCAGTTCGCGCAGTGGACCCGGTCGGAAGCTTACTCGGCATGGCGCGAGGTGCATGGGCACGGCGAGAGTCACGTGAATCACTTCAGCGATCGTCCCGAGCATCCGGCAGAGCAGGTGACGTGGCACGAGGCAAGTGGCTTTTGTGATTGGCTGAACACAGACCGGAAGGCGTGGCTTCCGGCGGGCGTGGTTGCGCGTTTGCCGACCGAGGCGCAATGGGAATACGCCTGTCGTGCGGGGACGGAAACCGATTATCACACGGGCGACGGCGTGGCGGCATTGGCCGAGGCAGGGTGGTACGAGGGAAACGCGGGGGAGGCGACGCATACGGTTGGGGAGAAAGTGGCAAACGAATGGGGTCTGTACGACATGCACGGCAATGTCGCGGAATGGTGCGTGGACTATTACGACGCGGCGGCTTACTGTAAACGGCGTGATGGGGTCGTTGATCCCGTGGTGGCGGACGGCAGTGATATCGGTGAGGACCAGGAACTAAAAACTGTCCGATCATGGGCAGCGGCGTTGCGCAGCGTTTTGTCTGGTGATGTCGACGATGGTCACCGTGCGGCGATTCAGGGACTACGCGCATCCATCGAGGAATCAACAGACGTCCAAAAGAAGATCTGGCGCCAGTATTCGCTTGCGCTGAAATCATGGTCGGACGACAGACATTTAACGGACGATGATCGCGAGGCATTGAAAGCGCTGATTCGGCGTTTCGTTGTCATGGCGCCGCAAGGTGAAGGTGAGGATCACCTCCTACGCGTGGTCCGGGGCGGGGCCTGGGTCAGGATCCGCCTGGAACTGTCGCTCCGCGAACCGCTTCAGGCACAGGCCCGGCAACCGCGTCTGGTTTGTGGGTTTCCGTGTTTGTCTGGTTCCCGGTCCAGGCGGCCGCGAGGAAGAAGCGGAGGCGGCCGCGTCGCGCGGCGACGGAGCACCGAAGGCTGTGACGTCGCGGCGTGTGGGTGACGCCGGAGCGTCCGAGTTGGATCTGGCGGATGCATCGTTTCCCGACCGTGGCACCAGATAGAATGGAGAGATTGTGGTGTTTCGTGTATTTCAATATCCCTTGCCGGCGCCGCCGGAGCTTGAAGACCTCAACGCATGGCTCAGCACGCATCGCGTGGTCGTGGTTACGCATCATGTGGCGGCGGATGCGCAGAATGTGGATTCTCGCGCAGCGAAAGAACCAGGGAGTAGTGAGGGCCAAACCAACTAAGTTGTGAGTCGCAAAAACTTAAAAATTTCAGCGTCTTTGCGCGAGAATTATTTCGGCCGCGCAGAAGCTCTGACCGTTGCGTTTTGGTTCTCGCGCAGAGGCGCAGGGGCGCAGAGAAAAGATGAAAATAAATAATTTTGTTACATTTGCGCAACACGCCTTTCTCAGCGCCTCTGCGTCTCTGCGCGAGAACAATCGTCCGTGAAGAAAAGCAGTCTTCACGCGATCTGTAGAGAATTAATATGCGTAACGGTTTTAGCACCCCAAAGGTATCGTTAACATTATGACTGAAAACGAGATCGGAACGATCGTTGTTCAATGCGCAATTGAAGTGCACCGGGAACTCGGCCCAGGACTCTTTGAGTCGGTTTATGAGAGTTGTCTTGCACATGAGCTGAAGGAGCGGAAACTTGCCGTCGATCGTCAAATGCCGATTCCGATACGATACAAAGAGATCGAATTCGACGAGGGCTTCATCGCGGACGTCATCATTGAGAACAAAGTAATTCTGGAACTCAAATCTGTCGAAACCATTACGCGAGCCCACAAAAAGCAGCTACAGACATATCTGCGGCTGACCGGAATGAAGCTGGGCTATCTGCTAAACTTCGGTGAAGCACTAATGAAAAACGGCATCAGGCGCATTGTTAATGGATTGGACGAATAAATGATTCGGTTCTCACGCAGAGGCGCAGGGGAGCAGAGAAAAAGAATTGAAAGTTAAGAATTATAGTTTTTGCCCGTAACGTGTCTTTCTCCGCGCCCCTGCGTCTCTGCGCGAGAATAATACAGTGGTGAAGCAGGCAAGATGTCACATGAGACTGGTGCAGGCTAAGATCAAGGATTAGTACACAAATTAGTAGAAAACCAACATAGGGGGAGTCGTGCATCTAATCAGGATAAGACCGAGACTGGTCGCGGCAGCATCGTTACTGATCGCTTCCACAGCGATGCTGTCTGCGCAGGTTACCCAGTCCACCGATGTCTTCGGGCGCCGCCGCAGGTACCGCCGGCGTGGTGAAATCGGGCGCCGGCCAGACAAAGATTGATTATAAAAGCGTCCTCGGCGGCGAGGGATTTGCGGTGTTCAATCTATTGCGGGACGAACGAAAAAAGATTGCCGAAAACGAGGGCGTCCCCGTATATACGATATTTACCAATGCGCAGTTGGTGGAGATGGTCCAGAAAAAGATCATTTCAGCATCGGCGATTCAGACACTGGACGGCGTCGGCAAGGTGAGGACGGAGAAATACGGTGCACAATTTATCGCTATTCTCGCGCGTGCATTCAACGAGGAATCCGATGGGAAAGTGGTCGAGTCATGAAACAGATAGGCGGACTTTTTGATCAATTGTGGCTCCGGGACAATCTCGTGCAGGCTGCATACGCGGCAGCCAAAGAAAAGCGAGCCAGACCACACGTTCGGTTGTTCTTTGGTGATCTTGATCGTCACCTGGCGGCTATCGGCCGCCAGTTGCGGCACGGCAAGTACCGATTTTCGCCATACACCAGCTTTTCCGTGCAGGACACGAAGACGCGAATTATTCATGCCCCGTCGTTTCAGGATCGCGTGGTTCACCATGCAATCATCGCGATTACCGGCCAGACATTCGAACGCGGTGCGCTCGAACACAGCTACGCGTGCCGTACCGGACGAGGGCAGCATGCCGCATTGCGGCAGGCGCTCGCATGGACGCGGCGAACCGATTACTACGGCAAGATGGATGTCTCCAAATTCTACGATAGTGTCGACCACGGAGTATTGCGTCGGCTGCTGCGTCGTCGCTTCCGCGAACGCCGATTGCTTGATCTTTTCGACCAGTTGCTTGCGTCGTATTGCGTTGCGCCGGGCAATGGCCTGCCGATCGGTGCGCTCACCAGTCAATACCTCGGCAACTTCTACCTCGACGAATTTGACCGGCGGCTCAAGGCCGGCGGCCATGCCCGGCGCTATCTGCGGTATATGGATGACGCGGTTGTCTGGGGGACGCCGGAAACCATAGCGGCCGTGCGCAACGACGCCGGCGTCGTTTTTGATGGTCTGAAGCTTACGATGAAAAACGGGGGCGAATGGAACCGTTGCTCGCGCGGCCTTCCATTTCTCGGGTTCGTAGTTTATCCCGACCGATTGCGGCTGGGCAAGGCCGGGCGCAAACGTCTGCGTCGCAAGTGGCATAGGTTGGAGCGGTGTCGGGAAACGGGGGGTATAAGCGAGGCTGACCTGCAAAGGCGTGGCGAGGCCTTGTTTGCCCACGCATGCGTGGGCGACGACGTCGGCTGGCGACGCGCATTGTGCGGATTTAGCCGTTACGACCATAAGGCAAACCTATGTGGGGAGGCGCTGGAACCGTCAACGCGTAATCCGGGGCGGGGCCTGGAACAATTCCGCCAGGAACTGCCGCTCCGCCAACCGCAACAGGAACAGGCCCGACAACCGCAACAGGAATGTGGGCTTCCGAGTTTGTCTGGTTCCCGGCACGAAGGCAGATGGCCGCCGGACGACGCGCCTTCCCGTTCCCGGCGGCGAATCTACCTCGACGAATCCGCGGGTAAGTCCCCGTCCGCCCCCGATATCCAATCGGAGGACGCCGAGTCCTCGTATGTACGAGCGGAGAACGGGGCGGTCGGGGCGCCTTTCATCGATTCAGCATACTGTCGGGAATCGGACGGATGACGACCACGGCAACCAAAACAGAGTCGATTTCGCTCGGCAACGGCATCGACATGGTGTTTTGCCGGATCAGAGCCGGAACGTTTCGGATGGGCACCCGAGGTAGGTATACGGAAGAAGAGCCCGTTCACGATGTTGTGATCAGCCAACCCTACTGGTTAGGACTATTCCCGGTAACGCAACAGCAGTTTGAGCAATGGACACAGTCGGAAGCGTACGCGGCGTGGCATGCGGCGCATGGTTCGGGCGATATGCATGCTAATCGCTTCAGCGGTCGTCCTGAGCATCCGACGGAGCAGGTGACGTGGTTCGAGGCGTGCGGCTTCTGCGATTGGCTAAACGCAAACGTGAAGGGCCGGCTTCCGGCGGCAGGCTTGATTGCGTGTTTGCCGACCGAGGCGCAATGGGAATATGCCTGTCGGGCGGGGACGGAGACCGATTATCATTCCGGCGACGGCGTGGCGGCGTTGGCCGAGGCCGGGTGGTACGAAGGAAACGCCGGGGAGACCACGCATCCGATTGGAGGAAAAGTTGAAAACAACTGGGGGCTGTACGACATGCACGGCAATGTTGCTGAATGGTGTGTGGACTATTACGACGCGGCGGCATACGGTAAGCGACGTAACTGTGCCGTCGATCCCGTTGCGGCGAACGTCTGTGATATCGAGGAGGCCCCGGACGCAAAAGTATTCCGTTCATGGGTTTCGGCATTACAAGGTGTCCTGAAAGGTGATGCGGATGATGGTCAACACCGCCCGCGATTAAAACACCTTCGGGCATGTATCAAGGATTCACCGGATGTCCAAAAGAATGATTGGCTCGCGGCAGCAAGTGCGTTGGATTCATGGTTGACTGCCCGACGTCTGACGGACAATGAGACCGAGACGCTGCAAGCGCTGATTCACTTTTTTGTCGACAAATGGTTGGGGGGCGCTCGCCGGCGCGTAATCCGGGGCGGGGCTTGGGACGGTGCCGCCTGTGACTGCCGCTCGGCCGACCGCAGCTGGAACAGGCCCGGCAACCGCTTCAGGTTTGTGGGCTTCCGTGTTTGTCTGGTTCCCGGTCCCGACGATAGTCGGAAAACAGCGGAGGCGGCCGCGTCGCGCGGCGATGGAACACCGAAGGCTGTGACGTCGCGGCGTGCGGGTGGCACCGGAGCCACCGGAGTGGACCTGGCTGGAGCTTCTTTCCCGCGCCGGCCGGGAGCTTTTCCGCCGAAATAATTAAATCATTGAGACGACAGGATCGCGGTAGGGACCATGGATGACGCTGAGATAGCGAACAGCGCGGCCGTTCTGTTCTCCCCGGACGGCTGTGGTTGGAAATTGTACAATGGCGCGGGCGTGCGGTTCGATGAGGGCGAATCGATCGGCTGGGACGCCGTCCGCGACGCCCTTGACAAATCTCAGCGCAGTCTGGTAAAGATCGTCATCGGCACCCTCGATTCCGGCGGCGGCGAAGATCGAGCGAACGGCGTAGCCCTCGCGGATTCACTTCCGGACGACCTGGCGACACGGTTTCCGGATATCACTCACCTCCATCTCTGGCACATCCGGGAATTAACCACCCTGCCGCGCCTGCCCGCCGGACTCGAGTGCCTGGATCTGCGGGGATGCCGGCAACTCGAAGAAATCGAAACACTTCCGGATACTCTGAAACGTCTCGACATCGGCGATTGCGTGAGTTGCGAAGATTTAGGCGACCATTTACCGGGACACCTCGACGAATTCTACTTTAACGGCTGTGTTCGTTTGCTGGTAAAAGGGTTCCTGCGAAAGTTGCAGCGGCGTAATATTCCGGTCTCGATCATTGATGGTTCAGGTTGTCCGGATGTGACGACACTCGGTATTTTTCCGCACAGCGTCGTAATGTTGGTCGTCACGCGCTGTGAAAATCTGAAATGCGTTGAGGGGCTGACAGAATTTTCCAAATTGCGCCACCTGAATTTGTCGGATTGCACGTCACTTGCCACCCTTCCCGACCTGCCGGAGACGCTCGAATACATTGTGTTGCACGGCAGCGAAAATTTACACACTTTTTTGAATCAACATATCGGTTCCTACGAACGTGGAGCGGAAGCCCGGAACGTCCTTGATCGACTATTGGTCCGAAAAAAATTTGGAGATGAGTTGGCGATCATGGGACATGCAAAGGTGCTGTTGGTCGGTGATGGCGGAGTCGGTAAAACAACGCTTTCCAAACGCATAAACTGGGAGTGTTTGAATGCGGATCAACGCGCCTTGCCGCAGAATAGGTCAGTCAAACCGAAACGGAACGAGGATCCCACGCACAGCATCCGTTTTGCGGCAGTATCGATGCCGTTCACATTGCCGAAGAACGTATCAACGGAGTGGGCCGAACGGATCGCCCATTCCAAGGGAATCGACACATCCGCGTTGAACGCGGATGGTGCCGGGAGGAAATCCGTTGCGGGCCGTATAAGAATCTGGGACTTCGGCGGACAGAATCTCTACCACAAGACCCATCGGATATTTGCCAGGGAAGGATCGGTTTTTCTGCTTGTCTGGCGTCAGCTGCCGTCGGTTCGACGCGATCCGCCTGAAGGTGTTGATCGCCTTGAATGGGAGGCGTATAATGAACGACATTCCCTTGATTATTGGTTGGCCTACATTCGTTCGATCAGGCGGATATGCAACGTGGCGCTTGTCTGTACGCTTGGCGACAACGACAACCCCGACGACATGCCAGTCAAGCCAAATTGGAAGCAGCAGGCCAAGCGACATGCTCAGGTTGCGGACGATTTACCTGAATTTTTTGTAAACAGCCTGGCCGAAAATTGCGCAGAACACCGAAGTTACGAAGAGCTGACAGCGTGGATCAGCAAGGTCTGTGGACAGGTTGCGTGGGACAACGGACTGGTCGTACCTTTGCTATACAAGAAAATTGAAGATTTCCTCTTACGCTTGCTGGAGGCGAATAACAATGCACGGTCGTCACACAAAGCTCCAAAGCATTTGCTGTTGCCATGGGCGGATTGGTGCACGGAAATTACCAGGTTGTGGGAAGAGACGTGTCGACAGAGGACCGATAGCCCAGGTACCGATATCCGGTTGAATCACGACGACATCGAAACGATCACGACCTACTTTCATGAGGCGGGTCATCTATATTTAATTCGCGGGGTCGATGTGCAGACCGTATTGGTGGACCAGCAATGGGCTACCGAGATTATTTATGAGATGATCCGGCCGGGAAGGAATCTATTCAAGTTGATAAGGGAAAATGGCGGCTGGTTCTATGCTGCCGATCTCGAAGCCCAGCGCGAATGGCGCGGATTGGACGATGCGATTCAGAAAAATCAGCTTATAGAGTTCATGCAGGAGTGCAAATTAATAGCCGGAATTCAACAATCGTCGGCTGACGACAGTTTCAGAAAATTATTTTTGGTCGGAGAAAAATGGCTACTGCCGGCAGCCGGCCAGATTGAGAAACATATCAGTCGGCGGCGCCGATTGTTTAGCAAAAAACAAAATATTTTGGTCGAAGAGGACTTTGTGTTTGACACCATCACAATGTCGGAATTCGAATTTCGTGAACTGCAGTTGCATCTTGGGTCCAGGTTTGGTTCCGCGGGTCTGTATTACAGAAACGGCTTACTGGCGGGAGAGAACGATCAAGACCCAAAGTGGCTTTTTTCTCTGATTTGGAAGCCTTCGGAAGATAATGGATTTGAAGGCACGATTGACGCCACGCTTTGGGTCGAAAGAACGTATCGAGACAAAGCGGTTAATATGGTTGAGAGGTTGTTCTTTTCCAACGGGAGTCCGTTAGAGCGCTATAGAGAATCGACGATTTGCGTACGGGAACAATCACGGGAGATACGAATGGATGAAGAAAAGTTTGGACTTCGCGGATGGCGTGAATACGACGTCGCCATCTCCAGCTGTGGCGCAGATATGCCCGATGTCAAAGCAATGAAGGATGCACTGGACGCAGCAGGGTTTGTTGTTAATTGGTATCAGATTCCTGATTGCCGCATTGACGAGAAAATTGAAGTCGTGAAGTTTATGGCGAGCCTGAATCATCCGCCGTGTATCATTCTGGTGATGTCCGACGATTATCTCAGTGTCAATGATCCGGAAGGCAGGTGGTATTGTGCATATGAACTCGCAGATGCGATTCTTCGTTTGGAAGAGGGGAAACGTTCCCTTGAACAGATCCTGGTCATGTACAAGTACTCGTCGTCAGAGTCTGCACCGTCGGACGCATTGCGTTCGTCGAACGTCGACTCGAAAATAAGGTTATTGCTGGAATCCCGGGCAGCATTCTTCGATGGCAAATACAAAACAATTAGTGCCCTGCAAAAACCACAATTCGAGTACTTGCATGACCTTCTGATCCATTGCGCGACTGCTCTTAATTCGGGCGGATTAGGGCGTTTGTTGGAGGCAAGGAGTAGTCGGGGAACGTATTTAAAGCTTCCCGACGATATCGGCGGTGCGGATGCCTGGCGACCGCTTGTAGATGCGGTAGAAAAGGCGACGGGAAAGCCCGCACGAACAATCCCGGAATGACTGCTGAGTCGCAGATGCTGCCGACACCAACCGAGATGATAGCGCACCTGGATCGACGGGTTCGGGGGCAGGAGCGGGCGAAGCAGGATGTAGCCGTAGCGGTTTACAATCACTACCTGTCGCAGGCGCATCGGGACCTGCACGGTGAGGATCTGGGGCGGCATCATATCCTGTTGATCGGGCCGACCGGCGTCGGGAAAACCCATATTATCAAGACCCTGGCGGCGTACCTTGATGTACCCGTCGGCTTCGCCGGTGCCACCGGCCTGGTGGAGATGGGATACAAGGGGAACTCGGTCGAGAATATCGTTCACAGTCTGCTCGATCGGGCAGGGAACAATCCCCGGCAGGCCGAAAAAGGCATTGTCTTTCTTGACGAGATCGACAAGATCCGCCGGCGGGACGGTGGCGGCCGCGATGTCGGCGGCGAAAGCGTGCAGAACGAGCTGCTTACCCTGCTCGATGGACGCCTGATCGCAGGTACCGAGAGCATGCGCCACGCTCCCGTCGATACCGGTCGGCTGCTGTTTATCTGCACCGGCGCCTTTGTCGGTCTCGCCGGCGTGGTCGAAAAACGGCTGGACAACGACGCGCGGATCGGTTTTCGCTCCCGTGACCGGAACGCTATGGAGCATGCGCCGGATTCCGGCACCTATGCGGCGTTGTGCCGGGCGGAGACGGATGATCTGGTAGCGTTCGGCATGATACCGGAGTTTGTCGGCAGATTCGCCACTGTTACGGTGCTGCACGACCTCTCCGAAACTGACCTGCGCGCCATTGCCGGCGGGGATATCGATCGGTCGCCGCTGGCGCTGCAGCAGCGATTGGCGGCGGTGCACGGCATTGAACTCGACTTCGACAACACCGTGTTGGATGCCGTCGCCCGCGACGCCTTCAATCTGGGGACCGGCGCTCGCGGTCTGCATCGTCTGATCGGGCGCGCCGTGGATGCCGTCGACTTCCGGTGGTCGGAATTGGCCGATGGGGGGATCACGCGGGTCGTGATCACTCCCGAATGTATAGACGGCGGTGAACCGGAGTTGATCGTTGCGGATCGTATTCGGCCCCGCATCGATCAGGAGCTTCGCCATGCGGCCTTTAGTGGACTGCCCCGCAGTCCGCGACCGGTGCATGTCGCGGTGAAGTCCGGAGCTGCCGGTTCGGCGTCGGAATTTTCGGATACTCGCAATTTGACAGAGGAGGAACTGCTTAACACCGTCGAGAAGATCAAGGCCGAGGATCTGGATTGGGAACAGGAGACGGGCAGCGCCAGGGATTGGTGGCAGGCATTCGAGGATGAGAACAGCAATCGGCCGGAACTGATCTTGCGCGTGGTCGAAGAGCTGCGAAAGCGCGACGCCACCATAGCAGAGTTTTTTCTGGCCTATGTCTATTCGAACACAGACAACATCCAGGCCAACCTGCACTACCTCGACTACATGCGCGTGAAGGCCGCCGATGAGCAACCGGAAAATTGATCGAATCGTGGTTGGTGACGAGCCCTTATCCGCCACTGTCGTCCGAAACCGTCGTGAGGAGCATCGTTGAAGGCATTTATCGATACGTCAGCGCAGCTGTCAGACTCGGAAATTTTCATGACATCAGACAAACAACTTGCCGGGTTCGCCGGAGATATCGTAGCCGACGTTAAACTGATTCAGTGAATACGTCGAAACCTGCGGGGTCTGGACGTGATCACGTTGATGACTATGTCGGACAACTGCGGGATGTTGAACCACGAAACACGCGAAATACACGAAAACAGAACGGAGAATAGGTACAGCCTATCGCCTTCATTCACGAATTTTCCAACTTTAAAAAGCTTTCGCGCTTTTCGAGTGTTTCGTGGTTCAAGCTCAATGACATTGAGTTTAGGCATTGGTGTCGCATTCGTTGGAGTTCACAGCTTTAGATGTGCCTTGCGTGTTCCTCTGAATAGCGCAAGGTAAGCCATCCGCTAAGCGGGACCGTGAACTTCCAACGAACATCGGAGGTTGATTAAATTGAGCCAAAGCTTGATTTCCAAATGGGGCATTGGTTCGCAGCTACAGCTGTGGTCCTTAGGAATTGAATTTTGCAGCCTCAGCTGCCGCCTCGCCCTGTGCAATCGCGATGTATCACTCTCCCATGTCAGCATCATACTGTGAAGAAGATAGTCACCCTTTTATTGCCTATATTCATGAGCGTCCATGCCGATGCCGCTGGAGAGGTTGTTCTGTTGCATGGCCTGTGCAGAACAACGTCGAGTATGGCACAGATGGAATCGTTTGTGCGGAACGTGCGTTTTCTGCCAGGATCGAGCCGTCATTCTTTAATGACCAGATGATCTCGGAGCTCGTTTTCATCATTCGGCTGAATCGGGAAATGCGGTGCGAGAAGGTTGCCGCACTTGCCAATGGCGTCGACGAATCCCTGCGTAAGATCTCCGTGCTTGATGCCGTCGAGGAGGATGCCGATCACCTCGTCCCAAGTCTCCTGAGGAAGTTTTTCGGCGATTCCTTCATCGGCCAGAACAACGGCGCGGCGCTCCAGCATTGAGACGAAAAGAAGAATACCCGTGGCGTCCTGTGTCTGGTTGAGCTTTGCTTCGAAAAACTCAATCTCTGCTCGTCGGTGCACCTGCGAAACTTGATCGGCCTTCGGCGTGAATAACCGCTGCACGGCAGGTATCAGGGACAATCCGATCGCCGTAACATAAATAACAATGGCTTCGACGATCAACCATCCCCAGTGGTGACCGATCAATTCCGCGATGTGCGCCGGCGTATTCGCTGCCAGAAACACAATCACGAGAAAGGCAAACACGACCACCGGTACATGCCCGATCGTGGATGATCGCCGTACGATCATCGGTACGATTTCGCCTGATGTATTGGCCTCGGCTGCCGCAATCGCGTTTTCGATCGACTGGTGATGCTCATCGTCTAGGTAGGTCGATATCCAGCGTGGTAACGGCATCACCAGCCTCCCGAGGCGCCGCCGCCACTGAAACCGCCGCCGCCGCCGCTAAAGCCGCCGCCACCGCCGCCGCCACCGAAACCGCCCCTGCGACCACCGCCGCCGCTCAGCGCGCCGAGGCCGAACCACAGCAGCGCGGAACTACCGCCGCGATTGCCAAATATCAGCACACACATGAGCACGATAAAGATGAGTTGCCCGAGCGGCGACGGACGGCGCTGTTGCGCCATGCGCGGTCGTTGCCCACCCATCGCCTTGTCAATATCGAATTCCGGGTCGGTGTACTGGATGATCTGGGCTATGCCTACCACGATGCCGTCCGAGACGTTGCCGGTTTTGAACAACGGGGCCATGGCCTCGTCTATGATACGCTTGGCATAGGCGTCGGTGAGTGAACCTTCCAGACCCTGGCCCACCTCGATGCGCATGCGGCGCTCGTCATGGGCGACCAACAACAAGACGCCGTTATCGTTCGCCTTAGAACCGAGCTGCCAGGCATCGACGATCTTTATTGACGCCTGCTCGATCGTCAACCCGCTTAGATTCGGCATGGTCAAAACCGCGATCTGTGAGCCGCCTTTGGCGTGAAGCTGTGATAAGACGGCATTCAACATCTGGCGATGCGCCGGCGTAATCATGCCGGCCTGATCCGTCACAGGTTCGCGGAGGGGCGGAATACTGAAGTCCTCTGCATGTGCGGCCGTCGCGCACAGGAAAACAACCAAACCGAGGGTGTGGTGGAAGCTATTCAAACGACACATTCGGTGTGATTTCGATCTTTGCCTTTTCTTCCTCTGCCACTTCCCATTGAGGCATTTTCGCGTGTTTATAAAAGGCCGAATTCACCCAGCTTTCCGGGGGCACCGTCACCAGGTCGTTGAAGATCTTGATGCTTTCGATATAGCGCTGCCGCGCTACCGTAATACGATTCTCTGTTCCCTCCAATTGTGCCTGGAGTTCACGAAAGTTTCGGTCTGCCTTCAAGTCCGGATATTTTTCGACCACAACCATGAGTTTACCCAATGCCTGGGATAATCCGCCCTGTGCCGCCTGAAACTGTGAAATCTGGTCGGCGCTGAGATTGGATGGATCGATCGTCGTCTGTGTTGCTTTCGCCCGTGCTGCAACCACTGCTTCGAGTGTGCCCTGTTCGTGTTTCGCGTAGCCCTTGACGGTCTGCACGAGGTTGGGAATCAGATCTGCGCGTCGCTTGTACTGGTTTGTGATCTCGGCAAGCGCGGCCTCAACGGCATTTTTCTGTTTGGGAATTGCACGGACGCCGCAGCCTGTGGTGAATAGCGACAGCCCCAGTATAGCAGCGGCTAGAATCAAGTTTTTGGTTTGCATCATATCGTTCCATTATATCGAGATCAATTTTCAAAAGCAGCCGTTGCAACCTTGCCGGCTGTAAAAGATGGTTGACAAAACCTCAGACACTATTCTTGTCATCGTCAACGCCGTTAACAACGCCAAGGTACGGCATCAACCCTCGATTTGCAATGCCAAGTTACGACGTTAGACCTGACCGAACCTGGTCGAGGTACACGCAAGGACGTGGAGAATCGGATGCTGAAGCAGGTTGCCCGTTGCGCTATCCGTTCGCGCTTCAGCGTGCTTGCGCCGCACCTATTGCTGTACATAGCGTGAAACCCACACTAAAGTGCGAACTCCAACAGTACGACTTGCGCGATCCGTTGGCATCGGAGTTCATTGTCTGCGAGGCGCCATTGTTTTGTTTGATGCATCTCAAGTAACGCCTTTAATTATGGTACGTATAATGCTATTACGAGGGGATGCGGCAAGACCCTACGCAGGGACGTGATCCCGGCTGGTTTGAATTTGAATCACCGGATAGTAGCGGAATAGGAATAAAGGGTCGTAAACAATACAACGTTTGCTGGAGTTGGCCGAAGCCGTAGCATGAAATCAAATGAAACGCTGGCATCCGCTCGCACTACTCACGTCCGCGTCGCCGAACGGAAACGGTGTTTTACGTTTTCATTCGCCGAAGCCGTGTTGTCAATCGGTGTGATCTCTATCCTCAGCGTCATGCTCATGCCCGCGCTGAACGAGGCCCGCACAGCGTCCCACAGGTCGACCTGCGAATTTAATCTGTTTGCCATCGGCATGGCACTGAAAGCCTACGCGGATGATCACGACATTTACCCATTTGCTGCGGAACCTGTGGTCAGTACGTTGCGTCATGCCGGCTATCTTAAGAGCGCCGACGATATACGTTGTCCGATGGATGTGAACCGGGAAGGGAATACGTATTCCAACGGATATCTCGGTGGACATCCGATGACAATTCGTCCGGCCGATCCGCTGCTGGTATGTGGTTGGCACGCCCGTATAGGCTCGCTGGCGGTTTTTGCCGATGCGAGGGTCACTGCCCTCAGCCAGGTAGTCGATGACGATGTCGTGCCAATCTCCATTACACACGCCAACAACAGCGTACAACCAGGATTTCTACTGAACGACAGCGAAGCCGTGATTATCACCAGCAGCGACGGCAATGAGGCCACGCTATACGGTAACAACGGCGCCTATTTTATCGCGGCGTCTTACGACCCGTTCGAAAATTCCGGATACGGTCAGTTCCAGATTGTTATTGGATATGACCTCGATCCGCAAACCAATAGCCAGCAGGAATGCGAGGTTTCTTCGGCACAACCGGTTCGACTCGTCACAAGTCTATCATATTGCAATATCGAGGTTGTATCGAATCCGGCAAAAAACAGCACAGAACTGGATTGGAATCCGAACGATGGCTTCGGAGGATCCATCGATATAGAATATTTCCATTCGTATCGACTAAGCCATACGCTGAACGGTCAGGTGGCAGAGAATCAAACCCAGACGGGTGAGGTCACCTACCAGATTTCAGAATCCGCACTCACCGAGTTATAGTTATTGAAAGCTTGGCGGCGGAGCATGTTCATCTTGTGAGCGGTTCGCTGTAGCTCGGCCACTCCTGGCTGAGTCCGGGGCCGTTGAAAAGTGCGCTCGCCCCACATTTCACTCCGTCTCGTACGGTAATACACCGCCCACGCGGATCATCCACGCCATGAATTGCGATTTTTATCTGCGCCTGCCAGTCCTGGATTCTTTCGATGAAATCGTGGATTTCCGTCACTATCACGAACTGCCCGACGACTGGCATGTGGTCGTAGCAGATATCAAAGGGTCGACCGCAGCGATTCGCGAGGGGCGTTATAAGGCCGTAAATGTCGTCGGCGTATCCATCATCAGCGCGGTGCTAAACGCGATCAAACCATTGCGGGTTCCTTATGTGTTTGGCGGAGACGGCGCGTCACTTTGCGTGCCGGCCTCCGTGGTTCAGGTGGTTAGTGCGGCATTGATCGCGACAAAGCGCATGGCGCGAGTCGAATTCGGTCTGCATCTTCGCGCGGGGATCATCCCTATGTCAGCCATCCTTGATAAGGGATTCAATGTCCTCGTAACCTGCCATCGCATCTCACCACATTGCACGCAGGCTGCGTTCCGCGGCGGCGGCCTGGAATTCGCCGAGTCAAGTATCAAAAACGATCAGGAGCCGTCGCGCTGGCTGGTTCCCGACGATGTGCCGGCCGGCGAAGCCGACTACACCGGTCTTGAGTGCCGGTGGGACGCCATACCCAGCGCCCGTGGTGAAATCATATCGCTAATCGTCAAGGCAATGGCAACAGATGACCGGAAGACCGAAGCTGTGTACAGGCGTGTGCTGGATCGTATACGAACAATCTACGGTGATTCCGTCCACTGCCGGCCGGTTACCGAGGACCTCTTGCGGTTGGCCATGCAGGCTTCGAGTCTCCGCTATGAAAGCAGTATTCGGACGACCGGGCGACGTATACTGCATCGGCTGCGGTACGCTGTGCGCTTACGATGGGATGTCCTTGCCGGCTGTATTTTGATGAGATGCGGAATCAGGACCGGTGACACAGATTGGGGGACGTATCGAGCCGCATTGGCCGCAAACACCGATTTCCGTAAGTTCGATGGGACGCTGCGTCTCGTTCTTTCGGGAACGCGGGAGTGTCGCCGGAAGCTGCGCGACTATCTCGACGGCGAGAGGGAAGGGCAGCACCTAATCTATGGGATACATACCTCGACATCAGCACTCATAACCTGCCTCATTCACGAACGATCCGGTGAACACTATCACTTCGTCGACGGCGCTGACGGTGGTTACGCATTGGCGGCGATGGAGATGAAATCGATGGCCGTGACCGGTTGATGAGTGCTGACGAAAGACCGCGTCTCGGCACGCCTCTGCCGTATTCCCGCTCGTATCCCTGGAAACAACGGTCTGGCTTACGCCCTTCGTTGGTTCACAACTCCAGTTATGGCGTTTGTGTCACGGCTGGTGATGCGCCCGGTATGGCGCAAGCACGATGAAGCGCGAACGGATCGCGCACGTTGCGGTGTTGGCATTCACACTTTAGTTGTGTTGGTACTTCACGCAATTTCGTTGCCAGTGTTGCGTGTTGACATCGACATGCATTCGTGTAATTGCATCAGAGTCTTTTCATGTATAACAATCGCAATCGAAGGAGCCCGCCACCTACCGATGAACGCGACAATACAGAAAACATGCTTGATGGTCATGTTCAGCACGCTATTTGCGTTGTCTGGACGGCATTCTTACAAAATTCGGCGTGACTGTGGATTCACGTACGGTCACCGTCGAAGTATATGATGACCGCTCTGCGATCGCCGGCCTGGTTGAGCCCGCATAGCGCTTGGCGTCGACCTGATGATGGGGCGCGTTACAGCGTCCGCCACCGGCCACCAGAATCTTGGCGCCAAGTTTCCTGGCGCCGTCCCGTCTGCCTTTGTGCGCCATCGTACCACACTGCGCTCGGCCCGATCGCCCCCATTTGCAATCGTACCTCAACGCTGCGCAACGTCGTCGACTTAAGACGTCCAAACGCCAAGTGTAGTGCGTATTTCGTCGGAGTTCACCGCTTTCAACTGCGTATCCTCTATCTCATTGCTCCCTGTTGTCCAATATCGCTTTCGCTATGTTGATCGCGAGAATGTCGTTGCCGAGTTGGTTGACATGGCAACAATCGTCGATATAAAGCGGTTCGTCGACATCGGAAAAGATCATGGTAAGGTCGTGAAAAATGACGGCGTTATTCGCCAGGTATTTCCCGGCATCGATCAGCAGGGGATACCCCTGTTCGACATGTTCTCTGTAAGGATGATCATCTCGAAATGCACGCCGGCGTTCCTCCGTGTTCATCGTCTTGGAATTCGCGACATATTGGTTCGGCTGAAGAAAGTGATAGTACGCAATGTTGTTGGCCGCGCAAAGCTTTTGCATCTGCAAGGAGCATCGTGTCCAGAAATCCGCCAGGTCTTCACGCAGCGTGTCGTCGTCGACATAGCGGTATGGCGGACCAGATGCGGTGTAGCTGGTGGTCTCGGGCCGGAACTGTTTCAGTTCAATGTGGTTGTGGGAGATACGGGATTTGATCGCGTTGTCGATGCACATCCAGACCAGGTTCATGGTTACGCTGTAGTCGGCCGGATGCGTTGCAAAGACCTTGGCGGAACGGCGTCGCAGTAGCCTCAGGTGCCAGATTTCACCGACGATCGACATCATGCCGGGCGAGGACAGGCTATCCACTTTTACGTACCAATTCCGCGGGAAAAACGGTGATACGCCCTTGGGAACATTGTCTTCTGCAGCAAGGACGATGTCATTGAACCCGTCCAGATTAATCACGAGATCAATGTGCGCATCCTGCGAGAGCAAATAGGTCAGGCCCATAAGTTGCTGCGGCTGTTTGTAACCGCCCTGGCCGACGATAATGAAAATGATATTTTTGTCAATGTATGCAGAAGATCGTCGAAGATCACGGATTAACGCGCGCGTGCCATGATGACCGAATAACGTCGCCACGGAGCCGCCGGATATGACTATTATCATGTCATTTTCGGACGGGTGAGTGATGACTTTTGCTAATTCATCCAGAGAGCGATACTTATCAGCCGGTTCAGTCTTAACGAGAAAACCATGAAAGCTGTTTTGCTCCTGTGCGCTGGTGCGATTCGCGACATAGCCGACAAAAGGGTGAATGGCATGGTGCGCATATTGAACTCTTAAGGTTGGACGTTGTCCGTATTCGACGCGCGGCGTACTCCAGCCGGCTATATCGGCAATGCGATCATTCTCCGGCCCGCTCCCGACACGGAACACGATAGTCACGTATTCACCGGCGTATCGGCCCAGATCGACACCTTCGTCGAGCCATTTTCGGTCTTTCGCGACGTGTTTGGGGTCGATATATCGGGTGTACAGCGATGTTAGCTCCGATTCGTCATCTGAAACAAGGACTTCGAATTCAACGCCGTCGCCGTCCTTGTTCCATGTTGCCGGATTCGTCGCGATCCCGAATGACAACGTCCCATCTTTCCCAATGGGAATGGCGTGGTATCGAATCTCGGAGTCTGGTTGTACGGCAATGACCGGACGCTGTTCCTGACCAATCTTGAACGAAGATAAGCGCACGTCGTGCGCTTCCTGAGCATCGATCTCTGCCTTACGCAGATTGGCAATAAAATCATAACGCTGTGCTGCCTTCTTCGTCGCTGGTCCTCCTGTGAGCCGCGCCCGGGTTGCGCGGGGACCTGCATACGTGAACCATTGTTTTTGAACGATAGATATCGCCGCGAAGGCAAACAATTCCGTCAACAGGAAAAGGATGATCAGCATGACCAGAAAGTAAGAGGCGCGCTTCATCGTAGATCGACGTAACATAGGCAGGTACAATGTATTTAGTGAGGGCGGCATGGAGCCAATTGATCGAAGATGGCCGAACACGAAGGCATGCTCGTGCGGCCGTGCTCGGACCGCGCGTATTGCGGGAAGATAATCGCGGCGTGCGCCGATGCAAGCGAACAGCGTCTACCTCATCCGACCTGCGGCATCGTATCCGTAATGGGAAATCGTTCTGAATAGGGATGTTCATGTAAACTGTGGATTCAATTCTCCGACGCGTGCGTCGTCGTCACGCAGCCGTGGCTCTTCATACCTCGTGGGCTTTCTCCGAGTCGATTGATTTACCGTCTTCTCCGGGTATACGTACTATCCCGGCCAATAAGACACAAACCGAAAATTGCAGCCGACGCGGCCGCCACCGTCACCTGGAACCCCACGTGTTCGCCACCAACAGACAATCCAGTTCTCGTCCGTTCCTGATCGGCGCATTGTGCGTCATGGTCTGTAGTATGGGCGTAGCTATCGGCGCCGATGGGCCGGTCGATACACAGGTTAGCTACACCGGGAAAGCAGGCGTCAAGCGGGACATGGTTCCGATGGGTCTTGCCGATTGCATTTTTACCGCATTACAGAATAACCGTGACCTCGAAACGTCGTATCTGGACCGTATCGTCGAAAAATTCGAACTCAAGATTGCCGAGGATGAGTTTGCCGTTGACATCAACGTGACGCCCGCGCTGTCCTACTCCGTTTTTCGCGTCAACAATGATCGCACTGACACGCGCCGTGGCGACGTTGATGTCGAAATCCTGCAGCGCCTGCGCACTGGCGGCGAGTTCCGTTTTCTCTGGAATAATTCCGGTAGAGAGCCGTTTGATTCCGCAGATGCCAACAAGTACGCGACGAGTTCAAGCGTTAATTTCAGCCAACCGCTGTTGCGTGGCGCAGGGGTTGAGATTGCCACGGCGGATTTGAGAATAGCGCGAATCGACGAGGACATTCGCATACTCACCCTTAAATCCACTGTAATGGACACGGTTTTCTCCGTTATCGAAGCCTACCGCGAATTCATGCAGGCCAAACGTCAGCTTGAAATCAGCCGTGGCTCTTTGGAGCGGTCGAAGGAACAGATGACCATCAACAACGCGCTGGTCGAGACCGGCCGTATGGCCAGTCAGGAGTTGATTCAGACCCAGTCCGATATCGCCGATCAGGAGGTCGACGTCCTAAGCTCCGAAAACGCGTTCGACGCCGCTCGCCTCGAACTGCTTCAGGTCATGGATATCGACAAGAACACGATGATCGACCCGATCGAAAAGGTGCAAGCGGTTCCAGTGGTGCTCGATTACCAGCAATCTCTGTCCCTGGCCTTTCAGAATCGCCCGGACTATCTGCAGAGTCGTCTGGACCGGGAAATCGCTCGGATCGACCTGAAGGTTGCGGAAAATGAACGGCTCTGGGATCTCTCATTCGATACCAGTTTTTCTCTGTTCGGCGACGACGTTTCCTACGGACGCGCGTTCGAAAACGGCATCCACCTGGACAACACCGATTGGTTTGCCGGCTTGATTCTCGAAATTCCGCTCTACGGCGACCTCTCACGAAAGGAAACCATGATCAACGCGGAAGTCGCGTTGAAGCAGGCCGAAATCGCGTTGATTGAACTCACCGAGAGCATTGAAATCGAGGTTCTCGATGCGTTGCGTAATATTGAAATTCAATGGAAGCAAGTTAAGCTTGCTGCGATGGCGAGACGGCTATCCGAGCAGAAACTCGATATCGAAAAGGAAAAGCTGAAAACCGGTCGATCATCAAACTTCCAGGTCGTGTCGTTTCAAAACGATCTGGTCGCTGCTCAGAGCGACGAACTTGATGCGATTATCGCCTACGCCAATTCCCTGTCCGCGTTCGATCAGACGCTGGGAACGACCCTTGAGACCTGGAAGATTCGAATCAAAGACGGTGAACGAGCCGAACAACCATGAAAACCAATCGCTAAACCATGGTAAAACGTATTTACACCGGGCATCTTCAGTCCGAGGACGAGAAGGATGACGAATTTGATGATTCCTCTGCAGATCTGGAATCATTGCTGGGTCTTATCGTAGCCCGAATATCGGAATTCATCGAGGCTGAGCGCACCACGCTGTTTCTGTACGATGAGGATCGTGGCGAATTGTGGTCGAAGGTGGCGGAGGGAACCGAGAAGCACGAGATCAAGGAAATCCGTATCAAGCTGGGTAAGGGCATCGCCGGAACGGTCATGAAAACCGGGGAAAGCATCATGATCCACGATGCCTACAGCGATCCGCGCTTCGATCGAACGATCGACGAGAAGTCGGGCTTTATCACAAGAATGATTTACTGCCGGCCGCTGATCGATTCGCGCGGCAACAGGATCGGTGTCATTCAGCTCTTGAACAAGAAAAGCGGTGATTTTTCCGACAAAGACAACAAGCTTCTCGACGCGTTGTGCTCGCAGGCATTGATTGCCATAGAGAATGCCCAGCTCTATCACCATGTCAAGGTTCTTCGGGAGGCGGAAATTCGCCTGAATGAGGAACTTAAGGACAAACAACAGAAGTTGCAGGACAGCTTTCTGCGCATCGAGCAGAGCAACAATGAGCTGAAGGCCGGTATCCGACGCGAGAGTCTGGTCCGTAGCTTCGTGTTGCTTGCGGTCGCCGGTATCGTTTGCGGATTGGGATTTTACGCGTATTCAGCCAGACTGAATCTTGCCAATTTTATCGAGTTCTCGTCGCCTGAGCCGGTCGTGTCGCCCGGCGAATCCTATTCCGGTACGCACACGGTAGCTACCCGGACACTGTCATCCTCCCTGTATCTCTCCGGGACGCTGGCGCCTTTCAATACCATTCATGTAGCCAGTGCTTTGGATGGCAAAGTCTCCGAAATTCATTTCGAATACGGCGGTTACGTCGAGAAAGGAACGCTTGTCGCGAGGATTGACACAACCGACCTGCAGGTGCAGCATCGCGAAGCACAAGCGGACCTGATACGGGCAGAAAACGAACTGAACCGGCTCAAAAACTGGGAAAAGCGTCAGGAAGTCACCGATGCCAGGCGTGCACTTCTCAGGGCGAGAATGGCGCTTGAGAAACAACAAAGGGACCTTAAGGATACTGAGAAGTTATTAGGGCTGGGCATCATCCCGGCGTCCGAATACGAATCTGCTACAGAGCAGCTGGAATCGATCAAACTAGATTTCCAGGCGTCCGAGGAAAGCCTTGAGACCACCTTGGACGAAGCCAACGAGGAAAGCATACGGATCGCGGATTTCGAAGTCAAAAATGCTCAGTTGAAAGTTCAGGAACTCGAGCAGATGATCGGCTCGAACGAGATTTACGCACCGATTTCCGGCATCATCATTCTGCCTGGATCCGGGCTGGTCGGCGGCGGTAAATATTTCGGGGTGGGCGACGATGTGTTCCGTGGCGATGTCATGTTGTCCATCGGCGACATGACCGGGCTGCGAATCGATTCGAACGTCGACGAAATCGACGTCCACAAGATCAGGAACGATCAGGCCGTCGTGGTTTCCGGCGAGGCGTTTCCGAATATGAAACTCAACGGGCGCATTTCCTATATTTCATCGCAGGCATTGGCCGGCAGCGGGTCCCCTATTTTCGAAATATCCGTGGATGTTACCGAATTAACGCCTGAAGAGCGAGGGATCATCCGTTTGGGTATGACAGTAGATCTGGATGTTGAAGTCTACCGCAACGATACAGCGATCATGATCCCGCTGGAAACCGTGTTCATGGAAGACGGACGCGCCTATGTGTTAAAGAAGGCCGGTGCGGCCGCTCCCGAGCGGGTCGCCGTAACCACGGGAATAACAAACGTCGAGTCGATCGAAGTCGAAGGCGAAATCGCCGCGGGCGACGAGATCTTCATGCGATAGACGGGATTGAATGCCAATGAACCGTGACATTCACATTCGTTTGTCCGTTGGTGTTCGCACTTTAGTGTGGCAGTTCTCGCGCCGCGTACAACACGGCATTGATCACAACGTCAGTTGTGATCAACGTGTTTCGTAAAACCCGTACAGTAAATGGCAGCAATCATGATCTCGAGAACCATTAATTCAACGACATTGTGGCCGTTGTTCCGCCAATGCGCTGCTCGGTCAACGCGAGTTGCCATGCGTTCGCCGGTACAATTATACACCGCCAATTTACAATGCCGCCACTAATCCAGCTCAACGACATACGAAAGCGATACCGGCTCGGTCCTATCGATATCGAGGTATTAAAAGGCATCAATCTTTCGATCGATGACGGCGAGCTGATTTCTATCGTCGGTGCGTCCGGATGTGGCAAGACGACATTGATGAATATCGTGGGCCTGATGGATCAGGCCACTTCGGGAACGTATATCATCGATAATCGTGAGGTGGGCAAGGTCCGCGATCGGGAACTCTCGGCGCTTCGTAACCGGAAAATCGGCTTCGTCTTCCAGGGCTATCATCTTCTTCCGCGTCTGAATGTCATTGATAACGTCGGGATTCCTCTGATTTATCGAGGCGTCAAAGCGAAGGAGATCCGCCAACGGTGCCGGGAAATCCTGCAAAAGGTGGGAATGCTCGATCGGGAGCATCAAAAATTGAATCAACTTTCTGGTGGTCAGCAACAGCGTGTGGCAATTGCGCGAGCGGTGGTTGGTCGTCCGACCCTGATTCTTGCCGATGAGCCGACAGGTGCACTGGATGCTGACACCGGCGCGGATATTATGCGGCTCTTCCAGCAACTCAATCGCGATGAGGGCATGACGTTCCTAATCATATCACACGATCCGAAAATTGCGGCTACGTGCAAGCGGCAAATACGGATGGACGACGGCGTGTTGTACGAAGACGCCGATCCCGCTACGTTGCTTGCGTCGTAGCTATGCATTCTGTTGGTTCCTGGCGCTATGCGTTGGAGTTCACACTCCATTGTGGGTTTCACGCCACGACGAGCGATGCGCGGGCATAGCGCAAGCACGCTAAAGTGCGAACGACGGAGCATCGTGTCCGCGTTTTGCGTTATGTTGTTCTACAGATTCAGTTGTGCAGTAGCACCGTCAGCATCGTTATGCACGTCGAGCCGACGTACGGCCGCTGTGCTTTGGAAGTTTACCTGTAAAGCGTAATCATGATCTTATCGGCAAACATAAAAATGGCTTTCAGGAGCCTTTGGGGGGCCAAGCAGCGCAGTTTCTTTGCGATCCTGGGCATCGTGATCGGCATCAGCGCCGTCATTGCCATGGTCTCTATCGGGACCATTGTCCAGGAAGAAGCCATGAATCAATTCAAAGATCTGGGCACCGACTTCGTCGTTATCCAAAGGGATCGTTCGAACGAGAGCGACCCTGTTGCTCAGCAGATATCGCTCGCGAACGTCCTGTCGATGCCGAAGCATGTCCCGTCATTGGCCAATGTCGCACCGTTCGTCCAGCATGCAGATACCATCGGCCAACCGCGACATGCTTTGGACGTCACCATGCTGGGAGTTACCCATTCGTTTCTCGCCATCAACAAGCTTGTGCTTATCACCGGACGTTTCATCTCCGACCTCGATGTCGACATGCCGGTTTGTGTACTCGGCGACGATGTTTACAGGAAAATGAATGAACTGGGATTGCCGTGTGCGATCGGCGCGAAGATTCGGATCCGGCAATCGTTCTACACCATCGTCGGGATCATGGATCGTATGCCGGCCGGAACCATGCAGCCGTATGACGTGAACCAGTCGATTTTCATGCCGATCACGACCTGCCGGGGAGTGTACCGTTCGGTGGCGATAGAGTCGATCGTCGGTCGCCTGGTTCCCGCGGCGTCCGCCGACCGACTGACAAGTGAGCTGGCCCGCTATTTCGGACTGCTGATGAAGGGGATCACGATGCGCGTCCGAAGTGCGGAACACCTCATTGCCCAGATGGAGAAGCAAATGGTCATGTACCACCTGATGCTCGGCGCGATTGGCAGTATCGCCCTTCTAATTGGCGGCGTCGGGGTGATGAACGTGATGCTGGTTTCGGTGTCGGAACGGCGCAACGAGATTGGTATCCGCCGCGCCCTCGGCGCCCGGCGCGGCGACATACAAGTGCAATTCCTGATCGAATCGATCATCTTGTCGCTGATCGGCGGTGCATTCGGAATCGCCTGTGGAATTGCGATTTCCTACGTCGTTTCCTACGTCAATGCCTGGCACTTTCTGGTCTCCGATCAATCGATCATCCTTGGCGTCGCCGTGTCATCCGCCGTCGGCATCTTTTTCGGGTTCTACCCGGCGCACCAGGCCGCAAAACTCGATCCCATAACCGCACTGCGATCGACATAGGCCGGGACAACGTTTCCGGTGACGCTCGTATAGCACCGGCAAGCTCAACAAAAACGAAAACCAGAAAGGAGCATACCAATGCGAAAACTCATCCTGATTGTACCTGCACTCTTAATTCTTACGGCATGCGCAATTCGGCAAGATATTTCACCCGTAACCCTTGATGGTGATTTAACCGTGCATATTATTGAAAACCCGAGAGTTAGAGAAGCTGTCTTAAGCGCGCTGAAAAGTGAAATCGAGAAACATAACTACAACGTTGCCGTAGTCGACGCGTCGTCCACAGTGACCGATTATCCGATCGCGGTCACGTATACAGCCAATTGGAATTGGGACTTGGCAATGTATATGTCCTACGCCGAGATAAAGGTTTATTTGAATGGAAGTAGCATTGGGGAGGCGGTTTATAACTCGCGGAGGGGAGGTGCTCGGATGGATAAATTTATCAGTGCCGATAAGAAAATACGTGAGCTTGTAAACGAATTGCTACAGTAACGGATTCGCTTGCATTCCAGAAATGGTTGTAATCGTCTACGTAACGCCTGAACGCAAAATTCGAGACATCCCGATTGGCGTTACATCAGAAGGCGCTCCACTGCCGCATGGCCGAGGCGATTGATGTCTCCGTCCCAACGGTCAAGAGGTATCTCGGAATCCTTGAGCAGACCTATATGATACGGTTGTTGCCCTCCGGCGATCAAAATCTCAAGAAGCGCCGAAAGCAACGCGGGGTTTTTTCGAGCTCCAGGCATTGATCCAGCCTGTACACGCATCCGTCGTTGCGCCGATTGAAAAAAACGTATCCGTACCGATCAGGCGTGACGGTGTGCGGTGTGGAGCATCTTGGCAGGCAGATTTCATACACTGCCATGGGCGGGGCGATCACAAGGCGTTTTTCCAAATATGCGATATTTAAGATTCTTATGCTTCGCGCTATTTCTATCCGGCACGGCTCACGGCATGGAAGCCGTGCCGCCTCCGCGGACCTATGTGCAGGGCGAATTTATCGTTCAATATCAGAATTCAGACAGGACGCTTGTCGCCCAGTCGGAGAAATACAGGTTTCCGCTACATGTCACGAAAGAATTGCGGCGCACGGGATGTTTTCGGGTAGAATTGCCGGAGCCTGTGCCCATTCGGGACGCCATTAAACGTCTCAGAAGGATGCCGGGCGTTCTGCATGTTGAACCGAACTTCCGGTATGACCTCCGGCGTACGCCGGACGATCCCGAATTCGCTCGGCAGTGGGGGCTGCAAACCATCGGCGCGCCTGACGCCTGGGACGTCACAACCGGATCCTCGGATATCGTCGTGGCGGTGTTCGATACCGGTCTGCAATACCTCCATGAAGATATCAGAGAGAATGCGTGGCGAAACCCTAATGAGATTGCAGGAAACCAAATTGACGACGACAACAACGGTTATATTGACGACATCCATGGGGTAGATTTTGTCGAAGACGACGCCGATCCCCTGGATGATGACGGACACGGCAGTCACGTTTCAGGAATTATTGGCGCGCGGGGTAACAACGCTGCCGGCGTAGCCGGCGTCAATTGGGACATCTCGATCATGGCGCTGCGCATCACGTCTGTCGACGATTTTGCTACTACCGATAAAATTCTGGATGCGTTGCAGTACGTGGTTGATATGAAATCACGCGGCATCAATATCGTTGCTGTCAACAACAGCTGGGGCGGGCCGAATTCGAGCCAGATACTGCACGATGCATTCACTGCGCTGGCCGATGTGGGCATCGTTATCGTATGTGCCGCCGGCAATCAGGGGCAAAACAGCGACCTCTTCCCCGAGTTCCCCGCGAATTATGACGTTGACGGGTTGCTTTCGGTAGCGGCCTCGACACGTGGGGATCGTCTGGCAGGTTTTTCGAATTTCGGTCTGCATAATGTGGACCTCGCAGCGCCCGGAACGACTACGTTGAGTCTGCATAAAGACAACGATTCGCTGAATTTTCTCCAAGGCACGTCAATGGCGGCGCCACACGTAACCGGAGCAGCGGCACTGCTGTTCGCCAGCGACCCGACGCTGTCTCCAACAGCGCTTGCATCGCTTCTGGTCGGCGGCGTCGAACAATCCGCTGAGTTTTTGGACATCGTCGGCAGCGGCGGTAGGCTGAGCTTGACGGCGCCGCTGGAGGTGGTCAAAGGGGACAATATCCCGGACCTCGTGGTTGGGGCATCGACGGCGTCCGTTACCGTTGGGAAGGACGTTTATCTCTCGGGAGGGGAGCAAACACTTGACGGTATCGCAACGTTCGGCAATCCATTGACCTATTTCTTCCACCTTGAGAATGACGGCAACGATCCTGATGCGTATCGGATCGAGGCCCAGCCAGTCGTTGATGAGGCCTGGACGGTTCGATTCTACCAGGACTGGAGCGGCGGTTCGAATATTACCGATGACGTTGTCGCCGGTACGTTTGAGACGGACGCAATGCAGCCGGGGCAGTTCATCAGGTTCCGGGTAGAAATCGAACCCGTGTCATCGAGCACGCTGACCGAGGAGTTGATGTTCACAGTGCGTTGCGACTCCCTGAATGCGAGCACATTTGATCAGGCCGAGCTGGTTGCGAGAACCGACCGACAGCGTTCGGGGATTCGCCTGGCAAGCTATACGGAAGGTGGACACAGCGCCAACAATCGCGTGTTGACATCGACGATCAGCGGCGACGGCCGCTATGCGGTCTTCACATCGGAAGCGGGCAATATGGTCGTCGGCGACACGAACGGTGTCAAAGATGTGTTCGTACGCGACATGGTGATGGGCATCACAAGAATGGCGAGCGTAACGGCGAACGGCGAGGTCGGAAGCGAGGAATCGGATGAGCCAAGTATCAGTGCTGACGGACGCTATGTCGCGTTTCACTCCGCTTCTGCGTTTCAGGCGAACGATACCAACGGTGCGTCGGATATTTACCTTAAGGACATGAATACCGGCGAACTAACGAGAATTAGCGAAAAGATCGGTGGCGGCAATGCAAACAACAGTAGCTTCGACGCCGAAATCAGCGCTGACGGCAGTTCCGTGGTCTACTACTCATTCGCAAGTGACATTGTCAACGGAGACATCAATCCCAATTGGGATGTGTTTGTTTATGATACGTTCAGCGGAACGACCGAGATCGTGAGCGTATCATCGGCCGGCAACATTGGCGACGGCGCCAGTGTCTTTCCTCACATTAGCGAAGATGGACGTGTTGTTGTATTCGCCTCGGAGGCAACGAATCTAACGAGCCACACACATTCTTTGGTCAATCTGCAGGTTTATCTTCACGATCGCGATACCGGAAACACCGATTTGATCAGCGTATCGGACTCTGGCGTCGTGGGCAACAGCAGCTGTGGTCCTCCGTTCGTGAGTGGTGACGGCAACGTCGTCTTATACGAAACGGCTTCGACTAACATCATTCCTGGTGAGACCAATGAATTTCGAAAAGTGATCCTACGTGAGTGGCGGGACGCAACGAATGGACTGGTGAGCTACACCGACAGCGGTTCGCAGGCCAATGGCGATTCATTCCTTCCCGCTTCCGATTTTGATGGGCGACATATCACCTTCACCTCGGTTGCTACCAATATTCTCCACCTTGAGGCACCCGACTATCCGTGGGTGTACCTGTGGGACAGGCTCTCTGGGTTAAGGCAGGTAATCGGCGTGAATGCACTTGGCGCCGCCCCCAGGAACACGGTGTGGGGCGGCACGCTCTCCAGTGATGGTCAGATTATGGCGTTCAATTCCTGGGCGAACAATCTGACCCATGATGACGGCAACGGCTCGAGCGATGTTTTTTCTGTCAATCTGGGGACGGTTCGGCCGAACGCGATGATTGCGCGACTCGGTGAGGTTGACTACGCCGGTGGCAATGAGCTGGGTGAGCAAATTGACCAGCGACGTTCACAAGAGATCCTACCAGGTAATTCAGCGAATTATGTCATTCGCGTTGTGAATCAAGGTCTTGTTGCCGATCGATTTCTCGTGACTTCGACCGGTGCCCGGCCGGACTGGGAGATTCATTACACGGATGCGGGCACGAACGACGTGACGGAGAACGTCGTCTCCAGTGGATGGGTTTCGGATGTTCTTGCGCCCGGTGAATGCTTTGATTTGGAACTCGAGGTGACAGCGGCCGAAGACTGGACCGTCCCATCGACGTTGGATGTTATTATCAGTGTGATGCCTGACGGCACTCCGGGTATCTCCGATCGCGTACGTGCGGTTACGACTGTTCTCGTAAGCCGAACAATCTCGCGGTCGTTTCCGGGCTCGGTGCTTGTGAGTCGTGGTTTCTCCGGCGAACCGGGCAATAATTTCACCAGTCGATTCTCCATCAGTGGGGATGGGCGATTTGTCGCCTTCGAATCAGACGCCGATAATTTGGTCATGGCCGATTTCAACGTGTCTCCGGATGTGTTCCGCGCCGATATCGAAAGCGCTGCGTTGAGCAGAGTGAGCGAAAGCCTTGCTGGTGACGGCGGTCTGTCCCGCAGCACGTCGCCTTCGATAAGTCGTGACGGCAAGCGCATTGCTTTTCATTCCCGATCAGACAATATCATCGAAAGTGAGACGGAGTTTCGCGACCATATCTATTTGCGCGATTACGAAGCAGGCTCATTGCTGCGGATTACCGTGACCGGCGACGGCGCAGAGGCCGATCGAGGCAGCGAATTCCCGGTATTAAGTGGAAATGGCCAATACATTCTTTTCGAAACGATCGCGACAAACCTTGTTACGAATGATACCAACGGTGTCAGTGATCTCTACCTGTACGACATCGACAATGACCTGTTTTCCGTCATTTCCGAAACCGATTCAGGTGTCAAGGGAAATGGCGATTCGTCCGGCGGCTACATCTCTGCTGATGGACGCTTTGTCGTGTTCAATACGTTCGCCACCAATCTTACGGGCAGCGATGACAACGCTTTTGAAGACGTTGTGTTTCTTGATCGGAACGAAAACAAATTCGAATTCGTGAGCAACGCCTTCGATGGCGGTAGTGCGAATGGTCCCAGTTTCGCTCGCGGCGTCTCGGACGACGGTCGTTTTGTTTTGTTCAGTTCGTATGCATCAAACATCGTTTCCATCGACTCGAATGACGCGTTGGATCTCTTTCTCCATGATCGCGAGCAAGGCATCACGATTCCGATCAACATCGAGTCGCAAACGACCACCGGCACCACCGGCAGCGGCACGGGGGCGATCAGTCCCGATGGTACTGAGATTGCGTTTACCGCGATTGCAGACACACTCGACCCTGCATTCTCCCCGATTTACTCGAACGTTGTCGTGTATACCATCGCTACAAAGGAAATGAATGTGATAAGTGTGACCAACCTGGGCGATCAGCCCGATGGCGACAGTTTCGGTGGACGTTTCAATGCCGATGGCCGCTATCTTGGGTTTCTCACCAATGCGACTGACTTGATCGGAGAACGTGATGTCGACGATTCGCAGTTGATGATCTACGACCGGGCACGTCTGCAGCCGGATCTTGCGCTCGCGAGCTCTGAGACGGGGAACGTCCACGGCTTTGGCGAATTCGAAGCAAACGGGCAAAAGACGGTTCAATTGACAACCCACAGCGAAACGCGTGTTTTTCTTGTCTTAGTCGACAACCAGGGCACATACCCCGATCGTTTTGTTTTCACATCGGAGTCCGAATATCCCGCTGCTCGTTTCTTTTTCGACGGGACCGATATCACCGATGAGGTCAGGAATGATGGCTGGGTTTCTGCAGAAGTCGCTGCGCACCAATCGTTTGAAATCGAAGTCCGTGTCACCGAGACCGTGATGGCTCCGGTCGACCGGATTCTACGATTGCACGTACGATCGGAGACCGATCCCTCGAAGCATGATACCGTCACCCTGGTCACGGAAACAGATGCTGATGGTGACAGGATTGCTGACACATGGGAGATCAGCCATTGGGGCGCGACCTCGGTGGCGACCGCCGGCAGCGATTCCGATGGCGACGACGTTAGTGATCGACATGAATTCATCGCTGGTACGGATCCGACCGATCCAGCGTCGAATCCAACGTTAACCATCGAAGGTCTGCACGGAAATGCTGCTGCAACACTCCGATGGCAGAGTCGTGATGACCGATTTTATCGATTGGAGCGAGCGCAAACTCTGGCGGACGGTTTCGAGGATGTTAGCGGCGAAATGCGAGGAAACCCCACAGAAATGACCTACGAAGACATTGGGTCCGATTCCAGGTCAAAATCGTTTTATCGCCTAAAAATCGAACGTCCGTAACAGGGTGTACGGTAGAAAATGCGATCATATTTCCGTATCCGAATCGGAAAACAGCCAATAACCTCTCAGAGGGTCTAACAACGCGTCGCGATTCACGCGCGTGAAGCGTTTGTTCAGCGGATCCCAGGTCCAGACAATCGTCGCAGGCTCCCCGTCGTTGATTACGCTCCTGGCCGTCGCCGGGCCGATCATATTCCAACCCGAAAAAAGAAATAGCGAATTGGCAATGACTTGCTGGCCGGTCACCGTGATCTCCTGATCGGAGGCGGTTGTGAATACCCAATATGCACGTTTCGCGGCGAGTGGCTGTTGCCGTGTCATTCGTCCCTGCCAGGCGTCCCACGACCACTGCGCAATAGATGGGGTGCCGCTTACATTCGGCTGAAACATTGTCGACGGTGAGGGTTGGACCGGCAATGAAATCAAGTTCCATCCCGGCTCCAGGTCAATCGAAACGGATTGCGACTGGTCACCACGGCCTGGATCTGTACCCGCTTCGAATTCCCTTCGCGTCGACAGCCCGTCATCGTCGGGATCATCCTCCAGGTCGATCGTCTCGTTGCCGAAATGATTCATCACCCACTCATCAGGAACCACGCGACCAAAAAGCGCGGTGACGGATCTGTGTTGATCCATGGTTACATCCGCTTGCTGCATTGATGCCGCTGTCCCATCGATATCGCCTGACCACCGGACAAACTCAAAGCGATTTGCCGGGGTTGCGGAGAGGCTGACCGTACTGTCGACCAGATAGACGCCATCCACGTTGCTGACAATGCCTGCGCCCGATCTGTCCACCGCCAAATCGTAGAAAACTGCGTCGTGCCAGGTGATAGTCGGTATATCTACAGAATACGTCTCAATGTCGATGTGTGGGGCGAAGTCCGCTGCCGCAACGAGCCCCGAGCCGAGTTCAGCATATTTGGTTCTGTCGGCATTGAAAACGCGAACCGATACTGTCTCATTCAGATCGGCATCGATATGAACGACCCCACGGAAATGCCCGTCCGCGACTCTATCGAGACCGGCAACCTTGACTTCGGCCTGTCGTAATCGGTTGTCGTTGTATATTTCGAAGTCAAGACCATCCAGCTCCGAGTGCAAGAGAATATTACCCTCGGCATTCCGCGCAGGCACGTCTGTCCGTCCCAACGTCATCCAAATTATGCTGGCGTTGGAAATCGACGCGTTGAAAGTACCCCAAAAGATCAGGCCGACCAACTGCCAACAATAAAATAGCGGCTTCAAAGGTTGCACTTGTGTCCTTCTTACTCGAGCGAAATCGGATTTGTGAAGCGCAGCGTTCTGATTGCCACGGATGAATTGAAGTAGATGAACGGTGTGCCCGCGGGTACGATGAGATCCGATACGCCGTCGCCGACCCAGGCTCCATCGATACGCTGGAACAGGCGCCATGCGGCGCCAGCGCTATTCCAGATTCTAATGCGATCGCCATCCCCGGCCCCGTTCCAATTCACATCATTCAATTTGATGTCGATCGCAAACGGAAAATTGACCATCGTCCATTCGCCCGCAGCCATCTGGAGCGTTATCGCGTCGGCATCCGGCAACGCCCCTGTAAACGCAATGTTAATCGTACCCGGTGAATTGTGCGTGACCATGACACCATTCAATCCAATGTCTCGCGTTAAACGCCCGGCCGGCGCCGCTGTGTCTGTCTCGAAGACTTTCCAGACGCCGTCCTTCAGCTCATAGCTATTGAAATTGAATCCGGTCCAAATATGGAGGTAATCACCAGCTGTTGAGGTCGCGGCCAAATGGTCGGCCAGCTCCTCGGCCTCCATTGGTTCCTGTTTACGCACAAACGGATTGCTCACGCTGACGCTTTGGTTTTGCCCGCCGTCGAATCGGACAAATCCGACCGCATCAGTGGTGAATGTGTCTGCGCCGGCATGTAATACCGCCAAAGCGGCCCAAAAGGCGATAGCGGCGCACGCCCTACGTTTCCTGGTTTCCATTATCTTTTCCTGCCATGGGAGATCGCTATAGAATCGAGTGCCACGAAACCGTTCGGTCGCAAGTCGGAACAATCCACATTTATGTGAGTCACTGATTTGACTTGCCTTCTTGAAAACATTCGCCTCATTTTCCGGTGGCAGCGCGGTTCCAATGGACGACCTTTAGCAGCATCCTGCTGCACTGAAAATGGACCACGTGGTTTGCGAGCCAGGCGCTGTCGATCCATACAGAAAACAGTGTAAATACTTGAAGATTACCGTATGGTCTAAAACAAAATGGATGCGATCAGGTGTACCTGGTAACGCGGCGCATTGAGCGTCGCAATGTCGCTCAGGGGATCGACTGACAACCCATCAGTGACTCTACATTCTACATTTGCGGATTTAAAGCGATAGCGTATCCGGCGGGTTGCATGCTGTTTGATCCTGGACTGAGCAAGATACTCGGGCGATCGCGAACCGAGGTCTTGTCCTCCCGCGACTTAATGATTGTTTTCGAGGAGAAGAAGATTATCTTTAGATCTGATCCCTATATTGGTGCAACCGCCTGGCTCGAGTGCTTTATACTCGTGATCGCGGCTTCCGGGAAAAAATCCGATTTCGTATCGCGGTTGTCCGCCCCCTGGTGCCGGAATTTCTGAAGATCATGTCACTGGTTCGGCTCAATTTTCGCTTGTTCCTTACTGGGCCGAACGTCTGGAAAAGAGAGAACTATCTGGCATGCAACTCAGTAAGCGCGGCAGCTACTGGATCCACACCGATCGCGCGGTGCAGATCTCCCTCGGCACCCGAGAAGACATCAATTGAAACTGGCCTGTTACGCGAGAGGGCCGTCATATTTCCGCAATTTTAATGATGAATCGACACAATAAACATCGTTAGTATTGATATTTTTTCGCATGCCGTGGTATTACGCGCCGGCCTGAAGGACTGCACTTCGATCAGGCGGATGCGGATGACCGGCCGGCGAAGGACGTAGAATATGGACGTAAACATTCGCAAAGAAAAAGGTGTCGCGATTGCGGCGCTGGTCGGACGCTTGGACTCTGTAACATCCGGTGCCGTTCAACAGCAGCTGGAGACGCTGGTTGCCGAACAGGTCGGCACGATCATAATCGATTTCAGCGAGACTATGTTCCTGAGCAGCGCAGGCCTGCGGGTGCTTCTGGTAATATCAAAGCAGGTAAAGGTTTATGGAGGCGGGGTCCAGCTCGCAGGCATGTCTGCTGGCCTCCAGGAGATTTTCGACATCTCCGGGTTTGCATCGATTTTCACCATTCACGGTTCGTCGGACGAGGCGCTCGCAGCGAATCGAGTGAATGAAGCGGGTTAGGCGTGGTCCACAGATCCTTGCCGTGGCCGCGGCTTTGGAGGGGCACAGTCCTCTGTGACCGCAAGGCGTTGCGTTTTCGGACGCAGAGGACTGCGTCCCTCCATTTTTGTGGCCGTTGCGTTTTCGGACGCAGAGGACTGCGTCCCTCCATTTTCTGGACGGTTGATGTCGTTCCGCCCTTGACTCAGGGGCGGCGGTTCGGCAGGTGGATGCGGGCGAGGACACCGCCGTCGCAACCGTATACTTGTCCTGTGATCCACGATGCAGACGAACCGCTGAGGAACACGACAAGCTGAGCGATCTCTTCCGGCGTACCAAAGCGCCCGAGCGGAATGTATGGCAGCCAGTCTTCCGCTGTTTCGGCCAAATACTCACGACTGCGCTCGACCGGGACAACGCCCGGTGCGACGGCATTAACGCGGATGCCGAACGGCGCCCACTCGACCGCCAGCGCTCGAGTCAGGGACTCCAGTCCTGCTTTGGAAACCGCATACGCTGAGAAATTCTCGGCGCTGCGGCTGCCGTGAATGCTGGATATATTTATGATCGTACCGGCAGTTTGCTCGGTCATGCGTCGGCCCGCGCAGCGGCTTGCAAGGTACGGCGCGCGCAAGTTCGTTGCGAGCGTATCGTCCCATTCGGCCGACGCAGTAGCCAATACGCTGCCTTTGTGCACCACGCCGGCGTTATTGACAAGAATGTCGATGCCGTCCCAGGTTTTGTCCAGAAACGAAAACATCGATTCGATTGCACTCTCTTCACGGAGATCGGCTTCGAAGATCGTCGCCTGGCCGCCGCTGCATGTTATGGTCGCTGCTGTTTGTTCAGCTTCAATCGCATGCGATCGAAAGTGCACGAGCACGCGGCAGCCGCAACGTCCATATGCCTCGGCAATCGCTGCACCGATTCCTACCGATGCACCGGTGACAAGTACACGTTTGCCCTTCAGTTCGTTGTGCATGATCCATTGCCTGCAGTTTGATTTACACGCTGCTCTTGCAAAATACCGCTGTCCGGTGAACTGTAGTGCCGCGACCACCCAATAGCCAGCTTTTTCACTGGTGTTTGCTCTCGCCGAACTTGACACTAGCTATATCCAGATGAATACCGATACGTTCCAACCGCCTCGATTCGACAGATGGCTCCACGTTTATGCCGTTGTAGTCGTTGCCGTGACCGCTGTGCTGATCTACGCAGGCGGTCTGGTCACGACGATCGGCGCAGGGCTCGCCGTGCCCGACTGGCCGCTGTCGTTTGGATCGCTCAATCCGTCCGGGTGGTGGAAGCAGCCGATGGTTCGCGAAGAGCATGGGCATCGCGTGATCGGTGCGATTGTGGGACTTCTCACGTTGATTTTGTTTTTCTGGCTGCGAATGCGTGGTCCGCGCGAGTGGCTGCGCAAGCTCGGTGCGCTTGCGCTCGGGATGGTGATACTGCAGGGGATTCTCGGCGGTCTGCGGGTGATCGAAAAAAACATCGCCTTTGCCATCGTCCATGCCTGTCTTGCACAGGCGTTTTTTTGCGTTCTCATCGCACTGGCGTGGGGGACCTCCGCGTCGTGGCTCCGTGATATGCCGTGTCGCACTGATGGCCAACGACGTCGTTATCGGCCTCTGGCCTTGTCCGTTTGCGCCGTGGTATTTATTCAACTCATGATCGGCGCTGTTATGCGCCATGGCGGCGCCGGGATGGCAATACCGACATTTCCATTGGTCGACGGCGGGCTTGTGCCGGCACAGTGGGACTTTGATACGGCGATTCATTATGCGCATCGTGTGTGGGCCTGTATGGTTGTGATCGCTGTCGCGGTCCTGTATCTGGTCGCGTTAAAGCATTTCACCTTCTGGCCGCGCATGATGGCGGCACTTGCCATGGCGTTGGTTGTCATCCAGGTGCTCATTGGCGGTTCGATCATCTGGACCGGCCGCGCTATCGTGCCGACGACATTACATGTTCTGGTTGGCGCGATGATCCTCGGCCTGTCGTTTTCCTGTTTCCTGTGGCTGCTCCATCCGGCGTTATCTGCTGAGGCGCTGCGGCCCGCTTCGGAGGCGATATGAACCGGTTGCAGGTGTACTTCGCATGTGTGTTTGTCGCCGGGCTCGTATACGGCGAGGCGCTGCCGCGCCCTCGGCCGGGCGAGAAAGAGGCCGTAATCGCCCGTACGGTCGCCGAGCAAACGGCGACGTCTCACTATTTGCAACAACCCGTTGACGATGCCGCGTCCGCGCTGCTTTTCGAGCACTATTTTAATGCGCTGGATCGCGATCGAACCTACTTTCTGGCGCAGGATATAGAACGATTCACATCGCTCCGTGAACAGCTTGACGACCTCCTCCTTGACGGCGACGTGACCTTTGCCTTCGACGCGCATGAATGCCTGATATCGCGGGTCGAGGAGCGGCTTGCGTATGTCCGCAGTCATGCGTGTGCGCCCTTCGATATACATCTTGATGAATCCATCCACACTGACCGATCAGAGGACCCATGGTGCACCGATGCGGCTAGACTGGACGAGGTATGGCGGCTGCGCCTAAAGAATGGGCATATCTCTCGCATCGCGAAGCATGTTCTTGCGGAAAAAGAGCAGCCGAAGGAAGATGAGGACGAGGATGATGGCGATGACGATGACGAGGACGACGATGATGATGACGAATCTACCGGCGAAAAGCAATCGGACAGGGCAGGCGAGGCCGACGGTGCACCAGATACGGACGAGGCAGGCGCTGCGCCAATTCCATCTGTGGCGGATATTACCGCGGCAATGGAGACATACGACTGGGATGCCGGTGGGCAGGAGATCATCGCCAGTCTCGACAAATACCTCAAGCGTCTGCGCGAGCGTGAGGTTTTAGATATCCTCGAAATATATCTTTCCACACTCGTACGCGCTCGGGATCCGCACTCGGCATACATGGCGCCGGCAACCCGGGAGAATTTCGACATATCGATGAAGTTGTCGCTCGAAGGCATCGGCGCACGTCTGACCTCCGACGAAGGACAGATTAAGGTGGTGGAGGTCATCGCCGGCGGAGCGGCCGCGCGCGACGGCCGATTGCAGGCGGATGATGTGATTGTCGCCGTTGCTCAGGAAGATGAGGAGCCGGTGACGATCACCAACATGCCGCTGCGTAAGGTTGTCTCACGGATTCGCGGCCCCAAGGGAACGCATGTGTACCTGTCTGTGTTGCACAAAGATAGTGATGCCGACAGCGATCCGGAAGTGATCGATATTGTCCGTGCCAAAATTAAGCTCCCGAAACGTGCCGCCAGCATAAAATACGTCACGGTTCCAGCACATGCCGACAGCGCTGCCCCCGTTCCGGTCGACGATGCCGAAACGATGACGGCCGGGCTCAAGCTTGGCATTATCACGCTACCGTCGTTTTATCGGGATTTCGATGCCGAACGCAAGAAGGAGAAGAATTTTACCAGCGCGGCGCGCGACGTGGGGCAGCTGCTCGCAGAGGCGGAATCCAAGGGTGTACATGGTGTTCTTGTCGATATTCGCTCGAACGGCGGCGGCAGTCTCGACGAAGCAGTAGCGCTTGCCGGTTTGTTTTTTGAGAAGGGGCCGGTGGTACAGGTGAAATACGCCGGCGGCAAAATCCGTGTTCTCAAGGACAAGGATGGGACCGTCGCGTACGCGGGACCGCTTGCCGTTCTGGTGAATCGCTACAGCGCATCCGCGAGTGAGATCTTCGCTGCGGCGATTCAGGACTACGGCCGCGGCATTGTCATTGGTGATGTGTCGACACACGGAAAGGGTACCGTGCAATCGCTGAAATCACTGAAGCGTGTGCTTCGCCGCAAGAAAATACCGTTCGAGGATAATCCCGGCACACTTAAGTTGACCACCGCCAAATTCTACCGCGTCAACGGCAGTTCTACCCAACATCGGGGAATGGTGCCGGATATCATCATTCCGTCTTACAAGGACGATCTCGATATCGGCGAATCGGCGCTGCGGAACGCCATGGCATGGGATCAGATCGCTGCCCAGACGGTGCCTGCGACCTTTGCAGTGCGGGCGTATGTCGAGGAGGTCGGCAGTCGGCATCGCCGCCGTATGCAGGCGCGATACGATCTTGATGCAATCGCTCGCGAAAGCAAGCTCTACAGCGAGCGGCGCAAGGCAAAGACGAAACCGCTGGCGATCTCGGCGCGTCTGGGCGACATCCAGATGGACCGGTACTGGCGCAAAAAGATCAAGGCCTACGAGCGTGGCAACGGCGACAAGAAAGGTGGTTGGATCATTGACGAGGCCGTACATGTCCTCGCCGACATCGCAAGACAACTTGCATCGCAGGCAGCTGGATCCAACGCAGAGCCGGATACGACGTCGACGATTGAGCCGCCGGAGTGATTCCATGGAGGGCGCGCGGTTTAGTGAAACGTAGAAATCCGGGGCCAAACGCCCCGGTCATCGTCCTTCGGCTTTGCTCTAGTTCCGCAAATTTTGGACGGCGTGTATCCATGGTTTCTTGCGTTCTTCGTTGGCGTGCATCCCGCTCAGCGGGATGGCTTTTCTCGCGGCACGCAAGAGAAACCTAAAGGGCCACAGATAAATCTGTGAACTCCAACGTAGAACGGTCATACTGCGCTCCCTTGCGGGGCAGTCGTTCCCCTCCCACGGGCAACATTAAGGCCGGGGCCTCAGCGGCCGGATTCTTTGCAATTCGGCTATGATTCGTTGCGTTACGCCTTTGGCGGCTGGGGCCATCCGCCCACCACGTGCTGTGTGTCACCAGCGCTATCCGATCGAGTAAGGCAGGTACGTGGAGGGCGAGCGGCCGGTGTTCCGTTGAATGGCATTGCCGTGCCGTGGACGTTAGATTGTTACGGTTGACGTAACTGTTGAGCGGCGCAAAAAGCACTGTCTCGCCGCATCGCAGTCGCGACCGTAACACACGGAGCCCTGTATGATTGCCTTTCTTGTTGGATTACTAATCACGTTGTCGATCGTCGGCGTGATGATCTGCCGCCGCCTGACCGAAATTGAGACGAAGAATGAGCGACTCGAGCGAAGGATTCGGTTGCTGCAATGCGATGTTCATGAGTTGCGCAATGCCGCGGCTGGCGCGGCTACGGCGCCGCTGCCGCCGCCGCCCACTGCAGCAACGGCGGAATCCGGCGTTGCGCATGCCGCGGCGGCCCCGCCCGTCGTCGAGAACGCCGAGACGGCTGACACGGTCGTGACGTCGTTGCCTGCGGGTGTCGATGTCGTTGTGAGCGCCGGCGAAATCAACGCGCCCGCAAGCGTTGTTTATGCGCCGTCCGCATCCGTCTTTAATCCGCCTCGCCCGATTACCGTTCACCCGATTACCGTCGCAGGCCCTCACGCTGCAGATGCCGGCGGCGCTGAACCTGGCTGTGACGGTGTTGCTCGCGCCGCCTCTACGCGACCACCTGCTCTCCCGCCGCCGCTGCCGCATGATCGACTGGATACCACGGCGGTAGATCCAGCGGCAGCCTCGCAGTCCGTTCCGATGTGGCAACGACTCGAACAGACATTCGTTGACAACTGGACCGGCATACTCGGTTCCGCTGTAATGGTTGCCGGAGTTGGTTTTATCGGTGTTTACGGTGCGCTCAAGGTGTCGCCTGGATATTGTTATCGGTCGGAATTCTAGAGTGTTTCCGGCGTGTTAATCACCGCGACACGGTAGCGTCGGGCTATCCGTCCCGGTGCCTCCTGAATCTCGGGCTTCTCTTTATCGCAGCCTTTCTTGTACGCAACTTTACCGTGCACATACAGAGCGAAGTCTACCTCGGCATGATTCGTGTGCGCGTGTTGATAGAGATCCTTGCCGCCGGTGTAATCGCCTATTGGATGATCGCGCCGGATCCGGATGAGGCCACGCGACCGCCGCTGTGGTCACGGATTCATCCGCTGTTCGTCGAGGTGCTCATCCTGTTTCTGGTCGCCGTGCTTATCGTAGAGCTGCCGACACTGTTTCATCCGCTGGTTTGGGGCGCCGCGGCGCTGGTCTTGAGTGCCATCGGACCTCGCTTGCGCGATCGCGTGGCGTGCCGCCTGGATTTCTACTCACTCCTTTTCGCCTGGGCCGCCGCCGTGCAACTCGCGGCTGTGACCAGTACGATCGAGACTGCGAAGGCGGAATGGTATTTCAAACCCTGGTTCCTCGGCACGACGGTGGTCCTACTTGAGAGTATCTATCTGGCTCGCATCCATCGCGACAGCTTCCTCGCCGGCCTCGATTTTCCTGATGGCCTGCGGTGGATCGGTTCGCTTACCGCAGCTATTCGACCGGCGAAGAATATCTGGATTTACTATCCGCTATTCGCGTCGATGGCGGTGTTTGCGTATTGGCGATTCGGCGCCGCGACGCTGACATTCGTGTTTGTGGTGCAGAGTTTCATTATCTTCATCCTGTCGTTGAAACTCAGCGTACCGCATTTTCGGTCGCTGTCGATGGCGTTGCTCGGCGTTTGCCTTGTGCGTCTCGTATTCTTCGACATGGTCCGCAGCGGAACGCTCACACGGGGTTTGGTTTTTCTTGGTGTCGGCGGGATCATGATGACCATGAACGTGCTCTACCGAAAATTCGACTCAGGACCAAAGAGGTGAGGGCGTTTCGCGTCATGCTGCTTGTCGTTATCGCGGGCACTGGTATCGCACTGGTTGCACACTTGCTGACCATAAAGCAGAGCGAGTCTGTTACACCTTCGCTCGCACCGGGCTTCGAGGTGCTTGGCCGCTATCCTGCTAAATACCCGGTATGATCCCGCGGCAGTCGGCGCAGCTTTCGAGAGTATGCTGTCGTATCATGACGCCTCGCAATTCACCGGTTCCGGCCATCTCGACTTACCCAACCCGATTCGTGACTATTTCTCATCGCATCCGCCGCTGCACCTCCGCGCGTCGCGTTACAGCCGGAAGGCGGCTTCGTGGTGGCAGCGCAACACCGATGAAGAACGGTACGTCGCTGTGCGAAATCTGCGCGAGCTTCGCAGTGTTTACGACATGGCCCTTCCCCGACGAATGGACGACCCTTCGCGAGTAGCCTGGGGTTTTTTTGTTTCATCGGAAACGTTCCCGGCGGTCTGATCAAAGGCTGCAACGAAAATGTCGTCCAGATTCGAAACATCGAATACCTGCAGCCGGTCGGTGCCTGCATCCACAACATACGCGAAGTTGCCCTGCACCGCAACCGATTTCGGAATGCTTAAGCCGGTCGAGTCGAAGTCTTTAGCGACAATCGCACCCGGATTGGATACATCGAAGATCTGTAGACTCGCGGGGTTTACCGTCACCACATAGGCGAAATCCCCCTGCACCGCTATGGATACTGGATCGTTTAATCCGGTCAAGGAGCCGGCAACCGAAATCGCATCCGGATCCGAAACCCCGAAGACCTGTAGCCGGTCGGTGCCTGCGTCCACGACGTAGGCGAAGTCGTCCTGCACCGCGACCGAAATCGGACTGAACAAATCGGTTGCAAAGTCCTTGGGGATCACTTCCAGCGGATCACCCTCGATCAGGATGTCGCCGAACAGACGGACGTCGCCGGAATCGTCCGCACTGATGATTCCAGTAATGGCGCCATCGGGGCTGTCGATCTGGTTCACTGCGCCGGGTGCCAGGTTGGCCGCAGTGATCGACATGTCCGGTACCAATAGCGCCGTGTCCGCCACCATGGCGTACCCGACCGAGGTTATCCGCTGTTTCGGAGTCAGCTCCTGAAAATTCGCTTCGGTGGTGCTGAACCAGACTCTCAGAAAGACTTCGTCCTGATTGAACACATCGGGAGAGATTTCCTCGATCATATTGGGTACATCGGTATCCCCGAGTCCGACGGCGAACAACCCGTTGCTGACCGGCCACATGACGGACGTGCCCGGCTCAGTGCCGTCCACGCTGGTGTCATCGTGACTCCAGTACGTCACGAATTCGAGATTCGACGGTGGCGGATCGATGGTGATGACCGGATTCTGCGAATAGCCGCTCCCCGGATTGTCGACCGTAATCATCGCAATGCTGTCACCATTCAATGTCGCGGTCGCGGTGGCGCCGCTTCCGGTTGCATCCGTAATGGTCACCACCGGCGCCGTCACGTATCCGCTGCCGCTATCGTCTACAAAAATATCGTCGATCATTCCATTATCGACGGAGCCCGTAGCCAACGCTTGCTCCGAGCTCCCCACTCCACGATCGACCATCACAAACTTGAAATGTCCCATTCCATCATAGGGTGTCCCTCCGGTATTGACGAATCCCTGGTAGTTGATGATACCAGGCACCCCGGCGAAAAGAAAAACGGATGAAAGCAGATAAAATGTGGTGATGACCAGGCTGAACGAAAACCTGATTAGGGGACAATGGACAGGTGACAGGAAAATAGTTGAACGGCATTGCCGGGGTTTTATGACAAAACTCCTCTTTTAGGATGAGTAAAGTGTATGCGGCCGAGCTGAAACAAATGGCGTTTCAACCGCGAACGACGCTGCAACGTACCCTATAGCACGGGTACAGTATGTGTTTGTGAGGAAAAAACAACGATAGGGCGGACGCGACCATAAACCGGGCAGTTCACCATTCTTGGCTGCTACCGATTCATCTGCCGAAATGTACGCTAAGGAATTTCGCCCCGGAACTGAAATGCCAACAAATAGGTAGAAGTTAACATCTTGGCGGTCGCTAATTCAGCTCCTTAAACAACAAAATCAGAACACGTATTCTGCCGAATTGTTCTCGGCAACCTGTCCTGCTCTCGCGGTAAAACTAATGCAACGTCGGGATGATACATCCACTGTATAGTCAGTACGTTAAGATCATGTTCGCAACGGTCGGCGCTTTCACACGGCCGATTTAGACGCAGCCAGGATGGCTACGCCATTTTATTCGCAAGAATCACATTCTATGCAGGCGATCGGTTTCTCGCGCAGAGACGCTGAGGCGCAGAGAAAGACACTGGCTGGAATACGTTGTAGACGATACCGTTTCTCTTCTTGGTCTCGCGTATTATGTTGTAACAGCCACCCATGCGGGGCTTCGGCAATCACCGCCTCGTCACGCACAGGTATCTTCGAGCCAATGCTGCGCCAAGACCACCATAATCCTCCAGACCTCACGGGCGCAGACAAGTTCGTTGCCCGCGTTTCGTGACCGATTTTTGTGGTAGAAAATTGGTCTGGATTGTCCTCATCGTCGTCCTCGAACCGACACGATTCGAGTGAAGAACGATATCGAGGTCGAGGACGACGACGATTTTCGAGGCTGAGGTGCTGGCGTTTAACTTGTCATCGCTTTGAGTGTAGAACGGTGAGCTCTGAATTCGGGACCACGTTTCATATCACGTTATCGAAGAATCCTCAAAAAGGGGAGGGCAAGCATGGATGACTTAACCGATAATATGTTATAGGTGCACAGTGCCAAAAATTATCAGCTCAAGCCGGCAAGAATCATGCGAATATTCTGTGATTGCGTGAGCCATCGATAATGACTGGTTGGCGTTCAACCAGGAACCCGATCTGGAGGCGATTCTGATTGATGAAGAGTACGATGTCAATTCTTGTTGTCGATGATGATCCGTCGGACCGCGCGCTCGTCAGGAGGACGTTGGAAAATGGATTCATTTCTGTGAATATTGCTGAAGCAGATTCTCGCGCAAATGTCGAAAGGATCCTAACGACAGGAGCTTGCGACGTCATTGTCACTGATTGTAAACTTCGTGGTGCCAATGGAATCGACATCATCGACCTGATTCGCGGCCTGGGAGTCGAGGTCCCTATAGTCATGCTCACCGGGAGCGGAACGGAGGAGATTGCTATTGAGGCAATGAAACGCGGCGTGGCAGATTATGTTACTAAGACCGAAGATCACATAGAGTGTCTTCCGCTTACCATTGCGCATGCGCTGGAAAAAGCGCAGAGTGAACGTGACGGACAGCGAATGGAACAAGCGATTCGCGAGAACGAAAAACGCTATCGCATGTTGGTCGAGAATTCGCGTCTTTGTATCCATGAAATCGATCTCGAGGGCCGGATCATCTCGATCAATCATGCTGGACTCGCGATGCTCGGGGGGATCGAAGAACGTGACGTCTACGGATCATGTTACACCGAATCTGTTTTTGAGGACGATCGTCCTCGTGTCGATGCGCTGCTGTCGCAAGCACGCGAAGGAAAGGCCTCCCATTTCGAGTTTCGATCGATCGTTGACGGCAAAATCAGACATTTTGCATCCTGCTTCACACCCTTGAGAGGGGAGGACAACGATATCGAAAAGTTAATGGGGATTACAGAGGACATTACGGAACGAATAACGTTGAAGAACAAGCTCGAACGTCTCGTCAACCTTGAACGGGCGGCACGAGAAAATGCTGAGGAATCAGAAAAGCAGATATCGAATACCCTTGAGCGCATAACGGATGGTTTCGTGGCACTTGATCGGGATTGGCGATATACCTTTCTGAACAAAAAGGCAGGGGAATTGCTAGGTAGGGACCCGAAAGATCTCGTGGGAAAGAATATATGGGAGGAATTCCCCGAGGGGGTTGGCGAGCCGTTTTACCATGCTTATCACGAAGCGATGACAACCCAGAAAACAATCATGCTGGAAGAGTACTTTGGTCCCTGGGAGCGTTGGTTCGAAAACCGGATCTACCCCAGTTCTGTCGGTATTTCGATATTTTTTCAGGACGTAACAGTGCGAAAGAGAGCCGAAGCGGACCTACTTAGAGCCGAGAAGCTTGAATTGGTTGGTCTCCTTGCCGGCGGCATCGCTCACGATTTTAATAATATGTTGACTGGTATTATCGGCAATATTTCGCTTGCGAGAATGTATGCGGGGGATGGTAAGAAGTCGTTCGAGGTGCTCTCAAGGGCTGAAAGAGCCTGCGGGCAAGCTCAAAGTTTGACCCAACGATTACTTACATTTTCTACTGGTGGGGAGCCGGTGAAGAAGATCATGTCAATTGTCGATTTACTTCGTGAAAACGCCGAGTTTGTGCTGAGCGGAGCGACATCCCAATGCACATTTGCGATTGCGGAAACATTGTGGACGGTCGAAGTTGATCCGGGGCAGTTCGCCCAGGTGATTCAGAATCTGATTGTTAATGCAAACCAATCCATGCCCGATGGCGGCGTGATCAATGTAGAAGCCGAGAATGTTACGCTTTCGGAGGAGGACGGTCTACCGTTGGCGCCGGGCCGGCATGTACGGATTTCTGTTGCTGACCATGGGGTGGGCATCTCTGCGTCACTGCTATCCAAGGTTTTCGACCCTTTTTTTACAACCAAACAGCGTGGCAGCGGCCTGGGGCTTGCCACGTCCTATTCGATCGTTAAGCAGCATGGCGGATACATCACCGTAAATTCCGACATAGACGTCGGTTCAACGTTTCATATCTACCTTCCCCATGTGGCCGGTGACGTTGATGCGGCGGATGATGATGAAGAACTCACGTATGCAGGAAAAGGTAGGGTTCTGATAATGGATGACGACGAACTTGTCCGAGAGTTTTCCGGCGATGCGCTCGCGGAATTGGGGTACACGGTTGCAACTGCCAGGGACGGAGCGGACGCGATTTCCTTATATGCGGATGCTCGTGCGTCAGCAGAACCATTCGATCTCGTGGTTCTGGATCTGACAGTACCGGGAGGTATGGGCGGCAAGGATGCGTTCATGGAAATTCGCAAGATAGAACCAAAAGTTAAGGCGATCGTTTCCAGTGGTTACTCGAATGATCCGATATTGTCGAACTACGAGCAATACGGTTTTGTCGATGCTATCGCCAAGCCCTACAAGGTCGGAAAGCTTTCCGAGGTGGTACACAAGGCGATAAACGACGCCGGCTAAGGATGTGCTTTGCTTCAGGTTGCACCCTGAGGGGCAGAGTTCTAGCGTGGAGGGGCTAGATCCAGTTTTCTAACGCCGGAACGGGAAAAGCTGACCGATAGAATTGCCCCGGCAGTCACACAAGCACTGCATCGACTTGTATTCAATTCCGGCGTTGCTGACCCTATTGTTGTATCGCGCTGGGTGCATGAGTATGTTAACGTTGGATAAATTAGCGGCCAACGAGCGGATCGATCGAATGAATTCATACGTCCGATAGATTGCCCTCAATCCCAATACCGGAAGTCCATACAACGATTTCCTGGATCGGACATCGATCATCCAGGACGTTAGGCGTGAAGAATGGTTGATCGCGATTCGCTGTACCAGGAACTAAAAGACGACCTGCAAACGGTCGCAGAGCCGCTTTTTGACTTTGCATGCGAGCAGGTGACAAAACGAGGCGCATTTTTGCCTGTCGGCTCAAAGCTGTCGGTGGATCGCAAGGCCAGTCTGGTGGCCGCCGCGCCCGATAACAACATGACTTCCAGCGACATCGTTCTACCACTTCTCGTCGCGGCACTAACACGTTCCGCTGAAGCTGCTGACGCTGTCGCTCTTTGTGAGTGGGTTAAGATCGAGGTGTCAGGAGGCAAACAAACCGACGCCGTCAAGGTGCACGCACAGCACAAGCGCGGCCTCACTGTGGCATTTTATATACCGGCAAAGAAGTCGGTATTCCGGGGCTGGCAGTTCGGTGAGATGATGGTCAAGGCCGCGGACCCTATCGTCGCGTCCTGGCCAGGCAAAGACGCCTGACGAGGCGATTCACTCAACTTACTGCGCCGCCGCTTCATAAAGGTGAATGATCCTGGTCGCTGTATGAAGAGAAGAATAACAATCGCATTCGCGATAATGCTGGTCCTGATCGGAACTGGAGGACTCATCCTGTGGTTGGCAAATCGGCAGGCTGTAGTCAACCCGTCGGAGCTTGATTATCTCCGAGCATTCATGAAGTCACCCCAGGAAATTGTTCTCGTGGGAGCTTGGGAAGCGCCGGGTGGCTGCTGTCTTAGTGCAGCCTGTCACAGAGTCGATGGGAACCGCATTACGGTCATGCTGTTCCGGCGGCCAACGGTGTCCAAGAGCCGAATTTTCAATCTTGTTGTCCCCACCAGCGGCGAAACGCCGGCGTCACTATCAGTCGAGGACGGGACTGGGCACTACACGGAGGTGGCTGTGGCCAAGTCTGGAGACGTGTCTTCCCGTGGGCTCAATGTCGTTTCGCAAAGACATGAATAAAGGCATACAATCAGGCCATGGTTCGGATGGTAAATGGCTGCCGCTGAAACGCTTTTCGGATAATCAATGAGCTTTGAACTCTACCGAAAGAAGGAAGAGACGGACAGTTTCGGCACGCGGATTTTCGGAATCGTATTCCTTGCTGCTCTTTGTGCACTGCTCCTCGGCGGTGCGTGTGCTCTCCGAGACGTCATTTTTACCGATAGAGCCACCTTTGTGGCTGGCTCAAGAACGCAAATAGATCGGGCGATGGATGATACTTCTGGCGAAATGAAATCCCGTTTTGTTGCCGGCGCCACTGCCGGCGGTACCGCTGGTTTGATCTTGGGACTGGTCGGTGACCTGTGCGCAAATCGACGACGTCGAACGTAGCAAGACAAGGACATTGGCTGGAATAGGATCTAAACGCCGTTGTTTCGGGGGAGACCTGTCACCTGGATGAGAATTCTCGAAAAATCATGGTCTCGAATCTGATTCTGGGCAGACATGATATGCGAATCTTGTTGGTTCACGGCTTCAGCTTCGGCTTTTCCAACGTCTCGCAAAGGCAACGGACGCAGTCGCGCATGTGGTGGCTGGGGAACGCCAAAAAAGAATCCGAAATCCAACGGCATTGCGCATGGCGTGGCGCGTTCACTTGCCCTGCAAGAGATCTCTGAGATATTGCGACGTTTGTCGGGAGTTCAGGAATTGAAGCGGATTATCGCCACCGAAGTTCAGTTCGGCTGGTGGCTTTAATACAATGGGCTTTTTTTGCTCCAGTCGCAGGCGGTTCACAAATGTACCGCTTACGGAGCCGCTGTCGTACAGCCACCAGTCGGAGCCGCGGTGCTGTATGTACGCGTGAAACTTGGATACATTGGGTGTTTTTAGGACGATATCGTTATTCACGGTGTCGCCGATCGTGATCATGTCGTTAAATACATTCTTGGACGATTTTTTCACAAAGAATATCGTGGCGCCGCAGACGGACGTTTGGTTGATGGTCGCAGGCGGTGCGGCTGCCGTCGTGCCGAAATCACCGGTGCTGCTCTTTTCAGAGGAGTCGACCGGCGCTTTTATAAGGAACGGGTGAGGAAAGCGCGTTTCGAACTGCTCGCTATCCAAAATCATACCGAATTGTGCGAAATCCTCATTCGAAATTACAAAGTCCTCGGTAACGCTGAATCTGGTCTTGGATAGGTTTTTGTTGTCATTTTTCATGGCTTTCCCCCGATGATCGACGTGGATCAGTAAAGAAATCCGTGGCCAAAGGACCCGGATTTGACATCGCCCCTCCATCGGGCCTACAGATTACGCCCGACAGGGAGCGTGCCGATGGTTGGCGCGAATGTTGATGTTAGCTTATAAATGGGGCGACACTTGATGTCAAGTCAAATGGTCGTTTTGAGCAGCGATTCTGCGCGCCGTGGATACTGAGGAATAAATCGGGAAAACGTCACCCGGTCAGTATGTTTCAATGGGGAGCGACAAATACAACAGACGTCGGCAATCGGGGCCCGGTGATCGATTTTCTAAAGAGTCAAGAGAAACGCGGTAAGGTGCATGCCGGGGTATGCAACGTCGTTTGCCAGCGAGATCGGGCGAGTTTGTGGCATTGAGGGGATGATGCAAGCACGCTGAAACGCGAATTCCAACACACCGCCGAAGTCGTTCGTTGGAGTTCTCGATTTATCGCGGGTTTCGCGCCGCGCCGAGCTATGCGCCGGGTAAGGCGCATCCGCGAGGTGCGGCGCACAGACGTGCGCAGTTCAACGGGCAGATGTATGCAGTCTCGGCGGTTTGTTCGCATCTAGCAGCCAGTCGGACTTCGGCCGGATCTACTGCGAAATTGACAAAATCGGCGCATCTTCTCCCGAATTTTCGTTGAATATGTCCAATATTCGCCTCAATTCGTGAAAAAATGCCCTCGATTTCTCATATTTCTCGCTGCGATCCCCAAAGTCCGACAGGCTGCTAGGAAAGGTGAGAAAGCACCCCTGAAACTATCCGGTACCGCTATCAATAATCGATCATGGTAGCGGCGGGCGCAAATATCAGGTAACCGCGGCCGGGGATCAGCGTTGTACGTTCATCGTATGCAGCGGTTTCCGGATTCCAGCTAAGCGCGGTATGCAGTCCGGTGTCTAACGGTAAGACGAAGCGATATGTCGGGCCGCCAATCAGATTCCAGCCGTAGACCAACGGCACGGATTGAAACCCTGCCGCACCGTCAACGGTGTATTCGCTGAAATCGCCGTCGTTTTGTACCCAATACCCAGTGCCCGGTACCGGTGACGCGTCGAAGTCGACCGGTACAAGCGTTTGACCGTGATTGTCCCACCGATGAATGCCCGTAACCTCTATGTCCCGGAAGATGTCATCAAACGTGGTCGACGTTGCGACTGGAATCGATACCAGGTTTGGTCCGGGCTCAAGTATGGATTCGAAAACGTATGTGTCGGCTGATTGATCCAATACGTAGCGCGCACCGGCGGCGAGGATTCCGTCCTCATATTCAGTCTCTGATGGATACCGTGATGCATCGTCTGCTCCGAAGTCGATTTCGTCACCCGCTCCCCGGTAGTCTTTCACGCCAGCTGCGGACTCGTCGTCGTGTGGTGCGTTCTGATCGATGGTCTCGAATACGATGTACGCAACCTGTTCGGTCGTGTGCCGGCGCTCGGGATCGCGAAATTGATCTTCATCAATTGCCGCTGCAAGCTCTCCGGGAGCGAGCGGATCGTCGCCGTACAGGATCGCCCAACCTCCGTTTGCACCGTCCATGCCGGTTTGACAGACGATGGCGGACAGCGGTGCTTCGATGTCGGTCGCGTAGTGATATGGCGGTCTGTCGCCGACACCACGAATGCGGTCTTCGCCGACTGCGGCGTCGTATCTGAACCCATCAATGATACCCGTGCCTGACTCGATAACAATGTAGCCGATCCTTTCGTCGTTGCGGGTTCGATTTGTGTCTTCACCTACGTGTTTTCCAACCCAGAGCGCATCCGCTGTTGGCGCGACGGATCTTGCGTTTCCACGAGACCAGAACATGGAAGGTCGCGGGTCGTTGTAGCTCATCACTTGTCCAAGTGCGACCGGACGCGTATACGCGTTTGCATAGCGCTGATTTTCACCCACCCAGGAACCACTCGAATCGGTGACGCCGGATACGTACGTAACCGCTTCAAGCGTCACGCCGTGCTCGGATTCCGTGTATATCCCTTCCTCGACAACCAGATAGTGGACAGGGATACCTGTAATTTCGGTCGTTCCCCCATCTGCACGATCGAGTCGTATCTCGAACCGGTTGCCTAAGGCGTTACGGACGCGGGGCACAACGGGTACCGTCGAGTCGTCATAGACGGGTGTCAGCACGACGACCATCGACTCATAGATATGATCCAGGGTGACGGTACTCCACTCGCTATTTGACATATCGTCAACCACACCGAACAGGAGATTTGGACCCGCCGATACGGGATCTATTTGTACGGTGATCGTGGCTACGGCAGTACCGCCGTTCCCGTCGCTGATCGTGTAAGCCAACTCGTCGGCGCCGATAAAGTCTTCGTCGGCAGTGTAGCTTAGTGTGGCATCTGCTTCGACGTTGACGAATCCGTGACCGGGCTGTGACACGGCTATTATTTCGAGGTCGTCGCCGTCAACGTCTGTATCGTTCGACAATATGTCGATAGAGATCGTGTCGCCGGCGAATGTTCGCGCTTGATCATCAACAGCGATCGGCGGGTCGTTTACGGGAGCAACGGCGATCACCACAGTACCGATGGCGTGTCCGCCGGCACCGTCGCGAATTGTATATGTGAAGGAATCGGCGCCGTGGTAGTCGGCGTGCGGCGTATAGATGAGTGAGTCGACGCCCGTCTCATCAGCAACTGCGACATCACCGAATGCTCCCTGCGTGAATGTTGCGATTTCGAGCAGATCACCATTCGGATCGCTGTCGTTCGCCAGAACATCGATTACAACAGAAATATCTTCCAACGTTTCACCTTCATCGCTGTTCGCGATCGGGTCGGTATTGGGATCCGTATCGGATTCGAAAGCGATAAAGGCGACCTGTTCGGTTGTGTGCCGGCGCTCGCTATCGCGCCATTGATCTTCATCGATAGCGAGAGAAAGTCTTCCTGCCGAGGCGGGGGCCGATGCTGCATCATATAGGACTGCCCATCCACCGTTTCCGCCATTCATTGCTGCTTGGCTGGCAATGGTGGCGCCAGGATTGTCGATACCATCGATCGGATAGAAGTAGGGCGGTGCATCGTCGATGCCCCGGACAATGTTGGCGCCGACGGCTGCCGAATATCGGTTTCCGCCGATGGTGCCGCTTCCGGTTTCGATGATTACGTACCCGATCGTTTCGTCCGAACGCGTTCGATCCGCATCCTCACCAACATGCTTGCCGATCCAAATCTGGCTCGTCGATGGCGGTGCGCTTCTTGTCTCACCGCGGGACCAGAACATACTGGCGGAGGAATCGTTTGCCGATAATACCTGGCCCAGAACAACGGGGCTATCGTAGCTGTTGGCGGGAATAACTCGTTCTCCCTGCCAGGAGCCGGATCTGTCGGTTACCGTCGATTCGAAACGGGCGGCTTCCAATTTTACGCCGTGATTCGCCACCGTGTAGACACCCGCTTCGACAACCAGATAGTGGGCCGAAACTCCGGATATCGGCTCGGCTCGGCCGTCCAGCCGGGCAATACGAAGTTGGAAGCTATCGATTCCTGTCTGTCGCACCCTTGTCGTCATTGGCGGTTGGTTTTGTTGGTACTGCGGTGTGACGACCACGACCATCGAATCGTAGGGCGTATCCAGGTTTACCGTTGTCCATGTGGAGCCGGGGATGTCGTGAACAATACCGTGGGACATCGTCGGCCCGTCCACAACCGGCTCGACATGTACTCGGACTGTAGCAGTTGCAAAGCCGCCGTTCGTGTCTCTGATCGTGTATGTAAATGCATCGACACCGACAAATCCGGCGTTGGGGGCATACAACAACGTCGTCGCCGACTCAATACTGACACTGCCGCCGGCAGCAGAACTCACGCGGTCAAGCTCCAGGTCGTCGCCGTCAATGTCACGGTCATTCTCAAGCACGTCGACAACAACTGCAGTGTCCGCGGGAGTTGAAACGTCGTCGTCAACGGCCGTGGGGTTGTCATTGACCGGGGTCACGGTGACCGCGACATCGGCACTGGCCATTCCGCCCTGCCCATCATGTATGGTATAGTGAAAGCCGTCCGTCCCGTTAAAATTCTCATTCGGGATGTATTGGATCACTGGACCGGTTGCTCCGCCGGTGATCGATACGCGTCCATTGTTCGCATCCGAGACATTAACGAAATCCAGCGGATCGCCGTCGATATCGCTGTCGTTCGACAAGGCGTCGATAGCCAGCGGTGTGTCTTCCGGAGTTTCGCCGCTATCGAAACGTGCTACCGGCGCGTTGTTTGCGGTGTCCATGGCCTGCAGTGCGAAATATGCGATCTGCTCGGTGGTATGACGCCGTTCGCTGTCGTTGAGTTGATCTTCATCCGCAGCGAAGGCGATCGACAGAGTTGTCGGCATAAGGTCTTCGTAAAGAATTGCCCAGGCGCCGTCGCCGCCGTCCATGCCCGCAATACAGCCAACCGCAACATCGACAGTGTCGATTCCTGCAACCGGATACATGAACGGAGGATTATTGTCCACACCCTCAACCGTGTCGGCTCCAATAGCGGCGGTAAATGGAATCTCACCGATGAATCCCGCACCCTGCTCGACCACGATGTAACCAATGGTTTCTACTTGCCTGTTCGTATTCGGGTCTTCGCCGACATGTTTTCCGATCCAAAGATCGCTTGTCGACGGGGGATCGACTACGGTTGCCCCGTGTGACCAGAAAATTGACAGTCTCGGATCATTGGCGGTGATGACCTGTCCAACCACTACCGGGTTGGCATATGTGTTGCTGTACGTCCGTCGGTCACCAACCCATGAAGAATTCTCGTCGACCCTTGACGACTCGAATGTCAATGCTTCCATTTTTACGCCATGGTCGCCGTCCGTATAGACACCTGCTTCTATTGCAAGATAATAGACGGAAACCGGAATAGCGGCGTCGTTACTGTTGTCAACACGGGCTACGGTGATCTCAAACGTATTGCCGGTAGCATTGCGGATTCGCGGGGCCAATGGAGCGTTGTCGCCGGTGTTGATGATTGTCGGTACGACAATCATCGATTCAAAAGTCGTATCGAGAACAACCGTTTTCCATGCCGTATTGGAAACGTCCTCTACGCGGCCGTAGCTCATTGGGATCCCCGCAAAACCCTCAATGATTTCGACCGAGACCGCTGCGGTCGAGCTGCCGCCGTTGCCATCCCCTATGGTGTACGTGAAGCTGTCAAGACCTGGAATGTCTAAGTTCGTCGTATAGCGCACCGTATTACCAACAATTTCTGTCGTTCCCAATGCAGGTTGTGTGACGGACGTCAGCGCCAAGGTATCTTGATCGATATCGCTGTCGTTAGCGAGGACATCGATGACGACCGAACGGCCCACCGCGCAGATAGCGTGATCGGCAACGGCAGACGGATGATCATTCGCCGGGCGAATCATAATCGTTGCCCGTCCGATATCGCTTTCCGTCGCGTTGTGGATCTGGTATTCGAAACTATCGGTACCGTTGAAATTTGAATTCGGACTATACAACACCTTTGAGATGCCGTTGTCATCGACGACCTGGACGTCTCCGTTCATTGCCGCAAAAACCTGTTGCAGAACGAGATCCGTGTTGTCGGTCGTGATGTCGTTGTCAAGCACGTCGACAAGGACTGCCTGGTCCTCATCGGTACTAAAGGAATCGTCTACGGCCCAGATCGCGCGGTCTACGTCGATAATCGATCCGGTAATCGCGTATTCTCCGAGGGACGCGTAATTGGTGTATCCGTTATTCGGCGGGCTTCCCACCCCCGTTCCGGCGACCTGGACCGTATACGTTCCGGGGCCGAGTGAAACGTCAAATTCGGCATCGAGACGATCTGGTGGGTTTGATGACGCGAACTGGTTGCCGTCCAGATCTGTAATTCGAGCGTCTATATCAAGATTCGGATCGGTATGCGCCGGTCGGACGGTGATCGTGACATCGCCACCTCCGATCGTGAATTGAAATGCATCAATGTCGCCGGTTGTCTCAATGATGCCGGAGTCTTGTACCTGATCGGCAGAAATGAAATTGAGCGGAGACGAGTCGACAGGGGTATCGCCGTGGTCATCCTCGCGATAGCCAACGCTGTTGTTGTTGAATGCGATGATGTCTAAGTCATCCTGGGTGTTATTCGCGCTGGCATATTCTCCCTTGCTCCATTGAACCAGGCTCTTGGAGTAGCCAACACCCATTATCGGTGCCCAGCCGGTCTGTCCGGAGCCATGACCGCCATAGTACGTTTCCGGCGGGTCAATACGACCGTCATGCGCGAGTCTAACAGTATGTCCGAACTCATGGCTGATGACCTCGGCGGCGGCAGAGACGCCGTAGTTCCTGGCCCAGCAAACGACGTCGTCCGTCCAGTTGAATGACCCCAGATACGCCACGCCGCCGCCCGATCCCGGCATTGAATTCGAAACGATGCATCTCTGTCGGCTCTCAACAGGCGCTGCAAGATAGACATCCAGACTGGTTGTGACGTTGAGATTAAAAGGCCGGAAGTCTACCGAAACGCGTTCCCAAATCTGTTCTATCGTCGAATCATTGTATCCCGCCGGATCTGCGTCAAATTCCCCCCAGGCGCTGAACGGGCCGGTTTCACCGTCGACATCAATGTAAAGCACGCCGGCAGCGCCAGGAAGACTTTCCAGAATCGGAACACCAGCCGCCGACGTTGCAGATGCGGATGTATTCGGGTCAGCAGCATTCTCGTTCGATGTATCCGCGTCATCGCCATCGGGCTGCATGTCCATGACCGGATAGCCATATTCCACGCACATTACTGCGTCAATGTCGTGTGCAACGAGATAAGGGGCGCCGGTGTGTTCATCCGGCTCAATGCGGTAGGCCAGCGCGTTCTCCTCGTATCGAATAACCCCGATGACGCTGCCCGCAACGCCAGGTCTGCTTTGTTTGCTGACAAAAAAGGTTCCCGCCTCAGGTTGCACCAACGTTCCGGTCAGAGAGATCAACCCGGTATCATCCGACTCCGAAATGGACACGATACCCACGGCTTCCTGAGCACCCGGTAAAGCGATGGTGATTTCGTCGCCTTTTTTCGCGTCCCGGTAGTCGTCGAAGAATGTCGCCGGCCAGGCTAGATTCGCGGATATGGCGCGCCTGCTATCCGGTAGCGTCGCCTGTGGCTCGGCGACGATGTTTTCGTCTCCTGGAACAGGCGCTTCATCGACGCCACTTTGGTCCGTCGCGATCGCAGATGTCGTAGCAGTCTGTGCGACTTCTGTAAGATCGCCGTCGTCGGCCTCGATAACGGCCGGTGACGGTCTGTCGATTTCGGACGATGTCAATGGCGTTCGTTCCTGATTCAACGAAGGGGTATTCCGAGCTGATTCTTGCGTTGTCGTCTGATCGCCGCCCGTTCGCATGGCATCCGGCGGTTCATGTGCAATGAACATGCCGAGACCGACGACCACCAGGATTGCCAGAACCCTGCCTGTATTTTTTGACTGATTGCGCTTTACACCTCGTTTACCTTGCATCGATAATCCCCTTGGTTTTGACCATTCTTTTTGTTTGTGATGTAAGACCGATCGTCTGCACGTTCTGATCGGTTAGGGCTCAACTTGTAGAATGAATCAGGCCACCGTTGGGTTCTGGATTGTAAGTGTATGTAAACAAGGTTGTTAAAAGTTGGGCGAATGTATTTTGATCGTTGCTTCCGGACAGGACGAGATAGTAACTGAGCGTGGCGCGGCGGGAGCGGGTGTCGCAGTCAGGGGTAGATGTCGCAGTGGTAGAATGTCACAAGACAATCGGTCCGCGTGGCAGAATTTGTGAAACGTGGAATTCCGGGATAGAAGGGCAGGGGGCAGGGGGCAGGGGGCAGAGGCGCGCTGAAGCGCTAACGCCAACCTCATGAGAGGCTGCCGTGCAATATCAGGCCTGATCGACGACGTCGGGCTTATCGATATCGTACTTTTGCATTAGACGTTGAATCGTCTTCCGATCGATTTCCGCGTGCGCGGCTGCATGGGACACATTTCCGTCGAATTTCTCAAGCAGACATTGTATGTAATTCCGCTCGAAGTACTCGATGTGTTTTTCCTTTGCTGCCTTGAAGGGCAAGGTTGTCATCCATGCGCGGGGTGCGTATCCGGTGACGTTTTCGATAATGGATATCGGAATATTGCCGATACTGACGATATCGCCACTGGTCAATGCCATCATCCGTTCTACGAGATTCTTTAGCTCGCGCACATTTCCAGGCCAGCGATAGGTCTGCAGCGCTGCCAACGCTTCCGGCGCCAGCGTTCGTTGAAACTTGGGATACCTCGCCGTGATCTGACTGACAAAGTGATTAATCAGCAACGGTATATCGTCGATTCGTTCGCGAAGTGGCGGTATGTCTATGGGAATGACGTTTAGCCGATAGTACAGATCCTCGCGTAATTTGCAGGCTGCAATGGCCTTTTCCGGCCGCTGGTTGGAGGCTGCAATCACGCGAATATCAAGATCGGTCCAGGTCCGACCGCCAATCCGGCGCGTATGCTGTTCCTGGAGTACCCGCAACAATCGGGTTTGAAGTTCAAGGTCCAATTCAACAAGTTCATCCAGAAACAAGGTGCCGCCGTTCGCGGATTCCAATAGCCCCTGTTTCGCCTCGGTCGCACCAGTAAATGCACCCTTCTCGTATCCGAATAATTCGCTTTCGATGAGATTGCCCGGTATGGATCCGCAGTCGACTACGATAAACGGATGCTCCGAGCGTTTACTATTTTTGTGTATCGATCGCGCAACCAGCTCTTTCCCGGTACCGCTTTCGCCGAATATCATTACGCTCAAGTCGGTCGCACTCGTTTTCTCAATGATTCGAAATATGCTGCGCATCGTGTTGCTGCGACCGATCATGTCATCAAATCGCGATTGCGAATCAAGTTCCCTTCGAAGATTGTTCGATGTAACCAACTGCCGTCGATGTGCCAGTGCCTTGTCAATGACTTCAAGGAACAGGGCGGGTTTGACCGGTTTCTCCAGAAAATCGAAAGCCCCGCGTCGAATCGCATCGATTGCTGACTTGATCGCACCGTAGCCGGTTATCAAAATCGTGGGAATATCCCTGTCCACCTCGTGAATTCTGGCCATTACGTAAATGCCGTCGACTTCGGGTAGATGGAGATCCGAAATGACGACGTCGGGATGGCACGTCCGAACGCTATCGATCGCTTCGATTGGGTCAAGATATGTCTTACATCTATATTTATCGGCCTTCAACAGGCTGGATATTGCTTGCAGAATTTCCGGATCGTCGTCGATCACCAGGATCAATTCGGATTGTTTCTTACCAATCGACATAGTGTAATTCTCGGTTTTGTGCCGGGTTGAAACGCACCGCACCGTGGTGAATACGATTTTGGTTGATTGAAGCCTGCGAGATGTGCCGATTTCAGGATTGCGAGGCGCTGTCGTGCGAGCCGCGCCGAAATGCGCTATGGGGGCACGCGGAAATCTGCTTAAATAATAATGGCAAGAACGGACCGATATGCAACCAAGTTTAGTGTCGCTGCCCGGGATATCAAGGAATGGCCTTTGTCGTATTCACCCTTCGTTGGAAGTTCGCACTTTCGTGTGGGTTTTCCGTAACGCCACGTGGAGCGATCCGCAGGAGGAAAGCGCAAGCACGCTGAAGCGCGAAGTCCAACGCATGGCGTCATCACTTTGCCTAGCAGCCTGTCGGGCTTTGGCGTCGGAACGAGGAATTTGAGAATTCGAGGGCATTTTTTCGCGACTTCGAGGCGAATATTGCACATATTTAACCCGATTTTTGGGAGAAATGAACCGATTCGGTCATTCTTGCAGTCGGCGTGTCCTAAGTCCGACAGGCTGCTAGGGGCGAACATGTCAAAGTTGGGTCCGCGGCGCCGGGTTTCTTTGCATATGGGCAGGCACGCTACACCAGCGCCTACGCGGTCACTGCCTTGAGGGCGCGGGCGATGCTGTTCTTGGGGCTTACCTTGTATTCGATGGCGGCAATCCTGCCTGCGCCGTCAATCACAAAGTGGCTGCGGATAACGCCCATGTATGTGTTGCCGTACATCGATTTTTCACCCCATACCCCATACGCATCGGCGATGCAATGGTCGGTATCTACCAGTAACGTGAAGGGCAGGCCGTGCTTGGTGATGAATTGGCGATGTGATACGGCATCGTCCGGACTTACCCCGAGCACGACGGCGTTCGCGGCTGTAATAGCGTCGAAACGGTCGCGAAATCCACATGCCTGCGTGGTACAACCCGGGGTGTCGTCGCGTGGATAAAAATACAGGATTACCGCCTTTCCGAGGTAATCACGCAGGGTCACGTCGCGGCCGTCCTGGTCCTGGGTGTTTATTTCAGGAGCGAGATCTCCTATTTGCAGCGTCATAATGGGTTTCTCCTCTCAATCACAGTGATATCTTTTGACAATCAGTTTCGGATAACTTAGACTATTGATACCTGCGGAAGCCGGTGTTTTCAAGACCAGCTAAGATATGCGCCGGCAGGGCGCGTCGGCGAACAGCAATCGCAAATCGGGCAACCAATATTCAGGATACCTCATGAAACGTATAACAGCAGCCGAACTGGCCGGTCATGGTACACCAACACAAAAGGCTGACCGCGTTACACAGGACATCTTTCTCAACTACGCCTATGCACTTCTAACAATCGCAGGCGCCGACGGCGACGTTTCTGACAACGAATTGAAGTATCTGATTCACAAGGTAAGACTTCTGGGGGCCACGGAAGAAGTCGTGAAGAAAATTACACAGTTTGACTGGCGCAACGCCAAACTCGAAGACCTCATTGCTGCACTCAGTACCGCGGATGTTGGCGGAAACTGTGCGCGGGCGCTGTTGTACGACGCGATCAAGGTGTCGCGTGCCGACGGCACCTTTGATATCGCGGAACGGCAGGCCGTACATCGAACTGCCAGGCTGCTCGGGTTGGATCCTAACATTGCGGATGCCATCAATGGCGTTATCGAGCTTGAGGAATCCGGCCAAACGATACTGCGCGGCCTGCTGGAGTCCTCGTTATGAGCGACAGCACACACGACCGCGATGGTGCTGTCCCGGAAGACCACGATACATACTGCTCCCTGGTGTTTGACAACAGTGGCTCGAAGACACGCGAGTCCATTCTTTCCACCACTGTCCACGAGGGGCGTCAACTCGTCGAAGACGATGGTCCGCGCAAGTCGCTGGAAGAACTCGATGCGTCTGAACGCGATCTGTTTCAGCAAATCCTGGTGCGTGGGGTGAACGAGAGCAAGTATCAGGTCGTAAAGCAGATCGCCAAGGGGGGGATGGGCGTCATTTACTGCGTGTACGACTGTGATATCCGTCGGCACACCATTCTCAAGGTAGTCATCCCGGAGTACAAGGGCGATATCGATATCATCAAACGCTTCGTGTATGAGGCGAGGGTCACAGGCGAACTTGAACATCCCAATATCGTCCCGTTGCATGATTTCGGATATCTCGAAGGCTACGGCATCTTTTTCAGCATGACCTATTTGCAGGGTGAATCACTGTTTGCGATCATCAAGCGGTTAAAGATTCGCGATCCCGAGTTCCGTGAAAAATACGACTTTTTTACACTGATAAATATCTTCCGCAAGGTCTGCGACGCCGTCGCCTACGCACACTCGAAGGGAATCATCCATCGCGATATAAAGCCTGAGAATATCATGGTCGGACAATTTGGGGAAGTCGTACTCATGGATTGGGGACTCGCCAAACGCCTTGCCGAAGCTGTAGAAAACGACGATCTCAGCACGCGTGAAATCGAAGTGGACATGTTCGCCGAGCCGGGTGTAACCCTCGTCGGGCAGATCAAGGGCACGCCTGTCTATCTGTCGCCAGAGCAGGCATCCGGCCGGTCCTCAACGGTCGACGTTACCAGCGACATTTTTTTGCTTGGCGCAACACTGTATCATATGTTCACATTCACAGCGCCCTATGTGAGTTGGACGATAGAGGAAGCTGTTTCGCGCGCGCGCGAATGCGATTACACGCGCCCGGAAACCATACGGACCGGCAGCGAACATTTGTCTCGCGAACTATGTTCGATCATAAACCGGGCAATGGCCGCCAACAAGGAAGATCGTTATCACTCCGTCACGGAGCTGATACAGGACATCGACGATATCAGCCGTGGCCGGATGGCTTTTGAAACCGTTCGATTTCCAGAGGGCGACTTGTTGCTTGAGGAGGGCGCGCCCGGCAGCAACTGCTACATTATTCAAAGCGGCAAAGTGGAGGTCTTTCGCCACGTAAGCGGGCGGCGGGTAAGTTTGGGCACACTCGAACCCGGTGATATCGTCGGGGAGATGGCGCTGATCACGGCGCAACCACGGGTCGCATCTGTGGTGGCACTCGAAGAGACCGAAACCGTGGTGTTGAACAAAGACGTATTCATACACAATCTCAAGAAACTTCCTTCCTGGATGGAAAAATCGATTCTTGCCCTCGCCCAGCGGCTCAGCGACTCGAACGTGAAGCTCACAGACACCATCATCTTCGACCGCAACGAACCGGACATCGGCCAACATCCGTTTCGTCTCTAGCAAAACGCCGTTCGACAAGGGGCAAAAAGAAGCATTCCCTCCTTTTCTTCACGGCGTCTGTGATCGAAAAATTGAAAATTTTCGGCAGCGGTCACTTGTTCGAGCCATCGGCGTGAAAGTCGCCCGAAGCCCCGATCAAAACTTTCGCCTAAAGACGTTGCACAGTTGCCTTTGAACGTACTGACCGAAGACGCCTCAGAATTCGCCGGCCGTATTTTGAAAACCTTTTTAAAATAGATGCCACGGTTTTTAGTCGTTCTTCCAATATGTATTCCGAAGGGTAGTCCCTGAACGTCTTATTTTTTTTTGACATAATAGTATCAAATTCAGCTATGCCAAGACCCATTTTTTTGGCTAGAAACTCCTTGTCGTTATTTAAATCGATTTCACTGTAAAGCGGCTTGTGCAGCTCATCAAGAGCCTGATCCCTGCTAAATTGCCCTGAAATAATCAGGCTGGATAGATGCGCCCTTCGTTTGTCAAATCCAAATTTTGTCGGCAGCCAATACGCTTGGAAAAACTTGGTGAAACGACTCTCGTAATGCTTGCCGCCATAATCGCGCCAGTTCAGGTATTTACTAACAATTTGTTTTGCTTCGTCTTTGTTGTATGGCCAAAGGTCTAGAGGTGTAATGATTCGGAATCTTTTGATGTAGGGATAATAGATTTTTTTCTTGAATAAACTTACTGTTGTATATTCTTTTAGCTTTATTTTTCCGAACCTTTTATGCACTGCCAGAAGTTGGGTCGCATCCATCGCATTATAACCCCAGCTAGATGGCAGGATAGATTCTGTTGCTAAATTGCCTCCGCTCATAAAATATTTAATCCGATGCGCATCTGTAACCTTATAAAGCGTAGCAAAAAATGCGTGATCTTGCGGGACATCCTGATTTGCAAGCTGTGACTTGAAATATGCCAATTGCAAATCCTTCATCTCTTCCCAATGGATCACATGAGTATACAAGTCTATGTCCAAAATTTTCACAATATTTTCGATGTTTTTGACGGCCAATTCACTATTCCATCCGCCGTCAATATGTATCGCCAATATGCGCAACTCTGGGTACTCACGCCTTAGGATATAAGCCAAATAACTGCTGTCAATACCTCCGCTCAACCCAATAACGCAATCATAGTTGTGGTTCTTGCCGTGACTCTTGATTTCTAAAATCAATTTATCAAGCCTCCCTTTGCCTTCTTTGGTAGGGAGCCATCTGTTTTTCAGAACCGTTCTGAACTTTCGACAATGATTGCATACTCCATTATCGTCGAAAGTGATCTCGGGATCGCTTGTATCCATAACACATTGTGTACATATCCGATATTGCTTCTGCATACTAGTTTGCTCTAAACAGCCCCTCGCGCTCATCATATTTGGGATACGTTATTAGCACGGCCTTATGTTTTCCATAAAAGACGAAGAAACTTCCTGCCGCTACGGCGGACACGTCCGCTAGTGCTTTTACTTTTTTAAAATCATCTAAGCTTCCAGCTCCACCGCAGGCTATTACGGGAATGCTAACTGCGTCCGTCACTTTTTTCATTAGACCAATATCATACCCCTGCATAGTGCCATCATTATCGACATTGTTGATGAGTATCTCTCCAGCCCCTGCTTCTTCAGCGCGCGTAATGTAGGAAATTAGATCTGTCTTTGTTGTCTTATTTGATCGATAATCGTATATCTTATATTTTCCAAATACATTCTTTTTTACATCAACAGTAACAACCACTCCTTGGGAACCGATGGTTTCTTTGGCTTCTCTAATAAGATTGAAATTATTCAGAATTCCGCTGTTTAGCGACACCTTTTCTATTCCACATGCACATATTTCTCGAATCTGCCCGAGATTGCTAATTCCACCGCCGTAGCAAACCGGCATAAAGCACTCACTTGCAAAGACACGAATAAAGTCAAGATCAGGGTCCGTTTCTTTCTTGGAAGCCTCAATGTCGAAGACGAAAAGCTCATCTACTTCTTTGTCGTTGAAGATTTTTATCGCGTTCAAAGGATCCCCTACGTATTTTGGATCTTTGAACCTGACTGTTTTTACTAATCCTTTATCTAGCAACAGCAAAACAGGAATTATTCGGCTTTGTAACATTAATAACGCTCCGAAAAGCTTTTAAGTAACTGCATTCCATTTTGATGGGATTTTTCAGGATGGAATTGGCATCCAAGAATATTTTCTTTCTCAAAGCTGGAGACAAAATCATACCCATAATTCGTGTATGATAGTACATCATGACAGTCGGTGCACTTAACTACATACGAATGAATAAAATAAAACCTTGCCTTGTCAGGCATTTCCTTGAACAGACGACTTTCTTTTTTTTGATGGAGGGTATTCCAGCCGATATGCGGTACGCGAAGGCCAATCGAGACGTTGGTAAAGTCGAATCTTCTTGTATCAGCATCAATCGCGTTGAGACCCTCAAACTTTCCCTCTTCACTTCCTCTTGTTAGGAGCTGCATACCTAGACATATTCCAAGAGTTGGCGTGTTGTTATTGATGATCTTTTCTTTTAATGTATGAAATATACCCATCTTGTGCAGGTTGTGTATCGCCATGTCAAAGGAACCGACTCCAGGTAATATGATCTTGGTCGCGGCTGAAACTTCCGCTCGGCTTGAAGACACAATTGCGGTTTTGCCAATTTTCTTAAGTGCATTTTGAACAGACCCTAGATTACCCATGCCGTAGTCAATAATAACAGTCATACAGCGTCCCTATGTTATATACGTTCACCGAATTGGAGACATTACTATTCCTCATCCGCGAGTCTTGGGGAGTCTTTTTTGTGGAGCTCTGGTGGTCGATCGCGTGCTTGAGAAAAAAGGTGGGGTGCCCATTGCAACGATTCAGCTATGCCGCAATGTGGATTTTCCGGGGAGAAGTTGAAATCACGGACGTCGAGAACGTTCCCAAATTACCTAAAATCCGTTGGGCAGGAATTCTCAGGCTCACCGGCCGTGACGCTGGAAGCGTCGCTTCCCGGCAACAATGATACCGAATAAACCGGTAACAATCAGCGTCCAGGTCGTTGGTTCAGGGACCGCCGCTTCCGCAATGGTCACCGTAAATTCGCCGGGCCCATTGTTGATTGCAAACGTCTCATTGACGCCGATGTAAAGCGAACCGGCAGACGTCGATACAAATGTCGATAGTGAACCAATGAAGAACAGCGCATCCGCATCGATGCCGACAGCGACGAGGTCTTCATCAAATGCTTGAAAACCTGGATCGCCGGCAACCGCTGTTGGAACGAAGGCGCCAATCACGGCGCCGTAACGTTCCACCATTGTGCCATTTGGCCGGTTAGGGATCAAGATTCCACTGTCAACATCCTTTTCCTCAAGTGGGGTATAACTATCGAATCCCACATGGACGCCGATTTCGAGCGGAGTCCCATCTGGTCCGGACGGTATCCCACCGCCTGCCAGATCAATCAGGCCGAATGATGCGATCTCGACAGCCTCGCCGGAACCGTTGAAGGTCCAACCGAGCACCATGCTTTGAAAGCCGCTCGCAGGCGCCCCGAAGCCCCCGGTGGCGCGCGATCCCAAATTGATAATGCCGGCATGTGCGGTTGAATTGCCAACGAATACAACCAGCATAACCAAATGCAGGATAACGGTCAGATTTTGCATAGAATATACTCCTGGTTCATTGTGTCGATCGCTATAGATATATGGATTATTTTCAACAAGAATGCAAATGTACCCGGCGGGAACCCGGTTACCGCATTCGCGGCATTCAGATGCGAACGAGAGAGAGCGGCCTCGCACGCCATACGAAGATGCAGGTGTTTGACCTTTCACATATCGATTGCGAATCCGTTGACAAGAAATGGCGCAAGAAACCCTGAATTTAGACGTTGATGCGGAATAGTTCGTTCAAGGTTTCGGCCAGCCGATCAAGGCCATACGGCTTACGAACGACTGCATCAAAACCGTGGTCCTTATGATTTGCGAGAATCGGATCATTGGAATAGCCACTGGATACCACAACCTTGAGGTGCGGCATGATGTTTCTGATCTCCTCGACGACGGTCTTACCGCCACAATCATTGGGCACGGTGAGGTCCAGAATCGCGGCGTCGAGACGTCGTGCCGATTGGCATTCGGAGCGCAAAAAATCAATCGCCTCGGTCCCGTTCTTGGTCGCGTGCACCTGGTGACCCAGAAACACCAACATGTCCTTAAGTGATTCTCGCACAATCGTATCATCGTCCATGATAAGAATTCGACGGGAGATTGTCGTATGCGATGGTTTATGCGCTGATTCCCGTTTCAATTGCATACCCAGGGCAGGGAGGAATACCTGAAAGGTCGTGCCTTTGCCGGGAATCGAATGAACATTGATTCCTCCTCCATGATTCTTAACGATCGAAAAGACGATTGCCAATCCGAGACCGCCGCCTGACCGTTTGGTGGTGAAGAATGGCTCAAAGATTCGGTCACGATGTTTCAGCGATATCCCCGATCCCTGATCTTGTACAGCGATTTCGGTGTATTTCCCCGGTGGGAGTTGCAACGGATTATCATCCTGATCCAACACTCTATTTTCGGCGGATATGGCAATCACTCCGCCCGTCGGCATGGATTGGCCGGCGTTGAGCACGAGATTGTGAATGATCTGCTGTATCTGCCCGGTGTCGGCCTCAATATCCCACAGGTCCGTGTGAATCGAGTATTTAGCTCGGCAACTTGAACCGTGAACAGCGAAATCGCACCATGAATTCAGGTGTGATGTTAACGAGACGAGACCCTTCACCGGCTTACCGCCTTTTGCGAAGGTAAGTAGCTGTTGTGTCAGACCTTGAGCGTGTTCGCAGCCCTGATTAGCGCGATCAAGGAAACGAATCAGGTTACTCTCAGCCTGCAGGGAAGATCGCGTTAACGACACGTTCGACTGTATCGCCGTAATGTAGTTATTGAAATCATGGGCGATCCCCCCGGCAAGAACACCCAATGACTCCATTTTCTGCGATTGCTGCATCCGTCGCTCGATCTCGCACCGTTCTGTAATATCACTGAAAATAAAGACGACTCCGATGATGTTACCGTCGGAATCGCGGATAGGTGCGGCACTGTCGGCAACCATGCGTTCAACGCCGTCTTTTCGGACCAACACCGTATTCTCGGCAAGGCCAACCACAGTTCCCGAATTCAGTACCTCATCCACCGGATTCTTCGCCGGCTCCCGAGTAGACCCGTCTATAATCTTAAACACCGAACGAATCGTCTTTCCGACAGCTTCCGACGTTGTCCACCCGGTGATGGACTCCGCGACGCTGTTCATCATCTGGATTCGGCCATCCGTATCCGTTGTAAAAACTCCGTCGCCGATGGAACGCAGTGTTATTGCCAGGCGCTCTTTTTCGCCGGCCAGTTCCTCTTCGGCATTTTTCCAGGCGGTCACGTCCGAAAACGTACCAATATATCCAATCACCTCGCCGTTTGTGATTTCGGCGGCCATTTGTGCGTGAATCCACGTGTGATTGCCGTTCGCTGCCGGTATACGAAAATAGGCGCGAAATACGTCCGATTCTTCATCCCAATTCGCCCAATCGTGTTCAATGTCGGCACGATTGACCACCAGCAGGGACCGCAACCAATGTTTACCCAGGACGTTATCGGATGGGATGTGGGTCAATTCCGACCACTTATCATTCATGTAGACGTATCTGCCCTCTGCGTCCAGCTGGACGATGCCGGCGGGCGATGCTTCGGAAAGCGTGCGGTAACGTCGTTCGCCTGCTTCCGCAAGTTCGTAAAGATTCCGTAAACGGGTTATGGTGATCACGGCTATATTTGCTATCGATTGCAGAAAAGCGGAACACGCTTCATCCGGGACGGCTTCAGAAGTCTTCCAAAAAAGGAGAATGCCGCCACATGAAATTCGGGGTGCGTGGACCGGCAGGCACCACGCAAAGGATTCAGTATCATATTTGGCGCTGAAATACCTAATAACCTCAACCGGTAATTCGAAAATCGGTTTGGCGACCGGATCTGCCCCGCGAAGCCGTTCCGCAAAACCGCCAAAGGTTGCCTGCGGCAGCGAAACGGTTTCCGCTACAGGCGTCGAGTACCCGCGAAAAACCATGATGCCGGCAGGCGCTTTGGGTGATTCGGCAAGGCGCAGGGCAATGACGTGGGAAATCGCCATGGACGGCGCCAGGATCTTGGCGATTCGATCAAATAATGCTTTGCGACTTCGCACCGACAGGCAAAATTGGCTGAAGTCGGAAAGTGCCGCGTGCTCCTTCCTGTGTCGATTTGCGGCATCCTGTACGCTTTTCAGACGTACCATTGCCATTATATTGGCAAGATATTCGCGATTTTTAATTGGCCGTACAATGTAGGCATCGGCACCGGCTTCCAGACACCTCGCCTTCACGTCCGACGATTTTTTGTAGCTCGAAATCAGAATTACGATGGTATCCCGAAGCGTTGGATCCGATTTGATTTCCCGACAAATATCATGCCCGCTGCGATCGGGAAGTATGTAGTCGATAATGATTACCGCAGGATGATGCTCGCCAATGGACGCCATGCATTCTGATCCCGAATTTGCAACAATCACATTATAGCCTTGTGATTGCAGCAGACGTTTGGCAATCTGTCGATTGTTCATCTCGTCATCGACAACCAGAATCGTCGTGGCGGCAGCCATATCTATTCTCCGAATTTAGTTTGACGTGACATACGGCAACCCAATGAAAAAAGCAGGCGCCTCTCTGCGTTTACTTTCGACCCCGACAGTTCCCTGGTGCTTGCGTACGAAATTGCGGTAAATCTCACTATTCGGTTGGTAAACGAAATTGCGGTTGTGAGCAGATTTCTTTGAGACGTGTGCGATCATTGTTCGGGTTAACCAGCAGCGCTACTGACGTACGTATAGGATTGGCTGTAGAAATTGCAATTTTTTTTGCAATAATCCTGTTCCACCAACCGTGTCCTTGGTCGAGAGCCGAATGTCGGTCGCCGGTAAATCCGGTAGACTATCGCCTGACTCGTTTCGTGAATAATTCAGCAAGTTATCGGGCAAAGCGATCAAGTAACGACTGGACGAATCGGAACACCCACGAAACTGCCGTTCCGGAAGACTCCGTTTCATGCTATTCTTGATTCGTAGTCTCCTCGCATTCAGAAATTGGACTCGAAAATTTTATTGTGAATACGTTTGCGATTTGCCGAACGTTCAAAAAACGTATCGCCCAATGCGATTTTTACAGACTGCACGAAGCTTTTCCTGTCCAGCATAATGGCAGCGAGAATACGATGGTCCGGCCTCCTGTAATTTCGCTTCTCTCGACGGAACCGTTCAAATTCCGCGACCATGTTGTCATCGGTAATGACTGACGTGTCAGGCAGCATTTCCGCACTTATTTCCGGTAGATCAAATTCTGCCAACTCCTTCATCACATCTTCTCTTTCAGGCGTTACAGTAAAAAAAGGTGCCATATTCTCGCTGAATAGCAGGAGGTTTCTGATTCGTTCCCGCGCCGTCAGGTCGAAAGGATGATCCGAGGCGGCGACGAAATTTCCGAATGATACAACATGTTTGAATGCCTCGACAGCGGTTCGAATTATGTATGGCGAATCGGTCGTATTCAGATACAGCAATCCATTGCAGTTCAGGTGGGATTTTGCGAGCCGCATGAATTCAGACGAAGATAGATGAGTGGTATTGCTACGCCAATGAAAGGTTAGGTTTCCAACGATTACATCGAATTTTTGATCCGTATTTCGACGCAGCCAGTGGCGACCGTCGTCAATAATTATGTCGATGCGAGTATCATCGAGTACATCTGCAAACTCAGGATAGTTTCGAATAATGTCGAGATAGCCCGGGTTGATTTCAACGATTGTGAGCTTCTTGAGGCGGGCGTGACTGGCCAGCACCCGAGCCCATGAGCCGCTGCCGAGACCGATCATGAGAACGTTTTCCGACCTCCGGTTAAGTGCCGGAATCATATACGCCCTCGTGATCCAGTTTTCGTTGGATACTGGGTCGATGTTGAATTTGCCGTCGTACATCCCATTGCCGAATATGGTGTCGGTGCTCTCGCTCGAAAGGCGACTCACCGTTATAATTCCCTGTCGATTCTGGGCAACCTGAACGATTTCATCGCCATGCTCATATTGATTCTTCAACTGTAGCTTAATCACGAGGTCGGCATATACCGGATTGTACATCCCTATTGCGGCAGCTACGCCGACTGCAACGGTGAGCAAACGGCAGGTTTTCAATCTTCCACCTTCGGTGGACCATAAAAGATTCAAAACCGCTACCGACAGCGACAACAGCGTAATCAGAAGAATTGCACGCTCCAAACTAAAATACTCCAGGATCAGGAAAGCGGTAACGAGCGGGCCGGCGGCGGCGCCAATAATGTTCGCCAGATAGGTCTTGGTGATGGTGGTGGCTACATCCTGGATGTGTTTGTCGTAACCGGCGCATACCAGCGGAAATATGCCGCCATTGAAAAACGCTACAGCTCCGACCATGGCGAATGCGAATCCGTATGCAAGTGACGGTGACCGAATACTCGCGAGGCCGATCAATAACGGGGAGAAATAGAATACGGCGCCGCTGAAGGCTAAAAGATCTGATATGACATACACAACCTGCAATTTCCGCCGGGCAATGACGATCGGTGTCAACAATGCACCACCGGCAACGCCGATCAGCAATGCCGCCAGAGTGTAGCCAAAGACCTGGGGCGATGATCCGGTGAAGAATTCGAGTAGGCGTATCCAAAGAATCTCCTGGCTCAGCGAAATAAAACCCGTTGCTCCGGATACAAGGATATAGCGATGATGTTGAATTGATTTCATGAACAAACGTCGTCTTTATTGCGCTGTGCGAAATGCTGGTCCGGGGCGAATTTGCAATCCAATGCACACCAATGCATTGAAGACTACGGCAATCCATATCGACCGTTGCAGGCCGAAGTAAGGAAAGAAAAATTCAACCGTCATGAAAGCCGCCAATCCCGAACCCAATGTGTTGAGCCCGTAGACAATGCCGGTACTGATTCCAATGTCATCAAGGTCTCGAAATAACAAAGTCACAAGTATCGGAAGGGTAGCGCCCATCAGCATTGTCGGAAACAACAGGAGCAAGAACATCGCGACGAAGGTAATCGGAGGCGCATAGTCGTTGGTGTACGCAGATACCGCATTGATGAAACCGATACTGAAAAAGCCGTAACCGGCAATACCCGCTTCGCACAGTAAGAACAATGCGGGAAGCCGTTCCGGATATCGTTTTACGAGATGTCCGCCGCACACCGCTCCGAGGCCTAATCCCAACATAAACGCGGAGGCGATGACAACTGCAGATTCAATATTGCTTCCAAAGCACGAGTAGAGCACGCGCTGCCACACGACGTGATAGATCAACGCCGCGAAGCCGGAAACGAAGAATAGGAATGGACAATAGTAGCGCATGACGAAGCGCCTTATTCCTCGCAAATCAGGCTGTTTTTCTTGAAACGCGTACAATTTCCACAGCATGACAGTGATGGCAATGAGGACCATCGCAAGGTTTTGGATCCGATAGCCAAAATAAACCGGGATCAAGAAAAACAAGGGCGTGAAACTCAATGCATCTTTGCAGGCAACGGTGTCGGCCGACGTTGTGCTCTTGGTGGAGCGAAGAACCGGATAAGCGGAATGAATTGTGTAGTTGTGCAGGGCGAGAAGGACAGCCGGCCCAAGAAGCAGGCCCATGAGGATTCTGAACACGATCAGGTCGTGAGTGAGCTGAGTCGCGTGGCCATAATGGTATAGCCGGTTCAGCTGAATCGCCGTGCCGGCAACAGCTCCGATTAACGCCAGGTAGACACCTGGAAAATATCGTTTGAACGTACCGCAACATTTACGTCTATTCATGCCAGCCATACTATCGTTGGACAGCTTTTTGTCGGTTGTTGCAGTCCGTGCCTGTCGCATCGGCCACCTGATATGTTCCCGTCGCCAATCGTCGCTCGCCGGAGAGGATGGTAACTGTCCATTTTCCCGCCGCCATTGGCAACGGCGTGCTGTGAATGACATGCGCAATCAATTCGCCGTGCCTTTCCCTGAACGCATAGCTCCCGGACAAGTTATCGGGCGACTTCCAGCGGCAAATCATGTTTTGGATATTCTGCCGTCCACCAAATCTCAATTGAATGACAACGCGACTGTCCGGATGAAACGTCAGGCGTTCCGAAAACACGGAATCGTCATCGAAACAGCCAAACGTCATTGACGTTATTCCAGCAGCGTTGAGATCGGACATCGTAAACGGGCGATGTTCGTATTGGCGTTTGGTTGCAAACATTTGCGAGAATTGCTCGTTGGTATCCAGATACCATTGTCCGCAACGTGCATGGTAGAGATCAAGGCGATCCGGATATTCGACGGCCAGATTCGTTTTTTCCATCGGGTCCCGTGCCAGATCATAGAGTTCGAAATCACCGCCTTTGACGGCTCCGCCGATGAATTTCCAATTGCCGTCTCGCAACCCCCATTGCGACGGCATTGGCAACTTGTGAAAATAGACCATGCGATCGCTGTAATTATCGGCAAACAGATTCTGGCCGGGTACTGGAGGTGGAGGTGCGTTGACGAGGCTCAGAATGGTCGGCATGACGTCGCCAATCGAGCAAACGCGATCGATCGTCAAACTTTGATGGATACCTTTCCGGTCAATCACGAGTAAGAAATTCTTGATATTCTCTTCATATAAGAAATTTCCGTGGGTAAAATTGAACGGGTGACGTACACCAAAAGCCTGGCCATGATCGCCGGCAATGAAGATGATCGTGTTGTCAATCAGGTTTCGTTGCCGCAAATCATCGAGCAAGCGGCCGATAACCCAATCATTGTAATGGATCGAATTCCGGTAACGATCATACGGATCATCTCCTGCAAACGGCCCTTGATAGTCTTCTGGAAAACCATACGGATGATGCGTGGAGACGGTTAGAAACTGTAGAAAAAAAGGTTGCGCTCCGGAGTGTGTTTCATCGATCCAATCAACGGCAAGCCGGCGAATGCTGTCCTCATTCACACCCCATGAATGCACCCGGTTTGCTTCAACAAAGTCCTCATCGGCGCCGACGGGCTCGAAAAGCTCGTCGTATTCCAACTGGCGGTAAAATCCGATGAGATTTGCGCTTTCCAGTTCGCCTGCTGAGAACAGTGCGGTTCGATAATCCAGTTGTTTGAATTCGTTGACAAGTGCGGGGCCGTGATAGGCTGTGGAGAACCTGGTAGTCAGATCGTCAAACGTGCAGGTGATTCCGCCCGTATTTAATGGTAAATGCGTGCGTGTCGTTCCCGGGAAGGTATTATATATCGCGTCAAAAATAATCATGTTTGACGACAAGTCATACAAGTTTGGGGTCAAGTCGGGAGTAAGGCGACCGTTATTTAACACTTGAATGGAGCCAACCGATTCCAGGACGATAAAGACAATGTTCGGGCGAGAGTGGCTTTCCCGGATGGCCGTCAACGATGCCGGCAGGGTGTCCTTGAAATTCGTAGAGGCCGACGCAACGCCGTATTGTAAGGCATACAAATCCTCCGTTCGACGGGTCACGGCAGGAAGTCTTTGATAGCGTGCAAACGCACTCCTGGCCAGGGTCATAACCGGATGACGTTCGAGATTATGATTCACGTCAATGCACGCGATGACCGCGGTCGCGAGAAAGAATGTGCATAAGGCATTGACGGTCGCCGGCATTAGCGACCTGCTCCCGCTGCGTTCTTGACGTTGGGAGTGATCCGCAGTGGCCAATCTGCCGAGTTGCCAGACAATACTGAGAATGAGCAAGGCTGTGTTCACATATAAAACGGGATGAATGAGCGCTTTGATCGAATCGATCAAAACTGCCATGCCGGGCACCTGGTCTGCAACCATTGACAGATTCAAATGATCGAAATATATCGGATATGCCAGCTGGTTGATGATGCTGTAGAGGTTGATACACTGAACGCCGAGGAAAAAGAGCGCCGCCGCAATCTGTGAACGGTACAGACCCATCCCAATTGCCAGCATCATGAGCCCCCAGAGAATATGTTCCAATTGCGAGAAGGGGAGTTTAACTAGAAAATAAACAACAGGCCATAGTCCGTCGTCGGATTTATGGATGAATAGAGCGAAGTTTTCCAGTTGAATCAGGATCGACAGGAAAGCGTGAAATGCGACGGGGGAGAGCACCAGATAGGCGAGGCGCGCCCTCATACATGGCTTACCTGGTGCACGTTCGCCGGTCATCGCTTGGGCTCAGGCTCGGATCACGGATATTCTTATAGGAGGGGCCGAGTAGATATTCGTTGCCCATGGCATTGAGCGTCAACGATCGCGATCAATCAGATACGTGTATCGGAGGGGGGGCAATATCTGCTTATGCTGCTTCGTGCTTCGGCATTCGGGACACCTTGAAGTACGAGGACGTCGCGAAGGCCATGATCAAAATGATAATACCCCACTCACCAAGCGTTGGAACCGTTTCCGCCATCATTGTTGCCGCTGCTTCATGGGCGGCGACAGGGGCGGAATGGTCAAAGCCGGCGCCGCAAAAGCGTATGGCGCTTGACGAAAAATTGGCAAGCGACGGCGGTGACGAAGGAAGGGCGTCGCTGTCAAATAAGGCAGTCGTATTATCGATAAAATCGAGCGACGCCGACACAATGGCCAAGCCGCCGATCGTACCGGTAAATGCACTCGTGGAAGCAATTGCGAATCTGTCTATGTTGGCGCCGCCCGTAGGGGGATTACAGTTCCCTACGGCTATAAAACCGTCTGTTGTGGTGACGGTCTCACCATTGATTGTCAACGTGAATTCAGTAATTGGATATACGGTTCCAAGATTCACGTTGTTTGCTTTTTGAAGTGGGCTGCAACCACCACTGACAGTGAAGGCGAAACACGCAGGGAAATTGCCCGCAGTTCCCGCTGCGGCGGTGTCGTAGGAATAGGTTCCGGTAACGGTTGCACCTGCGAAGGCCCCAGAGCCCATCAATGCATCAGTTGTAAACTCAGCCGAGACGATCTCCGCATGAACTGTCGGCCCCAATGTCAAGCCCGCCCATGTGATGATTGTAAGCACCGCTGTGAGAATAGTTTTGGTGATTAGAGTCGTGTCCATCGAGATACCATTTCGAGTTAGCTTGGAACTTACGTTCCGAAATCAAACCACTGACCATCGCGGATTATGATGGGGTAAGATAATGGACGTCGGTGGTAACTGGCGGCTACTCCGGTGTGCATTGCAGAAGTCCGCAACGCATCAAGGAGAAGAATTTACGAGCCAGCAATTCTCGAAGGATCACCCTAGTTGTGTGCACCCAAGATATTAGTGTGTACAACCGATAAGATAGTCTGATACCACTAAGAATCAATCGAAAATTCAAAAAAATATCAGCAGCCTGTCGTGCGGTATCGCCGAGCCTCCATCCACGCCCTTTTGACCATCGTTCGTAGATCACAGCAAGAAAATATCGAAAAAGTCCGCGGATGGGGTGTGGAATGTGGGTTTTAACCGTCGTATTTCCGGGAATCACAGAACGAAGCGTGGTTCATGCTGAAAAAAGTAAGCAAGGACGGGCATGCGGGGAAAACGAGTGATGCGCGCGAAACACACGAAAAATTTGTAACCGCCGAGCTGGTGCTGATATCTGCTGGACGTTTCCCGAACTTTCCGTTGCATGGATTCACTACTGGTGAAAAATCGGGTGGCAACCGAGAGCTCCAGCTGGATCAGGTATGGTTGCCACTCATTGCCAATTTACCCGTAAACGCCAACAGCTTCCACCCCTGAATCACCTCTGTGTTCTCTAGCGAAGCGGGTCGTTACCGAAGATGTGAAACGGCACACTCATGGTTCGTTGACGGCGGGTGCGACATTGGTTTGTAACCACAGAGAACACAGAGGAAGCGCCGCAACACCGGGACGTCCAGCTTGTTGAACAGGCTTGGTTGGCTGAAATGTCCAGCTCGACGGTTACCACCTTCCTTTCAGAAAATGTTTCTTATTTGCAATCACTTATGACACATAGCGGGGAAGCCTGGTTAGGTGAAAAGCGATATCTGGCCGTAGACGAGGCGCCATGAAACGGTCGGTAAGGGTCACGATGATAATTGCACATTGCAGATGTGACAAGAGCGACCTTGCTCATCCAACCCTTCCCGTGAGACCTGTAAGGTCATCGACGTTGTTGGTACCTTTATCCAGAATGCTTCGCCATAATCGTCGTTCGACCAGCCCAGTAAATCTGCGGCTTCCGTGAGAAAAGTTTCCTCGAGGCGATTGGTGTTGCCGATTATTATTTTCGTATCGCGACGTGCTGCTGCTGCCGTCAATGCAGCAGCGACCCAGCCGGGGCAATCGGTATTCGTTTCGAAATAATCAGCAAATAATTCACACAATTCAGCTTCCCGGCCTTGATTGCCGCAAAGTGAGAGCAGTTGTTCAATTACATCCACAATTGCAGCCTGTTAGCACGAGATTTATCAAACCTTATTCCCACAACAATACAACAAAATCAATTTGCGACGCGTACGATGACCTTTGAAATTATTTTACTGGGAACATTGTGACCAATTCGTAGTCCGTCCCCGCACTGTTGAGCTTAAACACTGCTCTGACACGGTCGGCCTTGGCTCGAACCAGATTCCCGACACCGTCAAGCGAATACGAGAATCCTGCACCTTTTAAATCGAATTCAAATACGGGTTTTGTCCAAAACCTCTGCCCAGCTCCTTTGCCCACGATAATCGTAGGTTGCTTCCATATCTCCTGTCGAGCGCGCTGATAAGCAGCGGCATGTGCCTTATTGGTCGCAAATGAGCCGGATGCATCGGGAATAGCTGCCGCTCGATTTGATGGAGCGACTCCTGTTTTGAGTCTTCGGAGGTGCTGCTGGGGAGTAACATGGGCTCCATGGTCAGCGTACGAGTGCCCGCCTGTGTCGGTGTTGTCAAGGTCCTTCGCCGCACGTTGATGCCCGGCTCGCCGCAGTGCCTTGTCGCTTCGTGGCGGTGCCGGTGCGTCGGCTCTACCTATATGATTTGCGCCCTGCCGCAATCGGGTAAGTTCGTCAATCTGGCAAACTTCATCGTTATGTGTCCAGATCGCGCGCGCTGAATCCTCATGGCCGGGTGCGAGGGCGAAGTAACTATGCGTGCCGGTAACCTCAATGTTGTGTACCGTAAACGGTCGGTCCGGCGGTCCGCGGTAGGACATTGCATTGACGACCATCGCAACACCGCCGTCTGCGTTGACGAGACGATCACCCTCCTGAATGCCTTCTGCCGGTATCCAGCCGTTATCAACTGTCCAAAACGGATGAACTCCGGTACAGGTCAGAGTCTGATTGTCGCCGTCTTCAGATACGACCGTGATCTCATACAATTCACTGGTCTCACGACTGAAAGCCGCCGTCACTTCGGCCCAATGTTTACCGTTTCCATTGGGATTCTGCGATAATACGAGTTCTCCCGGGACGAGCTGCTCGATCGGAATCAGGCCAGTCAAGGTCACGACCTGTGTGCCGGCGATAAAGCAGACCTTGCCGCGGCGGATCAAATTAAACGCTTCTGTGCGCGTGAAGCCGGCGCCGCCGTCTTCAAGTGCGCGCACCTTGCCCTTCAGACTCTTCACGCTCTTCGCGCGGCTTACCAGTGATGCGAGATGATCGGTTCGTGCCACTGCCCGCGGAATCGATACCTCCGGTGCAACCTTCGGTGGCGACACCGCCTCTGCATTTCGTGGCCCGCGTGCTCCTGAGAAGTTCCCCACGACCCCGAACAAGGCCCCGCCGAGCTGGATGCCGTTACTCCACGAGAAACCGTTGGCGACCATGTCCGATACCGCGCTCTGCGCTGCGACAAAATTGCCCGCTATGTCCACCAGCATGACCGCGCGACCAAGACCGCCGAGAGTAGACAGGGCGCCTGTCGCCAGGCCAAAGGCCAATTCCGTGCCTATTCGGGCAATGCCGTAGGCCTCGGCGTATCCTGGTTTATCCTGGCCGCCAAATACCGTGAAGCTGTTGCCAAACAGCGTTGCCTGGCTCATTTGACCGAATGAAACAAAACCGAGCACGGTGTCCACCGCGGCATTGCCGACGGCCTGAAGGCCCGTTACGATGTTGTCCAGGAAATTCGGACTGGTGATGGCACGCCAGATGTTCGCGGGACTGAAGAGGCTGATGAAATCAAGAAAGCCTGAGAGTCCCATTGGATCGGTGATGTTGACGACATTGCCGTTGACGTAGGCGTAGACGTTCATACCATCGATGTAATCGAGTGGATCGGGCGAAATAAATCTGCCAAGCTGCGAGGAGTAATAGCGTGCACGGAAATAGTAGAGTCCGAGTTCCGTATCGTAGCGCCTGCCGGTGAACAGGTAGGGGATCACGGCCGCGTCGGCGCCGCCAATGACCGTGCCATCGGGATCGTGTACCCGAGCCAGTCCGTAGACGTCGTATGAATATCGCTGAACGACATGCCCGGCCGAATCAGTTACGGCCACGACATTGCCGATCGCATTCTGATGGAAATAGAGCGCCTGATCATTGATCTCGGCGGCAATATGTTCGTCGAGCACACGTCCCGGCATGAAACGTGCCGTTACGGCATTCGACTCCGTCGTCTCTGTAAGGACGGTGACGTGATCGTAAAAGTAATACGTACGGGTGCCGTCGCCGTGGATCTTGGCAAGCCGGTTGCCGTCGTGGTCGTAGACGTACCGTACAACAACCTCACCACCGTCGAGAATACGTTCCAGATGATTGTCTGCAGTCCACTCATACTGGACGGCTCCCTGTTGTGTCAGATTACCGTTTGCGTCGTATGTGAGCAGGGTGACATCATCGCCATCGGGATCATCCCCGTCGGCCTCCAGCCAGATTGCCTCATCGGTATCCCAGCGGCCGTTGAGATTGGTGTCGCCAAAAAAGAGATCACGATCGTTCCCCACAATTCCGTCAAGGTGGTTGTTTTTCCAGATCGGCTCACCCGGATCGCAGGTCTGATTGTTGTCGTCGTCGTAACAGAAGAGGGTTTCGGTGCTTCCGGCCACGCCGGCAACCGACGTCTTCGCCCAGATATCTTCGCCCGGGTTCCACGAGAAGTCGTTGTTGTCATCATGGTAATAAAGTCGAGACTGACCGCCAACCGTGCCGTGCGACAGCTGTAGACCATCATCGCCAATGAAAATCAGGGTATCGACATCGTCGGCGGTACCGGGTGTGGTATCCGCGCCGGCGTTGAACGTCTCTCCTCCGGCCCAGATATCTTCGCCAGGATCGAAGCGACCATTGCCGTTTTCATCATGATAATACAGGGTCTCGTTTGCACCAACGGCTCCCGCTTCGACCGAAAAGTTGTCGAGTGGACTGCTGATATCCGGCGGGACATCGCCGTCGTAAACCGGCACATCCCGGGCGGGTGCGAATTCGGCGGCGTTACGGCTTAGATCGAAATTTCGCCAGATTGCCTCACCTGGATCCCATGAACCGTTCCCGCTGGCGTCAAAATAGACAAGATTCTCCTGTAGCCCGGGCATGTCGTCGTGGATTGGCGTTCCCGGTATGCCGGCAAATATAAGCGTATCGACGTCATCGCTTGTTCCCGGAACACCGTCAGGTCCGGCATCAAAGGTACTGTCGGTTTCATCGGACCAGATCGCCTCGCCAATGTTGTATATACCGTCATCATTGACATCAAAATAGTACAGCCCCTCAATCGTACCGACGGCGCCGTCTGCGAGATCCGGCGGGCCGTCGACGATGGTATCCTGGTCGCCACTGTAAAAAATCAGTAATTCGTCGCTGCCGCGGTCGTAAACGCCAAGGACAGAATCGCGATCATACCAGACGTCCTCGCCGAAATCATACTCGCCGGACATGTTCTGGTCGTAGTAGAACAGCATCCCGTCCTGGGCGCCGATCGAGCCCTCGGGTACCGTGCCGCCGTGGACAACGCTGTCCTCGTCGCTGTCGAAAAAGACCAGCGACGTATCCACGCCCGGATCGTACTGTCCGTCGACACCTCCCGGGCTGTCGCCCCAGATATCCTCGCCGGCATCGTATGTGCCGTTGCTGTTCGCGTCGTTGAACAGAAGCGGACCATTCGTTCCCGGTGTGTTGTTCGCGGGCGGCTGCTCAATGTCGTCATCCTGGCCATCAAAAATCACCGCATCAGCCCCATCCGTGAACGCAAACTGCGCGAGAGATGTAATTCGGTTGAAGGGGTCGGCCTCGTAACCACCTCCCAGGTTATTGAAGTGAATCGGCCCCTCGGTCCCGGTGATCGCGCGACGATTATGGAGAAGATCCAGATCGAAGAATTGTGACCGCGGCGGTTCGGTGATGGACTCAAAGCTGCCCGGGGGCTGCGGCGGAAGCTCCGGCGTGACATTGGCGGTGAGCGATGCCGGCACATTATATTTCACACCGGTTACGCGATGCAGGAGGTCGTACCGATACACATCGGCGTTTCCAACGGGATCGTTCTCGCCCGGCACAGCGAAAAACTCCTTCTCGAACAATCGGTTATCAACGCCATTGTAACCGTATTGGTGTACGACCACATGATCGCCGGAATCACGGTTTGTGACCGACTGCTCAAGAATGAGATCAAGGTTGTTCAGGACGGTGCTGGTGCGCGTTCTATTGCTGTAATTCTTGGCAATTGTCCGGTCAGCTTCGTCATATTCAAAGCGGACGCTGTGTGAGGCAACGGCGAATGTCTGCCCCGGCGCTACCGTGCCGGTCAAGTCGCCGGAGATGAAGACGCTGTTAGTGGTGTTACCGAGGATGGGAAAAACCGCGCCACTTTCGACTGACGGCTGCAGGAATTTGCCCGCCAGCTCATCCGGCATCCAGAGGTCCATGCCGTCGTCGACCGCCGTCAATGTCGTGGTATCGCTTCCCGGGTCGTATGTGATGGAACTCCACGTACCGCCATCGACACCGTTGGATTCCGTATGAATGGTGGTAATCAGGTCGCGCCCGTTGTAGCCGTAGAGAATTTCGCGGCCGTCGGGCGTGACCATCATGCTGCGATTACCGCTTGCGTCGTAGGTATAACTGGTCGTGCGGGCCAACAGGCCGGGATACTCGAACGTTCTCGATATTAACTGGTTACGATCGTCATAGTCGTCGACAATACGAAATTCCTCAGCTGATGCGCTGGCGGGATGGTCCACCAGCTGGGTCATGGTCAGCGGGTTGGAATTCGCGTCGTACGTAAAGGTGAAATCGTGGTTTTCATACGATTTCGTCGATAGCCGATTCAAGCCATCGTATATCTGCTCGATCTCCTGGCCGTTCGGCGTGGTTGTGACGACCACGTTCGTCTGCCGGTCGTACTCAAATTCATACGTGTCCCCGGTGGGGTAGGTATGTCTCGTCAGTCGGTTCAATGCATCGTATTCGAACATGGTCTCAAATCCATTGGCATCGATGATCCGCGTACGATTGCCGTTCGCGTCATACTCGAATTCGGTGACCTTGTCAAATTCCTCGAGCATCCTGATCATCCTGTTGAGATGGTCGTACTCGAATAAGGTCGTGGCGCCAGATGCATCGATCCTGCTGGTGACGTTTCCGAGCTGGTCCCTGATGATGCCGGTAGATTTGCCTGCATCATCGGTCTTGCCGGAGACGCGGCCGAGCAGGTCAAAATCCGTCCGTTTCTCGAATCCAAGCTCGTCAATCTCGATAACCAGCTGACCGTTGAGGTTGTAGATGAAGGTCTTCGGTGTCGAATTGCCCGGGCGCAACTCCGCGATCCTTCGGTTCATGAGATCGTAGGTGAATACCGTTTCGTTTCCACGCTCGTCGATCTTGCGAATGAGGTTGCCGGTTACATCGTACTCCGCGTGGCTTGTGAAGCCATCCGGATCCGTGATTTCCGAGGGACGATTGAAACGGTCATAGGCAATCGTCATGGCGTTGCCGCGAAAATCGATGGACCGGCTGACATTTCCAGCTTGATCAAATTCAGTGAACGCCTCCTGATCAAGCGCATCAATAGATCGAACCTGACGCTGCGCGGCATCGTAGGACATCTCGGTCTCGTGGCCGTTTTCGTCAACCATGCGTATCAGTAAGCCACGCAGGTCATATTCAAGGACGACCGTTGGTCGAATGGCGCCTGCCGCACCCGATGCGCCGGGTGTGTGAGCGAGCACCTGCGGTTTCTCGATACGTACGAGGCGGTTGGCCTGGTCATAGGTGAGATCGGTCCTGTTGCCGTTCGCATCGGTGCGCGAAATGATGTTGTCCTGATTGTCGAATTCCGCGGAATTGGCGTGACTCTCGGCATTGACGATCCGCATCAGACGACCGAATGCATCATATTCGAATGTCGTCGTCAACACACTGCCTGTCCGCTCCTCAGAACTTTCGACGATATTATTACTCGCGTCATAGCGGTGACGTTCGACGACGTCGCCGGGGCCGATGCCGCTGATGTCGCTGTCGAGGTTCATGATTTTACAGACTGGCCGGTTCAGGCCATCATAAACATACTCGGTGATCATGCCGCGCGCGTCCGTCTCCGTGCAGAGATTGCTGTTAAGGTCGTAGGTGCGAACCACCACGCCGTTCACAGATTCTTCGCCACTCTCGGCATCCCTGACGGCCGGCAATGTGGTTCGTACCAGACGATTGACGCTGTCGTATTCGAAGTCGGTTTCGATCAGTTCAACTCCTGATCCTGGGCTGGTGCGGCCGATTGACTCGAACCGCTTATTACCGTTGGCGTCGTAGAGATAACGAATGATCAGTTCGTCGTCGCCTTCGGCCGGCGATCCATCCGAGTTTTGGATCATGGTAATCATCCTGTTCAGGGCGTCGTATCGCATTTCGCTCGCCAGTTCAATGAGCGCGAATTCATCCATAGACTCATAATCGCGTCTCAGCAGTGATTCCCGGATCTTGTTGCCCTTGCCGTCGTAATCAAAGCTCACAACGATGTCTTCCGGCTCAACCGTGGCGTTATCGATGGCGTAATGGTACGTACCGATATCGGTGAAACCCATGTCGCCGTCCATACTGATCACGCGCCTGGCGAGGGCGTTGAGCGCATTGTATTCTTCGAGGATGACATTTTGTTCGGGATCAATAGTGCGCACGATGTTTCCGGCGTTGTCGTATGCAAACTCCGTAACGATATTCGGACCGTCGTCCAGCACAATCTCGGTCCTGATAACGCGGTCAAGCTCGTCGAAGGTGGTCAACGTCACCTGCGTACCGCTACCCAACGGATTAAACTCACGTTTCTCGATCATGTTGCCATCGGCATCGACGAGGAACTCGTCCACCTGATCGTTATCCGATTCCGCCGGGAGGGCGATCGGCATAAAGCCGGTGGACTCGTTGGCAAATCTGCGTGTGCCGGTGATACGAAAGGCACGATCGTACGTATTGACGGTCGGGAAGCCGCGTTGGTCGACTATGACCGTTGGACTCCAGCGATCATTGGTAAAGATGTTGCTGCCGGAGAAATTGCCGAATTCGTAAAGGGTCTCAAGCGTTTCGTCAATAGACTCAAACGTCTTCGGATCGGTATATTTATTTTGGTCCGTCTTCCGTACCATCCGGTTCAGCTCGTCATATTCCATGGTTGTTTCGTTACCGAGCGGTTGCGCCCTGAAGATGGTGTTGCCCGCCGCATCATGTCGTTGTACCACGGTCAACGGCCCGTCCTCGGTTATTGTCGTCGTTGCTATGACGCGCTCCCGCGCATCGTATTCGTATGTGGTTTCCGTGCCGCGACCGTCGACCTCGCGTGTGACCTGGCCCACACCGTTGAATTCCTTGGCAATGACATAACGTTGATCGGCGCCGGCGCTGTCGCCGTCCGGTACCGACGGCTGGAGGATCTCGGTGACATTGTTCGCGGCGTCGAGTGAGTAGGTGGTCGTCTCGATGATCGTACCGCCGGGAAAGTCCGGGTCGTCGAATTCCAGCTCCATTTCGGTCATGTTGCCGTTGAGATCGTAGGTAATCCGTCGCGTCAACCACGGCGACATCGAGCCGAGGCTGATGGTTTCGGCCAGGCGGCCGTCGCTGTTGTCGCCGTCGGCGTATTCGCGATAGCGGATGATGACATCTTCCCAGCCGTCGTTGAACGGCGCGCGTTCCGTCGAGGTAACGCGACCGTCGGGATCGATGCGCACGATCGGCAAGCCGCGATCATCATATTTCACGCTGGTCGCCTGCATGCGCATGTTGCCGTCGCCGTCCACATACATCGACCGCGACGACACCACGTTTCGATTCTCGTCGTATTCGTACGCCGTTGAGTAAAGATCCTCAAACTCCGGGTTCTCTATGAAGAACTTCGGACGGATCGTTCTGGCGAGCTTGCGACTCACAAAGTCGTACTCGAATTGCGTGATCAGGTTAAGCCCGACGGGATCAAGCGTTCGCCGCAGCGGCCGATTGTACCGCGAGTGATCGAACCCCTTGTGCTTGCCGTATTCGTAATCGGTGATCGTGCCGAAACAGTCGACCAGCTGAACGAGATTGCAGAACGTGTCATTAGAGAAGTCGAAGTTCCAGATCTTGTCGCCGGTGGTGGTGCCAATCGTCCGCCGCATCGAGTTCAGTGTCGCGATGGTGAAGCCGTTCAGGCCGTATCCCAGACCGTTCTGCAGCGACGAGGGGAGGAGACGCGTCACGAACTCGTACGAGATTGCGGTGCCGCGATTGTCGATGACCTCGGTCATGGCGCCGTCGGTCGCGAGCAATGGTTGCGCAAATGTCGCTGTAGTCTGATCCGGGGAACCATCTGCAGTTGTTAGGGCTCGGAGTTGCAGCGCCTTGACGTTGTCCTCATATTCCGTCAGTGCACGGTCGACAACCTCATAGTCGAGTGTGGTGGTGTTGCCCGCGGCGTTGGTAATGGACTCGAGCGCGAAAAATACCGTCGTCAATCCCTCATCTACCGTGGCCGTCGGAGTGATGGTGTAGGTGTATGTCTCTGCCGTGACGCCGCTTGGCGGACTGCCCACGGGAGCGCCGGGATCAGGCTTGTTCACCCGCGCCAGATTGCCGCCGCCGTCATATTCGTACTCGTAGATGTTGCCGTTCGGGTCGGTGAGTGATTCAAGACGGATGCCCTGATCGGGGATGTCGGTATAGGAGAAAAGAACCTGCTTCTCCTCGAAGCCGGATTCGTAGATTCGCGCCGGGTACGACGACGTTTCATCCGGATATTCGAAGAGGATCGCGTTGCCGTTTCGTGAGGTGATGGACGCCAGGCGAAACACCTGACCGGACACCGGCCGGCGACCGAAATCGGCTGGATCCGGAGTGTAGCGGACGAATTGATATTGGGTCCAGAAATTCCGCGTCCAGATAATCGCATCGACAACGTCCGCGAGAGATTCATTGGGTATGATCTGGAGGTCTGTACGGTGCGTCGTGGTCTCGAGAAACGAGTGCGGCACGGGCTGACCACCGGCGTTGTAGCGATGCGCCTGGCCGTTGTCGTCGTAGACGTGAAAAAGCCCGAACTCATGCACCACGCGCATGCCAAGGACACTGCGCCATCCTTTGCCCAGAGCGATATCTTCGCGGACGGGGTTTATGGGAATATCTACAGCCGAGTCCTGCGCCACATAGCCGCCGGTGCTCATTGTACGGCGGAATTCCAGCCGCATTTCGGGACCGAGCAACGGGATGCTGATGTCCGTCGTCGAATACGTAGGCGTCAGGGTGTAGGCGTCGACGTAGAAATTGTTCTTTGACTGGTCGCGCTGGGATTCCGCCTGCGGCTCCGACTCCGGCATCGGGTGCCCGTTCACATCCAGGCGACGATGTGCAGCGTCGAGCGCGTAGGTGTCCTCCCACAATTGATCATAAATCGTGAGCCGAACCGCGTCCTGGTAAATGAATCCTTCAGGGCCGTTAAAGCCGTCCGGATCAAGCTGCACGACAATTCTCTGGTCGGCAATGTCACTGCTCGGCGCCACACCCTCGACGTAAAATACACCGCCTGCGGGTAGATCCGATACGCGGTATTGGCCCGGGGCGAAATAATCGCCGTCCGGGGCCGGCGTTTCCGAACGCGCCGCATTCCCGTCGTTGCGCCACAGGCGCAGATGCCCGCCGCCCGGCACGACCAGGCCGGCGATGCCAAGCAGCTCGGTGCTTACCTGGCGCGGATCCGATGCGCTGTAGCTGATGGCTACGATCGCATTGTCGGGGTTCTCTATATCGGTCGGCAGATCCAGCTCGAGTACCGCGAATTTCCGTGATGTGGTGCCGCTGAAATCAGCGTAACCAGGCAAGTTCGAGCCGGATACACCGGTATTATTCACGGAGATGATACGCCCCGGAGCATCATTTTCATTGGCGATGTCCTCGACATCATCGTCGGAAGCCTCGATCGAGCCGTTGTTGTTGGAATCGATCTTCAAATCAAGCTCATCCGTGCCAAGGGTAGAGACCATGATCGATTGACTCACGACAAAGGAGGCGGGACCGTTGAATCCGTCCGGATCCAGACTCACACGAATCACGGTATTCGCTGTTGGCTTGACCGCTTCAATAAATACCGTAACGCTGCCGCCGGTTCCCGTGAACCCGAGGCTGTCCAGGGGAAAACTTGTCGCGGGAATAAAGTCGCTGAAATGGCGTTCCTCGCTGCCGTCCCGTCGCCACAATCGCAGGCTGCCGGCGCGCGGCAGAAGAAACGTTGGTTCCCGACCACCGCCGCCTGGGCTGCTGCCCGCGAAGGTAAAAATCTGGGCCGGGTTGGATACATCGTAGTCGAAGCGTATCAACGGTTCGGTGCCGAAGTCGATCGGGCCGTCGATCGTGATCTCCAGCGGAGTGAAGCTCGCGGAATCCATATCGTCGGCATCGTCGGGTACAAGATTGCCGTTGCCGTCCGATGGCGAAATGGACAGGTCGAAATTGAACCCGTCTGCGTAGCCGGGTACCTGATCTCCGTCGCTGTCGACGTCGTTCAGCGGAATCGATCCATTGGTCACATCCAGTTCGAGTGAGACCACGCCGGCGCGGTACGAGATCTGGCGTATGACAGCACCGTCGCGATCGAGTAGTTCCGCGATAAATTGAACACTTTCTGATGAACCGGAAGCGCCGTCGATATCCATCCAGAACACGCCGTTGGTATCCGTGATGGAGATCGGTTCACCCATCGGTACCGGCTGGGTCATGCTGTTGTCAAATGCCAATTCGGGACCGCTGACGATACGGATGGTCGCAGCGGCTTCTTCCGTGATGTCAAATTTTACGGCACGTGCGCCGATATCGCCGTCGGCATCGGTCGCGACCAAGTGCAGCGGCGTGCCGTCCGTATGCTCCCCGACAATGGTTGCGCCGTCCACCGCAATGTCGCCGCGGCGGAAAACGACCATCATGAATGCATCCATGTCTCGCCGCGTGAAAGGGAAATTCGGGTCTGTGCTGCCATGAATCTCAAGGCGCGGGTTGTCGACGAGGTCACCGCCGATGATGTCCACGGCCCTGGGATCCAGAACAATTTTTGCCACGGCGTCCTGATCGAGGAACAGGTCGATCAATGCCGCCGTATGCACACTGTCGAAGTCTCCGGGATCGCCCTCAATGGTATTGTCGAGCGGCGAGGATGGGCCGTTAGACAGTACAAATTCAAACGGGTCATCACTTTCCTTGCGGAAATATTGGATGTTCGCCTGGAATCCGTTGCGCACGTTGAAGTGACGAAACTCGCCGAGTTCGTTTTGAATCAGCGACTCGCCGGGATGGCTCATGTCCGTCACCAGGAAATAGGGCCGTGTCACGAGATTATCGAGAAACATGTCGTACCATTCCCGACCGACCGTTTCCAGCGTCGTTACGGCAGCCGAGCTGCCGACATTCGTCGTAAAGTCCAGATGCCGGTTGTAATTATAGCGATACCCAACGCCGCTGTGCGGCAGGAAATAGCCAATGTCGTTGTGATTAAACGGGAAAAGGTTGGATACCATGGTCGTGCTTGGGTCGGTGATATTATACACGCTGGTGCTCACCAACTGCGTTTTGTCACCGAACGGCACCGACCGGTAGTCGTTGAAGCGGTTGAAGGCCTCAAGGAGGTTCGACAAACCGTCGCCGTCCGTATCAATACCGTGGAATGTTGCCACATCCCGTGGAGACGAAAACTCGGGTCGGCTGGTATCGCCGACGGATACTTTCCCGTGTAAATTCACATGGGCCAGCGGCGGCAACCCACTTTGCGTACTGATCCCAAAGTCCAACGCGATCTCGCGCCGCACGGCATTGAGGTTGACCAGTCCGAAGACGTTTGTGTTGTCTCCCGTGGAAATGCCGCCGTTCATCCCGATATAGGCATGTGAATCATCTGTGGTCACGGCCGCCTCCTGCATGTAGAACCAGCCGGTGCGAAATGCCGCGGCGCCGCCTGTGCTTAGAATGCCGTTGATGCCGAAGCTCAAATCCAGTGCATTAATGATCTTTTTCGTTGCAGCGGAAAAGAAGAAATCCGGTCGATTGCCGAAGTTGTAGCCGCGAACATCGTCGGACGGCCTCAGGTTGAGGAACCCGATGTTGTTGGTGTCCTGGAATGTCACCAGCCCGAAGTCACCGTGATTCGTGATTGCGGCGGCGGAGCCTGAAACCATATCCGTCGGATACGCGTTCGCATAGGCAGCCATAGGTCCGTAGTCCTTGTATATCTCCTCGAATTGCTGGCGGATCTGTTCGTTGACAAGCGCCTCGGTCAATGCGAAGCCGGCGAAGGAGGCTCCAGCCGTCGTGCGCAGCCCGAGCGCGGCGTCGGCCGCAGTCTGGCTGGCGTTGGCAATCAATGTTTGCGCGATCACGGTGGGGTGCTTGATGTAAAAGCCCTTGATGGCGATGACACGCTCGATAAAGGTCGTATTCTCACCTTTCAGCGTCGTCGGAAAGACCTGAAGCGTACTGAAGGTGTTGAGGTCAAAGACGATCACGCCGCCGGTACGGTTGTCGGTTTCGGGACGAACGCCAAACGGCGAAATCTTGACACCCTGGTCACCGCGCGCGATGATGATCACGTAGTTGCCGTCGGGGGATATTGCCATTGACTTCAGTTGGTACAGCGGAATGCCGAGCGGTACTCGTATGAATCGTGACAGCGGTTCCGCGTCGAATCGGTTCGGCACTTTCCCGGAAATCTCGTAAATAGCGAGGTGTCCGAGATCATCGATGCCGTCATCGTCCGATGCCCGCCGCGCACCGGCGAGCAACGCGATCAAACGTTCGCCGTCCGGTGTCACCTTGATATCAAGCACCTCCTGGCCGCGGTTGGGTACACTCACCGCCTTAAATTCTCCGGGCTCTACGATGGTGTTGCCGTCTTCGCCCGGTACCCCGATCGGGACGACATTCACGACACCGATCGTGTCGCGCTCGGCGACGTAGGCCAGCCGTCCATCAGGCGAAATCGCAATATGCCGCGGTCTCGCGATGTCCAACGGCAACGGCACGGATCCGATGTCCGTGAAGATTGGAGCAGCGCCGACATCGATTCGGAATTTGACCAGGCCGCCCTCAATCGATACCCCATACGCCCGCCGGTTGTCGGCGGATATGTCAATGTCGAACAGCGACGGCGAATTGCCGGTCACGAAATGTTCGGTCGCTGAGATCGGCGAGGCGCCCACGACTTTGTCGAGCCTGTTGTCGGCGACGACGCCGGAGCGATCGGTTGCGGCCGCCAACGGCGTGGTCATGACGACGCCGATGAACAGCACCAGGGGTGCCATAAGCCGTCCGGAAAGCCGTGCTGTTGCTGATGCCGGATTAACCATATTAATCCTTGTCCAGTGTTATCACCAGCGTCGGGCTGAATTGGCGATCGCTGGTATTGTCCGTGGTTGTTTTGGGTGTGGAAAACGAGAGACCGTAGCAGGTCGTAGGTACCCCGTCGATGACGGGGACAGCCAGTGTAAAGCCGCCGCCGTTATCCGCGTCGGCCGTAAAGACGGCGCCGGATTGTACGCCGAGCGCGAAAATGCGACTGTCCGCTCGGGTGGCGCCAGCGGCTGCGGTAATGGTGATGCTGTTATTCAACGGGTCCGAGAAGGTCAGCGCTTCATTGTCTATCGAGGACGGCAGCACATTGTTTGCCGTGAGGTAGAAATTGTCCAGGAACAGCGAGGTGCCGGGCGTCTTGGTCATATCAAGGGGATTGTCGTCATCGACGCGCAGGCCGGATATTCGCGACGGCAGCGGTCCGCGTCCCTTCAGTGTGATTCGAAATTGAATCGGCTCGCCGGTGCCTGCGTACGCAGACAGATCCGCGAGCACGGTGCGAAATCCCGTACCGACGTCATAGCCGCCAACGACGGTAAACGGCATCAGCTCAAGTCCATTGGGGAAAACCTCCAGCGTCACGGTCTCTTCAGGCGTGATCACGTCGAATTCGAGATAACTGCTGACGTCATTAAATACCAGGGTGCCCAAAAAGTTGAAATCGAAGGCCATAAACGGCAGCGATGCGGGTACGAAAAAGCGGTTGCTGGAAATAGTAGCCGTCCCGTCTCGAGGTACATCAGTTGTATCAAGAAGCGCCATGTAGGTTCGGTCCGTGGGCAGTATCGACTTGTGCTGCCGAATGATGTGGGTGTTACCTTCGGGAAAGAAGCCGCGGAAGTCTGCAAACTCAAACGATCCATTGATGATCCCTTCCGAGATAAAATCGAAGAACACGGCGTTGGATACACGTCCCGCGACGGTCACGGTCACGTCGCCGGCGGACGCCTCATTCGGGACTTCTACGGTGAGCACCGTCTCGTCGGCTTCAAGCACACGGGCCGGGGCGCCGTTGAAACTGACATGGTTCTGTGCGGGCACCGGACTGAAGAACATTCCCGTGATCGTGATTATATCGCCCTGCGACCCCTGGCCCGGATCGATTGCCGTGATCACCGGTGTCAACGACGCGCCCACCTGGATCGGAACACTGCCGTTGACGCTTACCGGAATGCCGTTCGGCGGGACCGAGGCGATCTTCAGCGAGAAGGTGCCGGTACCGTCCGTTACATGGGAATCAGAGTCGATCAGGATCTCGGTTTCAGGAAGGAATTGACCGGAAACCAGAAAATCCCCTTCGGTTGTGGGTTCGATGACGATATCGAGAATATTAATGTCTGCTTCCTGATCCGGCGATGAAGCGGGCGCCGTAGCGCCGCCAAGTCCGTAGGCGGTTGTTCGAATCGAAAGGGGGATCAACGAGTTTTGTGCGAATGAGCCTCCAGCGGACACCGCGAAGCGCTCAAGACCAGCCTCCGTATCGACCTGCAGGACATTGCTGCGATTGGCGAATAAGGCTTCCCGGATCTCGAGTATATGTGCGTGCTCACCGCCTCGGATCGGAAAGAAGACATCTTTGCGTGCATCCAGTGTTTCAATGGCGAGACGGCCGCGCATTCGTAACTCCGCGCGATCGAGGGGAATCGTGGACGGTGTGCGCCAGAGCGCCTTGATTTCCACGTATTCGTCCTGGGTCAATACCACGCCGTTGTCGGGAATGTTCAGGCGACGGCGCACACCATTGAGAAAGAACACGCGATTCATATCAACGGTGAGCAGCGGCGGGCGTAAATCCACACTGGTGAAGATATCGAGCTGGGTGCTGCCTGCCTCCATGTCGACCAGTGACGGGATGCGCAGATCCGTTTCGCCGTAGTAGCCGGTCTGCTGACTAAACGCGACGATCTTGATCACGTCACCCGGCTCAGGCGCCATCGCGTTGCCGCCTGTTCCGCCCGCACCGGCCATTGACGCGACGAGCGGTATCGCAAACGAGGCGTCAAATCCGAGGTCCAACGCGCTGCTGCCGCTTGTCGTCCGGGAGTAAGGCGCGTCATCCCACACCGGCTCGCCGGAAGCAGACGTTTTTTGGCGGTAGATCAGGATGGTCGCATTTCGCGCTGTGCCGTCGTCGATAGCCGTCAGAATGCCGTTGTCATAGCCGAGACCCGTTCGTGGCAGCTTCTCTCCGGCCGCATTCACGAACCGGATGTTGCCGCCGAGAAAGAAGACGTCGACGACGATATCCGGTACCGGGCTTATGCCGGATGGATTCAATTCCGTGAGATCGGACTGAAAGACGAGCGACGGATTCTCGCCGGCGCCGCCAAGGCTGGTCGGGACGGTTGCAAATGTTCGCACCAGAAACAACCGCAACTCCGGCATAGGTATGGTGTATTCGCCGGTTTCATCTGTTACGGCAACCGTAAATCCGGCGAGCGCGTTCACAAAAATCCCCGGCAATCCGTTTCCAAACGAATCAACCACCCGGCCGCGGAGGAATATTCGTGACAGGTCAAATGACGGATCTGCCGGGACATAACCGACAAACCCGGAATCTGTCAGGAGCGGATCGGTAACAATCATACCGTCTTCACCAACAACTGCGGTCCCGAGTTCGGTGATGTTATGGATGCCATATTTGAAATGAAAGATCCGAACCTCATCGCCGGGTTCTAGATCGTACACGTCGGGAAACGTCAACGCTGCCGCGGGCGAGAAGGTCAGATCGTCGGGGCCGATTTCTACCATAAAATGAGGAATCGCGCCTTCCGGCAAGCGGTCGGGTATAAACGCCGGTTCGATTCGGGTTGCCGTGACGTTTCCGTTCGAGGTGCCGTCGCCAAATCGTGGTGCGCGGGCCTCGTATGTGATTGAAAAGCCGTCGATATCGTATAGTGCACTGCTGAAGTTGATCGTCGCTCCCGCATTCACTATTCGTCTTGTCGTCGAAAAATCAGTGGGCACCATAAATATCGGACGACCAAGGGAATTATCCGTATCCTCGACCACATTCACAGCGTATTCAAGCAGGCCGAAAACCCGACTGTCGCCCGTTGGCGACTCCCCGGTCACGGGATCGGGACGCGCGTCGACCGATAGTATCTGTTCACCAGTCGGCACGTCGTCGAGCAGGAATGTCCCGAATGTACCGGTGGTTCTCGAAATTTCCGTACCGGTGATACGCACTCGAACGCCGCTCAGGGGTTGCAGGTCCGGATCGACGACAACGCCGGACAGGGTGGTGACGAATAAGGCGGTATTAAAGCCGAAAGTAAATCTCTGGCCGAGCGCAAAACCGTTGTCGTCACTGATGCCGGCGGCGAGCACCACCTTGATTCGATCAGCACGCTGAAATTTGAATGCAGGAACGAATGTCATCTGTGTCCGGTCCGCGGAAAACACGACGTTTCCGGCGATCACTTCCCGGGCGGAGTTGGTGACCACGACGGATGCCCCTTCAATGATCGAATCCGGGTTGATCGGTTCAGAGAATGTGACCGTGATGCGTTGATCAACCGGCACGCCAATTTCGTCTCTGCCGGGGCTGGTCGAGAGAACGCTCGGGCGTGTGTCGTCGTGTGTGATTCGGAGCGGTACCGCGGCCGACTCGTTCTCCGCTGTATCGAAGGCTGTTACCGCCAGCGTGTTTGCCCGGTTCGGCCGCAATGAAACCGGGATGCTGAAGGCGCCTGAGGCGTCTGCTGCGCCGGCCGCGGTGGCGAGCCCGCCGGTGATACGAATCCCGACGCCGGCTTCGGCCTGTCCCGTTACCACGAGTATGCGGCGGTCGGTCAATGCCGGTACTTCATTGACTTGCGGTGCGGCGGGTGCGATGTCATCGAGGAACACTGTTGTCACATCAATCCCGGTGAGGCCGGCGGTGTCGGTTGCCTGTACGGTGACATCATTGAGGCCCTGGTTGCGCAGCTGATGGTATATCAGGAAAATATTGCCCACCTCATTGTGCGGCGGGATGCGATTGCTGAAGACGCCTACAAGACCGCCGCCTTCTTCGACCGTCACCATCAACTCGATAAATTCCTGGTTCGAAATTTCGCCGGGCTCAGGGAAGATAATGTTTACGATCGGCGCCTTTGTATCGGTACCCTCAGAATCCGGTTCAAACCGATAATTCACCGTGTCGCTCAGCGCTTGCGTGCCGCCGCTCACGGTGGCCATTGCCGTTACGGCGTGAGGACCGGGTTCGTCCACGACAACCTGGAGAGCAAAATAGTTCCCGATACGGGCCGCGCGTTCACCGTTCACGAGCACGTCGCCGACCGTGATGCCGTCGTCGACAATGCCCATGACCGTCACAGAAGGATTGTGATAAGCCGCATCCTCCCGGGGCGACAGAATTCTCAGCCCCGGTGCGGTACTGCGATGGGTGACCGTGGTGGTGCGGACGATGCCCTCGACACCGTCAACCGTTACGAACAGTATCAGGTGGTTCTCGGTCTGTTCTTTCAACTGAACCTGCACCGAAAACCGCCCGTCTGGCTGAACTGCGGCCGCCACCGGCGCCAGGCCGCCGAAGACCGTGAGCGCACTCCCCGGCGCCGCCGTACCTGTGAGCGGCAAGATGACATTGGTCGTGAACGCAGGTGGCGCCGGGTTCAACACCGGCGCTGCAGGGCGGGTGACCGATTGGGCCTCGGTTGTCATGAAATTGATCGTAACCGTGTTCTCCAATGCGTTGCCGGCGAGGTCGCCTGCGGCAGTTGAAATGATGATTCCGTACTCACGATTCGGTGTCAGATTCTGGATCGGAAAAAACGTCACCGAACGACCCGTCGCGGATAGGCTGAGTTGACCTGACACCGGTTGATTCAGGTCATCAAGGATCTGGATTGGCGGCGGGTCCACGGCGAACGGGGCAGGGGCCATCGGCTCGCTGAATTCGACGAAGATCGATTGATTCACGGTGATCGTCTCTCCATCTGCGGGAACAGACGATACGACGGTAGGCGGCGTCGCGTCCTGCCGTATCACAAACGGCGTTGTCGGGGCCGAGCGATTGCCGGCCCCGTCAATCGCCGTAAACACAAGTGCATTCTCGGTATCTGGCGTAAGCGGAATCTCGACGGAGAATTCACCGGTCGCGCCAATACCCTCATTGATTGTCTCGGCGCCGCCAACCACTTCCAGGGTCGTGACCGGAGTCGCAAAGCCGACGGCGGTGACGCTCGGTGCGTTGGTCGGAGACGGCGGGATGAACGCGTCTACAATCGGTATGTCGGGCGGGACGTCGTCGACGGTCGAGAATTGAATCGATTGCGCGTCGACCAGGCCGTTGCCGGCCAGGTCGGTAACCGTATCCGGCAGGGTCACCGTAAACTGCGTTTCTCCAGTAAGTGAACCAACCGGAGTAATTTGCACCACATCATCGGCATCGAATGCGATGTCTATCGCGGTTGCACCGGTTCCGGTCAGGGTAATGCCCGATACGCTGTCGCTCTTGATCGCTTCAGAGAAGCTCAGGCTGATGATGACCGAAATAGGCACATCTATTTCACCGTCTGCCGGAATCGAATCGAGCAGTTCGGGTGGAATATCGTCGTGGATCGTGACCCTGCTCACTGCGTCCGATGTATTGCCCACGGCATCAACAACTGTAGCCGACAGCGTGTTTGTTTGATTGGATAGTAAGGTAACGCTTGTCGCGAAGGCCCCGGTTTCGTCGATCGTTGCCGCCGCCGCTTCTGCTCCGCCTGCGACATGTACTGTGGCGTTGGCCTCTCCGGTCCCGGTAAGCAGGACGGCCGCTGTATTCACATGCGTCGGCAGCAGATCGAGCACTGGCGCAGCGGGTTGCGTCATGTCGATTGCCGTGAAGCGACTCGTAAAGATCGCCTGCACGCTGTTGCCGGCACGATCCGTCACGGCCTCCGGAACAGTGATGTCGACAACCGCGGAGTCGGTCAGCGGCTCGTCCGGTGTGACCTCGATCGTCATGTCACTATTGACCAATGACACGGACGCGGCGATCTCGATCGCATCGACCGCCAAGGTGACCGCACCGGCAGTATCAGGAGCGATCGGTTCGTCGAAGGTCAGCGCTATTGTCGTATCGAATGAAACCTCGACCGCGCCGTCGTCAGGCGTGACCGCGATCACGGTCGGACCGACGTCGTCGTGAGTTACGTCGACCGTTGTCGGCGGCGAAATCTGGTTCACGCTGTCGACCGCGGTCAAGATCAGCGTATTTACCGCGTTCGGATTCAAAATAACCTGAACCGAAAAACTGCCGTCGGCAGGAACGGCGATGGTTACGTCTTTGGATCCGCCGGTGACGGTCAGTGTCGTGCCGGCTTCCGCGGAGCCGAACAGCGTTACACGTTCCTGATTGGTGATGACATTGGGGGTGACCAGATTGACGATCGGCGCTGCCGGTGCGCTGGCATCGACCACGACACCGTGGGTGAACATGCTCTGGTTGCCGAGCACGTCGGTTGCGGTGATCGTGAATTCGCCGTTCTCGCCTGCTTCCGCTACGACGGTGAGGTTCGGGCCGTTTAGGAAGTCGCCAAGCGGTGTCAACTCGACGCCGTTCACGAATACCGTCTGCAAGGCGCTCTGGTCCACAATCAACGCGACGATCGTGATCGGCCCTGTGGGCACGGACGAGCCCGCCGCCGGCGACACAACGGCGATCTGGGGAGGTTCATTGTCGATATTGTCGTCGATATTGTCAATGGCGACGGTTGCTGTGCCGATGTTCCCCGCAGCATCCGTGGCGGTTATCTCGATGTCTTGCATACCGCTACCGACAACGGCAACGCCGCCGAATGTGTTGTCCGCGTTTATCCCGACAGAATCGGCTAGCACACGGACGTCGACAATCGGGGACGTGTCCGAAATCGTTCCTGTGACTGGTATCTGAGAGAACTGTGCTATCTGGTCATTTTGCGGGACATCGATTACGACGACGGGCGCGACACTGTCGGCGACGACCGTGATTTCGGTTGCATTCCCTGCGTTGCCGGCAGGATCTGTTGCCGCGACGGCGAGAACGTTGGACGTGTTGGTCCGCAGCAGCACCTGCACGGTAAAGTCGCCGTCGCCGGTCGCAACGACAACAGCCGGTATGAGTCCGCCGGTGACGGTGATGGTTGCAAGCGCCTCGCTCACGCCGCTCAACGTGACGCGGTCGGCACTGACGAATTCCGGAGGATCAGTCAGACCCGGCGCTGCCGGCGCGACCGTGTCGACAACGACCGTCGCAGAGGCTGCATCCGCTTCGTTGCCGAGCGAATCGACGGCGGTCGCGGTTACGGTGTTCTCCCCCTCCGCCAGCTGCAGCCCGGTCAGTTCGAACCGGTTGGCAACGATTGACGCAGGCTGACCGTTTACCAGTACAGTGGCCGTCGGATCGTCGACGCTGCCGAACACATTTACCACGTCATTGGTGAGGAGTGCGCCGTCGATAGGATTGAGAATCTGGATAACCGGTGGTGTAATGTCGCGGACCACGGCGATTCGGATCTCGTCGCTGTTCCCGACGTCATCGACTGCCAGTACCGAAATCTCAACCGGGCCTGAACTACCGGGAAGCGGTATGACCAACGCAAAACTGCCGGCGTTGTTATCGACCGCGACACCGTTAATTGTAATTTCCGCCTGCGGATCATCCACCGATCCGGATACGGTCACCGAGGCATCGGCCGTAACAAGACCGTCCACAGGGGTGGCGACGCTCAGCACCGGCGGTGTTTGATCCAGCGCTACCGTCACGGTCTGTGACGTGGAATTCCCGGCCTCGTCGGCCGCTGCGACTTCAATCGTGTTGTCGCCGCTTGCCAATACAACCGCATGTTCGAACAGTCCGCTGCCGTCGACGGTTACCGCGACTCCCCCAACGGATACTGCCGCAGTCACCGGTGCCACCGAACCCGTCACGTTTACATTGGCAAGTCGCGTCCGAAAGCCGTCGGCGGGCTCGGTCAGCGTCAGGTCCGGCGGCTCCGTGTCGCGGATCACCGTCAACGTTGTCGATGTCTTGTTGTCGAGTACATCCGCTGCGGTCACGGTGATTGTATTGTTGCCTTCCGCCAGTCCGATGCTCGCTGAAAATGTCCCGTTCGTCACTGTTGCCGCAGTGCCGTTGACGGTTATCAGCGCCGTCGGATCATCGATCGTTCCAGATACCGTGATCGTTGTCTGGTTCGTCAGCAACCCGTCTGCGGGCTGCGTCACGGTCAGGTTCGGGCCAGATGTATCGCGAAATATCTGCTGCGTAATCGATGTGCTCAGCGAGGCGCGGTCGGTAGCCGTGATGGTAAGCGCGTTCGCGCCCTCGGTGTTTAGGGATAATGACGTGCTGAATGTACCGTCCGTGACCGTAATCAGGGTGCCGTTTACGCGTAATGAAGCGAGATTCGCGTCCACCACGGTTCCTGAAACGGTAATCAGAATATCGCGGGTCTGCAGGTCTTGTTGCGGCGTTACAAGTGTGATCTGGGGCGCTGTCTTGTCCAGCGTAAATGAAACCGAATCTGACGTCGCATTGTTCGCCGCGTCGGTTGCGGTGACCGAGAGGACGTACGCCGACTCGGCATCAAGCAGGGTGCCGGATGCAAATGGCTGATCGTTTAGCAGGATGATCGTCGAACCCGGGTTGCGGTCATTAACGACAATCTCCGGCGTGAGATCCAGACTGCTGAACAACCCGTCGCTCACACCCTGTATCGATACCGAAGGCGATATCGTATCGCGCTCAAGCTGTATACTGTCCGTCGCTGTTTCGCCGGACGCTGTTGACGCCGAAGCTGTAATCGTATTATCGCCTTCAATCACTGGAATGTCGGCGACGGTAAATGTGCCGTTGTCGACCGTTGCTGCGACGCCGTTAACAAGCACGGTGGCGGCATCGTCCGTCACTGTGCCCGACACGGATACGGCATTATCTCCGGTCAGTGATGCGTCGGTCGGCGATGTGATTGCGACCTCGAACGGTATGGAAAATCGCTCGAAAGACCTGGTAATGGTCTCCTTGCCGCGTGCATTCGATGCGTTGAATACAATAATGCTTATCTCGACGTCGAAGGTGTCGATCCCCTCCGGGATGTCGAGTTCCGGAATCTGCCCGGACACGGTCCACTCGTTGCCGTCGAGCGAAAGTGTGAGACGCATGAGATGCGGTATGTTTGGCCTGAAATCGACCAGGACGATGCCGCGTTCGACGTCAGGTGATGCGGTAATGCTGATTGTGATCTCGTCGCCGATGCGAAGAACATTCGGCGCCATGGTCGTGGACAGAATCTCAGGAGCGCCCTCCTGCGCACATACGTGTGCCGGTGTTGCCAGCATCCCGCAGGCAACCATCACGCTCAGAATCAAGGGCATGACTCGCGCACGCGCCGCTCCGTGGTGAAGGCGCATGCGTGCGCGCCGGAGCAGCCTGCACGTTTCGTGACCTGCGAATATCTTGGCAAAATACGTAATCATATGTTCACTTAACCTGTCTTATCGCCCTCTGCTTGCCTCGGCCGTATTGCCGTAGACGCCGATGTTGATCCGATCGCCGTTGTTCTCCGGCTCGTGATCGAAAGCCGATGCGGGATCCCCCATGTCTATCGCCGGGCTGGTGGCGTCGTCAACTAGCCAGGCGCCGCTTGTCGCATCCCAGCGTCCGTGAGCGGAGCGAAGATGGAAGTCGCCCTCGCTCGGCGCAACGAACAAGGGGTCCGCATCGACGAGGTTCCCGGCACCCCAGTCCGTGTGCGAACCAAGTGCATTAATTCCGCCCTCGACAATCGAGTAGCAAACTGATGTCGATGTGGCCGGCGATACATGCAGTACGTTTGTGCCGGCGCGATTTCCCCACAGTATCGAGCTTACCAGTTTGATGGAACCGCCCAGCTGTACCGTAACTCGTGCCGTGTGATCATCGGATTCTATTGCCTCGTTATAAGCAATAATGCCATTCACGACGTCGACGGTAGAATCGGCGCTGACAGCGACGACGCTGTCGGCAAACTGCGTGTTGTTGGTGATGATGTCGTGACTGGAATATAGCGTCGATGCGGAAAGCTGTACATTCCCGCGGTTGTGAACGATACGGTTGTCATTGAATTCTGCCGTCGTACCAGCGAATCGCAGACCGCTTGTACCGGATACGATATTCTCTCGGAACCCGATCGTTCCGCCGGTCACGTCCACCGCGTTGAAATCTCCTCGGATGACGTTGTCTTCGAGCACCGCATCGCCGTTGCGTGATTCCAGGCCGTTGACCGCGGCGCCGATAATATGGTTTGATCGTATCCTTGGTGAGCTGCTGTCGATAAGGACGATTGCAGTACCGCTATCCTGAATGGTGAATCCGGTGAATAGCGTCGAATCTCCTTCACCTTCCACGAAAGCAACGGTCGCACGGTCGTTTGCGAAACTGCCCTGAATAACCGTAGCCGCAACGATCGATTCGTCGTTCGGAGCGGATCCGGTAACGGTAATGGCCTTCCCCAGAAAACGGATTTGCTCGGGATAGATACCGGGATACACCAGAACCATATCGCCGTTGTTTGCGTCGTTGATAGCGTCCTGTATGGCCGTATAGTCGGCGCTCCCGTCGGCGGCAACAGTTAATACTACGGCGTTCTCATTCACGTTGCCGTTCCCGGTCGTCGCCGTCGCGCCGAAGGCCTTACTTACGCCGTCGCCGCGTGTTGTAACCGTGTGTTTGCCGTCGCCGGTGTCGATGCTTTCTGCGCCGACGCTATGATCAATCGAAAATATGCCCGACATGGCCCAGTCGGACACGTCAAGTCCGTCGAAGGTTCGAATTCGAACGATTGCATCGAGTGTCGCCGGCAGCGCGCTGATGTCCCAGGAGAACATACCGGTACCGTCCGTCGTGCCGACGGAGTCGGTCCGGTCGAAAACAGTGATCCAAAAGGACTCGTCGCTCGCGGTGGCCGTTGCATGGATCGCCTGCACATCCGACGCGCTGAGTGCGCGATTGTAGATGCGTACCTCATCGATCGCACCGTCGAATCCGTCGGTTATTCCGAATGCGAAGCCGCAATATTCATAGGTCGCACCAATAACAATGTCTTCGTCTGTGTCGTCGAGCGTCACAGGTAACGGAAATGACGGGTTGACCGCAACGTCGGTCTCCGCTGGTTCGTTATCGATATAGATGCCGATAGTACCATGACTGAACACGCCGGTAATCAGGTGCCATTCCCCGTCATTGATCGATGCTTCCGTGGTCGTGGCGCTGATCGTGGGAAAATTGAAACCGCCGGAGTGGGGGCCGTGACACGACAGGAAGACCGCGCCTTCGGCCGTACTTCCCAGGTGAAACGCGTTGCCTCGATGCGGTACGCTGCCATCGGGGCATGTCGAACGCTGGCCGACGATGCTGCCGCCACCATTCGATCTGATCCACGCCGATACGGTTAATTGGTCGTTGAAGGAATATTGGGCAGCGTCGCTGATCGCGATGTGAGCCGGACCGCCGTTAAAGGACAATGCCGCGTTCTCGGCCGCGTCACGGTCTGCCGTTGCTGTGACACTGTTCGTCACGCCGTCATTGGCAAACACGGATGCGTCGGCGCCGTCTCCGTCAAGCGGAAAGTGTGCGACAAGGCCGATCTCCGAGGGCGTCGCGAAATGGCGTCGCAACAGATAGCGCTCGACCGCCTGCCGACTGTCCGCTGCGAGCGCCGCATCGAACAGCAGAAACTCAGCCATGTCGCCCGAGAAAAAGTCGCTCGCCACGAGACCGTCCCATTCCTGCCCGATTGAGAACTGGTTGGCGTCCGAAGGCAGATCGATATCGAAGGTTGACGCCTGCGATCCGTTGAGATACACCGTTGTGCTGTCCTGCTCGCGGACGAACGACAGCACCGCAACGGCATCCCGAATATCGCCCGGTACGATGGTCGCGTCAGGGGCGTTGTGACGACCGACTGAGCCGTCCGCGCCGTCAATGAAGAAGACATCGCGATTTCCGCCGTGCTGATGGCTGGAATAGATCACGCGACCGCCGACACCGCCTTCGCACACGGTTGCCGCGCTCTTCAGCACGACAAAGACAGTATGCGCCGAGGTCGTGGCGTCGGCTACTGCGTCAACCGTGAAATACCGTTCGGCGCCTGCTTCAAAGCGAACGGACGGACCGTCATTGATGCCGTTGGTCACGAGTTTGGGAAGCCCCCCGGCAACCGCATCATTGCCGTTGCCGCTTTGGTCCTGCCAGGACGAGACCTCGTCGTTGCCGTTGACCGCGACGCCGATATCCGCGCGCAGCCACAGAAGCGCGTTGCCGTGATCGGCCGGGTTGAAGATCGGATCGCCGATACGGTGCTGCAGTTCATACACCAGAGCGGCCTCGGGTTGGTCAGGATCCGCAGCGGCATTCCAGGAGACATTGATGGCGTCCGAGAAGGTTTCGCCACCAAGCGGGTTTGTCAGCGTTGGCGCACCCGGCGGCAGGTTCGGTACCACGGTGATGGTGTGAATGCCGGATGTTGCCGTGAGGCTGCGAATATTTTCGACCTCGGCCAGAATCGGCAGCTGCACAGGATTGTCGCCCGGCAGCACCAGCGCATCGTAGTCGATGGTATAAATATCGTTGGCGCCGGATACATCAATACCGGCCGATTGCTGATCGACAATGAATTCTACGTGCCTTACCGCGATATCGGAAACCGTTACCTCTGCCGTGAGCATGAGGGTATCGCTTTCGCGCACCTCGAAACCGTCTGCCGGACTGACAAGGTTCACGGCCAGCTCGAAGTGATTGACGGTGACAAAACCGGCAAGCTCGTCGAACGGCGAGAATTGATCGCCGTCGAATGCGCGAATACGGAGACGAAGCCTGGTGTCGTTGGGCAAAGCCGCCGTAGCAAAGGTGAAAGAGCCGATGCCTGTCATTGTGCCGATGCCGTCATCGATTGCGACCAGCGGTACCCATAACATACTGTTTTCTACCTGATAATCGATCTCGTACACGAGCTGTGACTCGGGCTGTTCGTTGTCCGTCGACGCGGTCCAGGTCAGCTCCGTCTGCAGACCGAACTCTTCACCCGCAACGGGCGCGGTCAATACCGGCGCTGTCGGAGGATCATTACGGATCACCGTCACGGCGACGGTGTCGCTGCCAACACGTCCGTTGGTATCGACAACGCGCAGTTCGAGATCGAAATCGAGGGTGTCGCCGGACGGAATTGACGGCGCCGTCAGATCAAATGTAAAGGTTGAACCGTTCTGTGTCACGACATCGATCGCTGCCGCGGCGCCGCCAAACAATACCGTGAAGGTGTCGAAGGTCGTATCGACGTCATCCGTGACAGTAGCGGTCACAACGAACGGCAGATTCTCGAAAACCGGGGACGGCGAAACATCCGTGATAGCAACGGTCGGCGGGACATCGCGCACAATCGTGATATTCTGGCTTGTTTCCGCCACCTGTCCGGCGGTGTCAGTGGCGCGAACCGTGATGGCCAAGGTCAACTCCGTCTCGCCCTCGGCCAATGCCGGTATCGCTATCGCTGCCTGATACTGATCATCCGACGACGAATTGAACGATGCGACAACCTGCGTACCGCGCAAAATTACCACGGTCGAAATACCAAGGTCGTCGGTCGCGGTCGCATCAACCGTTATTGTCTGGAGTTCGAAGAATTCGCCTCCGGCCGATGTCAGACCCGTGATGTCGGTGATCGAGACGTCCGGCAGCTCGTCATCGAAGATGTCAAAATCGAATCCGGCGGAGACGGCGCTGTTGCCAACGATGTCAACGGCTTCCGCCGTAAAAACAACCGGCAGGAACGAACCGTTCACGTTCGATTCCGTGCCGTCGATATCGGGCAACACGATATCGAGTGTAAACAGTATTCCGGCGTTGCTGAACACGCCCGTCGTGTCTGTCCCAAGCAGGGCGCCGTCGAGAAAGAAATCCACCCGCGCCACGCCGCCGGCATCGACCACGCGTGCGAACAATGTCACCGTTTCCCCCTCGCGAGCCGAAAGTCCGGCATTGGTGCCGAACAACTCGACAAGCTCCGGGGCGCCGTCGGCATTGATCGTCACCGTCACCGGATCAGACAATCGCGTCTGTCCTTTTGTATCGACGGCTTCCGCCGTGAATGTGACGATGGTCTGCGCGGTGACATTGGGTGCTTCATAATTGAAGCCGTACGGCGCTGTCGTATCGGTTGCAATCAGCGTCCCGTCGACGAAGAAGCGAATCCGTTCGATTCCGATATCGTCTGCCGCCGTCACGGTGATCAGTGCCAATTCTGCGGATTCGAGCGGATCGCCGTTATTCGGCGGAACGATCGCGACGGTGGGCAGATCATCGTTCAGAACTACCAGGTTCTGCATCACCGTTGCCGGATTGCCGCTCGTGTCCACAGCCTCAACGGTGAAGGGAATGGACGTGTCGATTTCGACTTCCGGCATGGTCAACGTGGCGGTCAGCGTCAGGCCGTTCGCGATCGGCGTCGCGTCGACAGCAACCGGCGCGCCGTCGAAAAGTATACCGGTCGATGTCAGGTCGATGTTGTCGGTTACCTCGGCTGTCACAACCACAGCTTGCCCCTCCAGAATCTCAAAATCCGGAACCGGCGCGGCGACCAGGATTTGCGGCGCTTCGGCGTCGTCAAGACGGTTGATGGTGATGTCATGCGTGCCGGTGCGGCCGTTGACGTCTGTGGCTGTGACTGAAATCATAAGGATCCCGCTGTCCGTGTCGTCGACGGGCACCGGCACAACCACCGACGGCGCCGCGGGAAGCGGGGCAATCAGCGTGTCGAACAAAACGCCGTCGACGGCGATCTCGACAAAGTCAATGCCGATGTCGTCCGTCGCGTTGAAGAGGACCGTAACGGCCGTTCCTTCCTGATGGTCGGCGCCATCGAGTGGCGACGTGATCGTCGCAACAGGGTCGTTCGTGTCGGCGCCGATCACGATATCCTCGGCGGCGCCGACAGCGACTTCACCGTTGATGCTCACGGCGTGAACGGCTACCTGCAAGCTCGCGGAAGCGGATCGTGCGGCGATATGGAGACGACCTGTGTCGTTGCCGGCAAAGGAGCGCATCGGCCGCGATTCCGCGACCACTTCATGTGACGACGGCATCGCGGAGACAGCCTGGATCTCGACGTCGAGATAGCCGCCTTCAATCAGGCCGGGCGTGGTCAGCAACACCGGCATCTGCGGGTCTTCATTGATGCCAAATTCCAGATTGATCACCGCGATCTCGTCAGCGTGTTTCACAAACAAATGGTTGCCGCGAATCGCCACGGACACGATCTCGCGCTTCATCACCACGGCGCCGATTTCAGACGATGTCGCGCTGTCGATCACGACCACGCCGAATCGATCGGTTGACCGTCCAATAATCCATGACCCAATGCTTGTCATCATATCAACTGATGATCCGATGGCGGCGCCCGGCTGGTGAACGGGATTGTCCGGAGCGCTGATGTCGAAAACCTCAATTGTGGTGGTCGTGGCTACGAACAACTGGTCGCCGATGATGCGGGCCGCTACGGTGTCCGCCAGATTGATAGCGGCGAGCGAAGCAGCGAGCCCACCGGTCTCCGATGAAAACAGCTGCACCCCGGCGGGCGTGACCGCTGCGACGATCGAATTGGCGCTGTCGAGTGAAACCGCATTTGCGATCTGGGTATCGCCGGTCAGTAACGGCGCTGCCGGGTAAAACAAGTCGATCCGGTGCAGCGCGCCGGCGCTCGTCAATGCGAATACGGTTTCATCGTGCACCGTGATGTCGACAATCGGATCTGACAGTGCGATCGAGGCGAGTACCGGCAGTGAATCGCTGGTTGCCGCATTCGGCGGGAAGACATGTGGATTGCCGGTGCGCGAAAATACATCCAGATTCACGCCATCGGCGCGCAGCCACAGGTCGTTTTCGATCTGGATATCGGTGACCTGCGTCGCCGGCGGCGTCGATGATGCCGTGCTTCCCCATGTCAGTTTTGTTGCGACCTGATTACGCCGCCTTTCCAGGACGCTCGTGTGGTCCGAATTTTCAGCGAGGAGTTGCGCAATTGTGTTGCCGTCGCCGTCAATGACGTCGTTCGGACCGAAACTGCCGCCGTTCTCGATCAACATTGCAGACAGGTTCTGCGCCTCGACAGCCAATGCCGCGAGGTCCGTATCGATAATCATTTCCTGCCCGTAGGGATTCAATACCTCGACGTCCGCAATCGCCGCGGGAGCAAATGTCGCCTCCGCTGCCGTCGATACCGAAAACTGCCGCAACGAATGCTGCCGATCGGCGGACAACTGGTAGATACGGATCGATACAAGTGTTACCGGGTTCTCAAACACGCAGATGAAGAACGACGGTCCGGGTTCGGCAGGGCTGAAGCCGTTGGCCGACGCCAATGGGCCAATGCGGAACGGCGGCAGACTGGACACGTCCGGTACGCCGTCGACACTATCCCTGATCGGGTTCCCGGGGTCTTCCGAAGATGCGCTCAACAGGATCGGCGCCACGCTCGCACCCGTTGAATCGGTGAATACGATCTCGTTCAACAGGTAATCCGCTGCCGGTCCGAAGGCATTCTGAACGTCGATACGGACGCGCCGCACCGCGGTCGGCGCGAGACGCACGTTGATGACCGACTCAACGGACGGGTGGGAGAGGGTGATCTGGCTTCCGTTCACCGCGACCGGCTGGCTGTTCGCGAGATCTACGGTGCGGTTGCCCTGCGCGTCGCTCAGCAGCAGATCCGTACCGAGAGGCTGAATGGCGCAGGCGCCAGTGGTCGGTACGGTCGCAATCACGTCTGCCGACAGTGCAAAGCTTACGGTTGCGGGCTCCGATGTCCGGACGGTTCCTGATGAGTCGGTCACCACCGCGGTGACCTCGACGGTGTCGTGGATCGACAGTCCCGGCATCAGGAGGTCGGCGCGGAAATCCGCACCCGTATCGTGGACAAGCTGTCCGATGGCGAATCCGTTGACATGGATATCAACACGCGCGACAGCGTCGTCATCGGCCGCTTCGACGTGGAACGGAAAGACCGAGCCGGCGACGAGCACCTGTTCATCGATCGGCGCGATCAGCGTAACGGTCGGCGGCATGTCGTTTAAGACCTCAATGACCTGTGGCGGCACCGTAAAGCTCTGCGCTACCGTGTCGAATACCACGGCGCCGAAGGCGAGGCTCACAGACTCCACACCATCGGGCACATCCGGCAATGGCAACAGCGCTGTAAAGACACCACCCTGTCCGGTCGTCTGAGTCGAACGTACGACGCCGTCTACGGTGAAATCCACCCGCGTCACACCAAGATCGTCACCGGCAGTAACAGCGACGGTTACCGTACTGTTCTCGATAAAATTGCCGGAGGCGCCCGGAGTTACGGTGATGGAGCCGGTCGGTGCGGCGTCATCGGTCACCGTGATCACCATCGGCGCCGACTGGCCAATGGTGCCGCGCACATCGAACGCTTCGGCAACCAGCGATACGTCGTCGAACGCGCCGGTTACCGACGGAAGCGGGAACGAAAACGTATACACCGCACCCGTCGGGGCGGCGTCGATCTGCGCAATGACGTCGCCGTTTGCACGCAAGGCGCCGGCGGTTATCGGCAGCACGGATACCGCCGTTGCGGTTACCGTCGCATCCGTGTTCTCAATGAAATTCGCGGCGGAATCGACGGTTACGATTTCGAGGACGGGAGGCGGACTTTCGACAATGGCAACGGTGCGGTCGACGATCGTTTCCTGGCTGCTTGTATCGCGGGCAACAATCCGCAGATCGAGCGACGCTGCCGTTGTCGACAGCGGCACGGCGACGATGGTTAGAAACGTGTCCCCGATGTCAGGCGCCGACTTGGTCTCGACAAGCACACCGTCCACAAGAAAGTCAACCGCGGCGATGCCGATGTCGTCCGTGATCGTAGCACTCACGAGCAGGTCGATTCCCCGCACATGATCCGTCAGATTGGCCGGGACGACATCGGAAATCACCGGCGGGTCGTCCTGAATGACGTTGAATGCACGGGTAGCAATCGTCTCCTGATCGCGGTCATCCGTTGCCGTCACGGTGATCGTTCGCAGCGCAATCGCCGATCCGACAGGGAAAGATACGGTATATGGTGCGACCTCGAATGATCCGAGGAGCTGGCCGTCGACCGATATGTCGACGTTGGACATGCTCACATCGTCCGTCACCTCGACGGTGATGTCGAGGCTCGTACCGGCGATCACGTCGGTATTGACCTCGGGGGATACAAAACTGACCGTGGGCGCCGTGTCGGCGATCACGTCGAGGGTAACCTCGGTTGTATCGCTGACATGGTTGGCGAAGTCTACGGTACGTACGCCGAAGGTGACCGAACCGGTTTGTCCCACGGGCGGTATGTCCGGTACATAGGCGAACGAGAACGGCGCCGCGGCATCCGAGGCGACGGGCAAGCCGTCCACAAACAACGTCGCGCGGGCGATGCCGTGGTCGTCCTGGGATGTTGCGGATATCGTGACCTCGGCGCCGCCGACGAGGTTTCCGTTTACCAGCGGGACAACCTGAATTGTTGGTGGTTCAGGAGAGAAAAGATCATCCAGAACAATGATGTTGGCCGCAACGTTGGCGATGTTTCCGGCTGCGTCGACAGCCTGAGCCACGAGCGACAGACTTTCGTCCATATCGACCGCCGGCAGATCAAGCTCGAATGTATAGGGCGGCGTTGAATCCACATGCACAAGGGCATCGTTGACGAAGAATTCGACCAGCGGCGTGCCGCGGTTATCGAGTGCCGCCGCAGTGACAAGCACGGTCTGGCGTTCACCGACCTGAGCGGGCAGTGCTCCCAGCGACACGGATGGCGGCACGGTGTCGATCTGCGGCACGACCTGCGCGACCATGGCCTGTATCAATGTGGCTTCACCACCTGTAAGACCCATCGTGCGGGCGGTGATTGCGTAGGTGTCACCGGGCAGGTCGGTTATGTCCGATGTGAGCTGAAACGCGTACGGCGGTTCCGTGTCCGCAAGGTGCAACACCCCGTCGATCATGAATTCTACACATGATATCCCGGCCGAATCCCGTGGCTGTACGGATACCACTCGGCCGGCGCCGCGTTCGAGTGTGAATGCATGCGCAGGGATGTCGCCCTGAAGGTGCGTGTCGGCCGACGCAGCATCCAGGCGCAGCGTCTGCAGCCCGCCGAATGCGTCGGCAATATGGATGAGATTGTTGACAACTGCGCCGGCCACCGCAAAATCCTGTGTTGCGATGGTGTCATGAGTCCCCGTGCCGAGATCCATCACAACCACACCTGCGGCGCCTGAAAACGCCACCAGATTGTGGCCGGCCAGGGTCATGGATTCGACCGGTTGATCCAGTGGGGCGCTGTGAATCAAGCCCGCCGATACCGGTGATGTCGGATCGCTGATGTCGAAACGTTCAATCACCGGTTGATTGTCGCTCAATCGGCGTTGCGCCACGTAGAGATCGGAACCATCAGCACGTATGGCGGTCACCTCGCCGTCCGCAAGCGTTTTGTCGGCCAGAAGCGCAGGGACCGATGGATTCGACACATTGTGAATCGTAAAGCCGCGGTCACTGGTGCCGGCGATCAACAAGCTCCCTGAAACCGAGATGTCAATGAGATTGCCGGTTGTCGACGGCGCCGACAGGAAGCCGAGCGTGTTCGGGTCGAGCAACGTCAACCCCGCACCCATCACCGCGACGGCATGATGCATCGCTTCTACCTGGCGCGCGCCGCCCTGAATCGCCAGCCCCGTTGACGGCAGTGCGGACCCCAGCGATGTCATCGGGATCCGGGTGACCCCGCCGAAACCACGCGCCAGATACAGCGTCTGACCGATGCGGGTGACCGAGAGAACCACGCCGTTCGCGCTGACATTCCGGATATGTTTCGGCGCCTGTGGACGTGACAGATCGACCAGCGTAAGGCCATTCAATCCTTTGGCAACGATAGCGGTGTTGCCAACGGTCTCCACATCAAGCGCCTCACCGATCAGGTCAACCTCCGCGATGACCCCGATCGTTTCGGTTGCGATAGCGATGTCGACCACGAAGATACCGTTATCAAGTACTGCGTAGAGCGTTCCGGCGTCACCGCCGGTCAATCCGATGATGGTATCCGTTGCGTCAACAGCGCCAAGGTCCTGGAGTCCTGTCGTCGCGTCCACGCCCACGAACCGTACGGTGTCTTTAAGTGCAACGGCGAACAATCGATCCGTGATTCGATGCATGTCGGCAATTGCTCCGGGTAACGTCAGTACCGGGCCGATCGTTCGCCCGCCATCGTTTACTGCCGATGCGTGATGACCGTCTCTGACGAGTCGAATCTGCGAGCCGGATCCACCGACGATGCCGTCTTCGATAAAAATCAGACCCGCACTGCCGACGACGTTTATCGTGCGTTCGGCATCAAGATTACGCAGGGTATGCACCGACACACTGCCAAAGTCGCTGTAAACGACGTCGCCGTTGGTCTTCGCAAAGGCGCCCGGGCTGCGGGCAATGGACCGCTCGACCGTCGGATTGAGCGGATCGCGCACGTTCAGCAGCGCCAGTGCCGTGTCGCTGCGCACCACAAGGCCGTGGCCGGTGGCGCTCGCCGCGTGAAACGACACACCAAGGTCGACACTCGCGACAGAGATCAAGGTGTCAGGATCGGCAATGTCGTATATCTGAACCTGGCCGGCCGCATTAAATGCGTAGAGGAATGTGGAAAAGCCCTGAATGGTGGTGACGTTGGATCCGGTTCGAACGATATCGACCAATTCGAGATTGCCGTTCTCGAGTGGAATAGCGGAGAATATATAGGAACGCCGCGTCAGGGGCGACGGTGCAATTTCCGTGGTGCCGTAGATGCGTCCGTTGTAGCGAATGAGTTGGCTAAGCTCACCGAGTATCTCGCTGCTCACAAAACGGCCGCCAACCATATAGGTCGGCAGCACGTCCACAACCTGCTCGAGCGTGGCCGAATTGCCGGCGCGGTCTGTCGCTGTCGCCTGCAGTGTCAAGCGCCGGCCCAGTTGCGCCGCTTTGATCGGGATGTCGACGGCGTACGTGTGGGAAGTCGTCCCGGGCTGCGTTATCGACACCGATTCGGAGGCGACAATCGTCGCGTCGTCTACGAGGTCGACGCTAATGTGCTGCAGGCCGATGTTGTCGGTAACGGGAATCTCTATCTGGAGATGCGTGCCGCCGATCGCGAGAACCTTGGAAGCCTCGAGGATGCGATCGATTTGCGGATCCTCTACGTCGTCCACGATATTGATTGCGATCCCGTGCGTCGCCGAACGGTTGCCCGTCGAATCAACGGCGACAATCGCGAGTGTCGATGGGGTAAAACCGTCGACGACCGGCAGTGTTATCGTCGTATTGAACGCTGCCCCCGTGGTTGATGCCACATGCAACGGCCCGTCGTTGACGCGGATCTCCACGCGATCCACGATACCGTCCGAATCCAATGCGATGCCGCTTATACTGAGCCGCGTTGTTTCCACAAACGACGTGCCGGCGACCGGCGCCGACACCGATGTGATCTCTGGGGCGGACGGGGCGTTATCCGCTGCCACCATGAGCTGTCGTACCACCGCTTCGGCGTGGTTGCCGGCTGCGTCACTCGCGGTTACCGAGATATCGAGCACGCCGTTATTCGTGTCTGCCAGGGCCGGAATTTGAATGACACTTGCATAGGGCGGCGTTGTCAACACGATCTGTGTGCCGTCGACATCCAGGGTAACGTCGACAACGCCCACATCGTCATCGGCATCGACGGCAACAGAGACAAGTGCGCCCTCAAAAACCGTGTCGGGTACGGCTACATCCGTAATGGTCGGTGGCGTGGTATCGTCGGTTACAGTCAACGTGACGGTATTCGATGTTCGCATTTGCCCGGAGCTATCGACCAATCGTGCGGAAATATCCGCAGATTCGCCGGTGGCTAACGACGGCAGGCTCACGTCGAAGGTGAACGGCGCTGCTGTGCGGGTATCCGCTACGGCGCCGTCGACCAGCAATTCGATATGTGGCGGATCGTTCCAGATCCCGTTCACCACAATTGTTTTCCTTCCGTCTTCTGAAATAGAGTGGGGGAGACTTGCCGTGATCGCGATGCTTAAGGGGACGATTTTCAGCGGTTCGCTGTTTACGAAGCTGGCGCCGCTCTCGGTCACGATTGTGGCCACCACGGACGCATCCGTCGGTGTATCGACATCCGGCAGGCGCCAGTTGAACACGCCGCCGTATACGCCGTCGAAGACAACGATGTTATCGACTACGAGCGCAATACGCGAAGCGAACCAGTCGATGCGCGCCCGACGGAGCCGCCAGTCGGTTTGGAAAAACTCGTCCAGTCGTGTGTCGACGGTGATCACGGCGCCGGCCGGGAATTCCGGTGCATCAGCGGCCGCGGACACCGTGTCCGCCTCTTTGCGGGAGGAGGTGTCGATAACCGGCGGTTGCGACTGCCCGGACGGCGGCGCTTCGCCGCCAAGTATCATGATCGGAATCGATGCGATCGTAACGGAGGAGTCACGCGCCACGAGGCTGACATTGAAGGGTTGCGACGCGTTGCCCGACCGATCGATTGCGACGGCCGAAATTTCGAAGGTCAGCAACGGTATCGCCGTCTGAGGCGCTGCAAAAGTGAACTCGAAGGGCGCCCGGTTATCGCTTATCACGCCCGTTGGCGTCGTCAGGTCGACGCGCGACACCGAGGCATTGTCGGTTGCGGACACGGTGACACGCACCGTGTCGGACTCCGTGAAAACCGCACCGAACGCCGGCTGTGTGATGACAGCTGCAGGCGGCTGGCGGTCGTCGCGTATCGTAAATGCCGCGGAGATCTCCGTTTGAAGCATGTTCAGGGAATTGTCGGTGGCGACGAAGCGAAAGGTCACGGGTTGATTGGATGCCACGTGTGGTGCTGCGTATTCAAAGGCGAACGGCGCAGATTCGAAGGTCGCAACCTGCTGCTCGCCGCCGCCGTCATCCAGAAACAACACAACATTGTGCAGTCCTTTGTTGTCGGTTGCGGTGGCAGCGATCGCCACGCGATTGCCCTCGAGGACATTGCCGTTGTTTGGCGGACTGAGGAGCGTTACGACCGGGGCAACCGTATCCGGAGTAACGTTGAATGTTCGGATCGCCGGATCGGATTCCACCCCGCGACTATCCCGGGCCACAACCTCGATGGTCAGCGTGCCGCCGTCTTCCAGCGGCGGCACCGGCAGTGCCGCGAAGACCGGGCTGGCGTTTGTCGATGTGTCGACAAGTGCGCCATCGATACGCAGCTCGACGGCAGCAACCGCCAGGTCGGAAACGGTCTCGGCGGCGACGGTGAAGAACGTCAACTCTTCAAGATCCGCGCCGGCGGGCGGCGTTGGCGCCACCAGCGCCAGTGACGGGCGATTGACGGGATTCACGAAAATCTGAATCTCGTCGGACAGCGCCGAGTTACCGGCGGCATCTGTCGCCTGTGCCTGAATGAACAGCTGGATACGGAACGGCGAATCCGGGGCGGTAAAGGTAAAACTCGCCTGATTGTCGACAAGGCTGTCGGCGGTCCCCGCAGGCAAGCCGTTAATGAAGATCTCGACACGGTCGGCGCTGACACCCATTTCAATCGGGTTCGACGCGTTGTCGAGAAAACTGATGCCCTGGACGTTGTCGTTTACGTTCGCCACGACCGTGATGCTGTCGCCCGACAGTAGCTCCGCGCCGTCGACCGGCGCGACGAGCATGATCTCGGGATCGCTCTCATCGATCGTGAGATAGGAAATGTCCTGATCGAAACCGTCGGATCGATTCCCGGCAAGGTCGTCCGCGCCGGTAAAACGGAGACGGTATAATGTGGCCGCGTCGAGAAACGTCACCGGCGTAAGTGTCACGCGGGTGTCCTGGTTATCCCATGTCGCTGTCGCGTTTACCACGGCATCGCCGGGACCGAGCAAGGTGAGCGGCGCGGTTGCCTGAAACGCATCGACATCCATCGCCTCTGAAAATTGTATCGAGAATGTCGTTT
>JAJFLQ010000002.1 GCA_021772615.1 Verrucomicrobiota bacterium | reverse complement strand
ACACGTTCAATGATTGCGGCCGTTTCGTCATTGTCGCCGACCGGGACACTGTGCCATACCGTAATCGGACCGGCCCCGTACAACCCGCGACCAACGCCGTCGGATCGACCGCACCTCATCGTCGTTTCTGCCGGCACCCGTGAACAACTGAAGCATGCCGCAGGCGGGTTACGAACATTTCTTCTCGAATCGGTGTCGCCAACCGGCGATGTTTCGCCGGATGCAATGTCCGAAAGAAGCACCGTACGACCGCCGGCCACCACCACTGGTCTTGTGCAGCACATCGCCGATGTGAACCCGTGTGTCGATGATATTGCCTATACACTTCAAGTTGGCCGTCGACATCATACGCACCGACTTGCATTTGTGGCCGCAAGCAGAGACGCATTGATCGCCAAGCTCTGCCTGTTTGTAAATGGTCAGGCGTATCCCGACGAATTGTTCACCGGCGATATTGCCGGATGCCGCCCATCCGTGATCCTTGACGATGCCGACGGTTACGCCATGATCGAGCGGTTGGCGGCACGAGGTGAATTCGACAAACTCGCGAAGCTCTGGGTTCGCGGCGTACGTATAGTGTGGGAGATGGTGCATGATGATGTCCCGTATCGACATCCGGTCCCGGGTTATCCGTTGCTGCCCATGCCGTGCAACGACGCCGACGTTTCCTGTTTGCGCTTTGGGCCTTTGCTCGACGGCATTGACTGGCAGGAAACGGCTGCGTGCGGCGATCTGACGCGGTTCAAACACCTGGACCCGCAGCATGTCCCTGTAAACGGTTATGCCGTAAGTGGTTGTCCGGGGCTCCCGCCGATGGCCTGTATCGGCGTTGTACTCAGTGCGTCCGGCAACCCGGACCGACGAAGCGAATCTCAATTGGCTAATATGATCTGGCGTTATCCCGTGGCAGTCAATCAAGGCCGCACTATCAGGCTGTTGTGCGAGCGCACCGAAGTCGGTACAACAGTCCGTATTGTTAGCGGCGACACCGACGAGCGTATGGTGCATTTTACAGCAACCGTCTCGGCGATCAGCACGGAAGATCCGGAAACGACACGTCCGTTATCCATTCACGACGTTCTCGCGCGGTGTGACGGCGAGGTCGATCGGGACGCTATCTACCGGCAGTTTGCGGCGAATGGTGTGTGCTACGGCGAGGCCTTCCGGGTGCTTGAACGATTGACATTCAACGATCACGAATCTCTCGGGCGATATGCCGCCGCCGGGCACTATGCCGATGATGTACTGTTGCTGACGGCAATACTTGAGGCCGCAATACAGGGTGCGGCCGTACTCGATGCGGCACTTGATCCGGTTCCGGGAACGATACGGTCACCTTGCTTTCTGTCATCGATCCGGATCATGGAGATGCCGCCCGAGAACGGCTATATTTACATACAACGCCAAGGCGACGGCCGGTTTGACATCGCCATTCTTGACGATAGCGAAACGCAATGCGTGTTGTTGCGAGACCTGGAGTTGCGAAGGGTAGCGGAAACACCGCTTACATGGGCCGATCTACCCCTTGCCCAATCGCCCGGCGCCGACGGCGCTGCGGCATCATGGTATGTGATCCCGTTCGGCGCAACGGCATCGGATCACCTACGCGAGCAGGTGGGGCGGGTTGCGGACTTTCTGCGGTCATCCGCGGAGATCGAGATTGAGGACAGCAGGCATCAATTATTGCAATATCTGGCCAATCAGTTGTCTCAGGTCATGTTGATAGAGTCGGAACATTTGCGGTTTGACGACACTTACGAAGATATCGGCTGTGACGCCGGTTACCTGGCAGCGTTTGCGGATAATCTGGCGGCTGAGTTGGATATCGTCATAGACTCCAGTTCGTTTTTTCAATTGTCCGATCTGCTCGAGACCGCCGATTATCTTCAGGCAACACATTCAGGTTCGCTTGTTGCAACTTTCGGGGTGGTGCACGAAGCTGGACCTGCCACGTCGGCGGATATCCGCGATGTCGCATTCACGCTGCAGGCGGCCGCCGGCGTCGGTGCCGTGCGTATCGCGATTGTTGCCGGTAACACCGATGGTCTGATAAAATCGCTTCATGTTGTCCTTGCCGACGATGACGTGGCCGGCATCTATTGTCCGGATGGTCGCCTGACTCCGTCGCGGCGGCGCAATCCCGTGTCGCGGATGTCGCCACAGCGGACGTTGGACGATGCGCTATCCGTTGCTGCTGACTGGGTCGCCGGCGCGCATGTCGATTGGGAATCGACCAACGGCGACGAGCAACCTGTACTGCTCACAATTCCGTGGAGTTGAGCGGGTTGTCGAAACTGGCGTCTGCGGGACGGTCCGCAGATCCGGTATAGGCCTGAACGGTCAACAACCTGCAACAGGCACGTATCGTCTGCGAGCCAGCCGGATGGCCCGGTTTATGCGGCTCCTTATCCGACATGACGTGGTTGAGGCTGGGATAATGGTTTACTTCAGACATTGCGTGCCGGAAATCGTGGGCGCCGGGAAAATTCGTCTGCTCGACATGACGCCCAATGCGGCGTGGCGCGCTCAAGTGATAGAGCAGGCGATATTTTATGCGCCCGAGGTTTGTTGCACCACTACGGGCAACGTCGACTTCGGCGTGATCCTCGTAGATGGAACCAGCGAATTTTCCTTTCCCGGCTTGCGTCAGGTGATCGGCGAGATACTCGCCGATGCGCCGTTCGTCGTAATTTACAATATGAAAACACGTTGTATTCGACGCATTACGCATCGGTCGTTCGGGCGCTGGTACGTCCTGCACTGTCTCGCATCTCTTCTTTACGGCGTGACGTGCTGTTTTAGACAGCCGAAATCGGAGCGGCTACCGGCTTGGCCGCAAAAACGACCGGCAGCCGGCCTAGGCCGGCTACCACAGTGACTATGACTTTAGCCGTCCCTTACAATTCCGAGACTGATTTGTCAGTTGTTTCATATTGGATCAGTCTGTTTGATGCCGCAACGGGTGGATTTCGGTACTCGTATCACCAGCCTCCGTCGTTGACATCGACCTGCCAGGCCGTTTTGTCTCTGGAGCTTACAAACGGACTTAGTGCGCTTCCAGCCGGTACCAGGACACTTCTTACCGCATATCTGCAACGGTGTATCCACGACGACGGCACCGCAATTGATCCATTGTTCGGGGACGACGCGACCGTCGACCGGGGATACTCGCGTGCGGCCGTCATCGAAGAAATGACTGCGTATTCGCAGCAGGCGTTCGATGTGTTGAACCTGCCGCCGCCGCCTCCGCGGCGGTTTCCGGATCGTCGTTGTGAGTCTGATGGAGTGCACGATTATTTATCGGGTCTGGAATGGAACCGGCCTGCCTATGCCGGACGTCAGGTGATGTTCTGGCTTGCACAGTTGTGTCATGATGCGGAGCGCAATGGAAAAGCAGCGTATTACGGAACGGTCGATACAGCGTTGGACTGGCTGTCTTCGGCACAGGATGCGAGAACGGGATTCTGGTGCGACACCGCCGACGAGTCGCTTATCAATACCGCGATCGTTGGTGCATCATACATCATGGCGTTTTACTATTACCGCCGCCGACCTGCACCGGGACTGGATGGGTTGGTCGATCGCATTCTGGAACGCCAGCAGCCCAGTGGGCTCTTTTCGCCCACCGGGGATTCACGTCAGGATTACGCCGCCGTATCGCTCCTGTACGCCGCCGTCGTCGGACGCGGATATCGCGTCGATGAGGCGGAGGCGGCACTTGCGTGGTTTGACGCCGGCAACCGACAGTTGCGTAGCTCCATCGACGGTGGATTTATTGCGGGTTACGACAAATCAGACGGTGATGAGATCAGCGGTGGTGGATGGGCGTCCGTAAACGCTCCGGTCACAGCAACGACAGCATACTCAACGTGGTCGCGTGAGGCGGCCGCAGCGTTGGCAATGGACGTACTGAGTGCAAAAAACGCGCTGCGTCGCACGTGGCGGAGGCTTCCCTTCAGCGGTTATCATGATCCCGTACATATCCAATCTTCCTTCGGTGTGACTACAAGTCATCCCCGCCAAACGGGGCCGGTCTCCAATATTGCCTGGCGCCCATCGCCAACCGGGGCGCCGCTGATCTCGGTAGTTGTATCAGCCCACAACGCGTTGCACCATCTGCCCGTGACGCTTGCCGCCCTACGCTGCCAGACGCACCAGAACTGGGAGGCCATTATTGTCGACGACGGGTCCGCGGACGGCACCGGAGCGTTGGCCGGGCAGTGGTGCGAATGCGATGGCCGCATCGAGCTTGTCCGCCAGGGAAGTAAAGGGCGCGCGGCTGCGTTCAACACCGGATTACGGCGGGCCAACGGGCAATTTGCCCACTGTATCGATGCCGGCGACGGTATGGATCCCGGGTTTTACCAGGTCATGATCGCTCGAATTGCCGCACAGGAGGGCGATACAGAGGCGTATTGTCTGCTTTCCGGCGCCGCGCTGGTCACAGGTCGGCGTCGTATCATTAAACATCAGCAAATGCCCGGCAGATCACGACTCACGACGCGCTTCCTGACTTGTGACGATGCGTCGCGGCCAGTGCGATTCCTGTTCGACATTAGCATACTTCCACGATCCGGCTTATTTGACGAACAGCTCAGTCATTGTTACGACTGGGATCTGTGGCTGCGATTCGCCCGGATCGGCGTACAGTTTGTACCGGTAGCGGCAACCACGGCCTGGTGCCGCACGGTGCCGGCAAGTCTGGACACCAAGTACATAGCACATATTGACGCGGGCGCTACGGTGATCGATCGTGTGTACGGCGAGGACACGCGGCTGGAGGGCTACCCGGTCTTGCCTTCGTCGTCGTTCGGCGAGTGGACGTCGGATCTCGTCAACCTGTGGGATGCAAATGTCCGGCGCGCCATCAACGCGCTCGACTACAAACAGGTCGAGCGCCTGTTTCAATGGGCGCGGCGTTGCCTGCCGCATGCGTTCTGGCGTCATCCTGAAAAATACGACTTCGGACTGATGTTCTCATGGTCTTTCGATCGACCAATGCCACGACATCGTCCGGTGGCGGCTCTGGCGACACGGGCTGCAAATCACTTATTTTATCTCAGGACATTGTGGCCGGAACTCGATGCAAGCCGTATCAGCGACTACGCTACATCCGCCGTTGCCGAACTCACGGCCTGCCTTCGTATCAATCCGGCTGAGTTGCCGTTTGTTCATGGGTTCGTATGCCAGTTTCCGAAGCTGCGGCGCGAAAACCCTGTTCCACGTGTGCCGAGTGCAAAGATCTGGAGTATTTCTAGTGAATCCGCACGGGACCATTTGCGGACGCTGTTCGCCTGTTGCGGCACCGGCGCGCGTCGTGATTGTTTCGATGCGATCACGCGCCAGTACGAAAGCCGGCAGGTGCCTGTTGCGGTGCGACCCGTCTGTACGGACTCATCCTGTGCGACGGTTCGACAACCCTGCAGTGACACGTTGTGACGAGGCCAGGTATCGCACCCGCGTGTGACGCACCATCCGCCGACGCCGCATACACGGGGAATGTGACCTTCTTCGGTCGTCGTTTTCCCGAATTGGCGGCAATGTTGACCGGTATCGATTCGAGTACAGTGGGTACCGGCAGAGCCGCCGATGGCGGGCTCTTCCTCGGGGTAAGGGCGGCTGCCGGAAAATGGTCTGCGTTGACGAATCCCCAAAGCCCGCTGGCGGCCGCCGGTGCGGCCGTCGAGAAGATGAAGCACCGGCTCGGCGCCGGGCAGAGTCCTGCCGTCATCGTCGGCTTGCAATGCGGCTATGAGTTGGAGATCGTCTTCAACCACTTTCTGTCTCGATTACGTTGCAATGAGCCGTTTCGTCGGATCTACGTCGTTGTCACATCCCTTCATTGTCTGTGCGGGTGGCTGAAAATCTGTGATCGCCGTTGCGTGCTTGAGCGACCGGAGGTTGCGTTCGTCTGGCACGAAAATGTCAGCAGGATTGTTCAGTGGTGTTGTGCCAATGACCAACGTTCGCACCTTTTTATTCCCGTATCGGTGTTGCCGGATGATATGTGTAATGTCGTTCTCGCACCGTTGGCCGATCTCTATATCGAGCGGCAGGAGCAGCAGGCATGTTGGCATCGCGAGAATCAGGCCTGGTACGATGCGCTTACCGATGACAAGCTGGTGGCGGTGCTTCGCGGCCGGACGGGGCGCAAGCCGCGTGTGCTGATGCCCACGCACGGCAGCAGTACCGTCGTGCAGTATAGCGCGCGGGATACGTGCGCTGCGTTCGAATCGCTAGGATGGGATGCCCGGATCTTGCTTGCGGAACGCGACCTTCCGGGTTGGCGAGTGGTGCGCGAGATTCACGACTTCAAACCGGACGTGCTGGTGTTCATTAATCATTTGCGCACCGAGGACGCAGACATCTATCCCGACAACTTGTTCGTGATCACATGGGTCCAGGACACCGTCTCATTAATAAATCGAACCGACACGGCGTCGGCTTGGAACGCGACTGCCTCAGCTGTTGATCCCGGTCTGCAGCGGTCTCGGCACCGCGATCTTATTGTAGGTTACGTTCGTCAGATTAAGAAGTATGGGTACCTCGAAGATCGTTTGTGTGAACTAAGCATGATCGTCAATACCAGGCTCATTCGGCCGCGCACGTTGACCCAAGCCGAGAAACGTCGGTTCACGTGTGACGTGTGTTTTGCATCCAACGCCGGAAAGCCAACAGATCTTGTTATTCACGAAGAACTCGCGCCGGTATGTGCGGACTACGGTATCGACGAGTCGCAGCTCCAGGCATTCAACCGGCATCTGTGGGAGCGTTACCGGGATGGCTCGGCATTTACCACCTATCCCATGGTGCGCGCGGCGATCGCCCATATTCCCGGACTGGACGCGGTTTGTCGAAACCTTGCGAATGATGATCGTGACTACGTCGTACAGCGCTTGTTCTGGCAGCTGAACGACAAGATTTACCGCCAGGTCGTACTCGAGTGGTGCATCGAACTGGGAATGGACGTGCATCTGTATGGGCGCGACTGGGATCGCAATCCGGTTTTCGCCCGCTATGCGCGCGGTATCGTTGCCCATGGAAACGAGCTTAGCGCGGCTTATCAGGCGGCGCGGTATTGCCTGCATCTCAACAGCGTTGAGGGCGCGCACCAGCGCCTGTGGGAGATTGTAGCAGCCGGTGGAACACCATTAATCCGTCGGTACGGGAAAAAGCCGGCCATGCGCCGGGAGGTCGCGGCGGCGCTAAGGAAGATTCTCGGAATAGGACGCGAAGATGGCAGCGCGGCACCTGCGCTCACACCACGGGAGCAGGAGTGCTTCAACGATTTTTTGTTTGTATCAGCGGAAGCTCTGCGTGTTCACGACCCGGCCATGGCGGCGGAAGACATGCAGAAAGGCTGTGACCAACACGTACTGCAGCGTTTGCGTGATGACCTCACGTGGTTATTGCCAGAATCGGCGTGTCGGTTCTTTCGCAGTCGTGACGATCTGGAGGTGCTCGCATCAGAAACGGACCGTTGCGTTGCTGCATCAGACGTAGTCGGCCTTGTTCCGAAACTCAACGACAACAGAATCGCCGTATCCATGGTGGACCACATGCTGACGCTCCTGGATGGCGGCGCCGACCGTGCCTCGGCCATCACGCTGCCGCCTTCATCCGGCGGCGCCTTTGAGCTGGCAGTGACCATCGGCTGTCCCACACACAGCGGCGACGCCCTCGACGCTATTCGTAACGGGTTGATGCTGCCGGGCGCAATCATGCGTTTCGAAGTGGCCGAAGGCTACATCCGCCAAGGCCGCGTACGCACTGCCATCGAGCTGATCGAAAAAGTGGACCCGCTGGATCTGGATAGCACACGGATCGTTCGTTTCCTTATCCGTGTCGCCGAACTACAGGGGCCCGAAGCGTCGTCATCTATGATCAGCGACGTGTACCGGCGTGATTCCGACACCCGGGATTTGTTTTCCCGAGTCGGGTGGGGGATGCACCAGCCGATGTGGCGTTTCGATGCATGCATCCCGTGGTTTCGGCGCGACGACGATCGCCGACGTTCCACCGGAGCGTGGCGAATGAACTGGGCGAAGGCAATGGCTGCCGTCGGCGAATTTCAGGCTGCGGGTACGTTGGTTCGCGATTGTTACGCCACGGACCCGCTGTTGACCAACGGATATGCCTTGATCGGCGAGGGCGCATGGTTCTACGGAGATTTTGATCGCGCATACCGCTGGTTCCGAAAGGATCATGCCCTTGGGAGGCTGGATCCTGCCGGCTATTTGAATCTTGCCAAGGCCGCGCTTTATCGTGACGATGTGACGACGGTACGAACGTTGATTCGTGATCACGCGTTGCCCGCTTCGCGGATCGCGCTCGACGTGCGTCGGTTCCACGTGCAGGGGAGGGCGCCGTATCCGGACTACCATCACCTTATCGATCTGGTGCAGTCGAGTCTTGGCGAACGCGGCCCGTCCCTGCCGCCGTATACGGCGTTGATCGTGTTGAACGGGGCTGTCGGGGATCTGGCGTCCGCAAGAGAAGCGGCCGAGAAGGGCGGGCATTTGTTTCCAGACCGGCAGGCGGGGCTTACACTCCGCCTCGCCGCGCAATACCTGTCTGCGGGTGAACGCGAAAAAGGGCAGGACACGATGGACGCAATCGATATATCTACGCTCACTTCTGCAGCTGAACAGTTCAACGCCGCGGTGTGGAGCGCCGTCGCCGGAAATCCGGGGACAGCGACGGCGTGCTTGCAGGCGCTGCACGGGAATCGACCGGATTTCTTTGTACATGAATCCGTGCCTACCGCTACGCGCGTCATGTGGTATGGGCTGGCGACGCATCTTTTGGGGCATGCCGATCTATCCGCACGTTGCCTCCACTATGCTACGGTGAATACCCCTGCTTTCTCTTTCTGGGAGCCATTTATTAAGGAAAGCATTCAGACGGCGCAACAAACCGTCCGAGCGATACCGGAATTCGTGATTCCATATGGTGAACTCGCGCCCCTGGAATAGCCAATTCACTTGCGAGCTTGTATGCAGGAATGTCTGGGACAGACAACTTTGAATGGTCCGGAATCGATACGCGAGCATCGTTTCATCAACCGTTGGCCTGACATTACGGATTCGTCGCCGGTGCGAGGTCCACGGGGAAAATATGAGACTGGTTGAAAAAGGCCCAGTATCCGCGGCGATGATCCATCGCCTGGTCCGGATCCGCCACGGCGTGATTTTCGCCAGACCAGGACCACAACGACCTCGGCATCGCTGGTGCGAATACCGCGTTTGGCGTTGGGTTCACCGCCGGACCAGGTAGCGCAATCAGATTCCAGCCTTGATCAACCTCGATAACATCCAGATTCGCATCTGCTGTGCGCGGATCTCGATCAAGCGCGAATTCGAGGCGATTAGTCAGACGGTCTCCGTCGGGGTTTCCGTTTGGCTGCGCGGAGCGATCGCCAAAGTGCTCGATTTCCCACAAGTCTGACAGACCATCACCGTCGGTGTCATTGTCCAGCACGAAGATTGAGAATTCCTGGACACCGGCTTCCGCTACCAGATTCCCTGTAGCAATCAGGCGCACGGAATGGCTGCCAATATCACTGGGCGCCACTGTGCCATGAAGTAATGCACTGCCGTCGCCATTATCCTGGAATACCAGCCAGCTCGGGAGCTGGTCTGCAACGATAGAAATTTGAGACGCGCCATTTACGTCGACGGTTATAGCGTACTGGTACAGTTCCAGGGTCTGTGCGATTGTATCAGGCGTACTCGTGAAACGCGGCGGATCGTCGACGCTGTTAACCATGATACCTGCGGTTGCGGTCGCTACACTGAATGGCGAGTTGCCACCAGAATGTAGAGCCGATGCGGTAGATCCGTTGGGATATCGTGACTGATCCCACGCGTGGAACGTAATCCCGGGCGCCACCAACCCATTGAAATCCGGATCGGGTACAAAACGAATACGTGCCGTTGGATCCAGTACCCGTGCGACGTTTGTTGATACGAAACCAAAATTCAACCAGCCACCAGTATCCTGTTCCTGGTACTGCCAGCGACCATTTGAGTCGTCGACAGCGATCACCGCCATGCCCACAATATCGCCGTCGCCATCCGTCACGCCGTCGCCGGCCAGCGCGGTAAGAAGGTCTTGCGTCCTGGTGCCGGCATTGTCGGACGTATCTTCGTCGATTGCGGTCAGCTGCGGCGACACGCTATTGTCAATGACCGGTGCGCTATTGTCCGTGGCGTTGAGGTTGACAATATATGTCTTGCGCATTGATGTACCCTCGACCAGGGTGGCGCCGTGTATCGCGGCCGTGTCGCCGCTGATCGCTGCCGACACAGCAGCGTCGTTTACCAGATGCCCGTCGCCGCCGTTTAGTTGTCCGATCTCCCGCCAGGTCGTCGGGGCCGCAGGGTCACGTTCAAACACAACTCGGACACCGGACCGAGACGTTGGCTCGATCACATCGGTTCCAATCACTATTGTATCGCCGCTGACCTGGATATCGTGCCCGAATTCTCTCATTGCGACTGGCTCCTCCGGGAGCAGCTGCGATGCCGGCCCCCAGTTGTCCGCACCGCCGAGATTCCGATGATAGACATAGGCGGCGCCGGCCGAAACGTCATTGACATCCCGGCCCGGCGCACCGACGGTCAGGATATCGCCGTGTATTGCCAGCGTGGCGCCGAAACGATCGTCGAAAGCGCCGTCGGCTACCGCGATTTTCTTGACGAGTCCCCACTCATCAGGACCGTCCTGGTTACGATCAAACACGTAAACCGACCCCGAGCTGATCGCGTTGACGTCGTCGAGCAATGAACCAACGGCAATGGTGTCGCCGCTGATGGCGACCGACACACCGAATCGGTCCTGTTCCAGGTCGTCGTCGCCGATCTGTACCGGCGTAATCTTTTTTACCTGTTCCCATGGCCCGCTGTCGCCCGCTGTCCGTTCGTAGACGTAGACTGCACCCGTGTTCGGTGCGGTTGAATCGACAAACGGCGCGCCGGCAACGATCGTTCCGCTACAGATATCGACCGAACTGCCAAAAAGATCCCCCGTAGCGCCGTCGTCCGGTCGACGTTCCGCGGTTTGCGTCCACGTGTCGTCTTGACCGCGCTCGAAGATTTGGATCGATCCAGCAGAAAATCCGTTCACAAGATCTGTTGGTATCCCCGCAACGGCTACATCCGGGGTAATCGCGAGTATGCGATCAAATCGTTGTGTCGTAAAAACTGCCACCGGAGCGGCAGCGTCGGCGACTTCGCCCCAGCTGTCGGCACCACCTTCATCCCTGTCAAAGATCCTCAGCTTGCCTCTTTCGGATGACAACGATTGGGCGGTTGTGTCGAATGCTGCCAGCGTATCACCGGCCACGGCTAGGGATACTGTGGAAAGAAAAGTAAATATCTCTTGTGTCAGAAGCTCATTCGATATGTCGAAACCCACGTTGACTACCAGCGTGAACGGTGCGCTGCCGCCGGCTGAATCCGACACAGACATGTTGATCAGATCGGTGCCGCGCATTCCGGTATTCGCCACGAATTGAATGCGGTTCTCGTTTACATCCTGCTGCGTGAACTGGTCGGTGGTGTGCAGCACCACGCTATTGCGGGTCAGATCGCCAAGCGCCGGTTCGCCGTTGAGTGTGTATACGATCAGATCGGTCGATGTCGGTTCAACATCATCCCAAGCCAAACGTGCGGGGCCTATGTCTATCGTTTGTTCGTGGGCTGCTGAAAAGCTCAAAACAGTCACTGCTACAGGAGGATCGTTCTCGGGCGTGACTGTGATGCCGGCTGATTCAGTCGTGACGCTGAATGGCGACGATAGGCCGCCCTCCTGGTCATGCATGATGATGCCGGTCGATGCCGATGTCTGATCCCAGAGGCGAAAGACGATCGCATCAACAACTGTGCCGGCAAAATTCTCGTCGGGAATAAACCGGAGCCGCGCCATTGGTGTAAGTGCCAGCGCGGAGGCGGCATCAAGCGAAAATTCAGACCACTCGCCGCCGGGTATGTGTTGGAACTCCCAGCTGCCGTTTGAAGAATCCGCATCTACCAGGAGAATGCCCAGTTCATCGCCATCGGCGTCAAATGTTCCACCACCAGTGCGATCTATGATATCTGCTGCAGAAACGCCGTTGTTTTCCCGATCGTCCTCCTGTATTGCATCAAGTTCGACGTCGTTTGATGTATCAAGTACAGGCGCTGTATTGATTGCCAGCGACCAGGTATAGACTGCCCCGGTCTCCAGACTATTGTTGGTGTTTTCCGCGACGCCCACCGCGAGGGTCGTGCCGTCAACGGCGACTACGGGGGCGATAAATTCCGGCGTCGCTTCGAATCGCACCCGATCTGTAATCTCACCCCAGGCACCGACGCCGTCGCTGTTTCGTTCGAAGAGATAAATCGGACTCGGTTTGCCACCATGAACGGCGGCGTTGAGGAACGAACCGACCACAGCCACATCGCCGGAGATCGAAACGGAAAAGCCGAAAAACTCATTTTCCCCCGTGCCCGCGCCGCGCAGCGATACCAGTTCGCCCCACATATCAGCCCCGCCTTCATCGCGCGCGTGGATGTAGGCCGTGCCTATTCCATCACGGTTGTTCGTATACGATCCGACGATGACCTCGTTGTCATCCAGTGCGATTGAGAAACCAAAGCGGATCGCTTGATTGTCCTGAGCAACGATCACTCTTGTACGACCCCAATTGTCGGGGGCGCCCGCGTTTCGTTCGAAAATCAACGCGGCTCCGTCGCTACCGACCGCTATGGTGTCGCCATCGATATCCACGTCGTCGCCGACGAATCGCAACGTAGTGATATCACTACGGTCCAGCTTATCGGCCTGACCCCAGGCATCAATGCCGCCAAAATCGCGCTCGTAGGTGTATACAGCACCGGAGGCGATACCGAATTCGCTATCGCCCGGCGCACCGATCACGATCGTATCGCCGGAGACCGCCACGGCGTCGCCGAATTGTTCGTTGACCGCGCCGGCTGCACGTGTAAGTTTGGTGATTTGACTCCATGTGGCCGGGGTACCATCGGCATGCTGAAAGACATATGCAGAGCCGGAACGGGCGCCGTTGGCGTGATCTCTCGGTGCACCGACCACGACGGTATCGCTGTCGATGTCGACGGAAAAACCGAATCCATCGTCCGTTGCACCGTCGTCGGCGGTAAGTCTCGCAATCTCGCTCCAGGTCTGGTTGCCGTCGCGCTGGTAGATATAGGCAGCGCCCCCGGTTCCATCATTCGCAGCGCCGACGACCATGAGATCACCGTCGATCGCCACATCACTGCCGAACAAGGCCGTGTCTGTCATATCGCCGCGAAGTTCACTGGTCGGATTTAGCACAATCTGAATCTCAAATGTCAAAACCGGACTTGCGGCGTTACTCGAATCGTGAAGCGTGAACCGTACATGATCTGTGCCGCCGGTGTTGGCATTACTCTGATAACGAATCAATCCATCGATGATATCCTGTTGGGTAAAACGACTTGCCGTACCCAGGACGACGCCGTTTCGTCGCAGTACGCCTTTACGAGGCGGGTCTACAATCTCAAATTGTATTGAGCCCGGCCCTTCACCCTCCGGATCGCTCGCCGTCATACGGTCGGCCGAAATAATGTGCTCAACGTTTTCGCGTACGACAGTTTCCGCCGGATCGTTCAGGCGCGGTGCGTCGTTATCCGGCAACACCGTGATTCGGGCACCGGCCGTCGCGGTGCTGAATGCGGATGTGCCGCCGTTTACCGTGGTATCGCCCGATTGCCCTGTCGTACCGGCCGTTTGATCCCAGATGCGAAACTGCAGCGCGTCCGTAATGGCGCCGTGAAAATCCATATTCGGAACGAGCCGGATATGAGAACGGTTGTGCAGGAGAAGTGCTTTCGATTCCATCGGCGCAAATATACTCACGTCCTGCCATAGTGCGTCATCGCTGGTGCGGTATTGCCATATACCGCCGGTGCCTGTCGTTGCGATTAGAGCGATGCCCAGAGCATCGCCGTCGGCGTCCGTCGCGCCGTCGCCGCCAATACCGCTGATCAGTTCACCGATTCGCACGCCCGAATTCTGCACGTCATCTTCAACGATGTCAGGCATATCTTCCTCGCCGGCGGGATCCACGACCGGCGCGGAATTTGTAATGGTATTGGTACGGAAAATGTAGATCGCGCCGGCGTCCGCGCCCAGGTCATCGTCGCCATGAGAGCCGACAGCAATGAGGTCCGAATCGACGGCCACGGCGATGCCGAATTCGTCGTTGGTTGTCGATTCGTCCACAAAGCCGAATGGATTAGCTCCCAGTGTTTCCGCGCCGAGCCAGGATGGATCGGCGTCTGTGTTTGGTTGGTACACAAACGCTACACCGGAATTCTGACCATCCCATCGCGGTACGCCGGTTACTGCCAGATCTCCGGCAATGTCGACAGACCAGCCAAATTGCGTCTCGGCGCCTTCCCGCTCCACGACACTGAATGTTTCCACCCAGTCCGTCTGCTTCTCGAAGATGTACAGTGCGCCTGCCGATTCACTCTGAAAGGCGCCCACAAGCATTCGGTCACCGTCGATGGCGACGTCGAAGCCAAAAAATCCGCTTCGCAGGGGCGTTGCCGCGGAAATCTTTGCTGTCTGGCCCCAGGCATTCATCTCCGTAGCATTACGTTCGAAAATGTATGCCGAACCCGCGTTCTCAGCACCGTCATCATCAAGGTACGCGCCAATCACGATCGTATCGCCATCGATGGCGACGGCGCGCCCAAATGCGTCACCTTCGACGCCGTCATTGGATGTCAATTTTTTCACCAGGCCCCATGCATTTGCTCCGCCCGAATTACGGTCGAATACGTATGCGCTGCCCGAGCCGGGGCCGTGATCGTCGTTGCCGTCCGCGCCGACCACGACAGTATCGTGGCTGATTGCGACCGCACGACCAAAAAAATCGTTGTCCGCCGCGTCTGTCGCGGCTAGTCTTGCTATCTCTCCCCAGTTTCCGTCGCCGCCGTGGTCACGTTCGAATACATATGCTGCGCCCGCATCGTGGCCGGACGCATCACTCACAAAGGCGCCGACAACGGCGGTGCTGCCGCTAACCGCTACAGAAAACCCGAAGAAATCGCCGTTGGCGCCGTCGCTTGCCACCAGCTTTTGCACTTCGTTCCAATCGACGTTGCCGCGTTCGAAGATGTACGCGGCGCCTGCGTTCACTCCCTGTTCATCGTTGCGCCAGGCTCCTGTGATGATGGTATCACCATCGATATCCAGTGCGCGGCCGAACAAATCGCCGGGCTGACCGTCACTTGCGGTGATTTTGGCTATCTGATTCACGCGGAATTCGTTCTGTGACCACCCTGCCGCCCCGAAAAAAAATAGTACAGAGACCGCAATTATTACCTTTAATCGTTGTGAAATCGAACCAATGCCAGTGACCATATCCTCCTCCTGTTCGTGTCGCGGATGCAATTCGTAATGGTTGTACTACGTCTCATCAAGTCAAAGCCGATTTCTCAGCGCTTCCGGTTCGCAGATAGCGGTAAAGTGGCATGTCGCGGTAATTATGTCCAGCCGCACCCGCGTTGTCCGACAATGCAGGTTCGGTCACGGAAACGTGCCGCCTTTTCTTGGGAATTGGTGCCGACTGATCGGGGCAAATCCGTCTTCATGATCGAAATACATGTAATGGTCTACCTCAATTGTGTTCGCGCTCAGCCCGATCAGGTTGAAGGAGTTTTTTTCCCGTTCTCTCCCGCGCCCGCGGCGCGAGGTGGTGGTGCCGCACTGGATTATGATGATGCCGCGGTCGCGATGATTACCCGGGAAAAAGTCGAGGGAATTCCCGATATAGGCGCGATGAAGGTGCCCGCCCAGTATCAGCTCGACGCCGAGATCCACGAAGCGATCGATGGCTTTCCGGGTATTCGGCATCGCTTTGTCGCGTACAGCATCCGGTGCCGGTACAAAATGATGATGCGCCACCACTATCCGCACGGCATCTTCCGGCGCAGACGCAAATGCGCGATTGCAGAAATCCAGCTGGCCTTGATGCAGTCGTCCGTTGGTAATGGCGCGATGGGGCGCCGTCGAATCGAGACCAGCGAATACGGCGGTATCCAGTGTGACGACGGTATCCAGTTCGTTCGAGATATATGCCTTGTAGAGTCCGTGGGGATCTGTGAGCCGTTCTGCGACACGGTACAGCGGCACGTCATGGTTGCCGGGAATAACGACCCGCGGGACGTTCGGAAGGCGATCGACAAACGCCCGCGCGTCCGCGAATTGCTTCTCCTTCGCGCGTTGGGTGAAGTCGCCGCTTATCACGATAACGTCCGGCTTCAGCGTCGGTGCGATTTTGATCAACCCCTCACCTGCTGCCTCGAGGTAGGGCGGCCCGAAATGCAGGTCGGAGATATGTAAAATAGTGAGCATCACGCGAATCTCCGCCGACTGACTTTTACCTGATTCATTGATACAAACTGCGTTCAGATTTCATGATTTTGGTGATTCGAGATGCGCCGGCTCGGATCCGACTTGTATTCTATATTCCGGTTGCGTATGCTTACGACTCCGCTGCATCGCGCATGCCCCGCCAGGGTGATGCTTTGGCAGGGTACGCCTGGCTTGTTCCGATCTCGAAATGGTTGCCACAAACTCCCGATAGTATTATGCGTGTTTGCCTCATCTTCAATCCCGGCGCCGGCACTGCCGAACGGATAAAGGATTTTCTGCTGCATCTTACCGGTGAACACCGCTGCGAACTTCGGCCCACCGCTGCCGGCGGCGACGCCGGAAAGATTGCCGGCGAGGCTGTTGGCGACGGATTCGATCGCATTATTGTTGCCGGCGGCGATGGGACAGTAGGGGAGGTCGTGAACGGCATTGCACCCGACTTCGATGCGGTACAGCTCGCGATCTTGCCATTCGGAACGGGCAACGATCTGGCGCGATTACTCGGTGTTTATGCGAACGATATGGAGGCGGCATGCGATGTTGCATTCCGTACCAGATGCGAAGCCATCGACCTCATCAAGATTACCGGCACAGGCAGGGATACCGCATATTGCGTCAATGTTGCCAATGGCGGTCTTGGCGGTTGCGTCGCAGTGGATGTCAAGGCGGAAGACAAACGGCGTTGGGGGCCGTTGGCTTATTGGATGACTTCTGTTTCCGCATTGGTGAAATTGCAGGAGTTCCAGGTTCAGCTGGTCCTTGACGGCGAAAAATCGTCCTTCATGACGCGCGGTATCGCCGTTGCGAACGGGCGTTATGTCGGCGGCGGTTTTCCCATCGCACCCCACGCGATCCTGAACGACGGCTTGCTGGATATTACGGTCGTTCCGGTGTTGTCTTCGCTGGAGTTGATGGCTGCCGGGAGTAATTTCATCTTGGGACACGAGGACCGGGCAGACCACGTGAAGACATTTGTCGGCACATGTGCAAGTATCCGTTCATCGCCGGCAATGCCATTCAGTATCGACGGCGAGGCCTCAAAGAGTCTCGATGCGACCTTTGAAATCGTACCACGGGTGTTGCATGTTGCCACTGGCGAGCTGTCGTAATCACAGCAGCGGATGGACGGGTGTTGATTGGACCGGCAATTGGTGGTAATGTCGTTGTTTGGGCGATGCGACTATCGCCGCCTATTCGCAATCTGAACGATTTTCCTTTCCAAGAGACCCCACCCATGACAAGTGATCCTTCTCCACCACCCTCCGACTTCAATGACCTCGGCCTATCCGAAGCGGTGCTCGCAGGGCTAAACGCGGTCGGTTACGAATCGCCGTCCCCGATTCAGGCCGCTACCATCCCGCATATTCTGGCCGGCCGCGACCTCCTTGGCCAGGCCCAAACCGGAACCGGGAAAACCGCCGCGTTCGCACTGCCGTTGTTGTCGCGCATCGATCTCAGCCTGCAACGACCGCAGGCGCTTGTGCTCACGCCGACCCGGGAGCTTGCGATTCAGGTTGCCGAAGCGTTTCAGAGGTATGCGGCGAAACTCAAGGGATTTCACGTTCTGCCGGTGTATGGCGGCGCCGACTACGCCGCCCAGTTGCGCCATCTCAAGCGGGGTGTCCATGTGGTCGTGGGAACGCCCGGTCGAATCATGGAGCACTTACGGAAGAAGGGGCTGCAGCTCGGCGACCTGCGCTGTCTGGTACTCGACGAAGCCGATGAAATGCTGCGCATGGGATTCATCGACGACGTCGAATGGATTCTCGGGTTCATCCCCGAAAGCAGCCAGACGGCACTGTTTTCGGCCACGCTCCCTGTTGCTATCCGGAAGATCGCTCAAAAACATTTAAAGGATCCAGCGGAGATTACCATTAAGGTTCGACAGGCTGCGGCGGAGTGTATTCGGCAGCGATACTGGATGGTAAGTGGTTTTCATAAACTGGACGCGCTGACGCGTATCCTGGAAGCCGAGGCCTTCGATGGCATGATCATCTTTGTGCGTACCAAGAACGCGACCGTGCAACTGGCGGAAAAACTCCTGGCGCGAGGCTATGCCGTCGCGCCGCTGAGCGGCGACATCGCGCAAAAACAGCGTGAATATACAGTCGAGCGATTAAAAACCGGGAAGCTGGATATCCTGGTGGCGACCGATGTGGCCGCGCGCGGCCTGGATGTCGAACGTGTAAGTCACGTGATCAACTACGATATACCTTATGATACCGAGGCGTATATTCACAGGATCGGGCGTACCGGGCGATTCGGCCGTGACGGGGAGGCGATTATGTTTGTCGCACCGCGGGAACGGCGTCTGCTGAGATCGATTGAAAGGGCCACGAACCGATCGATCGAACTGATGGCATTGCCGTCGACCGAGACGATCAACGACCAGCGCATTGCGCGATTCAAGCAGCGAATCACCGATACGCTGGCCGTCGAAGAGCTCGGTTTTTACTATCAGCTAGTCGAACAGTACCGACAGGAACACAACATACCCGCCCTTGAGGTTGCCTCCGCGCTCGCACGGTTGGTTCAGGGCGACGAGCCGTTCCTGCTGAGCGCGAAATCGGCGCATAAAACTCGAAAAACCGGTGAACGCGGGGCGATGAAGGCAAGACCGTCCGCCGGAAAACCGTCCCGTGATCGTTCGCTGCCGTCGAAGTGGTCCGCAGACCGGCCATCACGCGATCGTCGGCAGTCACCGAAGACGCCTGCAGAGTGGCCATCCCGCGATGGTCCGCAGCCGGTCAAGGCCGGCGGCGCCTCGGCGGGTCGTTCCAGACCCGATCGTAAAGGAACGCCTCCGACGGATGTCCGGGCGGCCGCAGTGACGTCGAATCGTTCGGTTGACCGCAAGCGTTTAACTGAAATAGAAGGTGGCGTGGACGAAGCTCGGACACCGACGGACAAGGCGCCGTCACCCAAAGATAAAGCTCGGACACCGACGGACAAGGCGCCGTCACTCAAAGATAAAGCGCGGCCACCGACGGACAAATCGTCCGCGGCCCGAAAAGCCGTGCCGGATTTCGCTGCAAAGATGAAACCGCGTGCCGACCGGAAACCGACGGCGCGAGCGCACGTCGAACCGGGCATGGAACGGTTTCGGTTGGATGTCGGGCGGGCGCACGGTGTGCAGCCCGGTGATATTGTTGGTGCGATCGCCAATGAAACCGGTTTGGACGGAAAGTACATCGGGCGCATAGAAATCTCCGACGACGCAAGTGTGGTCGATCTGCCGGCGGGCATGCCGCGCGAACTGTTTCGAGTGCTCAAGAAAGTGCGTGTGTCCGGGCGGCCGCTAAAAATCACGCCGATCACTGTGGAGCGCGGCAAGCGAACTGAAGGCAGGAAGGACCGGCACAGTGGCACGGCGGCGCCCAAAAAGAAGACCGGTTTCAGGAGACGGGCAGCCGAGAAAAAGGCCGAAAATGTGAAAGGCAAAGGAAAGCATAAGCGCAAGGGAAAAGGAGCTGCACGGCCTCCCGAGCGTAGCGGCTGATACTATATCGTGTTGGTGTTGGCGTCGGAGCTGGAGCAAGAGCCCAATGACATGAGGATCTCAATATCGAACACCGAACAAGAAATATTAAATTCTGAAGTTCCTCCCTTAGAGTGTAAGGCGTGGGCCTGATTTGGAAATTTCTCCGACCAAACCGCTTCGAACAGCGTCTAATTTGTGTCTTCGGCAGGTGGCGCGTAGGGTCGGACAATCGTTGGCGCCGGATCGAGCGAAACACCGGTTGCTTGCTTACCGGCGTAATCGATCTGAGAGAGCACGAAGCGAATTGATTCCAGCCGCGCTGTTTGCTTGTTGTTGCCATTGACGATGATCCACGGGCAGCAGGTGGTGTGGCACCGCTCAAACATCGCATTCTTGTATTTGGTGAAGGTATCCCAGTGCTTCTGCGCTTCGGCATCGACCGTGCTGAGTTTCCAGCGGCGCAATGGATCCGTGCCCCGCGATTGCAGTCGGCGCTGCTGCTCGGTGTGCTCGATGGAAAACCACAATTTTATGAGAATGATTCCGTCGTCATGCAAAAGCTTCTCAACAACGTTGACCTGGTCCATGAATTCTTCGTACTGCGCCGGTGTGCAAAAGCCCATTACCGGCTCGACGACCGCCCTGTTGTACCAGCTACGGTCGAAAAAAACGATCTCTCCGGGATTCGGAAGTTTGGTGATATAGCGTTGGAAATACCATTGTCCGGTCTCTATTTCGGTCGGCTTGGGTAACGCGACGACGCGCATTGCCTTAGGGTTCAGATAGCGTGAAAACCGAAATATGGCGCCGCCCTTTCCAGCGGTGTCGCGGCCCTCGAAAATGATCAGAATTCGTTGCCTTTCGTTTCTCACCCAATCCTGCAACGACACCAATTCCGTCTGGAGCTGGCGCAGCTCGTTCATATATGATTTGCGCGTTGTTTTTGTCATCGTCCTAGAGTTTAGGACCACGGACCGGATTCGTCAACAGCTGTTGTAATCATGCCGTGTAACGATTTGGCTTGTGCTACCTTTGGCGTATCCTTGCCAAAATTCGGTATATTTGAGAGAATTAAAGGGCAATTTATAGTGGACCCCATATTTTGGACAACATGCTAAGGTGTAATCATAGTACGAAAAACCGACTATGATAAGGAATGCATCAATGTCCAAGAAACGGAGAAGATTCAGCCGTGACTTCAA
>JAJFLQ010000001.1 GCA_021772615.1 Verrucomicrobiota bacterium | reverse complement strand
TTTGTGTATTTATCACTGATAACCGACGATTATTCACGTTTGATAATTGGATACGACAGTGGCGTTACCCTTGAAGCGACGGGTTGCATCAAGGCCTTGAAAAAGGCTCTGTCTCAGCTTCCCGTCGGGTTCCATCCTATTCATCATTCTGATCGTGGTTCTCAGTATTGTTGCAATGACTGTCCCGTCCTGACATAGGTTGGATGAGGAACCCAAACCCACCACCCATTTTTGCTCACCACTCCCTATTCACTAGCCTGTCCTTTTTTAAGCCAGATCGCCTCGGGTGAACAATGTCTCCAACCCTGCGGCGCCGGCCCAGTCCATCAGCGTCGGGTGATCTTGCGCCGGCGTCAGGCTCGCTCCGTGAATCTCGTTGCGACTGAAGACGATAATATCTTCAAGATCCGTGATGCGAATCACCACCGGCGAATGCGTCGCCAGCAAGATTTGCCCGTTGGAAACCGCACGAAGCGAATTGAGGACCAATTCGATATTCAGCGGATGCAGCGTATCGTCCGGTTCTTCGACCAGGTAAATCGGTTGATTGTCCGGCAGAAACGGAATGATGGACAGTGCAAGCACGCGCAGTGTGCCATGTGATACCAGCCAGGACGGCAATTCAAGGCCGTCAGCGTAAATCAGGCTGAGATGGCGTCGACCGTCGTCGGGGGTCTTTGAAACCACGATATCCTTGATGTCGGGGAACGCCGTCTGTACAAATGTCAGCCATTCCTTAAATCGCCCGGGCGCTACCTGGCGCAAGTCGGATACCACACATGGAAGGGTCGATCCATCTTCGGTCATCAGGAAGCCGTAACGCCGGCTTGTCGGTTCACGTAATTTCGTATTGCTCAAATCGATATGAAAAATCCCGCATGAAAGTCGATCGGCCAGCCACGCCGCAATCGGGAACTCGGTGCGGAAACTTGTGAGTGAACTCAGGATGGTTTTTCGCGGATTCGTATGCTGCGGGTAGATGTAGTCGTCGGACGTCAGCCGTTCCTCAGCATCAATCGGTTTCTCCGGATACAAATGCAGTTCACCCTGGGATCGGTCTGAAATAATATTCTTGTGAAGCCTGAAATCATTCTCGATGAAAACCGTATCGGGTTCGCCTGCGTCGTCGTCCGGCGTTGCGCCCATGAGCACGTCGCCCTGTTCGATCAATATGATCTGCTCGTTCAGCACCCGTACTTCACCAGTTATCTCGTCCGGGCCAATCGCAACCTCGTAGCGAATGGTGTCGAAGGCCGGATTTCGATGTGCGGCCCGGAAGGCCTCGGGGATTTCAGTTTCGACAGCGATTTCGATGGGATCGCTGTTCCGCCGAAATGTAAGATCCGTATAACAAGCGGCCTGTTCGGATACGGCCTCAGGTACGCCATCTGCCGTGAGTCGTCCAAGGAAGGCGAATATGTCCAGAAACGAGGATTTACCGCTGCCGTTTGGCCCGACCAGAATCTGGTACGTGCCGAGTTCATAGCTGAGATGTCGAAAGCATCGAAAATTCAATGCCTGAATGAGCCGGATATTCATGATCAGGCCACTTTATCCCGAAAAATCCGTTTCCGGACGAAATCCTCCAGCAGGCACGTGTCGGCGGCGAACCGGCGTATGCCTTCCGCAAGCTTCTCCGTTGCCATCGCATCTTCATTGAGCAGCCAGCGAAAGTCGATCTCAGTGAGAGTTAATTTCGCATTGTCGCACGCCTCGCGAGCTTGTTCCTCGGAAAGCGTGCGTTTCAGTGGTTGCTCGTCCTGTTGCAGGGATTCGAGATACGTCGGGCCGATGGTGAGCAAGTCGCAGCCCGCGAGCGCTTTTATTTCTGCGACATTCCGGAAACTGGCTCCCATCACCAGCGTCTTGTAGCCGTGATGCTTATAGTAGGTATAGATCCGCTTCACCGAGATCACACCGGGGTCCTCGTCGGCCGGATACGTATCGCGGCCGCTTTTTGCCTTGTGCCAGTCAAGTATTCTTCCAACAAACGGGGAAATCAGATACACACCCGCCTCCGCGCAGGCGACGGCCTGAGCAAAACCGAAGAGCAACGTGAGATTGCAACGAATACCCTCATTTTCCAGTCGGTGTGCTGCTGCGATGCCCTCCCAAGTGGATGCGATCTTGATCAATATCCGGTCTCTCGACACGCCGTCTGCTTCGTACATTCGGATCAGTTCACGCGCTTTCGCGACGGTGGCCTCGGTATCGAATGACAACCTCGCGTCCACCTCGGTCGACACATATCGGGGCACGATCTTCAGGATCTCGCGGCCAAAATTGATGAATAACCGATCGACCGTCCTCTCGACTTTGACACTGTCTGTCGGGTTGCCGCGGACGCCGTATTGCACTGCATCATCCACCAGCCCTGCATATTGCGGCATTTGCGCGGCTGCATAGAGCAGTGATGGATTGGTTGTGGCGTCTGTTGGCGTGTACGCCGTTATCGATTCGATGTCGCCGGTGTCCGCGACGACTGTGGTCATGGTTTTCAAGCTCTCCAGAGCGTTGGGCATAATTCGCACTCCTTGACAGTTATCACTTTTACAAAACCCTGCCCCAAATATATAATAATTCAATTCGGTGTAAACCGGACAGGCGCAATTTACCCCGGATTGGGGTTTAACAGCCAATTACGGTAAGGATTCCATTCGACTATGACCACTCCCGCACGTGACCAGATCGACCGCCTGCGGCGGCAGCTCGAGTATCACAATCACCTCTATTACGTGGAGGCAAGTCCCGAGATAAGCGACAGTGAGTACGACCGCTTGTATGCCGAACTCATCGCGCTCGAGCAGCAACACCCGGAATTCGCGGATCCCAATTCGCCTACGAACAAGGTAGGCGGCGCGGTGTCGAGCGCATTCGCGACGTACCCGCACGGCGTGCGGATGCTGAGCCTCGACAATACCTATTCCGCCGAAGATCTCCGGGCGTACCACCAGCGGATTGTAAAGGCAATGGGCACGGATGCGGTCGAGTATCTTGTTGAACCGAAGATTGACGGCGTCGGAATATCCATCCGCTACGAGTCCGGTTTGCTGGTGCGGGCGTTGACGCGGGGAGATGGCGAAACCGGGGAGGACGTCACAGAGAATGTACGCACGATCAAGAGTATTCCGCTGCGTCTTCAGGGCGATAATCTACCTGAAGTCTGGGAGGTAAGAGGTGAGATCTTCATGCCGGTCGCGATGTTTCAAGCACTCAATCGGCAACGTGAAGCACTGGGCGAGACGCCGTTCGCGAATCCGCGAAACACAACGGCCGGCACCTTGAAAATGCTCGATTCCAATGTCGTCGCAACTCGGCCGCTCGACGCGGTCTTTTATTCACTCGGCGAATATCGGGGGCGCGATATTAGCAGCCAGGTCGGCCTGCTCGAGGAGACGAGACGGTTGGGCCTGAAGGTGCCCCCGTTTGCTGAGGTTTGTATCGGCGTAGATCAGGTGCTTGATGCGATCGAAACGCTAAATCAGAGGCGCCAAAGCTTCGGATACGAACTGGACGGAGCTGTCGTGAAAGTGAACAGCCGGGAATTGCAGGAAAGCCTGGGCTTCACCGCGAAGTCGCCACGGTGGGCGATCGCCTATAAGTACGAGGCCGAAAAAGCGATTACGCGACTGAAGGCCGTGACCATTCAGGTCGGCAGGACCGGCGTGCTCACGCCGGTAGCCGAGCTGGAACCCGTGCACCTTTCCGGCACCACGGTCGGCCGGGCCACGCTCCATAACTTCGATGAAATCAAGCGCAAGGATATTCGGGTTGGTGATGTTGTTGAGATTGAGAAAGCCGGAGAAATCATACCTGCCGTGCTGCGTGCCTTGGTGTCTGAACGTAGCGGCGCCGAACGCGTGATCGAACTACCGGAGCGCTGTCCCGGATGCGGGGCCGCCACGGTGCGTAGCGATGATGAGGTCGCCGTCCGCTGTATCGACCCCGAGTGTCCGCCACAGGTAAAAGGACGTCTTATTCATTTTGCGGGCCGCGGTGCGATGGATATCGAGACGCTGGGGACGGCAGTGGTCGAGGTCATGGTCGACGAGGGAATCATCACCACGCCGGCCGACATTTATGAGATATCAGACGAACACGTAAAGCACCTTACAGGCATTGACGGCTTCGGCGAAAAATCCGTATCGAAACTTCTGGAAAGCATCGAAAAAAGCAAGGACAATCCACCGTGGCGTCTGGTTTTCGGACTGGGGATACGTCACATCGGTGCGAAAGCATCGCGATTGCTGATCGACGCATTCGGCAGCATTGACGCACTGGCAGCCGCGTCGGAGGAGGAGTTGACTGCTGTACCGGATATTGGCGGCGTCATGGCGGAGAGCGTGCGTCTTTTCTTCAGCCACGAGAAGAACCGGCGCCTTCTCGAGCGGCTTAAACGCAGCGGCGTTTGCACGGTCGCACAAGAAACCGCAGTTGTCGAATCCGCGTTTACAGGAAAGACATGTGTGCTTACAGGCACTCTGGAAACGATGACACGCGGCGAGGCAGGCGAGATCTTGAGCAGCCTTGGCGCCAACGTGTCGTCAAGCGTAAGCAAGAAGACCGACTTTGTTATAGCCGGCCCGGGCGCCGGATCGAAGTTGACGAAGGCCGAGAAGCTCGGCGTGACGGTACTGAGCGAATCCGAGTTCCTCGGCGCTGTCGGTCGCAATCCCGCATAAATGTTACATGCCACGCCATGACAATTTTGCATTTGCGCGGGCATCAGGTATGATATGTCTCAGCACCACAGTACCCGATGATTTGTTTCGTGACAATGCCAGAACGCGAGTGAGGTTACCGATTGTCTACCATGATGTACCAACCTGTTAAGCGTTTATTGCCGAGCGCGGCGATATCCATTCTCCTGCATGCGATCGTTGGAATGCTGTTGTTTTGGGCATTCGCCACGCGGACCCCAACCGACGCCCTTCCCGGCACGGCACATACGGACGCGGCGGTAGATGCCGGCGATGCCGGAACGACACCAGATCATCGCGTGGCAAATGATCGTGCATCCGGCAGCAACCCGGTTCAGACGCGGGGCGAGACCACTCACAAAGTCGCGCCAGGGGAGGGCTTCTGGATCGTCGCCCGGAAGTACGGTATTTCCATTGAGCAGCTCATCGATTATAACGGATTATCGACCAACCATGTGCTTCAGGTCGGCGATGTATTGAAGATTCCACCCCGAAAGGCACCGTGAGAATGTCCATGGACTTACCGGATTACAAACGTGGGTTTATCGAATTCCTGATTCGTTCGGAGGTGCTTATTTTCGGAGACTTTGTGACCAAGAGCGGCCGTTCGACGCCGTATTTCGTCAATATTGGCAAGATCTGCCACGGATCTGCGATCGAAAAGTTGGGTGAATTCTATGCCCATGCCATCGTAGAGCAGGTCGGCGGCAACGTTGATAATCTCTATGGCCCTGCGTACAAAGGTATATCCCTGGTCGTGTCCACCAGCATCGCGCTCAAGCGGCTTTACGACCGCGATGTGAGCTTTACCTTCAATCGCAAAGAGGCCAAGGACCACGGCGAGAAGGGCGTGTTCATCGGGCATCGCTACGAGGACGGCGACCGTGTGGTAATATTGGAGGATGTCGTCACCGCCGGTACGTCGATACGTGAGTCGGTGCCGCTGCTGAAGACCGCTGCGGATGTTGACATTGCGGCGGTTGTGATGGCTGTGAACCGTCAGGAACGCGGTCCTTCGGGTGTTTCCGCGGTTGCGGAGATCGACAGTACATTCGGCTTTCCGGCCTTCGGCATTGTGAGTCTTGACGAGATCGTCGCCCATCTTCACGGTCGTGACATCGACGGGAAAATACATATCAATGACGATTGTTTAACGGCGATCACCCGTTACCGCAACGAATACGGCGCGGCATAGCCGATTGCGACGCATCCATGGATGTTAAATTAAGGATTTCCGTTGGTGTTCGCGCTTTAGCGTGCCGGCGCCATTACCGGCGAATAGCCCCACCTGAAGGCTGGTGAAGCCCACATCCCGCAAGCGGCTCACAGGGCCGTTCGCGCCCTCCAGCAATGCGGCATTTTCACCAACAGGCTGCAAGAATCCTGAAGCGGTGTCCAGAATTACCAATTCCGGCAATTTGAGATTGTGGTTTATATGTCATTTGATGCTTGCGATTTGGAATGTCTTGTTCGAAACCCATTTCGAACCGGCTCTAGCAAGCCATACTTTTACCCATGCCTGATCAAGCCAATATTGCATCGCGAATAGATCACACCTGCCTCAGGGCCGAGGCCACAGCTGCGGACATCATGTGCTTGTGTCGCGAGGCCGTCGAGCATCGTTTCTTCGCCGTATGCGTGAATCCGGTCTATGTTTCGGAAGCCTGCGAAGCCGTGGCCAAGAGCGATGTCAAGGTCGTTTCCGTGGTTGGTTTTCCGCTGGGTGCGACGCAATCGAGCGTCAAGGCGGCCGAGGCACGTGAGGCGGTACGTTGCGGTGCTGACGAGTTGGACATGGTCGTTCACATCGGCGCATTGAAGGCGACACGATGGAAGGATGTAGATGCAGATATTCGCGCGGTCGTCGATGCCGCTGAAGGGCGCGTAGTGAAGGTGATTATCGAGACGGGTGTGCTGACTCGTGAGGAAAAGCGACGGGCGGCAGAGATCGTCGTGCTGTCCGGTGCAGCGTTTGTAAAAACGTGTACCGGCTTCGGTCCAGCCGGCGCCACAGTCGACGATATAAGACTGCTGCGATCAGTCGTCGGCCCTGACTTTGGCATAAAGGCGTCCGGGAAGATTCGCGACTATGAATCGGCCGACGCACTGCTCGATGCCGGTGCCAATCGTATCGGCGCCAGTTCGGGTGTAGCGATTGTCGAGCAGGAAATACTGCACCTGTCACGCTGATTGACGTGCCCGGACAGACTCGGCCTGAGCGATTCAGGCTGCCGGTATGACCTTGTGCGAAAGGTTCAATCGGGGCAAATTCCAAATCGCAATACCCAAATCCCTACTAAATCCATTTCTATTCATTCTTGAGGTGCGTTGTTACAAACGGTGAACAGAATTTGCGATATTGGTAATTCGAAATTGCGGTTTGATTGTTATCTGATGCCTGTGATTTTGGAATTTCTGTTCGAAACTCTATTCGAACAGGCGGGCGTAATGCCATATACGTAAGGTCCCATTCGCCCAAGTCCTCTGATTCCCGCACACGATATCCTGGAGGGTCGCAGTCCTCTGCGACCGCACGCGGCGGTATTTCCCGGACACAGAGGACTGTGTCCCACCATTAATGTCGGGTCTGTGACGACAGTCAAACCCGTCACCTACATGATCCGCTCCCTGATCGTGTCGCTCCCGCAATTTTTGGTCTGTCGCGCGGTTGCGCTGTGCTCACACTCGCTGCACCGGTCGTACCACAAACAACAGATCCCCCTTGTTGACGGCCTGGGCATTCGCCGGGTTGATGCGCACGATCTCAAACCGATCTTCCGGCGAATAGATTACCAGCTCCTCACGATTGAAAATCTTCAATGGAATGGGCTGGAACACCTTCATCGCTTCGATCAGGCACAGCGTTTTGTCCACTGTAACCACGTCGCCGATGGCTACGAACGGCGGTTCCGCAGGCGATGGAGTGTTGTAGAAGATCCCGGATGACGATGATATTACCTTTAACTCATCGCTGTCTTCGATGCGGAGCGAGTCGACGGACATTGCCTCCTGTGTGTCGCCGGCGAATGTTTCGATTTCCTCGATCAGGCTACGAATATCCGTGCGCTTGAGAAATTTCGGCAGGTATGTCGTATCGTAGTCGCCCTTCACGAAAATATCGTCGGCGAGAATCCGTTTCAACAATGGAATGTTGGTGCAGATGCCTTGAATCTTTACCGTGTCAAGATACGCCAGCATCTTCTTTATGGTGTCGGTGCGATCGCTGCCGCTACAGACGATCTGCATGATCATGCTGTCGTAATACGACGGTACGACCTTGCCTTTTGCGACGGTTGAGATGATTTGGATGTGCTTCTTTTTCGGAAATGTGTAGGCGGTAATCTCGCCCGGATCCGGGAGCAGCGTGACCTGGCCGTTGCTGTCCCATGACAGCTTTTCTGCGTTCACCCGCACTTCGATGGCGTAGCCGGAAGGTGCGGCCTCCATGCCTTCGATACTGGCGCCGGAAGCGACATCGAACTGAGCCTTTACAATATCGATGCCCGTGACCGTTTCCGTGACCGGATGCTCAACCTGCAGTCGGGTGTTCATTTCCATGAAGTAGATCGATGTATTCTCCAGATCAAAAATAAACTCTACCGTGCCGGCGCCGATGTACCCAATGCGGTCTGCGATCGCCGCGGAATAGCTGAAAGCGTCTTTCATGAGCTTCTCGGGCAACATCGTCGAGCCGGATTCCTCGATGACCTTCTGATTATTGCGCTGTACCGTGCAGTCTCGAAGACCAAGGACCTTGGTGTTGCTGTGTCGGTCGCGGAGGATCTGGACCTCGACGTGTCGGAGAGACGTTACGCATTTTTCGATGTACACGTCACTGTTGCCGAACGCACTCTTTGCTTCCGCCATCATCTGGTGGAAGATTTCACGAAAGTTTTCTGTCTCATCGACAATACGAATGCCCTTCCCGCCGCCGCCGTGCACGGCCTTTATCACAACAGGAAATCCAATCTCTTTCGACAGTTCCTCGGCAGCTTCAGCGCTGGTCATGATGCCGTGGCTGCCCGGCACGACGGAGACCTTCAAATCGATCGCGGTGTTGATGGCATTGGACTTGTTGCCCATCAACACCATGCTCTGGACCGGTGGTCCGATGAAGTTGAGCTGGTGATTCCGACACAACGCCGCGAAATCCGGATTTTCGGAAAGAAATCCGATACCCGGATGCAGCGCATCCGCATCTTCGCGTTCGGCAATACGAACGACACTACGCGCATTCAGGTAGCTTTCATCGGATGTGTTACCACCCAGGCATACCAGACGATCGTTGTCTTTCAGCATACCTGCTGCAACCGAGTCAATATCCGGATCGGATTGGACCAGAACGATGTCAACTCCGGCGGTATGGGCGCCGCGAATCAATTTCACAGCCGTGCATCCGCGCGCATGCAGCAGTACCCGTTTCACCGGATTCATCAACGATAAGTGACTTACTGTTTGCGTGGCGTTCAACTCGTCCGGATCGTCCACGCTGAGGTCGCCTTGCAATATGCGCGTCATCACATCGATCACAGATTCGCGAGCGACGGGGATGTCCGGATCAATCGCGCGCAATTCCTCATCAAGCGTCTCGATAAAGGGGTGCTCGACGAGTCCTTGCATCGCGCCTGGTGTCTGCGAGAGGTAATTCGACAGCGTCGAGTGGGTTGGCAGATAGGACGGCACAACGATCTGGCCGGCAAACGGCATGTTGGTTCCGGAGAAATAATACGACTGAACCAGCGGATGGGTGACCATGCTCGCCTGGGCGCCGCCGGTGCAATCGCCGAAACCGAAGCAAATGATCGGTAAATCATTGTCGCGCACAAAGCGCGTGATCCGGTCGTTTACGATAGCCATCGAGAACAGCGCGCCTGCTCCTTCTTTGGTCTGCATACCGCCGGACGAAATGAAGCACACTACCGGGATGTGCCTGCGCGCGCATTTCTCCAGGAGCTTACAGAATTTCTCGCCGCTGGCCATGTCGAAGGCGCCCGCCTGAAAGCTCAGATTCGACATAACGACACCGACCTTACGCCGGATACTCTTGGTCTTCAGCTGCGCGATACCGGTTACCGTGCCGCAAGGCACAATCCCTTTAGAAAGCGATTGTTCGATGGAAATGCGGAATCCCGGAAACTGCACCGGGTCCGCCGTCATCAGGTCGCCGTTGCTCTCGTCGAAATCCGAGAAGAACATTGAAAGAATATCCTTGGGCATGATGCGACGGCTGCGTTTATAGCCGGTGAGCAGGTCCTGAATCATCAGATCATGGTACGCGATAGTCAATCGATTCCAGAAATCCTTCATGCCGATGTCACGCAGTTCGATCTGACCTTCATAAAGTTTGTCGGACCGTTCAGACTCAAGATACACCGGAATCAGCCGTTCGAAGACAAAAGTGACGATGGCGAATAGCGTCTCAGAGATGCGCGGAAACGCGATCTTTTTCCACTCCTCGACTGATTTCAGAAATACCCTTCGCTGCGGATGGCGGCAGACGTGCTCAAACCAGGTGAGAAACTGTTCCTTCAATTTCCCTTCGGCATCGCCATCAGGCGCCTGTCCTTCGGGTAGCGCGGCCAGGAGATCGGTCACCGCGCGCGGTAGCGACTCGTCCATGAGTTTCTTGATCGACTCGCGCGAGATGACATTATAGTCTTTGGCCTCCTGCGCGATAGCGGTGAGATTCCCGATCACGTTGTTATAGATCAGATCAAACATGATAAGATTCTGGCATTCGGTCAGTGTCTTGCGTTTGATCTCGCGCTGGAACATAACCTCCAGGACTGTTATATCCTTGTGTATCTTCGGCGAACGCGTGCGGCTGTTGCTGAGATGTGCAATCAGTGAATAGAAATTGCTCTGCGCGCCGGCCTTCCAGAGATTGTAGAGGTGGAAGCACAGGCAGATATTCAAGTCGCGCACGGACTGGCGGAAATTTGCCCTGGGGTCGCCGAGGATGAAACGGCGGATCTTACCGCGCTGGTTCGGCAGCTTGTTCTTGAAATAATTGAAGTTTTTCCACGACTTGCCCAGAATGTCGTCGTACTTGATCTCGAGAGGCGACTGCAGCCATTGATCAAAAGCCTCGCGATGTTCTTTTTCGGTCCGTTTTGTGAGATCGCCCTGCGGTATCGCTTGTTTGCTCAACCGGCCGTAGCGTTCGACGGTTGTGGAGCGCAACCGGTTGCGCAACCCCAGATATCGCAGATATCGGTATGCCGCGCCGTAGATATTCAATTGACTCGTCGGACTGTCGGGTAGCGAAATCAGGTCCTGCTTCTGATAGTGGTCGAGGTGTTCGGACGGCTCGAGGAAGCGATAAATGCTCCTGATATAGTGATCTACGACGTAATCATTCTGATTAATGAAGTCAATAACGCCTTCTTCTATCGAACGAATGCCGGACATGATTGCAAGGCGCAGATTGTCGAGCTTTTCCTCTTCTTCACCCGGTACATAGTCTATGATGCCGTCTATATAACCCTGCTTATGCAGCTCGAATGCCGACACACCGACATACTTCGCGCATTCTTGCCAGGACACATTGTATTTCCGCGCGATGCTGGCGAGACCGCGTGGTTGGATGGTATTAAACACGCCGTCGCGCACCGATAGCAGGACATTCGTTGTCGCGAGTGGAATCGCGCCGCCGGAGTAGCCGTTGCCCAGCACAATCCCGATCGTGGGCGGATCGATCAGCGCCATTTCTGCGATCAGCCGGGAAATGCTATGTGCCTGATTGTGCGCGTTCGCGACCTCCCCGGCATCCGCGCCCGGCGTGTCGATCAACGTCACGATCGGAATCGAATGATTCGCAAATTCGCGAATGATCTCGACTGCCTGTGCGTGGTGCTCTGCCATCCACACGCCGTTATTGGCCTTGCGGTTCTGTGCCAGAATGCCGATGCGCCTTTTCCGAGCGCCGCAGTCCAGATGCATTTCGACCGCGTATAGTGGCCCGTTGTCGATCGTCCGAAAGATGGTGCCGGGCAGGGACTGGATAACGGCGATGGCGCCGACGCGCGCCTGGTCCTCGGCGGGCAGTACCGTCCGGGCGATGTACGCGTCGACATCGAGCGTGCGTAGCTCCGCGAGCATAGATTTGATGGCGCGTCGGCTTAAGACGCCGTCGAGACTCTGACCTCCGTCGAGTTTTCCTGACTTTGGGAACAGCGAATAATCACTCGCCAGCTGCTCGGCCTTGAGAAAGAAGGGGTCGACACCGGAGATTTTTTTCGGCATGATATGTCCTTATGGGATGAGGCATCACAAACAATCGTCCACACCTGGCCAATGCACATATGTCATGGTCCGGCATGCCGAGGCTTCGGTGCTTGCTGCAGCATGCAGGACAACGATGCAGGATAGTCGACTCGTCCGTGAAAAATTCGGTAAAATCTGGTTTCGGTGGTCGCCGGAAATGCGTTCGCAACCGACCGTAAAACAACACTACAGTTTCGGAAACGCCAGAGCTGTCAGCGTACCATGCAGATGGTTGGTGCAGCCTTGCGAACCGGGCAAAAATCTAACCTTGCCGATATTGGATTACAATGCACGCGGCGCAACATATTCGCGCTTTTAAGCGCTGGGCCTGCACCTGGAATGCCGGCATCGATAAAATCCGATTTTCGCCATCGTCGAAGTTGAAATTACGTCGCGATCGTATAGCTTTCGGTACTTGCCTTTTTTATGGTGGTTGTAGCTCAGCTGGTTAGAGCGCCTGGTTGTGGCCCAGGAGGCCGCGGGTTCGAGTCCCGTCATCCACCCCATTATTTTTTCGCTGGGGCGAAAAAATAGAGATCGCTGCGCGATAGTGCGGGGTGATCATAAGCTTTCCGGCATCCACCCCACCTTTCGAGGTAATTCCCTCCAAGCGGTAAGCGGTAAGCGGTAGAAATCGAAAAGGCGTTTCAGGGGGATGTCGTAAGAATTCCGATTTTTTGGGCGGCGAATACGCGGAGAGGTTATATGATTTTCTCATAGATCAATTCCTCCGCCTTTTTTGGTGCACCAGGATTCGTGATTTCATATCCCATTGAGCGTTGGCACCACCGCTACAAGGACGCTATCGCGGCCTACAAGCATGCCGGCGACGTCTTCGACCGGAGCAGGAAGAGTGGGGACGCCGTGCTCATCGCCAATGCCGAGGACGACTTTAAGGCGGCCAAACGCGCAAAGGACGACCTGGAGATTTTTAAGAAGGGAAGGATTTGGGCACGTTTGTGCGCTTTTACGAATTCATATCACAGATCGTCGACTACGACGACCGGGACCTCGAGAAGCTCAGCCTCTTCGCCCGCCACCTTCGGCCCATGCTTCGAATAACCATCGTCGATGACGACGAAATCAATCTCGACAACGTCATCCTCAGCCACTACCGCGTTTCGAAGGTTCGGCAACAGGATCTCATTCTCAAAGAAGAGTCCAGCGAATGGGGCCTCAGCCCGGCGAGGGCCTCGGCACGGCCCGAGCGACCGACAAAAATCAAGAGTACCTGTCCCGAATAATCGAACGCCTCAACGAACTCTTCATCACCGACGAGCTTACCGCGAACGACCTCTTCAATTACGCCTACACCATTCGCGACAAGGTTCGGGAAAACGAGCAGGTCATGGAGCAGATTGCCAACAACACCGACGAACAGGCCATGCTGGGAGATTTTCCCAAGGCAATCGACGACGCCATCCTCAACAGCAGCGAAGCCCATCGTAACCAAATGATGCGATTGCTCTCAGACCAGAAAAAAGCCGCCGGCTTCGCCAAGGTGGTCTTCGATCTTCTGAAGAAGGCCGGGTAAACCGATCATCAAAGAAAGCATCAGAAAACGAGCAGAACCAACCTGAATATTGCACACAACTGTGTACTTTTCGCGGTAATGCTCCTTCCTTGTCGTCCAGGGCTGGGCAATACTGTTCATTTGAACGCCCCGTTTCTTCCTTGCTGTGGCCGCCAATGCGGGTGATCACTATCCATATAGCAGCCGGATCAAGCTCGGATCATGACGGTTTTGATGCCCATATGGTTTTACGTTGATACGCCGGAATTAATCACGGATTTGAGGTCATTTAATACGGGTGTGGCGTCCGCTCATGAATGCATGCCACTTGCCGTCGTCGTTCAAAATCTGTGAGGATAACACCCAGCTATCGTCGTCGATGAATTGAATCATGTCTTGGTATCTGGCCATGCCGTCCTGATCGCACCTCGGGCCTTCAGTATCCAGCGTCAGTTTGGTACGCGATTCGCTTACGGTGCCTTGGTAGAGCCATAAGTGGGGCATCACTGAAGCAACGAAGGTGCCTACGTACTGACTTTTCTTGGGATCGTAGCCAAGCGTCATGATGGACGACCACGGTCCTTGTTCGGGCATCTCTCCTTTGCTTTCCAAGACAACCCACAGGCCACCGATCGAGCGGCATGTCGCTTTGTATTCTGATTTCTCCAGCGGCTTGTCTGCTGCCATTTGACATTCGGATTCTACCGTCCAGTTGCCAATGAGCCTGTCAAGCAACTCGTGTTCTATTTGAGGTTTAGCAAGCATCATATCCCTTTGTCGTTAGAATGGTTTATGTGGATTTAATTTCGAATTCGTTAGGGGTTGGGTGTTGCCATCCGCTGTTTCCTGCTCATTCGGGACATCGTATGGTGTTGCTTCTTCACGAAGAACTTGCAGAATTTTTTCTGCTTTCCGGGGTCCCATCCCGGGGACTTTCTCAAGATCCAGGCGGTCTGCCCTGGCAATATTCTCGATGGTATCGAACTCGTCCAGTAGGCTCTTGGCCAGTTTGGGGCCGATTCCGGGGAGGCTGCGGAGAACGTGCGCTTTTTGAGTAGCGAGTCGTTTCGGTCGCGAGCTGGTCAGAACGCCGTGGTTTGTTCCGACACGTCGGCGTTGATTGAGCAAGCTGTGTATGTACCACGCGGATTCTTTCTGGTCCCTGCTGCGAAGAACCGGGATGCGGAACGTCTGAGCAAGCGAGACGAGCGCGCCCTTGATGCTGTCGAGATGAATGTCGTGGGACCGCGTAGTAAATGTCCGGCCTTCGATCAGGATGAGCGGGTTTTCCGTGATTTGGGCAAGGCGATATGCCTGGCGAAACAGACGACGATCGACGATCGATAGACAGAAATCATCGACTGTCTTGCGCTCGAGGACGGTATCCGGCGGTATTCGGAAATCACCGATCGTCAGTTGCGTGTGATGAACGTCGACGCCGTATACGTCCCTGAGTTCGGAGAGCAGGAGGTTGACATTTTCCCGATGATCGACCTCTATGGTGCAGCGACGATCCGACATCCCTGATTCCGCATTCATCTTTGGTGTCGGCAGCCGGTAGCAATGACGAGCGCCCGACACAACGCAGCCATCTTGTCGATGTTCAGGTGTCCGATCCGGCGCCGGAGACGAGACTTATCAACAGTCTGGACATGATCAAGATTGACAGCTGAATCATGTTTCAGACCCTCCGCAACACCAACCACAACTTCGCTCGGTGCACCGTGTATGGTTGACGTTATCGGTGCAACCATGACTGTGTGCAGGAGTCCAATCACCTCCTGGCGACTGATGACAACAACCGGACGTTGTTTATCCGGGTGCCGGAATGTGTACATCCAGATCTCGCCACGGTTTACTCGGTTGGCCATTCGCCTTCGTCCTGCCAGCCTTCCAATTCATTCTCAGGCACCGTTGCATCCCGGTATGCCTGTTTGTAATCTGCTGAGATTTTATTGCGCTTCCTGCGCGCGAGATAGTCTGCCGTCACTCGGCGCAGTATGGCCGATCGTCCTTTGCTCTGCACCTCGCCGTCGGCATCGAATTCCGCTAACAGGCTTTCATCCATAGTAATTTGTATAGCCTTCATGTGGATATATTATATTGATATGGATGAAACGTCAAGTCAAATCGATCTCGTCGCGTTCGGACTTTGGTCGCTCTTGACAATCCTTGCAGCTGCACGTGCTTTTTTTCCGGTCCGCTGCCATCAGCGAACGCCAGGGCAAAGCACATCACAAAGATCCTGTCGCATTTCGGGATTGCAGTATCGCGTCTCAGAACGTTGGGTAACACAATGTGCCGATAATCGCAGTGGTGCTGAGTAGCATAGCCTTCCAGGCTGTGTTTCGCGACGGTCCGGTCCGGGGGCAGGCGCGTGAGAATGCCTATCCTGCCGGTCGTCCGTGAACTCAAGGTCTCCCGGTCAATCGGCATTTGGCGTAGCTGAACCATTGCCAACCTGATTTCATGTACTCGGTTCAAGCCTTGGCAAGCTGCACCTGCCGAGCAGGTGGATTCCTATTTGAATTAGGGAGCCCCATATCATACGTTTTCCCTTCTGTGGATAATCCTCAATTCAACGGCATTGACGGCGATTGTATATGAACGTAGCAACTGCGACAGCTTGTCGCTTCCAGATACGTGTTGTAGAAGACCTGTCACGGCTGGCGTGGTGTGCGTGTATCGATAAGGGCAGCCGCGAGGCGCGTCTGCAATGTGGTGATCTGGTTGAGGCATCAAGGGACGCCTTCGCTGCCGGCGCCTGGAGCGGAGATTATACGAGTGGCAAGCCGGATCAGGCCGAGACAATGGCCGGCAGTGCAGGGCGTGCAGTGGACGACGGCTTTATTTTTTCTGCCGCCAGTCACACGCTGGAATGGCTGCATTACGTGCACGTCAATGACTGCCTGTACGTTTCGAATTCGATGCCATTCCTGCTCGCGGCAACAAGCGATGAACCGGATCTGAATTACCCCGATTATTATTTCGACATATTGGAAACCTATCGCGCGGGTCTGTCGCGACCGACTCGTGCGCTGCCGACGGCCGGCGGGCGAGCGGTTGGGTTGGTGGTAGGACGGAACCTGCGCGTCGGCGCGGATTTGTCTGTTTCGTTAGAGGATAAGCCGGTGCCTTCGCCACCGACATGTTTCGAGGACTATCGAACATATCTACACCAGGCGATTGAACGGATAGTAAAGAATGCCGCAGACCCTGCGCGGCAACATGCGTTCAACCCACTTGTAACGGTATCGACTGGATACGACTCTGTGGCCGTAGCCGCACTGGCAGCGAAGGTCGGCTGCACAGATGCCGTGACCTTTGTAAATAGCGGCGGGCCTCACGGTTGGGGGTATGATAGCGGCAGAGCCATTGGTGAAGCGTTGGGATTTGAGGTTACGGAATACAATCGCGAGAATGTCCACCTGCTCGATGATCTCGACAATTCGGAATTCTGTGTCAAACCGTTCAACGGCAGTGAAAAGTACTACTTGTTGTTTCGGCAGAAACTGGAGGGAACCGTGTTTATCACTGGGGCTCTCGGCGAGAATTACTGGTCGCTGCAATGTGGTTCGTGCCAACCCCTGCTACGCGAACCCAACGCCATAAAGATGTCTCACATTGCACTGACCGAAATGGCACTCCGGCTTGGTTTTATTCACTTTCCGGCACCATCTTGCGGCGCCGTACATGCGCCTTCGCTCGCGAGGATTTCACGTACCGGTGAAATGAAACCCTGGCGTATCGGCGGATACTATGACCGCCCCATTCCCCGGCGGATCGCCGAGGACGCCGGCGTACCGCGGAAATCATTCGGCATGAAGGAACGCGGCGGTCCCGGGATGCAAAATGACGATGGGATCACGGCTGAGAATTGTGAGGACTTGCAAGCCTTTCTTCACACGACGCTTCGCAGCCACCGGACAAACGGACATCCCCAATGGTGGCAACGAAAGTTCCGGGCAATACTTCACCGCACAAGTCTCTGGCTACGCGGCGGAGGCCGCCTGCAATTGCGGCTTGCAGAGTTGTTTGTCAATCGCTTCCACCCCGATTGGCGAACGGAGCGTGCGTATTATATTCATTGGGCGTGGATACGCACCATGGAACGATATAAGACAAGCCGTTGATCGTGTAATCGAACCGTGACGTCTCGGCTCGCGGGGCCGCTCGCTCAATCTGCCGCGAATTTGTACGTTGGGAAGCTATCAAAGAAGCGAATGGCAGCGTCAAGGGACTCTAATTCTTCGCTGACTGAAGTCTTTACGTCTCGGCATAAGTCGGCCATATGCGTCCGTGAGGTTTTTGAGCAATGGTCGATTGCCTGCATGAAATCGGCCAGAAAACAGAATGCCTGCAGCAACGAAAAAGCCCTGGTGCCGTTCAGTTCGAACGCGTCGCGATAGAGACTATGGATGTATCCCTCCACGTGCCGCTGATCGAGCAATAGGGGATCGGCAGGCAACGCTCCCTGTCTCGCGATTTCTGTATAGTATTTAATCAACATATTCGAGAAATATGCCGCGCTCGCCCAGGAAAGACGTTGGGAATCGTGCAACCATACCATTACGTTGGAACAGAGTCCGCGAATCGCATCATTTTTTTGATGTTTCTTGCCGATTGCAAAGATCTTCATGTCGGGCCGGATGAATATATCTGTCAACCAGCTTTCTGCGCTATCCTGGCCTGCTTCATGATCGAACGGCAATTCCAAATTGTCATATGCCTTAATCAACGCTGATGCAGCCTCGCTGGAATTGTCACGTTGTTCAATGATCGGGATCGCAGCTTCCATATACAGCCATTTCAATGCCGGCCCGTACCCCATCACATTCGAGGAACAGGCGCATGGTATCGCGGTTGCACGTGCCACGATAAAGACCTCGTCCTGCAAGTTGGCAAGCAAGAGCACATCCAGAAACTTCTCGAGGTAGTCGCAGTCTGCATCCGGATACGCAATGTGCCGGTCCAGAATGCCGCTGATTTCTCTTTTCCGACCAGCGACAATCAAGGCTTCAGCCAGCCACAGATCGAGATATTGAAAGATCTGATCGTACATAAGTGGAAAGTCGGATCGCATCCGAAACAATCGTTCGATTAATTCTTCATGCCGATTGCCCTCGCACATCGCCGGCGCCCAGTCCAGCAGGCATTCTTCGTGAAGGCCGAGGTGCGGCACGATATCCGGATGTTGCGCGAAGAAGGTGTCCATCATGCCGTTCATTGTGTCGAGGTCGCGTTTCTCGTATGCCGGCATGAACGCATTCCACCATCTGTCAACAACGTCCTGTATTTCAGGCGTTGCCTTCGGTATCGACGCCGGTTTGGGATATTCCCTCAACGGCGCATCACACCGCGTGGTGTCGTGCTTGACGGCTTCGTTACCGATGGAATCGTCGTCGTCATCTATCTCGAAATTCCATTCCTCCTCCTCCTCCTCCGGTTCAATGCGCCGCTTAAGCCGTGCTGTCTCGTCATCCGCGTGCATGCAACATTTCTTGTATTTCTTCCCTGAGTTGCAATGGCACGGATCATTGCGCCCGATCGTCTTCTGTGGTTTGGTCATCTACGATAATCCTTGCTTATTTCCTCGTGTGCCGTTCGTTGTTGACTGTGTTGACTGTGTTGACTGTGTTGACTGTGTTGACTGTGTTGACTGTGTTGACTGTGTTGACTGTGTT